>NZ_JBPVTR010000024.1:0-593750 GCF_051851455.1 Pseudochrobactrum albidum
GGCGCTCAGGCTGCCGATGCCATCGTTGCACCAGAACCAGAAGCTGTTGAATATGTACGCGTTTGCGATGCTTACGGCGCTGGTTACTTCTATATTCCTGGCACTGAAACCTGCCTGCGCATCTCCGGTTACGTTCGTTACGACGCAAAAGGCGGTGACGATGTCTATTCCGGCAAGGATCGCAAGACCTGGGAAAAGAACGCCCGCTTCACCCTGCGCACTCACACCGCTTCTGAAACCGAACTCGGTACTCTGAAAACCTTCACTGAAAACCGTTTTGAATTTAAAAACGGCGCCTTCGGTAAAGAAGACGGTTCTTACACCAAGCTGAAATATGCTTATATTGAACTGGGTGGTCTGCGCATCGGTAAAGATGAATCTGCATTCCACACCTTCACCGGCTACCTCGGCGATGTCATGAATGATGACGTTGTTTCTCCAGGTAACTACGACACCAACCTGATCAGCTACACTTTCTCTGCCGGCAACGGTTTCTCGGCTATCATCTCTGCTGAACAGGGTGAAAAAGTCGATGCTTTCAGCTGGAAGGGTGAAGCTCTCGGCAAAAACGACAAGCCATATGACGGCGTGATCAACAACTACATGCCACATGTTGTTGGTGGTCTGAAGTTTGAACAGGCCTGGGGTTCGATCGCCGGTGTTGCAGCTTACGACTCTGAAATCGAAGAATGGGCCGGTAAGGTTCGCCTCGATGTAAACGTAACTGACCAGTTCTCCGTATGGGTACAGGGCGGCTATGCTTCTTATGAAGAAGCTGTTGGCACCTACGGCAACTGGGGCGGCGATTGGGCTGTCTGGGGCGGCGCCAAGTTCAAGGCAACCGAAAAGGCTACCTTCAACGTACAGGCTGCTTACGAAGACTGGGGCAAACAGGCTTATACAGCTAACGTAGCTTACAAGCTGGTTCCTGGCTTCACCATTACTCCGGAAGTTTCCTACACCAAGTGGAAAAACACCGACAAATATGCTGCTGACGTTGCCGGTAAAGATGCTTGGGGTGGTATGATCCGCTTCCAGCGTTCTTTCTAAGCAAAACGCCTGAATTTAACCGCAAGGTTACAGAAGAACCGGCAGCCTGTCTGCCGGTTTTTTGGTTTGTGCAATTTTAAAAATTATATCACTGCCACCTTATCCCCACGCTTTATAAAAGCCGGGATTTTGCAGTTTTACTCTATCTGTTATATTTCTCAGGACACATATGCCCGCCCCTGTCGTAAAACAGGGCAGCGTTTTATTGCAAATTGTGCAGGCAGCAGGGTATGCGGCTTTATTCTGACGGCTGATCTGCACATAATATTCTGCATATATTATAAGGAGAAATGAATGGATTTTCTGCTCTGGATCGCCCTGATCGGTGTTATCATATTTCTCCTCGGGCTGATTTATTCAAAATTCAACAATCAATCAGCCAAAGAACCGGCAGCAAAAACCATTTCTCCGGCTATTAGCCCGGCATCGCCTGCCGCCCGTAATGAGGCAGAAGATAAATCCGCAGCACAGGCAAATAAGCCTGCGCCACAGCCAAAGCCTGCAGAAGCGGCACATCATCATGCGCCTGCCTCTGCTTTGTCTCCCGCCTCCGGTCTGCCCGCAACGCCCGCCGCAACTTTGGTCGCAACCAAGGCTGAAAGCAGAGCGCCGGCAATCAAATCCACCCCTGCCGCCGAGCCTGTGGGCCCTGCCTATGGCAAGGCGGCGACCAGCAAAAATTCAGAAGCGGGGGGAGCGGATATTCCTGCCAAAGAAAAAGAACCTGCGCCCAGCCATGAACCGGAGCTGCTTAAAAAACCAAGACGAGGTATTGCCGATGATCTGACGCAGATTGGCGGAATAGGCAAGGCAATTCAGGAAAAGCTCTATAAAGCCGGAATTTTCCATTATGACCAGCTTGCAGATTTAAACCCTGAGCAAACCGCATGGCTCAACCGCGCAATCGGTTTTGCCGGACGTGCGGAACGTGAAAACTGGAGCGCACAGGCAAAAAAACTTATGACAAAACCGGCCGGCACCAAACCGGCGGCAACCTCAAAGGCAGCAGCCTCCTCAACGGCCAAAAAATCTGCCGCAAAAGCCAAAACCAAACCCGCAGCAAAACCCAAGGCCAAACCGGCCAAAAAGGCATAAATTATAAGCAAATCATCAAGGCCGTTTTTGATAATGGCTGCAATAAATAAAACACCCGCCGCATATTTGCGGCGGGTGTTTTTATCAAAACTATCCTGAAGATCTGAAAAGAGCCATATGCAGGAGACAGAAGCACGGGCAGAGCGAAATCACCCTGCCCGTGCCCCTTGCCTTATCAAGGCACAATCACATTCAACAGAAATCAGGAATTACCTTTGAGACGGGCATTGCAAAGGCTGTAATAACCGCCGCCCTTCTGGATCCAGCGCAAACCATTCAACGTATTGGCACTTTTATTGGCATAATACTGGTCAAGGCAGGTTTTCATGCGCTGCTTGCCTTCGGTCTCATTGGCATATTTTGCAGAAACCGCAGTCGGGAATTTTACGCCGCTTGGTGCGGCAATCGTTGGTGCCGGCGGCTCCTTGGACGAAACCGAACCAACCATTTCCGGATGCGCACCAGGGCCACATTCAGCCTTGCGGAATGCATTCCACTTCAGGCCGGCAGCAAGGCCGGATTCCTGCGCGGCTTTATATTTTGCCGAACATTGCTGCATTGTCAGCCCTTTGGCGGCATCAGCCGGTGCGGATTTTACCTGTTTGGCCTGTTTGGCTGGCTTTGCCGGCGCAGCCGCCGGTGCGGCAGCGGCATCAGAGCCGCACTGTGCCTTGCGGAAATCATTCCACTTCATGGTGCCGAGAGTGCCGGCCTCTTTAGCGGCCTGATATTTTGCACTGCATTCAGCCATAGTGAGTGCGCTTGCCGGCGAAGACATGACAAAGACGGCCATGCCTGTCAGCAATGCTGCGCCGGTCAGCCGGCTGAGCGTTTGAATCTTCATCACTGTTCTCCTCAATAAATATAAAACACTGTGCCTGAAGCAGTTTGTGCCTGAAGCACATTTTCGTCCGTAACCTATAATATTCCGCTATCAAAACCCTCTCACAAATTCTGAAAGCTTTTGACGCAGCGTGAAGCAATAATACATCCTGCTATATTGTTTGCATGGAAAATAGCATTTTTATAAGCTTTTGACATGCTTAAATTTATGACAATATTCTATATAAATTCCATATGAGGCTTGTTTATACATA
Source organism: Pseudochrobactrum albidum (assembly GCF_051851455.1). Lineage (NCBI taxonomy): Bacteria > Pseudomonadati > Pseudomonadota > Alphaproteobacteria > Hyphomicrobiales > Brucellaceae > Pseudochrobactrum > Pseudochrobactrum albidum. The sequence goes on from NZ_JBPVTR010000024.1 coordinate 3,243, forward strand.
GTATTTTGCCAGAATTTTGCCAAAATCCCAACAAAGAACCGGTGATGAATGCGCAATTATTGCAATAAATAATGCCCGGGCAATACAGATTCCAATTATATAAGCCCTTAAAATAACAATTTTCTCACCGCTGATTTTACGCAAATTTTGCTCTAAACAGAGACCACCAACAAGCCTTGCAAGACTGTTGCGATTTTCAGTGTATTTTATCATCCCCATATCCGGCGCAATCATAATGCCGGCATTGATTTCAGGGTTTCCAAATGGCAGATGTCGCCACATCCGATGCACTATCCGCGCTACCGGTTATTTCCGCTCCCGAGCGCCACCGTTTTTATGAAGATGTTGTCGCCATGCTGATCGGCACCAGCTTTGTCAGCCTTGGCCTCACGCTCTATGCACAGGCCAATCTTATGACCGGCAGCACTGCCGGCGTGGCCTTGCTTTTGCATTATGCCACATCATGGCAATTTGCCGTGACATTTTTTATCATCAATCTGCCATTTTATTATCTTGCCGTTAAGCGCATGGGCTGGCGCTTTACCATCCGCACATTTGTGGCGGTGGCGCTGATGTCTGTTTTCACCAAGCTCTTTCCGCTGTGGATTGATTTTTCCAGTTTACAGCCCGTTTTTGCGGCACTTATGGGCGGAACTCTTATGGGTATGGGCGTGCTCGCCCTGTTCCGGCACCGCGCAGGTGTGGGCGGCATCAATATTCTCGCACTCTATTTACAGGATAATTATAATATACGCGCCGGCTGGTTCCAGCTTGTGCTGGATATTGTGCTTATGGCGCTTTCGGTATTTTACCTGTCTGCGCAACAGGTTGCCATTTCACTTATCGGCGCCGTGGTGATGAATATTATTATTGCCATCAACCACAAGCCCGGCCGATATCTGGCCACAAGCTAGCGGCGTTTTAAAAGCCGAAACAAAAACGGTCTTGCCAGGGTTTTCACGTCTTAAAATCGGCTCTTTTCATTCCCGCAAGTTTGGATTACGTTTACGTGAGCGTAAACACCTGTAATATGAAGCTTGCGCATCTTTGGGAGGAACTGATGAAAAAAAGCTTATTTGCAATGCTCGCCCTGTCTGTGTCTTTTGGCCCTGCTTTGGCGGCTGAGCCGATTATCGGCACCTGGAAGCGGGCATCCGGCACAGTGATTGAGTATAAAAATTGCGGCGGAGACAATTATTGCGGCACTGTGATGAATGGTGAATATAAGGGCAAATCCATCGGCAAGATGACCGGCAAGGGCGGCAGCTACAAGGGTAGCGTTAACAAGCTTGATGAAGGAAAAACCTATTCCGGCAAAGCCAGCGTCAGCGGCAACACATTATCGCTGGCAGGCTGTGTTGCCGGCGGCCTGATTTGTAAGACAGAAAAGCTGACACGCCAGTAAAACAAAAACATTGCGTGGTACAGGTGCCACGCAATGTTATGTTTTTGCGATAAAATGTCTTTACACATCACCTGTCTGTCACAATGGTGACTGATGATGATTAACGTGCTTTTTGATTAAACAATACGCTTTGCGCGTCTTTATCGGTGGCAAGATTGCTCTTTTCGCGCTCAGCTTTGCCCAGTTCCAGGCCACGCTGCACAGCAGGTCTCGCTGAGACCGTTTCATACCAACGCTTCAAATTCGGAAAATCTTCCAGTTTCTGATCAAAATTCTTATAAATGCTTATCCAGCCAACACAGGCAATATCGGCAATTGAATAATCGCCTGCAATATAATCGCGCCCCTCCAGACGGCGATCCAGCACGCCATAAAGACGGTTTACCTCATTGGTATAGCGGTTAATGCCATATTCCACCTTTTCCGGTGCATAAATACGGAAATGCCCTGCCTGGCCGGACATCGGCCCCAGACCACCCATCTGCCACATCAGCCATTCATCAACAGCAACACGCCGGCGCTCATCATCGGGATAAAATTTGCCGAATTTGCGCCCCAGATATTGCAGAATAGCACCCGATTCAAAAACCGAGATAGGCTGACCGTCCGGGCCTTCCGGATCTATAATGGCAGGCATACGATTATTGGGGGCGATTTTCAAAAAAGATGGCTCAAACTGTTCGCCCTTACCGATATTGATATATTTCACCTCATAAGGAATGCCCAATTCTTCCAGCATTATGCTGATTTTCCAACCATTTGGCGTTGGCCAGTAATAGAGCTCCACCGGCCTGGTCTGTGTTTTGGCTTTATCAGTCATTGCTCTCTGTCTCCGTTCTCTCTTCCTCTTTAAGGCAAAATACAGCACTCAATATGAGCGACCAATCCGAGGCGCACTTATGCCCCTGCAATACCAATTGCCTGCGATAGCTATTAATATAGTGATGACTATATAAATAGCAATTCCCACCAAGGAAAATTTCTGATTTTTACCAAAAACATATAATGAATACAGGTTTACAATATTAAACGCCCGATGAATGCCCACCTCAGCATTGGTTCACGCCCGCTGATTTATCCTGATGCACAATAAGATCAGCATCACAAGGCAACAGGGGGCATTCATGCTTTATCGCGGTTTCACCATTATCAGCCTGTTTCTTCTTGGCAGCGGCTTTCTCGGCGCAAGCGTGATGAATGAAACATACCGGCACAGCGCCTATAAACATCTCCATATATCACCGTCTTCCCATATCGTGCTGAAGCACAACAAGCCCTCGCCAGTGTTACATCCACAACAGACACAGGAGCGCTAAATGCCGGCTTTTCTGCGCCCTGCACTGCTGGCGGAAAGTTTGATGCTCGCCATCAGAATTACCGTGTTCAGCCTTATTTTTGTAGCACCTGTCGCCGCTTTTACCGGCATTGCTGCCAATACCGGCGGCAAGATCAGCCCTGCAGGTCTGGTTCTGGTTGTGGCGTTGCAAAAATAGCCTTATTGAAAAGTCGTCTTTCTGAAAATTGTGCTTATCATAAGCAGTAAACAGGCCGGCCACAGCAGGCAGCAAACAGGCAGAGCCGGCAAGAAAAAGAAATTAACCAAAGCGGTAATCGGCACACTATCCCCTTAAACCTGCCATATAAACTGTAAGAAATCCGGTTATAATGGCGCATGAGCAAAAGAATCGACCCATTTACCGGCCAGTCTGTTGCCGATCCTATTTCAACAGGCTCTATCGCAACAGGCCCCATTGCAACAGGCATTGTCTCGCCCGAGCCACCGGCTCCGGAATCATTTACTGATGCCCGCGCTGCGGTTGACGCATTGCGTGCAATCTACGACCGGAATACCGCTTTTCTCCGTGATGCTTTTCATAAAATCGCCAAGGGGGAAATTGCCCCCCAGCGTTTTCGCGCCTTTTATCCGGAGCTGCGCCTTTCCATTGCCAGTTTTGCCCATGTTGATACGCGCCTTGCCTATGGCCATGTCAGCCTGCCCGGCGGCTATGCAACCACATTGACGCGCCCTGACCTGTTCGACACTTACCTGATCGAGCAAATCCGGCTTTTGATTAAAAATCACGAGGTGCCGGTGATTGTGCAGCAATCAACCACGCCAATTCCGCTGCATTTTGCCTTTTTAGAAGGCACGCATGTGGAAGCGGCCGTATCAGAGGCTTTTAAATATCCGCTGCGCGATATGTTTGACGTGCCGGATCTCTCCAATACCGATGACAGTATTGTCAATGGCGATGCGGAGTTTCAAACGCTGGATGTTATGCCGCTGGCGCCATTTACCGGCCAGCGCGTGGATTATTCCCTGCAGCGCCTTTCGCATTATACGGCTACCAGCCCGATGCATTTCCAGAATTATGTGCTCTTTACCAATTACCAATTCTATATGGATGAGTTCTGCGCCTATGCGCGCAAGCTGATGGCTGAAGGCGGCGGCGGCTTCACCCGCTTTGTCGAGCCTGGCAATCTTGTCACTTTTGCCGGTAACAGCACACCTTCACAAGGCACAGAGCCGGCACGCCTGCCGCAAATGCCCGCTTATCATCTGGTCAAGCCTGATGGTTCAGGCATTACTATGGTCAATATTGGTGTCGGCCCCTCCAACGCCAAAACCATTACAGATCATATTGCAGTGCTGCGCCCCCATGCATGGCTGATGCTTGGCCATTGTGCAGGCCTGCGCAACAGCCAGCAGCTTGGTGATTATGTGCTGGCTCATGCCTATGTGCGGGAAGACCATGTGCTGGATGATGACCTGCCAATCTGGGTGCCAATTCCCGCTCTTGCAGAAATTCAGATTGCTTTGGAAGAAGCAGTTGAGGAAATCACCGGCCTGCAAGGCCATGCTCTCAGGCGCATTATGCGCACCGGCACAGTTGCAACAATTGATAATCGCAACTGGGAGTTGCGCGATCAGCGCGGCCCTGTGCAACGGTTATCGCAATCGCGCGCTGTGGGGCTGGATATGGAATCGGCCACCATTGCCGCCAATGGTTTTCGCTTCCGCGTGCCTTATGGCACCTTGCTCTGCGTATCTGACAAGCCGCTGCATGGTGAATTGAAACTGCCGGGCATGGCCACGGATTTTTACAAGAAACAGGTGGCCCAGCATTTGCAAATCGGCATCCGCGCCATGGAGAAAATTGCTGCCATGCCGCAGGACAGGCTGCATTCACGCAAATTGCGCAGCTTCTATGAAACTGCATTTCAATAGGCTATGCTTTGGCACAACCGCCCTGTTTTTACAGGGCGGCCTGCCATGATAAAGCTGTTTTTCACAGCCATCAGAGCATGAATTGCCCCTTTTTCTGCCATGCGGTTTCCATGTCCTGCGAAAAAACAAACTTTTCAGCCAAACACGCCTCCCCTCTGCCCTTTGCCCTGTTAATTATGCTTGTGGCGCTCTCTGTGCCACTGGTTCTGGGCTTTTTTGGCCGCCTGCATCCTGCCTTGGACAGTTTTGCACATTTTCGCGCCCATATTGCAGTGCTCATGGCTGCCGGCGGTATCATGCTGTTATTCACACATCTGCGCCGCGAAGCAGCTATGGTGACATTGCTGGGTTTTGGCGCTCTGGCAACCACCATCCATTTTTCCAACCCTGCACCCGCTGAAACAGACAGCGTCACCTACAGGCTGATGCAAATCAACCTGCAACAGGATAATCCTGATCCGAAGGGGATTTTACAGGCGATTGCCCGCAACAAGCCGGATATTATCACCTATCAGGAAGGCTCTGAACAATGGCAGCCATGGCTGAAAACACTGGAAGGCAATTATCCCTACCACCATCAATGCGGCACGCTGCCTTACCGCTGGGGTGTGGGCATTCTCTCCCGCCGTCCATTTTCCGAGTTTGGCAGCCCCGTCTGCACCGGAGATGGCGTGCTGGCAACAGCCCTTGTCAATCTCGGCGGCACCAATGTGTTGATATCATCGCTGCATCAATCCTGGCCATGGCCTTATAAACAGGCAAAACAATTTGAAATTCTTCGCCCCGCGCTGGAGCCAATGGCTGATGCCCACGGTATTCCGGTTATTATTGCCGGTGATTTCAATGCCACCCCGTGGAGCTATGCATTACGCAAAATTGAAAAAATAAGTGAAACCCGCCACCTGCCCGCTATTGGCGCAACATGGCTGACAGAAGCACTGCCCGACGCTTTGAAAAAATGGATTGGCCTGCCTATTGACCAGATTCTGATCAATGAAACAGTCACTCCCCGCAGCGTAAAAACAGACATGCCTTCCGGCTCGGATCACCTGCCTGTTTTGTTGGAATTTTCTGTACCCGCCCCTGTCTCCGGCTCGACAAAAGAGAACCGGCAAGCTGATGCACAGCTGGTTTAACCCAAAAGGCGCCCTCTCAGGCGCCTTTTTTTGATGCTGTTTATCTCCGGATCAATCCGTTACACAAATATTACATATTTGCGTAAACCGGTCCTTCGCCGGAGTTCTCTGGTAACGGCGGTCGAGACGGACACGGTTTGCTACCACAAATATTACATATTTGCGTAAACCGGTCCTTCGCCGCCTTGTGGCGTAACCCAGTTGATATTCTGGTTCGGGTCTTTGATGTCGCAGGTTTTACAATGCACACAGTTCTGCGCATTGATGACATAAGTTTCCTTGCCGTCCTTCTCAACCCATTCATAAACCCCTGCCGGGCAATAACGTGTTGAAGGCCCTGCAAATACATCATGCTCGGATTTCAACTGCAGCTCCAGGTTTTTCACCTGCAAATGCACCGGCTGATCTTCCTCATGATTGGTATTGGATAAAAAGACCGAGGACAGACGATCAAAAGTCACCACACCATCCGGTTTCGGATAGCTGATCGGCTTATGTTTGGCCGCCGGCTCCAGCGATGCCGCATCTGTTTTGCCATGTTTCAAAGTGCCGAAGAACGAGAAACCGAACAACTGGTTTGTCCACATATCCAGCCCGCCAAGAGCCACGCCGATCAATGTGCCAAATTTCGACCATAGCGGTTTGACATTGCGCACCCGCTTGAGATCCTTGCCGATAGCGGTAGAGCGCCATTCATTTTCAATCTCAACCACTTCGTCATTATTGCGGCCGGCCGCAATGGCGGCCGCAATTTTATCAGCTGCAAAAATCCCCGATAATACAGCATTATGTGAGCCCTTAATGCGCGGCACATTCACAAATCCGGCCGCACAGCCAATCAGCGCCCCGCCGGGGAAACTCAGCTTCGGTACCGATTGCCAGCCGCCCTCTGTAATGGCGCGCGCACCGTAAGAGATGCGTTTTGCCCCTTCAAAAGTCGGGCGGATTGCCGGATGTGTCTTGAAACGCTGGAATTCCTCAAATGGTGAGAGATACGGGTTCTTGTAGTTGAGATGCACCACAAAACCAACGGCCACCAGATTATCTTCCAGATGATACAGGAAGGAACCGCCACCGGTCTTCATATCCAGCGGCCAGCCGAAAGAGTGCTGCACCAGCCCGGGCTTGCTCTTGGCCGGATCAATCTGCCAAAGCTCCTTCAACCCGATGCCGAATTTGGCAGGTTCACGCCCCTCATCCAGCTTGTATTTTGCAATTACCTGCTTGGAAAGCGAACCGCGCGCACCTTCTGCAAACAACACATATTTGCCGTGCAGTTCCATGCCGCGGGTAAAATTCGGCCCGGGCTTACCATCGCGTTCAACGCCCATATCACCGGTTGCAACACCAATAACCGCACCGGAATCATTATAGAGCACTTCAGCCGCAGCAAAGCCCGGATAAATTTCCACACCAAGATTTTCAGCATGGCCTGCAAGCCAGCGGGCAACATTGCCAAGCGATACAATGTAATTGCCGTGATTGTTCATCAATGGCGGCATTGCAAAATTTGGCAAACGCACCGACCCCGCAGGGCCCAGCACCAAAAACCGGTCATCAGTCACAGGGGTCTTGAACGGATGGTCGCTTTCCTTGCGCCAATCCGGCAGCAGCTTGTCGATCCCCACAGGATCAACAACCGCGCCGGAAAGAATATGCGCGCCAACCTCGCCGCCCTTTTCCAGCACCACAACAGATAATTCAGGATTAATTTGTTTAAAGCGGATCGCCGCAGCAAGGCCGGCCGGACCGGCGCCGACGATCACAACGTCGAACTCCATGCTCTCACGTTCCGGGAGTTCGTGTACGTCGCTCATGCATGCCTCCGTAGCATCTTGTTCCCACTTAGCCGGACAGTCTTATTACAAAACCGCCCTGTCCCTTGGTTTAACGCAGTTACCTATAAAACCGGTACACCTGATCCCGAAACCGCGCTTATCACGTGTACTCTGATACAGAGTTGTAACACAGTGCATATGCGTCCTATTGTCCGAAACCGGCATACAGGTTAGCGATTGTTCATCAACACCATGCAATAAAACTTACGTAAACGTCAACGTAAATCATTTTTGAACAAGCAAGGCGTAAAGCCTCCGGAAAAGCCTTGCCAAAGCCGCGCCAATTTGCGACCTCACATATAAAACAAGCCTTGCCACTCTTAAAAACCGGAAAACCCGCGTGTCAGACACTGCACATTTTGCCAATTGGGAAGACCTGATTCGCTTTTATGCGGAGGCAGGCGTTGATTGCGCATTGGCAGATACAGCGATTGACCGTTTTGCAGAAGCGCAGAATTCCGCACCAAATCTTAACACGGCCGCACAAAAAAACGCAGCCAAAAGTGCAGATGCAAACATACGGCATCAGTTACAGGCCGGCAAGATTGCAGCTCCGCAAGGCAATCATGCATCTTTATCCGGAGAGCCAAAACAACCGGCGCCCCAAACAAAAGCCGTTGCTGCACAGGCTGTTATTGCGCCGGAAATTTTGCTGGAACAGGCACGGCAACTGGCCATGACCGCAACAAATCTTGATCAATTGCAGCAAGCCATGGCCGGATTTGACGGTTGCCGCCTGAAGATGACTGCCAAGAATATCTGCTTTTCCGATGGTGCGGCGGATGCGCAATTAATGATAATCGGCGACACACCGGGGCGCGATGATGATCTGGAAGGCGTGCCATTTTCCGGGGCAGCAGGGCATATGCTTAATCAAATTCTCGCGGCCATCAATTTGTCACGCGATAAAGCCTATCTTGCCAATATGCTGCCCTGGCGCCCGCCCGGCAACCGCTCTGCCACGCCGCTGGAACAGGCGCTGTGCCGCCCGTTTCTTGAACGGCAGATTGAACTTGTTGCCCCTCAAATCATAGTGGTGCTTGGCGACCCTGCAACCAAGGCACTGACGGGCTTGCGCGAGCCGATTTATAAATTGCGCGGCAAATGGCGCGCTTACCAAACTGCAAGCGGCACAAAAATTGCCCTGATGCCCAGCCTGCACCCTGATTATCTGCTGCGCACCCCTGCGCAGAAACGCTTTGCATGGGAAGACTGGCTGATGGTAAAATTAAAGCTGGAAAATATTGCCGTCTGATGCGCCTTATTGCTGCGGCATGACGGCCATAAACACCCATTACACAATAAAAATTTGCATAATAATATCCGCAGCCATGACAATTCCGCCATATATGGCCGTCATATAAGTTTGTGTAATAAAATATTATGCCGGCAGACTGAAAAGCCAGTATCCCTGCATTGTTTTTTACAATAAAGCGTCGTTGATCAGATTAGCTCCGTAAACGCCGCAAATGGCGGTTTATGCCTGTGTCCGGATAATTCCATGCCAGCTCAGTTACTGCCTGTTACAGCGCTTCTTTTCAGCACGCTTCTTATGCTTATGGCGGGCGGGCTTGCGGGGCTTTTGCTGCCTATTCGCGCCAGTATGGAAGGCTGGTCAACCATCACTATCGGCTGGATGGGTACTTTTTATTCCCTCGCCTTCACAGCCGGTTGTCTGGTGGTGCCGATCTTTGTGCGCAATGTCGGGCATGTGCGTGTTTTTGCCGTGCTGCTCACTATTCTTGGCATGTCACTTTTGCTGCATTCCCTGATCATTAATGCCTATGCATGGATGGCTTTTCGCTGCCTTGCAGGTTTTTCTCTCGCCGGCGGTTATATGGTGGTGGAAAGCTGGCTCAATGAGCGCGTCACCAATGAAAGCCGCGGCATGATCTTTTCGATCTATATGATCACCACCATGATCGGCACCATGGCCGGACAATATATCCTGCCTTTCGGTGACCCCTCAACACAGACATTATTCATTCTCTGCACGCTGATATACAGTTTCGCGCTGATACCAACAGCCTTGTCACGGGCGGAATCCCCAAAGCCGCTGACTCAGGTATCACTTGATATTAAAGGGCTTTACCGGCGCTCGCCTGCAGCTGTTATCGGCTCACTGATTGCCGGGCTGATTTCCGGTTCGTGGAATATTCTTGCACCGGTTTACGGCCAGATGAACGGGCTCAACAATTTAAGCATTGCCACCATGCTGGTAACAGCCATGATTGGCGGGGCAATTTTTCAATATCCGCTGGGGCGCGCTTCTGATTTTGTTGACCGGCGCTATATTATGGTGCTCAGCGGCATAATCGGCGTGGTGCTTTCTGCGGTGTTGCTGATGCTCTCGCCCGCTGAGGGTTTGAGCGGATATATTGTGATTTTTCTTATGGGAGCCGTACTGTTCCCGATTTACAGCCTCAATGTTGCCCATGCCAATGATTATGCTGAAGCCAATGAATTTGTAAAAATCTCCGGCGGCCTGCTGATTGTTTATGGCGTCGGCAATATTATCGGCCCGCAATTGGCCGCACATATGATGGAAAATTTTGGCAAACAAGGCATGCCGCTCACCTTGCTTGCCTGTTTTGCCGCCTACGGCCTGCACGCCCTGTGGCGCATCAGCCTGCGCGAGCGCCCTGCCATCAGCGATCTTAAAACCGAATTCAAATATCAGGCCACCAAAAATATCAATACGCCGGAAAGTTACCAGATGGATCCGCGCAGCGATATGCCGGAAGAAGAAAACGCAGAAACAAAAGCAACCGCTGACACAGGGTTATAATGTGAAACCCTAATGCTTGATCAGTTTTTTAGCCTGTTTCCTGCCATATAATTTCTGTTCACGGTAAATGATGAAAACACCAGCGCCGATCACAATGGCACTGCCAAGCAGCATTTGCACAGTCGGCACATCGCCAAACACCACATAGCCGATACCAAGCCCCAGCAGCATGGATGTATATTCAAATGGCGCAATGGTAGACATTTCCGCATGGCGGTAGCATTCAGTCAAAAAAATCTGTGCAATGCCGCCGGCAAAACCTGCTGCAATCAGCAAGGCCAGTTGCCATAGTTCCGGCACAACCCAGCCAAAAGGCAATGTTGCCAATGCAATCACCGTTGAGGTCAGCGTGAAATACATCACAATGGTTGGCGTGCGCTCATGTTTGACCAGCTTGCGCACCAGCATCATCGCCACAGCCGAGAGCAATGCGCCGGACAGGGCAAAAAGCGCGCCCATTGCCTCTGCCTGACTGAAACCGCCATGGGAAAACAGGCTGAGCCGCGGCCATACAATGATCAGCACCCCTGCGAAACCAACCAGAACCGCTGTCCAGCGATAAATACGCACCTGTTCTTTAAGAAAAATTGCACTCAATACCACGATCATCAATGGTGATGCATAATTGATGGCAATACTCTCGGGCAACGGTAATAATGTGAGCGCATAAAAACCGCACATCATCGACAAAACGCCAACCACACCACGCCAGATATGGCCGAAAATATCGGATGTCTGCAAGGCAACGCTTAGCTGACGCGTGAAACTCATATAAATGACAATCGGAAAAATCGCGAAAAATGAGCGGAAAAAGACCAGCTCGCCGGAGGGTATCCCCTCTGCAGCCTTTAACAAGGTAGACATTATTACGAAAACAACAACGGAGATCACCTTACAGGTGATACCAAGCAAAGGGCGCTGATCACTTGAGGCAGCGGCGCTGACAGCCTGCGGCAGAGTGCGCTCAGGAGCATTCACGGCGGGATTCCTTAACTGCCTTTTAAATAAGGCAAATTCTTTTTCCTGACCGCAGCATACAATTGAAAATCAATTTTCTATAGCCATATTTTTTTAATTATATTTCAAACAGTTAATGAAAGAGAAATATCCTGTGAAGCTGCTACAGGCTAAAAGCATTTATTTGTACTAAAATAAAAAATTATTTTTATAAAATACAAGTGATTTCAGCGCATTAGCCATTTTCTCGTATAAATTGATTCAAATAATGCACATCTGAGTGCAAAAAAGCGATTTTATACAAGTTTGTCCGGTTTTACTTATCCGGCAAATGCTTTTATGTTTTGACCGCTATTTGGATTAAAACACCGTCTGCCGGTTTTAAGAAAATTTATTCCGGCATTTCCAGCATAATTTCAGGAGCAGCCATGCGCAGCGATACAGGCCATATTTTTCGTCTCGAAAATTACCGCCCGTCCGATTATCTTATCCGCAAGACCGAGCTGAATTTTACGCTGGAACCAAGCGAGACCGTGGTTGAAGCAAAACTTGCCATTGAGCGGCGCAGCACTGCGGATATGCATGCCCCGCTTATCCTGGATGGTGATGAACTTACCCTGAAAAAACTGAAAATCAACGGGCAGCCGGCCACTGATTTTGAAGTAACGCCGGATTTGCTGACAATCCGCAATCTCCCGCAGGATGACAATTTTACGCTGGAAATTGTTACCGCAATCAACCCCACAACAAACCGGCAATTGATGGGGCTTTATCGCTCCAGCAATATTTACACCACGCAATGTGAAGCGGAAGGTTTTCGCCGGATCACCTATTTTCTTGACCGGCCGGACATTCTCTCTGTTTATACTGTGCGCCTTGAGGCTTGCAAACAGGCGGCTCCTGTTCTGCTTTCAAACGGCAATCTTGTATCATCCGGTGATCTGGAAAACGGCCGTCATTTTGCCCTGTGGCATGATCCGCACCCCAAACCCTCTTATTTGTTTGCGCTGGTGGCAGGATCGCTCGGCGTGATAAGTGATCAGTTTACCACCTGTTCCGGCAAACAGGTTGCGCTGAATATTTATGTGGAACACGGCAATGAAAACCGCGCTGCTTATGCCATGGACGCATTGAAACGCGCCATGCACTGGGATGAAGATGTCTATGGCCGTGAATATGACCTTGATGTTTTCAACATTGTCGCTGTGTCCGATTTCAATATGGGGGCGATGGAAAATAAAGGCCTGAATATTTTCAACGATAAATATGTGCTGGCTGATCCGCAAACTGCCACGGATAGTGATTATGCCGGTATTGAGGCGGTGATTGCCCATGAATATTTCCATAACTGGACAGGCAACCGCATAACCTGCCGCGACTGGTTCCAACTCTGCCTCAAAGAGGGGCTGACAGTCTATCGTGATCATGAATTTTCCAGCGATATGCGCTCGCGCGCAGTACAGCGAATTGATGAGGTTAAAACACTTAAAGCCCAGCAATTTCCTGAAGATGCCGGCCCTCTGGCGCATCCGGTGCGGCCGCGGGAATATCGCGAGATCAATAATTTCTACACTGCAACCGTTTATGAAAAAGGCAGCGAGCTGATCCGCATGCTGCGGATTATTCTCGGGGATGATCTGTTTTATAAAGGGCTGGATCTCTATTTCACCCGTCATGACGGGCTAGCCGCGACAATTGAGGATTTTATCAAGGTTTTTGAAGATGTATCCGGCCGCTCACTGGCGCAATTTTCGCGCTGGTATGATCAGGCGGGCACGCCGCTTGTAACAGCTTATTCGGATTATAACGCCGCCACCAAAACCCTGCGTCTGACACTGGAGCAAAAAACCGAACCGACTCCTGGCCAAAGCCACAAACAGCCCATGCATATTCCGATAAAATTTGCATTGATTGGCGCAGATGGCAAGGATATGGCACTGACCGGGCAGAATAATGCGGATCTTCAGGAGGATGTGTTGCATCTGCATGAAGCCTCACAAAGCTGGACATTGCACAATATTACTGAAAAGCCGGTCTTATCCCTGTTGCGTGGTTTTTCCGCGCCGGTACTTCTTAATCAGCCATCGGATGATGAGGAGCAATTCTTTCTCGCCCGCCATGATAGTGATGCCTTTGGCCGCTGGCAGGCAATCACCCGCCTGTTAAGCAGAACCATTATTGAAAATGCCGGTCTTATGCACAGGCAGCAGCCGCTCTCCATACCGCCGGTTCTGGCGCAATTGCTGGCTGAGCTTGTGCAGGATGAAACACTCGATCACGCATTTCAGGCGCTGTGCCTGAGCCTGCCTGATGAGGCGGATATTGCCCGCGAGATCGGCAGCAATATTGATCCTGATCTTATCCATGCCAGCCGCAAGGCATTAAGCGCCGCGATAGCTGATGCCAATGCAGCACTTTTTGCCCGTATTTATGATGCCCTGCAGGATGATCAGCCCTTTACTCCTGATGCGGCAGGCGCCGGCAAACGTGCGCTGAAATCTGCCCTGCTCGGCTATCTCGCCTTTTCTGATGCGGCGCCGGATCGTGTTTACAACCAGTTTGCAACGGCCAATAATATGACCGATAAGCTGGCCGCGCTCACCATACTTGTCCATCATTTTGCAGCGCATGAAAAAGCCGTTGCGGCACTGGCGCAATTTGAGCATGATTATCGCTCTGTACCATTGGTGATGGATAAATGGTTTGCCGTGCAGGCACGACGCCCGGCAGCAGACACGCTGGAAACCGTGCAACAGCTGATGCAGCATCCGTTATTTTCTCTTGATAATCCCAACCGCTGCCGTGCGCTGCTTGGCAATTTTTCTTCCGGCAATCCGGCGGGCTTCAACCGTGCAGATGGCAAAAGCTATGCGTTTTTCAGCGCCCTCATTGTGCAAATCGACAAGCACAACCCGCAACTTGCCGCACGCCTGCTCACCAGTCTGCGCTCATGGAAAACACTGGAACCTATACGCAGAGCACATATCAAATCAGCCCTGGATATGATTTCCCGTACGGAAAATCTCTCAACCGATGTGCGGGATATAACCGAACGGATGCTGGCCTGAAATTTTTACCGGGAACAGATCTGGTCATAATGCTCTAAAAAAGAACACATTTTTCTCAAATTATAAAACCGGCAAAGGCATGTTTGTTGAATCATATCAAAGCCATGCTATTGCCGGTGCATTTTGCGCTGAAAAATATCATCTCCATACGCTGATCGAATCAGTTTCGAATCGGTGGTGATTTTTTATTAATAATTAATGAAAAGCACTGGACAGGGCGAATCACATTTGATTCATTAGGGTTATTCGGATTCACGATGCCGAATCACTTCAAAGCAACCACGCAGATGAGGGCCGCAGGATGGCAAATACCGACGCGTATCGCGCGCCGAATGGTGTCCGTTACACCTCAGAAAGACGAGGCAGGCGTTTAAAGCTTTCCGGCTATGTCTATCTGTTGTCGGGCCCTGCCTATCGCAAGCTCCTGTCGCTTGAGCCGGTTCTGCGTCGTATTATTCCCGTTCTTATTATTGCTTTTCTGGTTATCCTCGCCGGTGCGCGTATGATGTCGCTCTTTAATCAGCGGGCGGCAATTGAAACAGAAGCACGCCTGACGCTGGCGCTCACTGCCGCGCACACGGCTGAAAAACTTGAAAAGCAACTGCAAATCAGCGCACCGCAAAATGAAGATTACAGCGATATTCAAAATCTTCTGGTTGATCTGCGTGCCGGCGGCATGATCAGCCCTGATCTTGAAGTGGCGGTGCTGGATGAAAATGCTAAAATCATCGCCGCGCTCTCCCCGCGCCAGCTGCTGGGTATCAAGGCAGATATATTACTGAGTGAAGCGCAGCCGCTCTTTATGTTTGGTGAACGGGCTGGTGTGCAGCCTGTCAAATATCGCAATGAACCTGCTTTGGCCGCGCTGGAAAAAATAAAGCCGCAAAATCTGCGCTCAGCTGGCAGCGGCGCCCTGTCTGTGCTGGCTTTCAGCAGTGAAAAAAATATTTACAAAGAATGGCGGCAGATTTTGTCGCTCAATATCACGCTGTTTGCAGCTACGGCAGGCGTGCTGCTTGCCATTCTTTATGCCTATTTCAGCCAGGCCGCGCGGGCACGCGATGCTGATGATTTTTCGCATCAAATTCAAAAGCGCATTGATCTTGCGCTGGCACGCGGGCGCTGCGGATTATGGGATTGGGACATGGCGCGCGGCCGCATGTACTGGTCACGCTCAATGTATGAAATGCTCGGCTATCAGGCAGTGGACAGTGTTCTGTCCTTTGGTGATGTGGCCGCCATTGTCAATCCGGTGGATGGTGACCTTTATGAAATCGCCACGCAGGTCATGTCGGGTGAATTGCGTCAGGTTGATAAAGTTCTGCGCATGCGCCATGCTGACGGCACCTGGGTATGGATGCGTGTGCGTGCAGAGATTGCCCGCGAGGGGGATGTGCATCTGGTAGGCATTGCCTTTGACGTGAGCGAACAACACCGCTTTGCGCAGGCAACCGCCGAGGCAGATCTGCGCATTCGTGAGGCGATTGAAAGTATTTCTGAGGCTTTTGTGCTCTGGGATGCCGATAACCGTCTGGTTATGTCTAACGGCAAATATAATGAATATGCCGGTCTGCCGGCCACCGCCCTTAAAGCCGGCGTTACCCGAGAGGATATTCAGCCGCTATTGCGCCCTGCCGCTTTTGAGCGCCGTATGGCCAATGAGAATGACCGCAGCGGGGCGCAGACCTTTGAGCGTCAGCTTGGCGATGGCCGCTGGCTGCAGGTGAATGAGCGGCGCACACAGGATGGCGGCCTGGTATCGGTGGGCACCGATATTACCCAGCTGAAACTGCATCAGGAACGCCTTGTGGATAGCGAGCGCCGTCTGATGGCTACCATTCAGGATCTGAGCCTTGCCCGCAAGGCGGAAAAAGAGCGCGTGCGTGAATTGTCGGAACTGGCTGCCAAATATGCCGCGGAAAAAGAACGGGCTGAAAGCGCAAACCGTGCCAAATCTGAATTTCTTGCCAATATGTCCCATGAGTTGCGCACGCCGCTTAATGCCATTATCGGCTTTTCAGAAATGATTGCGGCCGGCACATTCGGCCCGCTTGGTTCTGACCGCTATGAAGAATATATTCATGATATTCATACCAGCGGCAATTATCTGCTCAATGTGATCAATGATATTCTGGATATGTCAAAGATCGAAGCCGGACATTTCTCCCTCGACCGAGAAGAGATTGATCTCTGCCCGCTGATTGAGGAAACCGTGCGTGTGGTCTCGCTGCAGGCTGAACAAAAACATATTGCGGTTGAAACCAGTATTGCCGATACAATTACCGCCAATGCCGACCGCCGCGCTATCAAACAGGTGCTGATCAATCTCCTGTCCAATGCCGTCAAATTCACCAGTGATGGCGGCCGCATTCTGGTGCGGGCCCGCAAGATCAACAAGGCGCTGATCCTGACCATCAAAGATACAGGTTGCGGCATTCCGCGTGATGCGCTGAAAAAACTCGGCCATCCGTTTGAACAGGTGGAAAACCAGTTTACCAAAACCCATACCGGTTCCGGCCTTGGTCTGGCTATTTCACGCTCCCTTGCAGAGCTGCATAATGGTGCATTGCGCATCTGCTCGACAGAAGGTGTCGGCACGATTGTTTCCGTTCGCATTCCAGACCGCAAGGTGCAGCCAAATATTGCAAAGGCAGCAACGGATGCGGCTGCCTGATTTTTTTTGCAAAACTGACCGGACGCCACCGGATTGTTCCGTTACAGCAATTGCCTGAAAGTTGCAGCCACCATATCTGCCGTTTGATCAAACTGATGCTCCACATGGGCAATATCCGGCAATTCAGCAGCGCGGCACAGAAGATCAAGCAAGCCGGGCAGATAATCCTCCCGTTTTGTATCATCATCCACACACAGGCGGATAATCTGCGTCATATTGCTGTAAAAATGATGGGCGGCGGCCAGTTCCTCCGCCTGCACCGGCGTGGCAAAACCGGTTTTTAATTGATGCAGATTGGCCTCTGTCGAGGTTTTGCGCCCCTCTGTTGCCACCTGCCCTGTCAGCACAGCAAATTGCGCAATAAATTCCAGATCAATCAGCCCGCCGGCACGCAATTTCAAATCCCAGTTATCCCGCGGCGGTTTTTCAGCGGCGATCAGTTTGCGCATATCCCGCATTTCCTTCGCGGTCTTTTCAACCTCTGAGGGCATGGTCAGAATTTCATCAATCTCTTTTTCAATCACATTGATAAAAGACGGTTCACCGGCAACCGCGCGGGCGCGGGTTAATGCCATATGTTCCCACGCCCAGGCCTCATTGCGCTGATATTTGCCAAAAGCCTCAATATGCGTGGCAACCGGCCCCTTATTACCGCTTGGGCGTAATCGCATATCCACATCATAAAGCACGCCTTCAGCCATTGGTGCAGACAAGGCCGCAATCAGGCGCTGCGTGAGGCGGATATAATATTGCGAGGCGGCAAGCTGTTTTTCACCATCGGAATATTCAGCCTCCGGATCATGATCATAAAGCAGGATAATATCCACATCCGAACCGGCTGTTAGCTCGCGGCTGCCAAGTTTGCCCATAGCAAGCACGGCAATACGCCCGCCGGCAACCGAACCATGACGCACAGAAAATTCGCGGATCACTGCGTTGAGGGCCCTGTCTATCATCAAATCGGCAAGATCAGAAAAAGCCCGCCCTGCCCGCACGCCATCAATGGCACCGGTTAGCAGGCGGATGCCGATAAGAAAACGCTGCTCATCTGCAAAAATCCGCAACCTGTCCAGTGTTTCTTCATAAGGCTCTTCAAGGTTAAGAAATGTGTCCAGCCGCTCTTCAAGATAAATACGGGTTGGCAGTTCCGAAAAAATCCGCGGATCGAGCATACCGTCAAACACATGCGGCTTGCGGGTGATAATTTCAGCAAGGCGCGGTGCGGCACTCATCACCAGCACCAAAAGATCAAGCAATGGCGGATTGGATTGCAGCAGGCTGAAAAGTTGGATACCAGATGGCAGTCCTTGCAAAAAACGGTCAAAGCGCAGCAAAGTGTCATCGGCCCGCTCGGTTGCAGCAAAAGCGTTCAACAATGCCGGCGTCAGCTCGGTCAGGCGTTCACGCGCCTCGGCGGTTTGGGTGGCGCGATAGCGGCCAAAATGCCATGTGCGGATAATCCGGCAAATATCGCCCGGACGCTCAAAACCAAGTTGCGACAAAGTCTGCAGCGTATCCGGATCATCCGTCTCACCGGTAAACACAAGATTGCCGCCGCCGCTGCCAAGTTCCGGCGCCTGTTCAAACAAAGCGGCATAATGTTTTTCAACATTACGCAAAACATTGAGAAAATCCTCTGTAAAGCTCTCATTATCCTGATAGCCCATCATGCAGGCGATGCGGGTAAACCCCTCATCATCCTCGGGCAGGATATGGGTCTGCTCATCCGCCATCATCTGAATACGGTGCTCAATATCGCGCAGATAACGGTAATTGCGGCTTAGCTGATCCCGCGCATTTTCGCCAACCCAGCCCCGCTCGCAAAGCCGCTCCAGCATGGCCAGAGTTTGCGCGCCGCGCAATTCAGGAAAGCGCCCGCCAGCAATTAATTGCTGTGTCTGCACAAAAAACTCTATTTCACGAATACCGCCGCGGCCTAGTTTTACATTATGCCCGCGTACAGCAATATCACCATGTCCGCGATGGGCATGTATCTGCCGCTTGATTGAATGAATATCGGCAATTGCGGCATAATCGAGATATTTGCGCCAGACATAGGGCGCAAGCTCTTTTAAAAACTGCTCTCCCGCGGCCAAATCACCTGCCACAGGCCGCGCTTTGATCATCGCCGCACGTTCCCAGTTCTGGCCACGCCCTTCATAATAATGCAGGGCAGCGCTAACCGGTATAGCCAGCGGTGTTGCCCCGGGATCAGGCCGCAGCCGCAAATCCACACGAAATACATAGCCATCTGCGGTTCTGTCTTGCATAATTTTTACCAGCCGCCGCACTATCCGCGAAAAAAGATCCACACATTCATAAGGATCGGTAATGGCCGGCCGCTGGCTATCAATAAAAATAATCAGATCAATATCGGAAGAATAGTTCAGCTCTCTGGCGCCAAATTTACCCATGCCTAGCACAATGAAGCCGCTTTGCTTTTCCGGATCAGCTCTGTCGGGCAAAGCCAGCTTGCCTCTGGCATCACTTTCCAAAAGTAAAAATTGCACCGTTGCGTGCAGACAGCTCTCTGCCAGATCACTCAAACGTCTCGTGGTTTTAACCGTATCGCTCAGCCCTGCCAGATCTTCCAGCGCGATCAGCACATGCGCGTGCCGTTTTATACAGCGCAATTCAGCCATCAGCAGGCTTTCTGTCATATCCGGCGATTGACCTGCAGCCAGTGCTTGCGCATTGAGTTTTTGCAACCATTCTGCAAGCGGCGCGGCAAAAAGATTTTCCAAAATCTGCGGATGGCGCTCAACAGTTTCACGGATAAAGGATGAGCAATCCAGCACTGCCGCAAGAAAGCCGGTTTCATCCGTATTTTGCAAATAATCCGCAAGCCCGCTGCAGCCCTGTTCTTCAGCGGCATTTTTTAGATTTTGCAGATAGGTTTTAGCCTGTTGCGGATCCGGTACTGTTAAGGATTTCAGGGAGCAGTCAAAAAACAGGCAACCGGTCATAGGCTTTTCCATCCCAGAATATTTTATAATTTATTGTTTTGTCTCATCCGGCACAGGAAAAGCAAGCACAACACGCAAGCCCGGTTGATTATCTTCCAGTTTAAGGCTGCCGCCATGCAGTTTCATCACTGCCTTTACAAGGCTGAGGCCAAGGCCGGAACCGGGGCGGGTGCGGCTTTCCTCCAAACGGACAAAACGCTCGGTTGCCTGCTCACGCATATCTTCCGGAATGCCTGTTCCCTGATCGGCCACGCTGATCAGCACCTGATTGCCAGCGCGTTTCATGGCAATTGTGATGGCCGGCAAAGTGCCATTGCCACTGTTATTTTCATCCGGCTGTGCATATTTAATCGCATTATCAATCAGGTTTGAGATTGTCTGCCCCAATAATTCGCGATTGATCCGCAGGCTGATATCCTCATCCATTTCAGTAATCAGACGCAGGCCGGCATCTTCCGCCACGGGTTCATAAAGCTCGCACACATCCTGCAAAACCGGTTGAACCGGCAATATTTCCATTGTTTCTGAAGAATAGCCCGCCTCCAGCCGCGAGATCATCAAAATAGCGTTGAATGTACGGATAAGCTGATCAGATTCAGCAATAATATCCTCCAATGCCGCGCGATATTCGGCGCTTTCACCAACGCCGGACAAGGTGGCTTCTGCTTTATTACGCAAGCGCGTCAGCGGGGTTTTCAGATCATGGGCAATATTATCAGACACATGTTTCAGCCCGTCATTCAGCTCCTCAATGCGCCCCAGCATGGCATTGAGATTTAACGACAACCGGTCAAATTCATCGCCGGATCCGCTGACAGGAAGGCGCTCGCCCAAATCCCCTGCCATAATGCGCTGTGATGATGTGGAAAGCTGCTTGAGGCGCAGCAAGGCGCGGCGGCCAACAAAATACCAGATAAGAAATGCCCCTGCCGCCATAATGCCAAGCGCCAGCACCAAAGCGCGGCGCATAATATCCCGAAATAGTTCTGGCTCCCCCAGATCACGGCCGACCAGCACACGCATGCCGTTTGGCATGGCAAGCACAATGGCAATCGCCTTATGTTTGCGTGCATTATTCTGCTCGCCATAGCGCATATAGGAAAAAGGGCGTTCAGACATGCCGCTATTATCCAATACGCCGGGTTCAAGGCTCTCGACATTGCCGGCAAGAATCCGGCCAGCAGAATCGGTAATAAGATAAAGAAACGCACCGGGCTGGCGTGAGCGCCGGTCAATACTGCGCACCAGTGTCGGTATGCCGCCGCGCTCATAAGCGCCGGTAATATTGGTAACCTCGTCCAGTAATGCCTTTTGGGTTTGCGCCGTTAAAAAATTGACCGACAAATTGGTCATATAAAAAAACAATGCCATAGCACTGAGCAAAAACAACAAAAGATAAAGCACCGATAACCGGAAAGCTGTTGTGCGCAACAATGCGCCAAGCCTGCTCATCAGAATATTTCCGCTGTTTTGCTTTTGCCTGCAGGTGCACCGGCTTTGAGCATATAGCCGGCACCGCGCACTGTATGAAGCAACGGCTCATCAAAATCTTTTTCGATTTTTGCCCGTAAACGGGAAATATGCACATCAATCACATTGGTTTGCGGATCAAAATGATAATCCCACACATTTTCCAGCAGCATGGTGCGGGTAACCACCTGTCCGGCATGGCGCATCAGATATTCCAACAGGCGAAATTCACGCGGCTGCAGATTGATATCCTTGGTTCCGCGCCGCGCCGTATGAGACAAGCGATCAAGCTCCAGATCACCAACACGATAAACCGTATCCGCCTCTTTGGGGCTGACACGGCGCTGCAACACCTCAACCCGTGCCAGAAGCTCGGAGAAAGCATAAGGCTTGGTCAGATAATCATCACCGCCAGCGCGCAAACCCGTTACACGGTCATCCACCTGACCAAGAGCTGAAAGAATGAGTGCCGGCGTGGTCAGCCCCTGTGCACGCAAACCGGCTATAACCGAAAGCCCGTCGCGCCTTGGCAGCATGCGGTCAATAATGAGCACATCATAATTATTGCTTTCTGCCAGCGCAAAGCCGGTTTCACCATCACCGGCAATATCGGCAATATGTCCGGCTTCAGCAAAGGCTTTTTCCAGATAACGCGCCGCTTCACGGTCATCTTCAATAATAAGAATGCGCATAGCCGCTTTATCCTCTTATCCGCAAACCTGTCAGCACCTGCATTATGCCACATTGTGGCACATGCGGCTTTTTTCAACCGCATCATGATTAAAAAGGCGGAACCTGCAAGCCCCGCCTTTTTATGTTTTATCGCCTTTTCAGTGCCCTATCAGCCCTGATCAACCGGCAGGGCAACAAAGCGGTTCTGGCCATTGCTCTGCACCTGCATCAGCACAGCCTTGCGGCCGCTTTTCACTGCATCATTAATTGCAGCATTTACATCAGAGGCAGATTTTACTTCCTTATTATTAACTGTGATAATCGTATCACCCGCGCGGATGCCCTTATCAGCCGCATCACTGTCCGGATCAACATCTGTTACCACAACACCTTTGCCGCTTTCATCAGGTGTGACTGTCAAGCCATAATCATCAAGGCTTTCCTCACCCTGTTGCGTTGAGGAAGAGGCGCTCTTGCCGCCCTGTTTCTGATCATCCGGATAGGCTTTAATATCAACGCTGACAGTTTGAGCCTTGCCCTTGCGCCAGATTGTAAGATTTGCCTTCTCACCCGGATTAATCGCGGCAATCTTACGCGCCAGATCGCGTGAATCCTTTACAGGCTCATCATTAACGGCTGTGATCACATCACCGGCAACAATGCCTGCCTTGGCGGCAGGGCCATCAGCCTGCGGTTCCGCAACAATTGCACCTTTATCTTCAGACAGGCCGACAGATTCTGCAATCTCCTTGGTAACAGGCTGTATCTGCACGCCGATCCAGCCGCGCTCCACTGTTCCCTTCTTGATCAGCTGATCCACAACCTTGCTGGCTGTTGATGCGGGAATGGCAAAAGCAATACCAACACTGCCACCGGAGGGCGAGAAAATTGCCGTATTAATGCCAACCACTTTGCCGGAAAGATCAAAGGCAGGGCCGCCGGAATTGCCCTTGTTTACTGCCGCATCAATCTGCAGAAAATCATCATAAGGGCCGGCGCCGATATCACGGCCACGGGCAGAAACAATACCGGCGGTTACAGTGCCGCCAAGGCCAAACGGATTACCGACAGCTACAACCCAGTCGCCCACCTTGACATTGTTCTCATCATCATCAAAAGCAACATAGGTGAATTTGCGCTTGGCATCCACTTTCAGCACAGCCAGATCCGTGCGGGGATCCTTGCCGATCAATCTGGCATCAAGCTCTGTACCATCATCCAGCACAACGGAAAAAGCATCGCCATCGGCTACAACATGGTTATTGGTAACCAGATAGCCATCTTCAGAAATGAAAAAACCAGAGCCCTGCGCAAACGGACGGGCATGGCCGCGATCACCGCGTTTCTGGCGCTTGTTCGGCCGCGCTTTTTCACCATCAGGACCGAAAGGACTGCCAAATTCCTTGAAAAACCGCTTCAGCGGGTGGCCATCCGGCAACTGGTCAAACCCTTCACCAAACATCTGCAGGCGATCATTACGCGCATTTTGCACATTGCTCTTTACCCGCACGCTGACAACAGCCGGACGAACCTTCTCTACCAATTCAGCAAAGCCGGGTTGTGCCGGCGCCGTAACACTCACCGGCGCAGCATGGGCTGCAGTTAAAGATGCCACGGGGCCTGCGGCCAAAATTGTTCCCGCCAATGCGCAGGACATAAAAATGCGGATAAGACCACGTTTTGAAGATAGTTTATTTTCAAACATTCAATATCTCCTGAAAAGGCAGGTTACCTGTCAAGCATTTCCAGCAAGAATGTGTGACCATATTGCGTCCGGACAATGCGACAAAACAAAAATTGGAGCGGTGCCGGTGATTCCTGTTTTCATCAAAACCGTCCGGCCAGCTTATCAACTGTTCCGAACAAGAGATAATTCATTGAACATTACCGGAAAATTTCTAAAACATGAATTTTTGGTAAGGTTGCGCAAGCCACGCGCAAAATAAAGTTTACTTGCCGTCCAGCAAATTTTGCAAATGCTGCTTTTCTTCCTCTGTCAGAGGAACAAGATGCGATGGCGCAGAAACAGCCTTGCGCCTTGACAGCCAGATGATAGCGATACCGCCCAGCAATACCAGAACCGGAAAGCTCCACAGCAATATTGTGCGTGCCTCAAAACGCGGTTTCAACAGTACAAATTCACCATAACGCGATACCAGATAATCCAGCACCTCGTCATCCGTATCACCTTTCACCAGTCTTTCACGCACAAGAAGGCGCAAATCCCGCGCCAGATCCGCATCAGAATCATCAATCGACTGGTTCTGGCAGACCATGCAGCGCACACCGGCAGAAAGATGGCGCGCACGCTTTTCCAAGGCCGGATCACTGAGCACTTCATCCGGATTAACCGCCAGTGCCTCAATTGTTGTAAAAGGTGCTGCTACCAGCACCGCAACAGCAAGCACCAATATGCGGCTAAGAGATAAAACAGGGCGCAAAAGGCATTGAATCATCATAACGATACACCCCTTGCCAGTTCCGCCGGTTTTTTAGTGCCCGTCTTTTTGGCTTTTGCCGGAGCGCCCACACGCAAACGCCGATCCAGAAGTGACAAAAGACCGCCAAACATCATGGCAAGCGTGCCAAGCCAGATCAGCGTAACAGAAGGCTTCCACCAGATACGGATGACTGTTTTTCCATTATCCAGTGTATCCCCCAGTGCAATATAATATTGATTAACACCGCGTGTTAAAATACCTGCCTCGGTTGTTGGCATATTACGTGCGGGATATACGCGTTTTGCGGCCATGACCGAACCGATTTGCTTGCCGTCTTTATTCAGCAAGGTGAATGTGCCCTGATCCTCTGTATAATTGGGGCCGTTAAACGGCGCCTGCCCGTCATAACGCAGGCTGTAACCTGAAACCGGCACAATATCCCCGGGCTGCATAGTCACAACCTGTTCTGTGCCAAAACTGGTGACAGAGACAATGCCGAGCAGGGTTATGCCAAGCCCTGCATGTGCAAGAGCCGTACCAAATACCGAGCGCGGCAGGCCGATCAGACGCGGAAACGCACGCGAAAATTCAATTTTTCCAAATCCGGCCTTGGTTACAATATCCATCAGGCTGCCAAGAATAACCCAGACTGCCAGCCCGATACCGGCTGCCGCCCAGACCGCGCGCGGGTCAATCAGCATCAACACCATGCCCGCCACGATCAGCGATGCTGCAAAAGCCCACATCAAACGCTGGGCAACGGCATAAAGATCGCCGCGCTTCCATGCCATAAGCGGGCCGAAGGGAACCGCAGCCAGCAGCGGAATCATTAAAGGGCCGAAGGTCATATTGAAAAATGGCGCGCCGACAGAAATTTTTGCTCCGGTCAAAGCCTCCAGAAGCAGAGGATAAAGTGTACCGATCAACACAGTCGCGGTAGCTGTACTTAAAAGCAGGTTATTGAGCACCAAGGTGCCCTCCCGTGAAACCGGCTGAAACAGGCTGCCGGTTGTCAGGGCCTGTGCACGCAAGGCAAACAAAGCCAGCGAGCCGCCAATAAAAAACACCAGAATGGCGAGAATAAACAAACCGCGCCCGGGATCGGTGGCAAAACTGTGCACAGATGTCAGCACACCTGAACGCACAAGAAATGTGCCAAGCAACGACAGGGAGAAGGTAAGAAGCGCCAGAAGAATTGTCCAGATTTTCAATGCGCCGCGCTTTTCCATCACGATGGCCGAATGCAAAAGCGCCGTACCAATCAGCCAGGGCATGAAAGAAGCATTCTCCACCGGATCCCAGAACCACCAGCCCCCCCAGCCCAGTTCATAATAAGCCCAATAAGAGCCCATTGAAATGCCGCCGGTGAGAAAAATCCATGCTGTCAAAGTCCACGGCCGCACCCAGCGTGCCCATGCCGCATCAATACGCCCGTCAATCAGCGCCGCAACAGCAAAAGAAAAACAAACAGAAAAGCCCACATAGCCAAGATAAAGCAGCGGCGGATGCACCGCCAGCCCGATATCCTGCAGGATAGGATTAAGATCCTGCCCTTCGACAGGGGCGGGAAAAAGCCGTATAAACGGATTTGATGTGAGAATGATGAAACTTAAAAATGCCGTGGCAATCCATGCCTGCACGGCCAATACATTGGCACGCAGGCTTTGCGGCAGATTACCACCAAAAACCGCAACCAGAGCACTGAAAAAAGCAAGAATAAGCACCCAAAGCAGCATAGAGCCTTCATGATTGCCCCATACGCCGGTTATCTTATAGAGCAGCGGCTTCATGGAATGTGAATTTTCCGCCACATTGAGTACGGAAAAATCTGAAACGATATAGGCATGCACCAACATGGCAGAAGCCAGCAAAAGCAAGGCAAATATGGCCGCTGCACAAGGCTCAGCCACACTCATCAGACGAATATCATTGCGTCTTGCACCAATGACCGGCAAAACCGACTGCACCAGCGCCAGTGCCAATGCCAGTACAAGGGCGAAATGTCCGATCTCAACGCTCATTGTTTTTTCCTGCTGCACTGGCCGCTAATTATAAGATATTAAAATATTTCCGTTTTCTGCCAGAATGCCGTAAAAATACGGATTAATATTTGCCTTCCCAGACGCCCTTTTCCTTCAGGCTGTCAGCAACATCCTTGGGCATATAATTCTCATCATGTTTTGCCAGCACATTATCGGCAACAAACACGCCATCGGGTGTAAAGCGGCCTTCCGCCACAACACCCTGCCCCTCCCGAAAAAGATCAGGCAAAATACCCTCATAGGTAACAGTAACCTGTTTGAGCGTATCTGTTACGGCAAAACGTACATGTTTATCAGTGCCGCGCACCACTGAACCGGCCTCAACCAACCCGCCAAGACGGAAACGTGCGCCGGAAGCAATATCCTCCGCTGTAACATCATCCGGCGTTCTGAAATAGCGGATATCCTGGCTGAAGGCGATCAGAACCAAAGCCACGGCAAGCGCCAGAACCCCCATTGCCACAGAGATCAAAATAAGACGCTTACGCTTGCGGCTCCGCATCATGCCAGAAATTTGAGATTTTGCAGATGTTGGTGCAGAAAGCTGACTATGGGTCATTTTAAAACTCCGCTCACATCAAGACCAGACTGCATGGCTGTCTCCCGCAGTCTTTTGGCATCTTCTTCCGGTAAAGATTTTATAGCATTGCGCAAAGCATCAAGCGCTTTTTCACGCTCTCCCATCACCATATAAGCGCGGATCAAGCGTTGCCAGCCTGCCGCATCCGATGGATTTTCACGCAATTTTTCTGCAAGGCCATCCACCATAGAGCGGATCATATCCTTGCGCCCCTGTTCATCAAGCTGTGCGGCGGCTTCAATATCGGCCTGTGTCGGACCGCGAGGTGCAACCGGAGCCTGCGATGCAGCAAGACTGCCCGCCGGCGCAGAAACCCCGCCTGTGGACTTTATATTGGTAATAGCCTGGGCAATATCGGCGCGCCATGGTGCATTTTCAGGCGCAGTATCAAGCATTTTCTGCAACACGGCAATTGCCGCATCGGCTTTACCTGCCTGCATATAGGCACGCGCCTGCATTAACGGCGGGCGCAAATCGACAGGATCAAGCTTGCCGGCTTTTTCAAAAAGCCGCAATGCTTCCTCTGTAACACTGCCCTGCGCCTGCACAATCAGCGCCTCCCCAAGGCCGATCAGGCGTTCTGTATCATCACCAAGCAATTGCAAAGCCTTGCGATAGGCATTAACCGCGTCATCCACGCGCCCAAGCCGCAAATAAACCGGCGCCAAAATCGCCCAGCCCCGCCCGTCATCCGGCGTGTTTTTCAGATGTGCCTCAGCCTGCGCAATCAGATCAGCTGCTTTTTTCTCCTGAAGATTATTATTGGCGCGGCGCTCTGCCAAAGGCTGAGCGGGCAGATCCGGTGAGCCGGTCATGGCATAAAGCCCCCAGCTCACGGCCGGAATAAACAGCAAGACGATAATAACAGTTAAACGCGCACTGCGGCTGAATATATAATTCCTGCCGCCTGATGCTTCATCTTTATTTTCAGATGCGCTTTTATTGGCCTGTTTACGCTCATTCTGCAAAATACGGCGCGATATTTCCAGCCGTGCCTGCTCCGCCGACTGCTCATCAAGCAAGCCGCGCGCCAGATCAGATTCCACCTCTTTCAACTGCTGAATATAGACAGACCTGTCCTCATTGTCCTGCGCCTGCGACACGCCATCTTTTCGTGTCAGGGGCAACATAACAATCAGAATTGCAACAAAGGTTAAGAGTGTTGATATAAGCCAGAAATCCATGACGGAGACTTAATCTGCCTGCACCATAAATCCAACTGCCTGACGCAGAATTAAATGCATATAGGTCATTTGGCCGCAAATGAACGATTGTTTTGCCAGCCCATAACGGCATCAACAATAAAAATATCAGCAGACAAATTCAGCTTGAAAGGCCTGAGCTTTAAAACAAGCCTTTCATAACCGTGCAGAATCACCCGCAGAAAAATGATATCAGGCTGAATATTATGTCAGCGGGGACCAGCTGCCGTCTTCATTGCGGCAGGCAGTGCCGCGCATTGTCTGCGGCGCACCGTCAATTATGACATTATGGCTGTATTGACGGCAGTTCTGGGAGCCAACCTGATATGGCTGTGCGGCAACCACCTCGCCGGAAGCTGTGCCTGAGCGCCCTTTCCAGCTGATAGCTGTGCCTTTGGGGGCATATTCCAGCGCCTTATATTCTGCCTCAATTGCCGCGCGGCGGTCAGACGGTGCAAGCTGTGCCGCAAGATTTCCGAGAATGCCATTCCCCATAGGAGCCAGCACTTTATTGCTGACAGAAGCTGAACCCTGCGCGCCGCCTGCAGACAAAACCGGCACTTTAAAGCCAGACACAGAGGAACAGGCTGCAAGAACAAAAAACGGCAGAATAACAACAAACCTGCGCAATATAACTGCGAAAAACGACCTCATGAGCAATACAATATCCTGTCAAAAACATTTTACGCGATAATATGACAATGACCTGCGCAGACTGCAATCATTTCCACAATATCACAAAATATACAATTCCTTTAGATGATTACGACTGAATCATGAAACCATCCGGGCAGGCTTTTACTCCCGACGACAGATAAAGGCAAAAAATCAATTTTCAACCAGCGGCAGTGTTATTTTTACCGCCAGCCCGCCAAGCTTACCCTTTGCAAGTGCCAATTGGCCGCCATATTCACGCACAGTATCCTGCACAATCGCCAGCCCCAGCCCGGTTCCGGGCTTGCTCTCATCAATACGTTTACCACGTTTAAGAGCCTCGGCGATCTGCTCTGGCGGCAATCCCGGCCCGTCATCTTCAATAATCATATCAAATGCGGCCGGCATCAACTCAGACTTATGCAAGGTTATATGAATATGTGTTTTTCCCCATTTACCGGCATTTTCCATAATATTGCCGGCAATCTCTTCCAGATCCTCCTTTTCACCGGCAAAAACCGCCTCCGGCAACAGGTTGGAAAAGCTGATTTTCATATGAGGATTCAGTTTTTCAGTAACCCTTATCATGCGTACCAGAACCGGCGTTACCGGTGCACGAAACACAACACTATCCCGTTGTGCGGCAATTCTTGCCCGCTGCAAATAATGCTGGATTTGCACCTGCATGGCATTGCTTTGCTCAATCACAATATGCCCCTGCCGCCCGCCAATATTGCGCCCTTCATTTACCAGCACTGAGAGCGGGGTTTTCAGCGAATGCGCAAGATTACCAACCTGCGTGCGCGAACGCTCAACAATACGATGATTATTTTCAATCAACGCATTCATTTCCTGTGCAAGCGGCGCAATTTCCAGCGGCAGATCTGTATCCACACGGTTGCTGCGTCCCTCCCGAATATCGGCAAGAGTATGGCGCACATGATCAAGCGGCCGCAAACCAAACAGAATAATCGCTGCATTGATAAGAATACTGCCAAGGCCAAAAATGCCTAAATAAGCATAAAGCCGGTTGCGAAAATCCCCGACCTCTTCCCTTACCTCATCAAGATTGCCGATAACCCTGAAACGCGCAATCTTATCGGTGCTGTCAAGAACAACTTCTGTTTCAACCACAGAGAGATCTTCCCCCCCAGCAGTCCTGACAAGATAGCTGCGCATGAATGACTGATCAAAAGGCTCCTCAGACACTGATTTGACGGGGATGATTTTGCCTCCCATCGAAACCGATCTTAAATGCCCTTTGACTGCGGGCGTTACCGGATCAACCGACCAATACCAGCCGGAGCCGGGACTGGCATAGCGAATTTCTCCCAGTTCCGGGCGGCCGTGCAATTCGCCTTGCGGGGTCAGGCTCACAGCACCAACAAGACTGTAAAGATGTGCGGAAAGAAGGCGCTGAAAGCTGCGCTCAGCCGCATCCTGATAAAGCGACTGAATTAATGTTGCCACCACCACAAGCGCGATAATAACCCAAAGCGTGGAGAGCGTAACCACACGCAGCGCCAGAGAGCGCATTCCGAGAATAAATATTTTCCCGGAGAGCCGCTTCATCTCAGTCTTTTCTGTCTTTGTCATTTGCTCCCGCATCCGAACGGATACGGTAGCCCATGCCGCGCACGGTTTCGATCAGGTCGATACCCATTTTTTTACGCAGACGCCCGACAAATACTTCAATCGTATTGGAATCACGGTCAAAATCCTGATCATAAAGATGTTCAACCAGTTCTGTTCGGGAGATAACCTCATCCATATGATGCATGAGATATGACAAAAGGCGAAACTCATGGGATGTCAGTTTGAGCGCCATACCGTCAACAGTTGCCTTGGAGGCTTTTGTATCGAGAACCAGCCGCCCGCAACTTATTTCAGAAGAAGCATGCCCGGCTGCACGGCGGATGAGTGCGCGCAACCGCGCCAATACTTCTTCAATATGGAAAGGCTTGGCCACATAATCATCGGCGCCGGCATCAATCCCCGCCACCTTGTCACTCCAGCGGTCGCGTGCTGTGAGCATCAGCACCGGCATGGTGCGTCCTTCCCGTCTCCAGCGCTCCACCACACTGATCCCGTCCATTTGCGGCAAACCGATATCCAGAATCACCGCATCATAAGGCTCCGTATCGCCGAGAAAATGGCCTTCTTCCCCGTCAAAGGCGCAATCAACCACATAATCCGCATCGCGCAACGCCTCTGCCAACTGACGATTGAGATCTTTATCGTCTTCAACAATCAGAATTCGCATCAGCAAGCCTTTTCAGATTTGACAGAAGAAAACATAACAGCAATATAACCGGTATGCGCAAAGATTGCAGCCCAGCACTATACAAAATATGCCGCCGTTAATGATAACGGCAGCAATACAGGCAACAGCAATATTTATTTGGCAGGAACAGCCACTTCCACACGGCGCGGACGCTCGCCATCACGCCCCGGAACCAGAACGACAACAATACAAACCGGCGCCCCGTTCTGAACCGCGGCTGTCGCCTTGGTCAGTGTGCCGCCTTGCTGCGCAGCAACCTGCTGACCAATAGCCGCACAATCGCCTGCAACCAAATGCAATACCGGCTTTTTCGAAACCGCTGCCCGCGCATTTTGCAAACCGGCAGCGTTATGTTTGAGCAGGCTGGCTGCGCCCGCTGAAGTAGCTGTACTTGTCAGAACCGAACCGAGCGAAGCGGCCAGCAGAACAGAAGCAGCGAAAAATGTGCGAACTCGTTTTTGTGTCATCATAACGCTCACTTTAACGCTTTATACCTGAATGTTGAATGAACAATATCGTGCACAAGACAATTTTTGTTCAGCACATAATTTGTTCTTTCGTTAGCATTTGTTTTAAAAAAACGAAAGACTTGTTATCTGCGGCATAGCTGCAATTTTTTAAAAAACATGCAAGATCCGCACGTTCACAAGGTGAATGCCAATTCTGCAGCTGCGCCCGCACCATAGGCCTGGCTGATTTGCGCAACACGGAATGTAAGTTGTGCATTTTCAGCAATGCCGTTTTCCGTCTGCATAGCATGTGAGTAAACAAATAACGGCTCTGCCACATCAGTTTTATGCACGAGCTCTCCGCTTTGCCAAAGGGAAACCTGATATTTTTCCACCTGTTCACCCAACGGAATATCTTCACCAATCCAGTTGTCAACATCAATGCGGCCACGCCTGATCCAGCAGAAGACAATATTTCCGCTTGCGGTTTTTTTGTAACGCAAATGGACCGGCGATAAAGGCTGCAAGGCTTTCATCCCGCCCGCGCTTTGTTGCGTCTGAAAATATTCATCGGTAAAATCACTTGCCACAGCGCCTGCCCGCCAGTTCAGCACCAGCCCGTTCTCAGACTGATGCAGGCCTGCCGGCAGCACATTATCATCCAGCAAAATAAATGCTGTTCCCACTGGTTTTGTGATTGCAGCTTCAGCCTCACTGCCCAATTGACCACGCAGCAAACCATGCAACCGCCAGACATCTGCGGCAATTTCCTCTGCATGCAAAAACTGCATAATTTCCCATTGTCCGGCACCAGCCTGCAACAATGCGCTATTGGCACCATTGAGAATCTGCGTGCGTGTTTGTGAGTGCAGCTCTCCGCGGTATAATCTCACATCAAAGCTCTGCCGATGCATGAAGCGCCCGCTTGCAGCGGGCGGCAATTCGCTCTGCAATTCTCCCATGGTTGCCGTAAATGGCACCACCCTGCGCAATTTATAATTATTATCTTCCGGTGAGGCATAAAGCGCAATTTCTCGCCAGGGTTTTGTATAACAGGCAATGCGAAACTGATCCTGCACATTTTCCGCCCCCGGCCAAAGTGGCAGGTCAAGCATATAGAACAAAGGCGGCCCAGCTATCTGCCCGCTTTCAGAAGGTTGCAACACAGGTATACGGCTGCGATCCGGGCGGCGTAATACCGGTGCCAGTGCCACAGCCTTTGCCCGTCTTGCCTCCCCATCCTCAAAATGCGTAATAATATAGTCACGATTTCCTGAAAGCTCCGGCAGCCGCACCCTGTCGCCAATTGTCAAGCTGGCCTGTGCCCATGGTACAGAAAAACTGAGGATGCGGCGCTCTGCACGTTTTCTCTCCAGCCAGATTTCCGCCAGCCCCTGCGCCTGTCCATTTTCCATTGCCGCGGGTAAGGACAAGCTTTCATTGCCTGCCCGTTGCCAGCCGCTTTTCTGCGCAAGCGCACTGGCCGGCTGATAATCGCGTAAGGGATCATTAAAATAGAGTTCAGCACTGGCGGGCAGTTCTTCAGCATCTTCCAGTATACGCAACGGCCACTGATTATCGCTTTCAAGCACATAATCCTGCAATATAACCGGTTGTATGCGCCGTGAAAGGTTGCGAAAAATCAGCCTTTGCTGTTCATCAGCCCTCTCAAAAGCGACAAGGCCGAATATATCCATTAGCGGCTCAAGCAATGCCCTGCCACTGGACGGACTATCCGCAACATAACCGGAGAGATAGCCCTCCACACCACTGCAATCCGCCAAGCCGTCAAGTCCGAAATCTTTCAACAGAGCCAACAGCAATTCATCCAGCGCCACACCACTCAAGCGCCCGTTAAGCCAGTGGCCGGTTGACCAATTAGCCGCATCGCCCCAGATATCGGCCTTGAGCGGATATTCCGGAAACGGACGCGTATCCCACGCCCAGACATAAATCTGCGATATATCAAGCATGGCACCGCCATAAAACGGCGAAACCGGATTATGGCCGCCGGGTCTGCTCCAATAAGCATAATGGGCACGCAAAAAGCGATCCGGCGCAAGGTCACTGCGCGAACCGTCTGAAAAATAGGGAGCGGCATTTTCTGAGGATTTCGGATCAGGAAACACATTAGGCTGGTTTGGCCCCTTATCAACTGCTGCACAGCCCAGCTCAGTAAACCAGAAGGGCTTAGACATAGGTTGCCATGCTGTCGGCTGGGCCTCTTCTGCACCATTAATGCGGTTAAAATGTTGATTTTGCCACCATGAGCGCAAATCCTTATAGCGGAATATCCAGGGCTTTCCAGCCAGCCCGTCGGTTATAGCCGTGCGCTTACGCTCCTGCCGGTCTTTATCCGAGGCATAATACCAGTCATAGCCCTCACCGCCTGCAACAGCATTTTGCAGAGCGTTTTCATCATAAGCGGAAGGCGGCAGGGCAGGATCAATGCTGCGCTCATCGCCATCGCGCCAATCGCTCAAGGGCATATAATTATCTATGCCGATGGCATCAATGGCCGGATGCGCCCAGAGCGGATCAAGATGGAAATAGACATCTCCGCTACCATCCTGCGGATGATAGCCAAAATATTCCGACCAATCGGCACCATAGGTAATCTTGCACCCGGCACCTAAAACACTGCGTGCAGTCTCAGCCAGTTCACAAAGATGGCTGACAAAAGGAAATCCATTATTTTCATCACGGATCTGCGTGAGACCGCGCAATTCCGAGCCGATCAGAAATGCATCCACACCGCCCGCATTACGGGCAAGATCAATATAATGACGGATGAACCGTCTATAGCCCCAGATACCGTTGAAAAAATGCTCAAGTTGGGTTCCTGCATCCGGTGTTTTATCGGTTCCTTCCGGCAAACCTATTCTGCCACGCCAGGGATAAGCCGGCTGAAAACCCTGCCCATCTAGTGCCGGCAGTTGATTATCTGCCGGAATATCCATCATAATAAACGGATAAAGCGTGACCTTAAGCCCGCGTTTTCTGGCATCTTTAATCGCGGCAATAACAGAAAAATCGGCAGGTGTGCCGCCATAGGCCTTTTCTGTTCCGTTATCAGAAATCAGATGGGCAGCTGTGCGGCCAGTTGTTCCAACCCGCCAATGATGGCTTGGTTTTCGTGCGCCACGCGTGGTAACACCGGGTAAAATCCGGCATGCGCCTGCACGCAGATCTGTGCCAAACCACGGCACAATCAGCGCCACGCTTTTCAGATTGGGGCAAAGCGCCTGCAACTCAT
Source organism: Pseudochrobactrum albidum (assembly GCF_051851455.1). Lineage (NCBI taxonomy): Bacteria > Pseudomonadati > Pseudomonadota > Alphaproteobacteria > Hyphomicrobiales > Brucellaceae > Pseudochrobactrum > Pseudochrobactrum albidum. The sequence goes on from NZ_JBPVTR010000024.1 coordinate 38,354, forward strand.
CCAGCGATGCTGTCCAGTCACTTTTGGCACGAAGATTATTGCGGTTAAGCGCCCTTGTTTCACCGGGGCGCGGCTCATCGCGCACAGTATGCGGCGACAAACCAAATTCGGTTGCACCGGGGATGAGTGCCACCGCCTGAATATCCTGTGCAAGCCTGCCCACATTGCGCATCACCTCAAATTGCAGCAATGGCAACCGGTTACCATAAGCATCAATGGGCAGACGTTCAAACACCACATAGGCTGTGCCACGATAGGCGGGCGCCTTGCCTTTACCCTGCCGGGCTTCAATCAAAGGATCTGGCTGCTGTGTTTCCGAGCCGTTGTAAATACGGATTGTGACCTGTGTCTGATCAAGTTCTTTCCCATCTGCCCATATCCGCCGGATGCCGGAAATCTCGCCCTGCGCCACAGCAAAGGCAGCATTGGCATAATAGCTGTAAGTGGTGGTTTTGGGTCCTCCGCCCTTACCGCCCTGACGGGTGGTGGTTTTCTGTTCTTCAAAACGCGTTGCCCAGATCAAGATACCGCCGACACGCATTGTACCGTAAACAGCAGGCAGGCTCGCCCCTTCCTCTGCCTGCATCGGGCGGGTGGCGGTAAGACGCGGCCCCTCAATACGCCGTGTTGAATTAATCAGAGCGGTATCAACCATATAACCGCCCATTGCTCCAACAGCACTGCCGATAGCCGCGCCTACGGGACCAAACAACCCGCCGATTATGCCGCCCGCCGTCTGAAGAACCAGTGTACTCATGAAAAAATAACCTGTCTTCAAACCGAAGATTTTCAGCAATTCTCAGGAAAGGAAAAAACCGCCGCAATGCGCTGCCGCCATTGCGGAACCAGTGCAGAAAGCACCACACCGTGCCCATCATAAGCATGGATGAAGCGGTTATTCTGCGCCATTATGCCCAAATGCTTGGCAGCCACGCCATCGCGCCAGCGAAAAATCAGCATATTGCCTGGCTGCAACGCGCAAAGCGGTTTTAAATGCATATGCCGCCTTGCAGCATTAATCAGCGGTTCATCACGGCAAAGCTCTGCCCAGTCACGGGAATATGTACCGGCATCTTCCGGCTCCGCGCCATAAATTGTGCGCCATATGCCGCGTATCAGCCCCAAACAATCGCACCCTGTCTGCAAACGGCTGACACCATGGCGATAAGGTGTGCCAAGCCATTCCTGCGCAGTGGCCAGAACCCTTTCATTCATCGTCATATTTGTCATTGCACCAGCACTCCGCCGTCAAAATTGCCTTCACCGCCGGCAAAGGCATAAGCGGCATCATTGCCGGGAATATGCGGGAAACCACGAAAATTCTCATGATTGGCAAAGCGGTCCCGACATTGCTGAAAGCTCTTGTCGCAGCCTGCCAATATGTGAAAGCGATCACCGGATTCAATTGGCCAGACCGGCAAATCCTGCAAAATAAGGCTGGCAGCCTCCCCCTCGCCGAGATGAGAGACAATCGTGTTGATGCTTCCCTGATTTTTGCCGCTCAGCCAGGTGATCCTGCCCCGCTCAAACCAGTGTGAAGGAAAGGCGCCCAGACCTGAAACAATTACATCCTGCCCGTTCACATTTTCCACAATAGCCTCACCGGCATAGCGCGGATCATCCGGATTGATTGCGCAACGCCTGTCAGCAAATTCAGCATCGCACCCCCTTTTGGCCCGCCGTCCGAAAACACGATCCAGCAAGGCAGTGCTGCTTTTCAGCTCAGCAATAAATTTTATGCCGCTGCGTGTAATTTTGCCGATCACGCATTTTCGTAAAATTACAGCTTGCTGCGGTTGCGCCCAGTTTACCAGATAAGTCTCAACCGTAGCGCCATCATAAAGCCCGCGCTCAATATCCTCATCATTGAGCGCATCGCCCGTCAGCACCCCTTCAATTTCGGAACTGTCCACAGCAAGCCCGAGCTGACCTGCCGCTTCAGAAGCATTCATCCCGCTTTGCGGAGAACATTTTATACCGTAAAGCAGCAATGATTTATCATGGTCGCAAAAACCAAAAACCGCTCCATCCTTGCGGCGCAAAATCCAGGCAAAACAATGTGTTGTTACATTGCCCTGAAGATGTGATTCAAATTCCCTGTCCAATGTCAGCATCACTTTACCTCAACAATCGGAATGGATGGAATTTCACCAGCCTTGAAACTGGCAATGCTGGCACTCAAACGATCTGTATCAAAACGCACCGGCACATCAAACAGGAAACCCGCCGTCACTTTCACTTGCGGCGGCGGCACATGTGCTGCATCAAATTCAACAATTCCGGTGCGTGTATTTACCTGATATGCTTCTCTTGTAACCGGCACATCATCCAGTGCAAGCTGCACCGTATCAGCAACCGGCTTGGTGATTATGCGCTGATAATCGCCATAGGATTTTACCAGTTGAAACTGCCTGATTACGCCATCACCAAATCCCAGAATCTGATCTGTCGGCTGCGGCGGCGCATCCTGCTTTGATGAGAGGTGATCAAACGGATCCCGAAACCGGAAAGCATAAAGCGAACCACGCCGCGCCTCAAAGAAACACAATACATCACGCAGGTCATTGAGTGAGCGCAAACCCGTACCCGCATCATAAAAACGCCTCGACATCGACCAGCGCGCATTGCGCTTTTCATGGCCGGAGGTCAGGCTCACAATCTCATTGCGCCATTCCGGCCCGCCTGTTGCGCCAAAAGATACACCAAGCGGAAATGACACATCATGAAATGAAGACAGATCCTGCATAAGCCTTCCTCACATCCTTCTGGTACCATGGCGCACCGCGCGTGCCAGCATGGCGCTCACCTGCGCCTCGGAACGGCTGAAGGAGGCGGCATCCGGCGATGACATGTTGAAATTAATCTGCACCGCCCGCCCCCGCCGCCAGCAGCCACGCCAAGGCTGCCATCGCTGCCCCGCGCCAAAGGCAGAATTGCCTCGGCTCCGGCCTCACCCGCCACACCAAAACCATTGCCCAGCCCAAAATAAGTCGGTCCGGAAACCACCCCGCCCTTGGCAAAAGGCTTAACCCCGCCCAAGCCGCTCAAGCCTCCCATCAAGCCGGAAAACATGGAAGAAAACAGCCCCTGCAACGGTTTCATCCCTGCATCAAGCGCCATGGAAGCCATATTGGCAGCCAATCCGCGCAACACATCATCAAGCCCCTTGCCTGATGTAACCGCATTTTTAAAAGCTGAAGTCAGGCTTTGCCCGAATGCGCCGGATCGCTTTTGCAAATTATCCAAAGCGCGGTCAAAACCGCTCGTATCCGCCTCAACCGACACTGTGACTGATTGCTGTATGCCTGTATCATTCATGTTGCACCATCAGGAAAAGCCTGCATCAGGCTGTTGAGAATGGCGCGTGACGGCGCTTGCCTGCCACCACGCATGGTCCGGTTAATCGCCCGGATCTCCGGCAGGCTCAATTGCCAGAAATCCTGCGGTGAAAGCCGCAATTGCCCCAACCCGAAATGCATCAAGGCATCCCAGGGGAAAGACATTGATTCAATTACGGCTTCTAGTTTTTTGAATTTGCTGTATTTTCCGGCTTTTCGGTGCTTGCCTCGTCTGTAGTCATGCCAAATGTAACTTCCAGCAATTGTGTGACAAGACGGGCAAAACCAACCGCACCGCCATCAATGCGCATATCGGCCACATCCTCTTGTGTCACATCATGGCCGCCGCCGCGCAAGCCTGCGGTAACGATGCGGATCATATCCTGCGCTTTCAGGCTGCCGGTTGAAAAGCGGGCAATCAGAGCCGAGAGATCTTCAGCCTCGTAAAAAGCCTCAAGCCCGGCCAGCGCACCAAGCGTGAGGCACAGAACCCAATCCCTGCCATTGAGAACCGCTCCAATTCCCCCCCGTCTGGCATTGACCATCATGATTGCGCTCCAAAACTGACAGGACCTGCGGATTCCAATGCGATTTCAAAGGTCACTTCACCATCATGTGCGCCGCCATATTCAAGCGCGGTGATCTGAAACAAGCCGCTGACGGTGCCAAAATCCGGCACTATAATCTGCCAGTCCAAAATATCACCGTTGAAAAATGCGGTGCGGATCAAGGCATCGGATGCCGCATCCTTGAAAATACCCGCCCCGCTGACCGATGCGCGCTGCACACCACTGCCCGCCAGCAATTGCCGCCAACGCCCTGAAGCATCAGCATCAGTTATATCAACAGTCTCCGCGTTGAAAGCAATGCGCTTACTGCGCAAACCAGCACAGGTCTGAAATATATTATCCCCTGCTGCAATTTTCAGCAGCAGGTCTTTTCCTCTCTGGGCTGCCATTCATCATATCCCTTCGATTTTTTCGGTTATGGCGCGGTAGCGCAATTGGCCGCTATAGCCATCGCGCAGTTCATCATTGCGGGTTTGCGAGGATTGCAGGGTGAGATTAACCAGATGATAGCCGCCAATATCCGGTTTCTGGCTGCTGCCCTCAGAAACCTGCATCAGCCCCTCCATCAGCTCTTCAACCAGCATCATCAGCTCCAGCACCTGTCTGCGACCGTTGGAGCGTGCCCAGATCTGCAACACCAGACTATGCTCCTCGCCGGTGGCGCTGTCTGTATCCCATGCATAGACCTGACTTTGGCCAAAGCTGATATAAGGAAATGCCGCATGGGGCGGCACATGATCATAAATGCCCTGCCCGTGCAGTTTAGCCATCAGCAAAGGCGCGGCCTGAAGCCACGCCAAAATTGCTTTTTGCAATGCCAATGCCGCCCCTGTCATCCTTTATTGTCCTGTTCAGGCGCAGCAGACGGTGTTTTTTTGTCCGGATTTTTTAAAAACAATCCGTCTCTTTTGTTGGATAATGCCTGCTCACAAGCCTGCAGACCAACAAGGCGCAAGGTGCGCAGCAAGGTTTCAAAGATAAAGCGCATGGAAAAATTCATCGGATTTCCTCTTGTACCAAACAAATGAGATAACGCCGGGTTTCATCAGGATCGAGCAGGCCCAGCACAGTGAAATGCCTTGTCCCGCTAACCAGCCGCATGGAGGTTTGAATATCCTTGCGATAACGCATGGTGATGCGATGGGTGACATTGGGAATAGTTTGCAAAGCAAAGGATTGGCCGCCGTTTTTTTGCGGTTCAATCCTGCCCCAGAGCATGGCAATCTCCACCCATTGCTCCTGATAGCCGCCACTGTCATCGAATAAAGGACGGTTTTCCTGCAGGCTCAGGGATGTTTTAAACTGTCCGGCATCAATGAATTGCAGGTTCATAGCCGCCCCCGTCGCAGCCAGAGCGCCACCAGTTGCGCCACCATATCCGGAAGGCTGGTCATCAGGGTGCCGTTATCGGCAGAATTACGATTGTCATAAAGATGTGCGGCCAGCATCACACAGGCATGGCGCAATGTTTCAGGCAGGTCTTCCGGTTCATCCGCCAGCCCGGCGGTCAGCGTAATTTCCACGCCCCGCGCAATGGCTACAAGCGGGGGCTTGCGCAAATAAAGCCGTTGCGGGCGGCTTTCCGCATCCAGCCGCCAATCTTCTTCGCCAAACAAAATTGCGCTGCCATCGGCACTGAAACCCTGGACTTTATCAAGCGAGATTACCGGCATTTTATAGAGTGCAATCCTGCCCGATTGCGGCCAGTTGGCGAGATGCAAATGCCAGCTTTGCGGCAATATTGCCAGATTGCATTGCTGCTCGATTACCTCACGTGCCGTGCGGATCAGGCGCACCAGCAAATCTTCTTCCTGATCCGGCGGCAGGCGCAAAAATGAGCGCAGCATTGCTGTCGTCACCGGTTCTTTAGCCGGCGGCGTTACAAGACGGAGAACCATGCTATCTCCCGTAATTTTTAGTAGATTCAATGATATAAAATCATTCTCTGCCAGAATGATTCAACCGCCAGAAAAAGCCAAACCGCCTTTTCCCTGCCCTGTCAGGCTGCAAATTTGAGCAATTTGATCGCATCAAAATCCTGCACACCACCGCCCACACGCTTGGTGGTATAAAACAATACATATGGCTTTGCAGAATACGGATCACGCAGCACGCGGATGCCAATCCGGTCAACAATCAGATAACCGCGGGCAAAATCCCCAAAGGCAATCGGCGTGCTGTCTGTGCCAATATCCGGCATATCCTCCGCCTCCACCAGGCCAAAACCCATGAAGGAAGCTTTCTGCCCAAGCGAAGCCGGCGGCTGCCAGAGATAATTGCCATTGCTGTCTTTCAGCTTACGCAGGGCTGATTGTGTTTTACGATTCATCATCCAGTGAGCATTCTGGCGGTAGCCTGATTTAAGAGCATAGACCAGATCAATCAGCAGATCAGACGGGTTATCGGCCGGCAAGGCACCGGCAATACCTGTTTTCAGATAACCCAGTTTACCCCAAGCCCATGCTTCTTCCTCAACCGTATCATAGATTAAAAAACCATGCGGCTTGTTCACACCATCACCAGTGATAAAAGCGGCACTTTCTGCTTCTGCAAAAGCGGTTTCAATTTCGGCCGCAATCCACTGTTCCACATCCACCGCCGCATCATCCAGCAGGCTGGCAGTTGCCGCAGGCATGGCATAAATTTCCATGGTAGGAAATTGCAATTCGGCCAGTTTGGCTCCTGTTGTCTGCGGGCGTGCCCCCTCTTCGCCAACCCAGCCGGTGCCCGGCCCGCTGATGGAAAACGGCTTTTTCAATACCGCACCGGAAACCTGACGCACCGTTGCAAGCCCGCGCACCGGCGAGAGCGCAGCCAGCCTTGTGCCAATTGCTGCTTCCAGCTCAGACGGTACAAGATAACCGCCATCCGGCCCTGAGCCATAGGAATGCGCTTTGTGTTCCAGCCCGCGCAATGCCTGTTCATCACCATGGCGGGCATAACGGTCAAAGGCCTGTTTATGCTCCCGCGCGACGGCGTTGCATTGGGCACTCTCCTGCCCGGCAAGTTTGGGGCGCGCCTGCTTGAGCACATATTGATCCAGCGCCGCTTTCTGCTCATCCAATGCGCGGTTGAGGCGCTCCACTTTCTCAACCGTGAGAATATCAGCACCCATATGTTTTTCAATCTGGGTCAGGCGCTCATCATTGGCCTGTTTAAAACCCTCAAAAGCCTGCATAAATTCACCAAAAGCCTGCCCAACCTCCTGCTGGCTGTTCAGTGCCTTAATTTCCATAGCCGGTGCCTTGTCTGCCTTGTGCATTTGCTTGATCGTCATTGCCTGTCCTTTTTAAGGTTTAAGTGTAATGAGCCGATACAAACCGACCGGATAGAGAAAATTAAAACTGTCTTGCGCCCTGCAAGTGAAAGGCAGCCTGCCGGATAATCCGCGCAAGGCTGTTTTCATCCTGTTGTTTATGCTGAAGGGTGGTGATGCGTGCCTGCGGCAGCATCGGAAATGTAACCAGCGATATTTCCCAAAGCTCGGCTTCCAGAATATGCCTTTTGCCGGTGGCGGCTTTTTTGCTGCGCAAAGCACGAAAACCGATCGACAAACCATCCAATGCGCCATTCAGAAGCAGCTTCCAGGCTTCACCGGCACGCGTCACTCCTTCAGCCAATTGCCCTTCCACAAAAAGACCATGCTGATCTTCCATAATCCTCGTCCAGATGCCGATAGGCTTATCCGCCTGATGTTGCCAGAGCATACGCACCGGTTGCCCGCGTTTGAGGCTGGCGGAAAAAGCCCCGCGCTCAATAATATCACCGCTCAAATCCGTGAGGGAAAACAAGCTGGCATAGCCGCCAAACCGCAGGGACTGGCCGGTTTTAATGATCATCGGCAGCACTCCTTTTGCGTGCAGCAATAATGTCCTGATTTTTGAGCCTGCCGGTGAAGCGTTTGAAAAAACCAAGTGCCGTCCATGCGGCAAAACTTGCCGCGCTCGATCCCATCAGCATCAGTTCCGCCTGCCCCAGCCTGCCATTCAACGCCAGCTGTTCGGCAATTTTAACACCCGCCGCCCCGCCAAAAATCATCCCGCAAATCAGGCCGACAGCAAAACGGATAGCCGCCTCACGCTTTCCTTTCGGCAGCATATAGGCAAGTGACACGGCAGAACCGCTAACCGCACCGGTGATTTTAGCAAGCCAGATCCACTGTTCCTGCGTTAATTCTCCCGTCTGATTAAACAGGTTCATTGTCGTGCTCCTCCGGTTCAAGAGAATAGCCAACCGCCTGCCGTTTTTCCGCATCACTTAAAAAATCTGCCGCACCAATGCGCCGCCACAAGGCTTCACGCTCCTCAGCCAGACCATCAATTCGGTCATGATCGTGCTCAAGCCGCAGATCAGCGCCATATTGCGGACACAGCCAATTGCTCAGCGCCTGTGCGGTTCGTGTCAAAAGCGGCAGAATGGTCAAACGATAAAAAGCGCGGTTGGCCTCGGCATAATTGGCATAGGTATTGTCTCCGGGAATGCCGAGCAACATGGACGGCACGCCAAAAGCCAGTGCAATCTCGCGACTTGCCACATGTTTGGCCTCAATAAAATCCATATCCTTGGGCGAAAGCCCCATGGCTTTCCAGTCCAGCCCGCCTTCCAGAAGCAATGGCCTGCCCGCACCGCCGGCACCGGTATAGCCCTCCTCCAGTTCAGCCTTTAAACGGTCAAACTGCTCTTCGCTCAAATTGCCGCCGTCTTTGGGTGCATAGACCAGCGCCCCTGATGGCCGCGCCGAATTATCAAGCAATGCCTTGTTCCACACTGCAGTGGCATTATGAATATCCAGCGCCATCAATGCTGCTTCCAAAGGCGGAAAACCATAATGATCATCCAACGGATGAAACAACCGCATATGTAGGCCGCGCGCTGACAGGCCGGTATCAAAACCGGCATTCAGGCTGATGCGGCGGCAGGCAGAATTATTGCGATAGAGCAAGGCCTGCGGCCAGCCATTGCTGTCACTCTCAATTGTTACCCGCTCAGGGCGCAGCAGATGCAGCTCTCTGGTTTGCCCGTCATAATCAAGCCGCTCAATATAGGCATTGCCGGATAGCAGCAAATAACCGTAAAGCTGCTCAAAAAATCCGGAACCACACGCGCCTTCATGGGGCGCACGCAGCAGATCCAGAAGCGGATGATCTTCCAGCTCTGTCTCACCCTGATACAGCAATAGCGGAACATTGGCCGCCGCATCGCCGATCATCTTAACACAGCGATGCACAATCGGATTTCGCATAAAACCCTGCTGTGACAGCGCCATATAATTGCGGCTTGTCCAGCGCGCTTGCGTATCTATATGCAGCGCCACAAAACCCTGCTGCATTTTGGCAGAGGGCGGCACGGCGGCTTTCTGCGCCTGTATTTTTGCAGCCCCCTGCCGCCACGGCCACGACCATGATCGAACCATATTCACCTCACCTGATGATGTTTAAACTTTATTGAAGCTGGCGAATACGCGGTTTATGCGCATCCTGAAGCAGCAATGTGTGCAATGCCCAGACCAGCGCATCCATTCTGTCCGGTGAGCGCCCTGATGACAGCCCGCTCACGGCAAAATCACACATCTCATCTTCCAGTTCCGCAAAATGGCGGGCATGGCGAATACGCCCTTGCTCATAGAGCGCCGCAACCGGCTCTGCCCGCAGAAATTTTCCCCGCTGTGCCCGCACGGCCTTCACCGCAACGGATGCATCCTGCGCATGGATCACCGCCATCACCATATCGCCGCCCTGATTGACCTCAGCCACCACCAGATCAGCCTGATAATGATGATAAAGCCGCACAATCTGCGCTGCCCATTGATGCGGCTTGACACCTTGTATTGTGGCATCTTCCAGCACCCATGCCTGTTCCTGCATATCCAGCCCTGCCACAATTATACCGCAGGCATCAGAGTGCTTTGTTGAAGTGGCAGGCGGATCAACCGCAATGATAATACGCTGCAAATCCGGCACATGCGGATCATAAAGCGCCTCCAATTGCGCTCTCGTCCACAAGGCATCCTCACGATCTGCAATCAGCACACCATCCAGCTCCTGCCGCCCCAGAGCCGTGCCTGCATAGCGGTTTTGCATAGCCAGCAAAAAAGCCGGCGCCAGATGTGCTGCATTTTCATCAGTGCGCATATGAGTCATAATGGTTGCAGGATCATTCAGAAGATCACGCAACAAAGCCTGCATTTTAGGCGTGGTTGTTACCACCTGCCGCGGAAACACCCCAAGACGCAGACCAAATTGCAGCATATCCCATGTTTGTTGCGGGTTTTTCCACTTTGCCAGCTCATCACACCATGCGGCTGAAAATTGCGGCCCGCGCAGACTGTCCGGGTCTTCTGACGAATAAAAGGAAGCAACCGCTCCGCTCTCCCACACCAGCCGGCGCCGCGTTGTTTCAAGCCGCGGCCTTTGCAGACGCGAGACCGCAAGAATGCCTGAAGGCCCTTCAACCATCACCTCACGTACATCGGCAAGCGTCTCGCCCACCAGGGCAATATGACCGCAGGCTTTATCACTGAAAGGCGCAAGCCCCTGCGCCATACCGCTGATCCATTCCGCACCGGCACGGGTTTTGCCGGAACCGCGCCCCCCCATGATCACCCAGTTGCGCCAGTCATGACGCGGGAAAACCGGCAATTGTGCCAGCCGCCCCTGAAACAGCCACTCCTTGCTCACTGCAATCATGGTTTGCTCATCAACACCTGCGGCAGACAAAAATTCATACAGTTCGCAATTCGCTAATTCTGGCATTGATGATGCTGAGGGCTTCACGCACATCCTCCGGCTTCACACCGCCTGTCTCGCTCTCCTGCTCCGGCTGATTACCCGCCTGCTCTGCCCGCGTTTCCCTGGATAATTCACTGATGCTTTTCACTGCTTTTGCAAGTGAGGCCAAGGCTTCCACGGCACTTTTTTCGGGCAGGCCTTCAGCTTTGGAAAAATTTTGCAACTCTGTATTTATTTTGATCAGAAGTTCTTCAATATCCAGCTGCGGCAAACCGGCTGCATGGCTATTCAGCCCCGCTTTTTGCAAACGCCTGCAATAAATTTCCGGTTTCAACCCCAGAAGAAACGCCATATCCGGTGCGGCAATGTGAAAGCGACGTTGCAGGCGATAGGCCGCCAGCAAACGCTCATGCGCTGTATTTTGCTGTGGTTTTAAGCTGCCGGCTCTCTCCGGTTCTGAAGGTTCTGAATTTTGAAGCTTTGTGTTTTGAGGCTCAATATTTTTGAGCCCGGTCTTTTCTGGCATTGCTGCACCGGCTCCGTTTATTGCAAACACAAAACCGGTTTTAAAATCTTCATAATAAAAAAGCGCAGCACAAATGCTACGCTCATTCCGCTGAATAAATTATTCAGCCACACTTCTCTGACTATATTTAAAATCTACATTAACACCGTCACGCCGTCAAGGATAAAATTCCTGTTTTTTATTCTGCGACAGCACATTCTTTTTCGCTTATCCAGTAAAATATTTAACAATCTGTAATCGCGCATATTTTCGTTAAGCATATTTCTAAACGCTTCCTTGTCACTTCTGCATTATTGGCCAATGCTAGGGATGTGATAGAATAATTGACACAAATCCCGCTTGAGTGAGCGAAACAGGTTCTTTTCCGGTTATGAGCAAACAGGCCGATCATCATAGTCCCAAGAAGAAAAAACGCCGCCTCATACGAAGCCCGTTTCTGATGGCGATTGATGCCTGGATAGACAATAGCCTGTATAATCTTTTTACACATATTGCCAAATTCTGGGAAAGTGCCACTATTTTCTCACGCAAATTCCGTGTGCGCGGCTGGAAACGGCTGTTTATCGAGCTTGCCGATGAAGGCTTTACGCTTGGCGTGCTGGGCAGCGTGCTCATGCTGGCTCTGGCCATACCCGCCTTTGAGGAAACCAGGAAAGACTGGCGCATACAGGATGATTATGCGGTTACATTTCTTGACCGCTACGGCAATGAAATCGGCCAACGTGGCATTATGCACCGCAATGCCGTGCCGATTGCCGAATTGCCGGATCATGTTATCAAGGCCGTTCTTGCAACGGAAGACCGTCGTTTTTTTGAACATATAGGCATTGATTTTTGGGGCCTGAGCCGCGCTCTTTCGCAAAATCTGCGCGCCAATGGCGTCGTACAGGGGGGCTCCACACTCTCGCAGCAATTGGCAAAAAACCTGTTTCTCTCCAATGAGAGAACATTGAAACGCAAAATCAATGAAGCATTTCTCGCACTCTGGCTGGAAGCCAATCTGAGCAAAACAGAAATTTTACAGCTCTATCTCGACCGCGCTTATATGGGCGGGGGCACATTCGGCATTGCGGCAGCTTCTGAATTCTATTTTGGCAAAAGCGTTAAGGATGTTAATCTTGCCGAGGCAGCCATGCTGGCCGGCCTGTTCAAGGCTCCGGCCAAATATGCGCCCCATGTCAACCTGCCGGCTGCGCGCGCACGCGCCAATGTGGTGCTGTCCAATCTTGCCGATGCGGGTTTTATGAGTGAAGGTCAACTGGCCTATGCTCGCCGCAATCCGGCCAGCGTGATTGACCGCGCCAAAAGTGAAAATCCTGATTATTTTCTCGACTGGGCATTTGATGAGGTAAAAAAAATCACCCGCACCATCCCGCAGCATAATCTGATTGTGCGTACCACTCTTGACAGCAATATTCAGAAAGCCGCGGAAGATGCGATTGAATTTCACCTGCGCCAATACGGGGAACAATATAAGGTAACCGAGGCTGCCACGGTAGTGATTGGCGATGATGGCGCTGTGCGGGCAATTGTTGGCGGGCGTGATTACGGGATAAGCCAGTTTAACCGCGCCACCAAGGCCTTGCGGCAGGCCGGATCATCCTTCAAACCTTATGTCTATGCTGTTGCCATGGAAAAAGGGCTGACACCCAATACCATTATCTCCGATGCACCGGTTGCCTGGGGCAACTGGATGCCGCGTAATTACGGCCGCTCTTTTGCCGGACGGGTCGATCTTACGACAGCACTGGTCAAATCCTATAATACTGTGCCGGTGCGCCTTGCCAAAGATTATCTGACCACCAAACCAATAGTGGCGCTGGCCAAAGCCATGGGAATTGAATCGGAAATCTCTGATCATAAAACTATGGTGCTCGGTACATCAGGCATGACGGTTATGGATCAGGCAACGGGTTTCAGTGTTTTTGCCAATGGCGGCTTTGCCGGCCTGCGCCATGGTATTGTGCAAATCTCCGATCCGGAAGGTAAAATTCTCTGGGATTACAAACGCGATATGCCTGAGCCGCAGCGCGTGCTCTCAGAAAAAGCTGTCGCTGAAATGAACAGCATGCTGGTGCAGGTGCCGGAGCGCGGCACAGGACGGCGCGCGGCCTTGCCGATGACACGCGTTGCCGGCAAAACCGGTACCACGCAAAATTACCGCGATGCATGGTTTGTCGGCTATACCGGCAATTATACGGCTGCGGTATGGTTTGGCAATGACAGTTATGCACCGATGAACAAGCTGACCGGAGGCATTATTCCTGCCATGACCTGGCAGATGATGATGATGCAGGCGCATCAGAATATTGACCTGAAACCTATTCCGGGCATCAAGAACCCCTTCCCTCAGCAAGCACCGGCAACAGATAAGCCGCTTGTGGCGCAAGGCAATGCGGCGGGTGCACATACAGCAGAAGCCGCAGCCGATTATCCGCGCGTATTATCTTCCGATACCACGCGTTTTCTGCGCAGCCTGCATGAACAATTCCGCACCTATAAAACACCACGGCAGACAACCCTGTCTTCCCTGTGATCCGGAGATAGTAATTTTTATATTCCGAAATAATTATAGTGACAGGCAATATTAACCTGATGTGTTTTATGGTTTAACCATGACATTTTTCAGAACCCTTTTTCTGGCCGGCCTGATCTGTCTGATTGCTCTTGCAGGGGGCGCAGCCAGCGCGCTTTATATGCTGGATCATTTTGACGGCTTCAACCGGCTGACAATCGGCCAATGGCATGCCTCACCGCTCTATGGCAGTGCAGATGCCGACCCTTATGCCCGCGCGCAACGCAGCCGCGCGGCATTGCTGCCGCTTGGCAGTGCGGAAGGGCAAAGATTTGTGCTGCGTCAGGATGACAAAGGCGCCCCCCTCAAACCTGATTGCGATTACATTTTGCAAGGTAAAACACCGGCCGCGCGCTTCTGGACACTTTATGCCACCGATCTTCAGGATCGTCCGATGGCACAACAACAGGGCTTACCGCAAAAACTGCATAGCCAGATGATCTGGTATCAGGAGGGCGGCGATTTTCGCATTACCATTTCAAAACATGCGCAAGGCGGCAACTGGCTAGCGCTTAACAGCACACGCCCTTATCAACTGGTCATGACGTTGTATGACACGGATCTTGGCACCTCAATCGGTTTTGAAAACCCGCAAATGCCGGTTCTGCATCTTATATCAAACAGCTGTGCGGAGAACGGGCAATGAGACACAGTCTTTTGCAATTGCTCTATGCGCTGTTGCTCGGGCTGCTCGGCGCGGCAATGGTGCATATTGCGGTTATCCTGCTTGTACCCGACTATGCCTCAGAAACATTGTGGAACCGGATAAAATCCCTGGGCAACGCAGAAATGTTCCACAGTATCGAAGGAGCAGACTGGGCACAGCGCAATGATCCGCTGATGCGCAGCGCCGCCTGCCGCTTTGATCTGCGTAACGGGGCTGTTCATATCAGCGCGGTTGGTAAAGTGCCGTTCTGGTCACTGGCAATCTATAATCATCAGGGTGATATTACTTTCAGCCTCAATGATCAGGTTTCCGCCACCACAGATGTGCTGATTGCAACACCATTGCAAAAAATGCTTCTGGAACAAGCCTTGCCGCCGCAACTTGAGCAATCTGTAATTATTGCCCAATCGATAGGTGAAGGCATAGCTGTTTTGCGCGTCTTTGAACCGGATGCAACATGGCGCGATGAAATTACAGAATTTATGAAATCTGCCGAATGTATGAATATTCGTTCGTGAGATTGAGCATCAGAGATCTTGTTCTCATATTTGTTTACACACATTAAAAAAACGCTCACATCCTGCCGATGGTTAATTCATTGCTAAGTCTTGCCCGCTAAACTATGGCCGGGTGCACTGAAAAAATAATCAGTGCGCCGCATATTTGTGTAGCGTTAAGGGGTAAACAAGCGTGACCGCCGATCAATTCCGCGCTTTGGAAACATTATCCGGAAGTGGTCATTCCGCACACCACAAGACCGATGACCTGCTGGCTGCAGCCGTGGCCGGTTTTACCTCGCTCACGCGTCCCGGCCGCTATGAAAGCCAGCAATTTGAAGATCTGGCCATGCCACTGCTCGAAACGGCCTCGCCGCGGGCACGCCGTCAGGCTTCAGCAATCCTTGCCCAGCACGATGTGGCGCCGCGCAAACTGGTGCTTGATCTTGCCAATGATAATATTGAGGTTGCAGCGCCGCTTTTGCTGCGCTCTCCTGTACTGCGCACTGCAGATCTTACCGATATTATCGCGCGCAACGGCCTCTCCCATGCCCGCATCATTGCCCGCCGGCATCCGGTTGACCCGCTGCTTTTACCACTGCTGACAAGTTTTGATGATAAAATCATCAACCAATCCCTGACAGCCGAACCGCTGCCGGTGCCGCTGTCTGCGGAAGAAAAAGACAGGACAGATATCAGGGCAGATATAAAAACGCCCTGTTTTTCCCCCGCAATACCGGCAAACAAACAGGGGGAACCGGTTAGTGCCGCACATACCGTGCCGGCTGCAGCGCCGGCCGCACATGACCTTGGCAGCCTGCCGCTCTATCCGCATCTGCGCCCTGCCCTTGCGGAATATCTTATTGATATGGCGCTTTTGATTGATAATAACCTGTTCCGCACGGCATTGGCCGACGCCCTTGATGTCAGCTATGCCCGAGCAGCAACAATTATTGGCAACTGGCCAAATTCACAATTGCCGCTGGCGCTAAAGGCTATCGGGCTGTCAGCACAGGATACATATATGATCCTGACTGCTGTTCTTGGCACGATACATGGTGAGCGCGACCAGCTGCGCGAATTTGTGCATATTTACCGCTCCATCAGCACAGAACAGGCACTGGCTGCCGTGCGCCGCTGGAAAGCTGATGATATGAATGACAAGCTGCGCGATAAATTGCGCAGTCTGGCGGAAGATCAGATCAGCGATTTTACCAATGCCGCCAATAATGATCTGGATTTACGCCATAAAAAGGCACAATGAAAAATAAGCTCCGCATAGTCTGAAAATTTGCCGGTTAATGGCCGCTTAGCATATCTGCAGCCTGCTCGCAGTCCTCAATTTCTACCAGCCAGAGATCCGGATCAAAACGCAATTCCTTTTCCAGCCGCTCATTGATCAGCTGCTCATCATCGCTTTGCATATAAAGCACAAATTGCCGCTCATCCACCTGTTCCGGGTCATATTCACTCTGCGGTGCCGGCATATATAAATCATATTGCCCGTCCTTGTTGCGTATCTTGATAAAAATCGCGCCGGCCTGCGTTGCCCCGCGCCGCACCAGATAGGCAAAACCATCGGCTCCGCGTATACGCCGCATCAATGCGGAAACCCAGAACTCGCTTGTCAGACGCATCAAGACATATCCTGTTTTATCATCATTACCCTGCCGGTCTTTTATCTCCTGCACGCTGCACAGATGCAGCTTGCCCTTTCCGGCAGGCAAATATTTAGCTGATCAGCCCGATTTCCCGCATCTTACTGATCAATTCAGGGTCAGGCTTGCCGCTGACATTAAGGCGAAACAGTTTCTGGAATTCACGAATAGCATCTTCAGTGGTTTTTCCCGGCACACCATCCACAACCACCATATCATTACCAAAGGCCTTGAGCCCTGCCTGAATACGCACCAATTCCTCGGCACTTATGGTTTGCCCAGGGGCGGCCTGCTGTGATGCAGCCTTTGCCTGCGCTTGTGTCTGCGGTTGCGGGAGCTGTTGCGTCACCACCGTTTTTTGCGGCTCCCGAACAGATACATTTCTGCCTTCTGCCGGTTCAAAAACCGGCACCTCACGCTGCGGACGGCTTTGCGGCACAACAACTGTCTGTATAGCAGGGCTGGCTGGCGCAGATATTGCGGAGGCTGTTTTATCTCCGGCTGCAATTGCATCTTCAATATTCATGCCGCCTGCAGCCTTTGGTGCAAGTTTGGCCTGCACGCTCTGCCACTGTTCCAGTGCCTTACGGGTCTGCGGGCCTGTCAGCCCATCCACATTGCCGTCATAAAAACCAAGCTGTTTCAGATTATATTGCAGAATTGCAACCTGCTTATCGCCATTAGGCGCCAATGCCGGCAGGTCGCCGCCATCCACAGTTGTATCCGGCAGGACTGCCGCAACCTGTTGTTTTTTGGAGACAGATTGCGCGGGCACAGCTGCTGATTGCCGCTTCTGTGTATTGGCAGTGCCGGTTAATCTGCGCGCAAGCTCATCGCTTGCGGCCGGTGCATGAAAGACCTGCTGCGGGCGGGTTATAAAAAACACGCTCTCATGTGCCTGCGGCTGGTACCAGATTGCATTGCTGGCAACAAAGCCCAGTGTCACCAAAAAAGCTGTTGCGCCGCCGGCAACCACCGGATTGCGCGCCACAACATCCCCCGCCGCCAGCGCCACGCGCGATACGCCGGTTAAACACGCATCAAAAAAACGTCTGCCAAAACTACGCCGTCTTGCGTTCCTGCGCATGGAATTCCCCTTGCGTTTTGTGCCGCTGCGACCCTGTCTTCCCGTCATAACTACTTTCTGCCTGCTGGGTCTGAAGATTGATAATTGTTGTTCGTACCTGTTCAAGGGCACGATGCATATCAGCCTGCGCATGCCCCATCTGCGTTATAGTGCCGGATGATACCGGATTTGCGGTCTGTACCCGCTCTGAGGAGCTATTATCCGCATTACATGAACCGGCAGGCTGCGGCAGTTTGATTGTAACAATGGTGCCCTCGCCCTTGCGGCTGCGAATATCCATGTGCCCCTGATGCAGGCTGACAAGCCCCTTCACCAGATAAAGACCAAGACCTGTGCCTTCCTGCATACAGGTTTGCGCATCATCTATCCGGGTAAAAGGCTGGCAAAGCCTGTTAATTTCTTCCGCCGTCAAACCAATGCCGGTATCTGAAACCGAAATCACCAATTGTGCTGCTTCCGGCATAATATCAATCGTAACGCAGCCGCCTTTATTGGTATATTTAATGGCATTGGATACCAAATTGATCAAAATCTGCTGAACAGCACGCCGGTCGGCCACTACATCCTGTATCAAAGGGTGAATACGATCACAAAGAATAACGCCCTTTTTTTCTGCAAGCGGCATCAGCATGGCATTGCACATGGTAACACTGTCACGCATGGCAAACCGCTCCTGCACAAGCGGATAACGGCCGGCCTCAAGGCGCGATGCCTCTAAAATCGTATTGACCACCTCCAAAAGATGACTGCCGGATTTGCGAATAAGATCAATATATTCACGCTGTTTTTCGCTTTGCAGCGGGCCTGCCACATCATGGAGCAGAAGATCAGAAAAACCAATAATCGAATTCAGCGGCGTGCGCAGTTCATGGCTTACTGTGCCCAGCAAACGATTGCGGGAAAATTCCAGATTCTCAATTGTTGCATTTTGGCGGCTTATGCGCTGCTGTTCAGCCTTTGCCTGTTCCATATTGCGTGCAACAATCAGAAAGCCCTGACCTGCGGTAACCTGACCTTCAATCTCAAAACTATTGAAATAGATCTTCGCCTGTTCATCCGGCTGTGATGCATTATTTTCGACACAGCGCAGCCGGATTTCTGTTTTACCAGCCGTTTTCATAACAGAATTTGTATTCTGTAAACCATTGAGAAATGCCAGATAATGGACGCGATCAGCCACATGGACACGATCAAACAGCAGGCTGTTGACCAGCACCGCACGATCCACGCCAAACAGGGCTGCGCAGTGATCCGAGAGTGAGCGGATATGCCCGTCCTTATCAAGGCGGATAATCAGTGCATCCAGCGCGGCTTCCATATCCGTATCAGCCAATGCGCCGGAAAAGGCGGCTTGCCGCGCAGAAACAGCACGTGACAGCGGCAGAACACGCAGCAAGATGCTTGCCATATATATAAAAAGCAATGCAGCGGAAATTCCGGCCGGCAATGTTGGCTGTGTATTGGTACCCTTGATAAAAGCAACAGTGAGCAACAGGGCTGCAAGCCCTGCGCCGGCAGTAACTGCAATGCGCCTATGCGTTACCAGCCAGATTTCCAGCGGCAACATAAACACCATTGCCAAAACCAGCGCACTGTCTGCATGGGCAGATGATGCGGCAAAAGTCAGCACGGCACTATAAACAAGCAAAGCCGCCATTGCCGTTAAACCGGTATGGATATGAAATGCCTGCGCAGCCAGCAATAACAGCGAAATGCCAATCAGGGACAATCCTGCAAAGAGAAGCGTGTTAAAATCGGCTTGCGGCTGCACGCTATAAAACGCCATGGTGAGAAAAAGCGGCTGAAGCAACAAGGCAAAACGCAAATGCACAACAGAAAATGCAGCGGATGACGGCTGAACGCCCTCCTGCGCAGACAGGGGATTTTTCAAGGCGGCCACCTGCAAACCATTTCCAATCATTTTCAGTGTTTTTGCATAAATGCCGTGCACGCAGCTTACTCACTTTTACTCGGACAAATTTACAGTCCCGTGCCAAAACAGGGCTGCGGGATGTTCTGAGAATGGACGCAGAGACTTTAAGGAAGTGATAAAAGGGCTGTATGAATGGCCGGAACCAAGGGTTTTTCGTTAAAAAACACAATGCTTTTGCCGCTATGGTAAACGGAATATTTCCACATCCGGAAAATGTAAGTATCTGTTAAAACTCTTTTATCAGAATCTTCAGGAATTTGCCTGATAGTGAAAAATCAGGATTTGTTCTTATTTTTCATTTGCAAATATAAAAGAGCAAAAGCTCTAATCCGGCCATCATATGCTGAAAAAGACAAACAAGCTGCGGGGTGAAACAGAAAGGCAGGAAAATTAGGACATGCGATTTCTGCTGAAATGTATTTTCTGGCTCGGCGGAGTCTTTCTGATCATGCCGGGGCTGGTTCATAAATCACCCGAGCCTGTCCGGCAAAACCGGCAGCAGCCTGCTGTTTCGTCCGGGAACAATCAGGCCAGTACACATGCGCCGGATCCGGTTAAACAATTGTTGCAGGCCGGAAAAACAGTGCAGGATATTATTGATTTTTGTAACCACAATCCTGCCTTGTGTGCGGCCGGAAAATCAGCCTTATTGCAAGCCGCACAACAAACAGACGGTGAGAGCCCGGTTTTTACAAAAAACAATCCTGATAATCCTATCAAGTCGGGGGCAGCACAACCGGCCTCAGCCACATCGTCAGTTCCCCTGCCTGCACAAAGGCCGCCGCGATAAATCTGTATTAAACTTTTCAATAACAGTTAAAATGGTCTATAAGCCGCTTGGATATTTTTATAAAGCGGAGTTACCATATGACAAATTCAAAGATCAGCGCCATCGTTTCCGACTTTGAATTTCTTGACGACTGGGAAGACCGCTACCGCTATGTGATTGAGCTTGGCCGCGATCTGCAACCTTATCCGGAAGATGCGCGCGATAATGATCATAAAGTGCCCGGCTGTGTCAGTCAGGTCTGGCTGAAAACCATACAGGGTGCGGGCACAGATCCGGTACTGGAATTTTTAGGCGATTCTGATGCGCATATTGTACGCGGTCTGGTGGCTATTCTGCTTGCCCTTTATTCCGGCGAGAAAGCCTCTGTTATCCTGAACACGGATGCGGAAACTATGCTCAAAACCCTTGGCCTTGATGAACATTTAACGCCGCAACGCTCCAATGGCCTGCGCTCTATGGTGCAGCGTATCCGCCATGATGCACAAGCCGCACTTAAAATGAGCGCATAATTGATTACCTTATGCAAAAGGCCGGATCCTTTTGCATAAGGCGGATTTACTATGCCGCTTTTTCAAAACTTTCAGCAAACTTATAGTGAAGGGCGATAATCACGATCCCCCCAATGATAAATAACCGGCCGTCCTTTCCCTTTTCCTCCGAAGCCTGCCGAATAATGGCGATGTAAAATACCAAGTGCGGTCTTGAGCAGCATTTTAGCTGAGCGCGCCGGCCATAACCGCTCACGCTCCACCTGCTCCAGCCCTTTGAGAAAACAGCATATATCCAGCAACAAGCCGGATAATTCAGGGCCCACAGCCTCAAGCGCCTTATGAACGCGCTCACGGCAATCCAAAGCATGATCACTCATTTCTGCCGCTCCGCCCCGCTCTCCGCGCACGCGCCCAGCAACGCCGGCCTCCCAATTGGCTGAAATACGCGGCATCATATTGCCATGTGTAAAATCTGCACGAAGGCGCTCACCCGCCTGAAACTCCTCATCAGTCAGAAAGCGCCTGCCATTCTTTCCCTTCAACCGGTACAAAACAGCCAGAGGCGATTCCGCAATATTAACCGCTATTTTCCGGTCAGGCTGGCCTGCGCCAACAATCTGCCCGTTGGCAGAACCGGCCTCCGTTCCGGATAATGTCTTTGATGCCGGATGAAGCTTTTTAAGGGATGATAAAAGCTGCCGTCCACGAACAGTCAGCTCCACCATCTCACTATCACAGGCAATTGCCCCATTTTGATTGAGTTTATGCAAAATTTTCAGCTCAGAAGCGAGACAGGCTCCATCATTATTAATCAAGAGACACGAACCATTTTGCGCCATATTTTCAAGACGGGCAGCAGACCTGACCAAAAAACGCAGCAAACGCAAAATCAAACGCTGCTCCGTCAGAGAAAATATGCTTTGCACATCATCTTTCATGGGCCACGCCTCCGTCTGAATAAATAATCCTGATAAGATATTCAAAAGCACTGACATTGCGGTCAAAAGCTTCATCTTCGCGCATATCTTCAATGACATGGCAGGCATGCTTGACCGTGGTACGTTCGCGGTTAAAAGCGCAGGCAACCTCGGCCATAGAAAGGCCAAACATCGTATGGGCGAGATACATGCCCAACTGCCTTATTCTGGCGATATTCTTCTTGCCGCGCTGCACGCTGCGCAACTCCTGCAACGGCACCTTGAAATAAGATGAAAGCAGCACAAACAAAGCTTCACAAATATTGCTTGCCTGCTTTTGTCTTTCCCCCTTTGTTATAATCCGTTTGTCTGCGCCGGTATTGGACAGATAAACAGGTAATGTCTGTGCATGTTCCCGCTTCTGCGTGTAACAATCTGCCGCCCGGAGAAACGGACGACAGGACAGAGATAAATCATGCAAGACCGCGAGTGTCGCGGAATGTCCGGACATAAAATCAGAAAAATCACGCACCATACGCCCTCCGCATATGGCATATTTGATAATATAAAAAACTTATACGGGAATAAATTCTTTACTTAATTCAATATTTAAAAATATTTAATATAATTATAGAATAAAAAACGAAACCCAATACATTAATTTATATCAATAAAAACATATATATTTAAATAAAATTAAATTTTAAAGAACAAATAAAATAATATTACATATTATACATATTTATTTCAAATCATTCAGTTTATCCCCGCTTCCCGCAGGCAGAGGAAAATACCGGCTTTGCAACGGAGGCATTGCCATGTCACAAGCATTATGCGCAGAGACACAACTGTTCTTAAAAAACAAAGAAGAAAACCGGATCAATGCCAGCCAGGCAGCCGCATTGCAATTAAGTTGCGGCATTGATCTTGCTCAGGCCTTAAATGCCAGCACAGAACAAAAACAATATATAATTGCCAGATTGAACAGGCTGCTGCGAAGAGAAAGATTAAAAGGCGTTAACCGGCATTGGGGCTATGATATTAACCGGCATATTGCGCTCAAACAATTACGCGACCGGCTCATCAGCATAACCGCCGCAGAAACAGCTGCCATACAGCCGTAATAACACTAATCTGATAATAAATCGGCAACGGCACAGAATATGCCGTTGCCTAATACGGTATAGACATAGCAAACCTGAATGATCAGGCAGCTTTGCGTTTGCGGCCCAGCCCCATTTTCTTGGCAAGCTCCGAGCGAGCTGCGGCATAATTGGGCGCAACCATAGGATAATTAGGATCAAGATCCCATTTTTCACGATACTGCTCAGGTGTAAGATTATAATGCGTCATAAGATGACGTTTGAGCGATTTGAATTTTTTACCGTCTTCAAGGCAAATAATATAATCGTCATGAACAGATTTTTTAGGATTAACAGCCGGTTTTGGCTTTTCAATTACTGCAACAACTTCTTCACGCACGCCGGAGCGGGCAAATGCAGCATGAACATCAGCGATCAAGGCAGGAACTTCACCTGCGCGAATAGAATTATTACTTACATAAGCAGCAACAACATCAGCCGTAAGACCAAGCAGTAGTTCATGAGCTGAAACTACAGTCTCTGGATGTTCCATTATACTTCCTTTATCTATAAAAATTGTTCAAACGGAATTCTTCTAAAGACTTTCAAGAAGCGTTTCCGCCCAACAATCAACCAGTCTAAACTAAAAGCGCCACCCGCAATCATCTTCTCATATCTATAAAAAACATTAAAATGTCAAATTTATTTTATACTTTTCACTGAGAAACACTGATATTTGATCAAAAAATCAAAACTGAACATTCACCGAACAAATATAAACTGCCTCACACCAAATAAAAGTCTTGCCAACCAGCCTTCTTATCAGAGCCTAGACAAAACATATTAAATATCCGGCGCATGAACTTATACTTATCATCATAAAAACATTCACTTTAAAATGCCGGATTTTCAGAATATTTATCCGGCGATTTTAAAATCAGGATATTTCTGCAATGCCAAGCAATATGACCAATGTAACGGGCATTCACCTTTCATCAAAAAAGTTGATATTGTTATATTAAGTCATTTTTCTGGCAATTCTCTCACTTTTTAAATGCAACAATCTGTTTCAATATTTTTAAAATCAATAAAACTGTATTTTTAAATATTTAGCTGCCTGGTACCAATACGCTTCATTAAATCTGTTCACTCCAAGCAAGCCGGTTTACTACTTTAAAAGCCGGTTTAACATCCCCATTTATTACAAGAGTTAGCCCCTGATACCGGAGAGGAATCATGTCCGATAACCATTCACGGCGCCCGCAGCTGAAAGTGCAAAAAACCGACGCTGAATGGCGTGAGCAACTCACCCCGGAGCAATATAAGATTACCCGCCAGCATGGCACCGAGCGGGCTTTTTCCAGCCCTGATTTTGATAATAAGCGCCACGGCACCTATCATTGTATTTGTTGCGACCGGTTATTATACCGCTCTGAAGATAAATTTGATTCCGGCACCGGATGGCCGAGTTTTACCCGTCCGGCAGAACCGGAAGCCGTGCAGGCTTTTGAGGATTTTTCCTACGGGATGAACCGCACCGAAATCCGCTGCGCGGATTGTGATGCGCATTTAGGTCACGTTTTTCCCGACGGCCCTGCCCCCACAGGCTTGCGATATTGCATGAACGGCATAGCCCTGTATTTTACCGAAACCTAACATTTTTGATATTCTTGCCGGCACGGAACCTTTCACCGGATCTGTAACCTGCGCAACACCAACCGGAAACATTATGACCAGACATACCTTTATTAATATTCCTGCCCCTGTAACGGAAAAGGCAGCATATAACGATACACGCCACGGCATAACCCGGCAGGATGATTACCACTGGTTACGGGCTGCCAACTGGCAGGATGTGCTGCGCGATCCTTCCCTGCTGGATAAAAAAATCCGTAATCATCTTGATGCGGAAAATACCTATCAGGCTGCATTGATGGCAGATACAAAAAATATACAGCAAGAGCTTTTTGCAGAGATGCGCGGGCGTATCAAGGAGGATGATTCCAGCGTGCCTGTTAAAGATGGCGCCTATGCTTATGGTATTTCTTATATTACCGGCGGGCAACATCCGCATTATTTCAGAACCGCACGCGACGGCGGCAATAAAACAGTGCTGCTCAATGGCGACAAACAGGCGGAAGAACTGGCCTATTTCAGCCTTGGCGGGCTGGATTACTCCCCTGATCACAGCCTGCTTGCCTGGTCTGCCGATACTAAGGGTTCTGAATTTTACGACATAAAAATCCGTGATCTTGGCACATTGGAAGATCGAAGCGACCTTTTGACCGCAACAGCGGGCAGCGCCGTTTGGGATGCTCAAAGCCGGGGGATTTTCTATGTGGAAATGGATGATAATCATCGCCCCGCCAGATTATTCTATCACCGTATTGGCACAAAACAGGCACAGGATCATCTTATCTATGAAGAGAAAGATGCCGGTTTCTTTATGAATATTAGCGGCAGTTCCCTGAATGATTTTATTTTTATCACTATTCAGGATCATGAAACATCCGAGGTCTGGCTGATACCGACCAATGATCCGCAGGCAAAGCCGCAACTGGTTGCAGCGCGTGAGAACGGTATTGAATATAACCTCACAGAAGGAGGCGATGTTTTCTATATTCTGACCAATATTGACGGCGCCAAAGATTTCAAAATCATGTCTGCGCCGGTCAGCGCGCCGCAAAAGCAGAACTGGACCGAAGTTGTGCCTGAAAAGGCCGGAACAATCATTCTGGATGTGGCGGCATATAAGAACCATCTGGTCTGGCTGGAGCGCAATAACGGTCTGCCGCGCATTATTATCCGTGAGCGGGCAAGTGGCGCAGAACATGCTATAGCCTTTGATGAGGAAGCCTATTCGCTGGGGCTTCAGGGCAGTGCTGAATATGACACGGACGTGATCCGCTTCTCCTATTCATCCATGACCACGCCATCCCAGCTTTTTGATTACAATATGGTTACCCGTGAGCGGGTTCTTTTGAAAACACAGGAAGTTCCAAGCGGCCATGTGATTGAGAATTATATTACGCGCCGCATTCTTGCACCGGCCAATGATGGCGAATTGGTGCCGGTTTCCATTCTTGCCCATAAGGACACGCCGCTTGATGGTTCTGCCCCGTGCCTGCTTTATGGCTATGGCGCTTATGGCAGCACGATTCCTGCCGGTTTTTCCACCACACGCCTGTCATTGGCAGATCGCGGCTTTATCTATGCCATTGCCCATATACGCGGCGGCAAGGATAAAGGCTTTGCCTGGTATGAAAACGGCAAACGTGAACACAAGGTCAATACATTCACCGATTTTATCGCCGCAGCCAATTATCTTGTGGCAGAAGGTTTTACCAGCCATGATCGTATTATCGCACACGGGGGCTCGGCAGGCGGCATGCTGATGGGCGCTGTTGCCAATATGGCACCGCAGGCTTTTAGCGGCATTATCGCCGATGTGCCTTTTGTGGATGTGCTGAATACCATGCTGGATGACAGCCTGCCGCTGACCCCGCCGGAATGGCCGGAATGGGGCAATCCTATTATATCGGAGAGCGATTACCGAACCATTGCGGCCTATTCCCCGTATGATAATGTTGAAGCAAAAAACTATCCGCCAATATTGGCCACAGCCGGCCTGACGGATCCGCGGGTGACCTATTGGGAGGCCGCCAAATGGGTTGCAAAACTGCGCGAGAAAACAACCGGCGGCAATCCTGTCCTGTTAAAAATCAACATGGAAGCAGGCCATGGCGGCGTTTCCGGCCGTTTCTCGCAGCTGGAAGAGGTTGCCTATAATTATGCTTTTGCGCTGAAAGTTGCAGGCAGGCTTTAAGCCACAGGCAGCACTGCCAAGGCAGATGGGAACACTGCGCCTCTTCTGCCTTGTTGCTGCACAAAAACACAACCGGAAAGGAACAGACCATGCCGCTAATGTCTTTAAATTTCCTGCATAAAAATCATTTCCGGTTGTGCGCCGCCGCTTTATGCACTGCCATGCTGTTTTCACTGCATGCAGAGGCGGCACAAGCTGCCGTGCGTAAAGATGTCAGCGAATATGCCGGCTGGCGTTGCAACACGCCGCCACGCGGCAGCGGCGTGATTGTCGGCATGTTTCAGGGTTATGGGGAGAGTGCTTTCAACTATGATGACAGCCCTGAGGTTATCAGCCGCTACCGTTGCTTCCGTTCTATGGAAGAATGTCGCGGCTGGCTTTATACAATGCAAAGCCTGTATAGCGCAGGGCTGCCGCGCATAGTCAGATGTATCAGGCGTTAAGCTTCTCAGACTATTGCGATGTATAACCGTTTTTATGTGCAGGAATTGCCTTGAGATAAACGGCAATAGCCTCGCGGTCGGCCGGCTGTAATTTTGACGTATTGGCAATCACATCTGTCATCGCGCCGCCCATCGAGTCAAAATCCGGTGTAAAACCCGTTTCCAGGCCATAGGCAATATCGCTCACACTCCAGCTAGAAATACCACCCTCTCCATCGGTAATATTGGGCACAATACCACGCCGCCCCTGGCTGTCTGTTTCTGCCGAAACAGCACCGGCAAGCCATTTTGTCATTTCAAGCCCGCCCAGAATATTGCGCGGCGTGTGACATTCGCCGCAATGCCCCAGCGCCTCCACAAGATATTGCCCGCGTTGCAGCTGTGTATCCGGATTGTTCAACTGCACTGCCGGAGCTTTATCCAGATAAAGCATTTTCCACAGGCCAAGCCCGCGCCGGATATTATAGGGAAAGCCCAGTTCATGCGGTTTGGATACCTCGTCTGAAGCCGGCAATGTTTTCATGAAAGCGTAAAGATCTGCCACATCCTGCAATTTCATACGCGTATAGGATGTATAGGGAAAAGACGGATAGAGATGTTCACCATTGCGCCCGATGCCCTGCAGCATGGCATCGGAAAATTCTGCCAATGTCCAATCTTTAATACCTGCAGCTGAAGGCGAGATATTCGGTGCGGTAAAGGTGCCGAAATCTGTTTTCAATTCATGGCCGCCGGATAAAACCAGCCTTGCCTCCCCCTCTGCCCCCGGAGCGGCATGGCAGGAAGCGCAACCACCGGCATAAAAAACCTGTTCACCGTTTTTGACATCCCCTGCCGCAAGCTTGTCAATTGCCGTGCGGTCAATATGCACCGGCTGCGTCAGAAACCAGAAAACACCGGATCCGGCCAGGCCGCAAAGCAAGGCAGCGGATATCAATTTACGTTTCATGCCTGATTTTATCCTCACTTATAAGTCAAAAAACTTTATATCTTCATATACAAAGCCTGCACATGACAACACATGTGCAGGCAAGGCTAATTATTTTTTGATACGATAATTCTGGTGGCAGGTGCCGCAGCTCATTCCCACCTCTTTCATGCTGACACGCAACGCATCCACATCCTGCGGCTTGCTCTGAACTGCGGCAGCGGTAACAGTGCGGAATTTTTCAATCTCGGCTTTAAATCCGGCTTCATCCTCCCAGATTTTTGGCGCAGCAGCTGTATCGCCTCCCTCCGAGCCTTTCGGGAACATTGCATCTGCATCAATCTTGGCGGCATCAGCTTTCAGCTGTTCCAATGCTGCCTGCACAGCCTCGCCCTCAAATGGCTTTTCGCCCTTCATTATCGCGCCAAGCACGCCCATTGAACGGCCGATATCCTTCATCAAGGCCTGACGATCTTCAACAGGTGAAGCCACAGCCGCGCCCGCCATCATGAACAAGGCAGAAAAAACCAGAACAGATTTTTGCATGAAACGTCCCTTTATTTGGTATAAAATATTATCATACTGCGTTTTTTTAATCCGCAATCATGACTTAAGAATGATTATAATGCCAATATCCAGAATATCTATGAAAAGAATATTCAAAAAGTATTTTTCAAAATAAAAAAGCCTCCCGAAGGAGGCTTTTATTAACGACAAGCCGCAATCAGGCCTTTTCGTAGAGTTCAAGCACATAATCCCAGTTGATCATATTATCAACAAATGCTTCCAGATATTTAGGACGCGCATTGCGGTAGTCAATATAATAGGAATGCTCCCAGACATCGACGCCGAGAATTGGAGTTGCGCCATGAACAAGCGGATTTTCGCCGTTTGGCGTCTTGGAGATTTCCAGCTTGCCGTTTTTAACCGACAGCCATGCCCAGCCTGAACCAAACTGACCGGCGCCGGCTGCAATAAAATCTTCACGGAATTTATCATAGCCGCCGAGATCAGAATTGATTGCGGCTTCCAGTTTGGCCGGCAGTTTGTTGCCGCCACCATTCTTCTTCATCCATTTCCAGAAATGAATGTGGTTATAGTGCTGGCCGGCATTGTTAAACAACGCCTGATTCTTACCGTAGCTTTCTTTAACGATTTCTTCGAGGCTCTTTCCCTCCAGACCGGAACCCTCAAGCAGCTTGTTACCATTGGTTACATAGGCCTGATGATGCTTGTCATGGTGAAACTCAAGAGTCTCACGCGACATATAAGGGGCAAGTGCATCATAATCATAAGGCAGAGCAGGCAATTCAAAAGCCATGGTGTTTCTCCTCTTGGTGTGGGCGGCCACAAGTTTCCGCCACCCAAATTCTTCATGCCCGTCTTACATAGGCCGACAAGCGCACACGGGCAATGCGCACAAGCGCCGTTCCGAATGAAATCACGGAAATTTTAAATTATTATCATAAAAAACTGCGAAACACAGCCAAACCCGCAATAAAACCAAATGGCTATTCAAAATACAAAAGCAAAATCCACACGGCCTTGCCGCTATTAGGGCGACAGGACATATAAGGCTTATCATTTTAGAAAGGTAATAATATAACGCTTTATGTTGCAATGCAGCAACAGGCATATACGCATAGTTGCATTCTTAAAAATTCATAAGTTCTTAGCCATATTATGGCAATTTTTACCGGCTTTATGCGGGGATGTTCTGCCGGAAACTTCACTCATATTCTAAAAATCCAATTCTTTCAGGCAGTTCCGTCTTTGCGGCTTATAGCCATTTATCCGTTTTGTCAGCTTGCGCCGTGCTGCTGAAAAAACGGTTCTGTCGGGTTGTGCCTGATATTCTTTCTGTAGCGGCTATGCCGTTGCAAAACTTTATCAGGCTTGCTCATCATTTTTTTAAACACTCTGAAAAGACTGGTTTAAATATGGAAAAAATCCTCTCTCGCCGCTCCTTCATGTCGGCGCTGTCTGTAACGGCCGCTGCCGGACTGGCGGGCTGCACCCAAATCAGCGGCAATATTCCGGTGATTGATCTGGGCGGCAATTCTGAGCCTGCAACTCCGCCTGCCTATGATAATGGCGGCGCGCTCGGGCCTTATGCCAGCATGTATGCAGCGGTAGAAGATGAAGGCTACTTAATTCCCGCTGTTCCGTTTCAGAAAATTGATCCCAAATATTACCGCCAGCTTGTTCAGGATCCGACAGGTGAAATGCCGGGCACCGTGGTGGTGGATACCGCAAACCGTTTCCTTTATCTGGTGATGCAGGACGGGCAGGCCATGCGCTATGGCGTGGGCATTGGCCGCGCAGGTTTTTCATGGTCGGGCCGCGCTATTATTCAATGGAAGCGCAAATGGCCGCGCTGGACACCGCCGGATGACATGATTGCCCGCCAGCCGGAACTGGAAAAATACAGCGTGCGTAATGGCGGTATGGCACCGGGTCTGAACAACCCGCTCGGCGCGCGCGCGCTGTATATTTTTAAAGACGGCGTGGATACGCTTTATCGCCTTCACGGTAATCCTGAATGGTGGTCTATCGGCAAGGCTGTCTCTTCCGGCTGTGTACGCCTGCTCAATCAGGATGTGATTGATCTTTATGACCGCGTGCCAAGCAAATCCCCGATTTTGGTCATATGATCTTTTGAAGATGAAGAGAATACATAAGCCGGACTGTAAACCAGTCCGGCTTTTTTTTAAAAAATCCACTTATAAGAATAAAACCGCCATGCCTTGAGAGCGAATAAGCGGTATCAGCGTTTGAAACTGCCCAGAATACCGCGCACAATAGCGCGTCCAAGAGAGGTGCTGACTGTACGCACCACGCTTTTCACCGCCGTTTCCGCCACGCTTTGGCGGCTGCCACGCTTACCGCCGCCAAGTGTGGCCGACAAATAATCTGCCCAGCCGCCCTGTTCCTGCTGTTGTCTTTGCTGTTCTGCAGAAGCCACCTTCTCTTCAGCGCGTTTTTGCAACACTTCAAAGGCCGATTCACGGTCAATCATATGATCATATTGACCTGCAACCGGGCTGCCTGCCACAAGCTTTGCGCGTTCTTCTGCCGTTAATGGCCCGATGCGCGATGATGGCGGACGCATCAATGTGCGCTGCACCATCGAAGGAATGCCTTTTTCCTGCAAGGTGGATACCAGCGCCTCCCCTGTGGAGAGCAGCGTGATGGCTTTAAATGTATCAAAAGCCGGATTAGGGCGGAATGTATCGGCCGCTGTCTTAACCGCCGTTGTCTCACGCGGTGTATAGGCACGCAGTGCATGCTGCACGCGGTTGCCTAGTTGCGCCAGCACCACTTCCGGCACATCCAGCGGATTTTGCGTAACAAAATAAACACCTACCCCCTTGGAGCGGATCAGGCGCACCACCTGCTGAATACGATCCAGCAGAGCTTTTGGCGCTTCATCAAACAGCAAATGCGCCTCATCAAAAAAGAACACCAGATGCGGCTTTTCCGGATCACCAATTTCCGGCAATTGCTCAAACAGTTCCGACATCAGCCATAGCAAAAATGTGGAATAAAGCCGCGGGTTCATCATCAGCTTGTCAGCCGCCAGCACACTTACCACACCGCGCCCATCGGTCGTTGTGCGCATCAAATCGGCAATATTCAATGCCGGTTCACCAAAGAAAAATGTGCCGCCCTGTTGTTCCAGAACCAGAAGTGATCGCTGGATTGCACCAACCGAAGCCTTGTTGATATTGCCATATTGTACAGATAATTCAGATGCACGCTCTGCCACATGTGTCAGCAGTGACTGCAGGTCTTTCATATCAAGCAGCAAGAGCCCTTCTTCATCTGCCACGCGGAACGCAATATTCAGCACACCTTCCTGCGCATCGGTCAGATTCATTAAACGGGAGAGCAAAAGCGGCCCCATCTCTGAAATAGTGGCGCGGATCGGGTGCCCCTGTTCGCCAAAAATATCCCAGAAAATAACCGGTGCAGCACGCATGTCATAAGGCTCAAGATGAATTTCTGCCGCGCGCCTGACCGAAAAATCACTTTTCTCGCCAATTGCGGCAATGCCGGATAAATCGCCTTTGATATCAGCGCAGAAAACCGGCACGCCGGCTGCAGAAAAAGCCTCGGCCATAACCTGCAGGCTCACCGTTTTACCGGTGCCTGTTGCTCCGGTGATCAGGCCATGCCGGTTGGCATATTTCAGCGCCAGTTGTTCAGCTTGCTGATAGCTGTCATCCGGTTTGCGGCTGGCACCCAGAAAAATGCTTCCCTCTGCAGGCATTATCATCTCCTCAACGGTTTATGCTCATACTTTTTTTACTGCCGAAACAGCACCCGCGCCATAGATTCTATACCTGCCCGGCTATAGCAGAACAATATTGCCCCGTAAAATCATCGTAAATTTATGCTAATCCTGTTCACAGCAGGCTTGATTTCATCATTGCAGAATGCTTATTACGTAAACGTCAATTTTTTGGGAGACCACCATGGAAGAGCTGATTACACGTATTGCCAATAATGTCGGCGTTGACAACGCAACAGCAGAAAAAGCTGTTGGCCTGATTCTCGCTTTTCTTGAAAAAGAAGGCCCGCAGGACAAAGTCGGCGCATTGATTGCCGGTATTCCCGGTGCGCAGGAGTTGATCGCCTCTGCAGATAAAGGCGGTTTTCTCTCCAATATGATGGGCGGCGTTATGGGGCTTGGCTCCAAACTGATGGGCGCAGGCCTCGGCATGGGACAGATTACCGGTGTTGCCAAAGAGACCATTGCCTTTGCCAAGGAAAAAGCCGGCGCACAAACCGTTGATGATGTGGTCAACGCTATTCCGGGTCTCAGCCAGTTCATCTGATCCGGATCAGGTTTTTTTAAACACCAGCCCCGCAATTTGTTTGCGGGGCTGTTTTGTTTGCAGGCTTTATTCACTCGTGCGCACATGCAACGCCCGCCCTGCGCCCCAGCCGCTCCATGAGGCAACAAGGCCAATCAGCACAAACAAAAAGGCAGTTGCATTATAAGAGCCTGTAAAATCATGTATAATGCCGATCAGCAACGGCACGGCAGAGGCGATCATATAACCCACAAACTGCACCATGCCTGAGAGATGGGATGCCACGCGCGGATCAGGCGAGCGCAGCACAATCTCTGTCATGGCTGCCGCAATCAGCCCGCCAAGGCCAATGCCCTGCAAAATTGCCCAATACCAGACAGACCATAACGGCATAAAGAGCATTGCCAAGGTGGCTATGGTGGCACTGATGATCAGCACCACATTCAACAGGCTCTGATTACGGGAGCGCACCGCAATTGTCGGCACAATAAGACAGGAAAAAAGCTGCACACCAATTGCAACAGAAACCACAGCGCCGGCTGTAATACCATCCATACCGCGCTCACGCAGAATGGGCGATAACCAGCCAAAAACCGTATAGGCCAGAGATGATTGCAAGCCCATAAACAAGGTTAATTGCCAGGCGATTTTATCACGCCATAAACCGCTGACCTTGCCCCTGGCGGCAATACGCTGATGTTTTTGCCGCCATGTCAGCGCACCCCAGAACAGAGCAACAACCAGTGCCGGAAGCGCCCACAGGCCAAGCGCCATCTGCCAGGAATTGCCAAGGGCTTTGTAGGCAGGCAGGGTAAAGGCTGCCGCAAGGGCTGCGCCGCCGCTGAGTGCCATTGTGTAAAAACCTGTCAACAAGGCCGCTTTATCCGGAAAATCGCGCTTAACAAGTGCAGGCAGCAATACATTACAAACAGCAATACATGCTCCGGCCAACATGGTACCGGCAAACATCATGCTGACAGTGCCGGTGCCGCGCAAGAATGTGCCGGCAGCAAGCAGCAAAACAGCCAGAAGCAATGTACGCTCCATGCCGATACTTTCGCTATATCGCGGGGCGAGCGGAGCAAAAAAGCCAAGACAGAAAACCGGCAATGTCGTCAACAACCCTGCTGTGAAAGCAGAAATACCCGTTGCGCCCAGAATTTCCGGTAATAAGGCCGCCAAACTGGAAAATAGCGGACGCAGATTAAAAGCGATCAAAACCAGACATACAGCCACAGGCACCGCATAGATCTGCCCTGCCCGATGCTGATGCTCCGGTACAGTTCGGGCTGCAGGAGACAAACCGGATGCAGAGCCAGAAGCCCTGTTTTTATCCTGCATATTTCTTTCTGCCAGAAGCGGCTCATTCATTGCGGGCATTTGCTATCAATTCCTGTGCTTGATCAATCCGCTATGGATTTGATTGATATATCTGACCGGATACTGCATCCGCAATGCCAGACAAGCAAATCTCTCTTTATTTATTCAATATTTACCTGACAACACAAACACTGCATTTTGACATGTGTTCTTTACATATCCGTTTCTATAATGCCTTTAACGCTTATATTTCGTCTGTATTTACCGGGACTTTTGAATAAAACATGCTGACCATCTATCTTCGCAAAGGCGATCTGCTCGTCACAACTGCTGCTGATCAGGAAAATATGGCGGTTTTGCCGTCATCTATGCCTGACTCTGATGCTGCCTGTGCTCATATTCTGCCATCCGATGCCTTGTGGATTGATTTGCTCAACCCCAGCAGACAAGAAGAAAAATATGTGGAAGAACAAACCGGTATCCCCATCCCAACCCGTGAAGATATGGGAGAGATTGAGGAATCCAACCGCTTTTACAGTGAAAATGGCGCGCAATTTCTAACCGCGCCCTTTCTTCATATCGGCCATGGCGAGCACCGTATTGTCAGCCCTGTTACATTTATTATGACCGACAAGCTGCTGATCAGTGTGCGCTATGCAGAGCCAAAGGCCTTTGCGCTTTATGCATCACGCACATCAAAAAGCGGCAATGGCCTTGTTAACAACCGCACCAACAGCCTTTGCATCATGCTTGGTATTGTTGAGGCCAATATTAACCGCCTTGCAGATTTTGTTGAGAATATCAGCGAAAAAATTGATAATGCTTCCCACCGTATTTACCATCGTCAGGCCAATATGCGGCCAATGTCTACCCAAAATTTTCGCGAAATTCTCAATGAGATAGGATCCCATGGGACATTTCTTTCCCGCATGCGGGAAAGTCTTTCCGGGCTGCGCCGGCTGCTGGTCTATCTCACGGCCAACACCTCCGCCAAAACGCAGGCCAAGGATACCCGCTCATGGCTTAAGTCACTGGAGCGCGATACCCAGTCGCTGGAGAATTATGTTGATTTTCTTTCCAATAAAATCAATTTCCTGCTTGATACAATTGTCGGCCTGATCTCGGTGGAGCAGAATGCGATTATTAAAATTTTCTCCGTGGCCGCAGTCGGCTTCATGCCGCCAACACTGATCGCCTCAATCTATGGTATGAATTTCAGCTTTATGCCGGAATTATCAGAAAAATGGGGCTATCCGGCCGCCCTGATCGTCATGATTATTTCTGCTTTGATACCGCTTTATTATTTCCGCAAAAAAGGCTGGCTTTAACATCAAGGCCAGCCCTTTCCTTTGCAAAATTATACAACAGGTTTGAAACTGATAATTTCAAACTCGCGGCCATTGACCATTACCAGCTCACCTTTGCCCTTACCAAACAGAGCCACGGCAAGGGGAGCAATATGCGAGATTGACCCTTGAGATGGATCAGCCTCATCCTCGCCCACAATATCCCAGCTTTGGCGGCGGCCATCCTCATTCTCAACCACCACCTGCATGCCAAAGCGCACGACATCACTGTCACTGTCCGCCTCAGTCAGTTCGGCAGTCTCACGGCGCGCCGTCCAATAGCGCAAATCCCGGGAAAATTGCGCAATGGCACTTTTATCACCCGCAGCTGTTGCCTGAGCCAGCGCCTGTTGAAGGCGTGCAACCTCAGCCTCAATCATTGCAAGGCCGTTACGGGTAACAAGATTGCGGTGCGGACTGACAGGACGCTCTGCCAATAAGGCAGGCACATCATCCAGTTCTTTTGTAAAAGCTCTACTCATGAATTGAAGTTAGGAAGTAACAACAACAAAAGCAAGCCACATAAAAAATATTTAAGCCGCATATTAGCTACAATATGCGGCTTAAATACAAGCTTCTAATAATATTTCAGTAAACTCATACTGATATTTTTTTCAGGTTTTCTGCCATCTCTGCAGAGGGTGCGATAAAACCAAAATCAATGCCGTTCCAGTTACTCATGGGACGGGTCGATTTTTCTTCCAGTTTTGCAGAAATTTCTGCATCTTTGGCAAATAGCTGCGCCAATAAACGGGTCACCATAATTTCCGCAGCTCGGGTTGCGCCATCATCACATTTCATGGCAAAGCCAAGCCCCAATTCAGGCACTGCGCCGCAGAACACGCCTTCTGCACCGGTTTTGACAAAAATCCGTCCCGGCGCCAATTGCATAAGTTCCGTACATGCACGGCGGCTGCCGGCCACATAAAACGGCGCAGCCATACAGGCATTGAGCAGGCGTTTGGCGGCCTTGGCCCGCTCCGGTGCCATCGCATTGCCGGTTGCCATGCGGGCAAAACCACGCGCCATAGCATCAAGGCCAATTGCATAAGTGGGAATAGAACAGCCATCCGTGCCATATTCATCAGGGCTGTGCTGCGCTCCGGTCACATCCTGCATGGTTTGCCGCACAATGGTCTGAATTTGCGAATCCGCCTTGACATAGCCTTTGGTTTTCAGCCCCATATGCGCACAAGTGCAGAGAAAACCGGCATGTTTGCCTGAACAATTATTATTCAGGGCTGTCGGCTCCTTGCCGCTGCGCGCAAGCTCAATCAGCACTTTCTGATCAGACGGCCAATGAGCGCCGCATTCCAGATCTTCACAGGACAGGCCTGCTTTTGCCAGCATTGAAGCCGCACGCGCCACATGTTCCGGCTCACCGGAATGGGAAGCACAGGCCATGGCCAGTTCTTCATTACCAAAGCCATAAGCATCAGCCGCCCCGCTTTCAACAAAAGGCAGCGCCTGAATAGCCTTGATTGCCGAGCGCGGATAGGTGCGGCGCTGCACATCGCCAATATTCAAAACGGCATTGCCATCACCGTCAAACACAGAAAGCGCACCACTATGGCGGCTCTCCACCACATTACCGCGCACAACTTCAACCAAAACCGGATTTGCCATATTAAAACTCCGCATCATTCTCTGCGGCTGCTCTAGCAAAACCGCCCCCTTTCGTCAAAATGCATAAATTGCGTATATCCCTTACATCGCAGCTTTAACTTAAATTATAAATATTTGATATTTAACAACAATAATATCTTGATTGACTGATCAATCAATAAAAACAATAATGACCGCATCCCGTTTAAATTTGTGAGTGCCTGATGCCTAAAACCGGAATGGAAGAATTGCGCCGCAAAGACCTGATCTGCGCAGCAATACAGACAATCGGCGAGCGCGGCTCGCTGGATGTGACTGTGGCGCAAATTGCCCGCAAGGCCGGCGTTTCAGCCGCGCTGGCGCATCATTATTTTGGCGGCAAAGACCAGCTGTTGCTGGCTACAATGCGCCATTTGCTAAGCGAGCTTGGCTCGGATCTGCGCCTTGCCCTGCAGGCGGCCGATAATCCTCGCGCGCGGCTTTCCGCAATTATTAATGTTAATTTTTCCGCCTCACAATTTGCCCATGAAACGATTGCCGCATGGCTCACTTTTTATGCCCATGCCCAGCAATCACCAGAAATGCGCCGCCTGCTGCGGGTCTATGCCCGCCGCTTACATTCCAATCTGTGTTTTGCACTGGAGCAACTGACAAGTAAGCGCGCCGCACAACATATTGCTAAGGGCATTGGCGCCCTGATCGACGGGCTTTATATCCGCCACGCCCTGGGTGCCGATGCGCCGGAAGCGCCAAAAGCTATTGAGCTGGTTGAGGATTATATCAGCGTGCAACTGGCGCATGCTCCGGAAATTTTGCCCCGCAACCGGAATTAAGGAGACCAGTATGGAAGCAGATTTTATCATTATCGGTTCGGGTTCTGCCGGCTCTGCCTTGGCCTATCGCCTGTCGGAGGACGGCAAATATTCTGTCATCGTTATTGAATATGGCGGCACTGATATCGGCCCTCTCATTCAAATGCCGGCTGCCCTTTCCTTTCCGATGAATATGGCCACCTATGACTGGGGTTTCAGCACCGAGCCGGAGCCGCATCTTAACGGCCGCCGTCTTGTCACGCCGCGCGGCAAGGTGCTTGGCGGTTCGTCCTCCATTAATGGTATGGTCTATGTGCGCGGCCACGCCAAAGATTTTGACCATTGGGAGGAAAGCGGCGCAAGGGGCTGGGCTTATGCAGACGTGCTGCCTTATTTCAAACGCATGGAGCATTCCCACGGCGGTGAAGAAGGCTGGCGCGGCACTGACGGCCCCTTGCATGTACAACGCGGCAAACGCAGCAATCCGCTGTTTCACGCTTTTCAGGAGGCCGGCAAACAAGCCGGCTTTGAAACCACTGAGGATTATAACGGTTCAAAGCAGGAAGGGTTCGGCCCGATGGAACAAACCATCCATCACGGCCGCCGCTGGTCTGCCGCCAATGCCTATCTGCGCCCTGCCCTCAAACGCCGCAATGTGACACTGGTCAATGCTTTCGCGCGTAAGGTTGTGATTGAAAATGGCCGCGCCACCGGTGTGGAGATAGATAAATCCGGTGCCATCAGCATTATCAAAGCCAAGCGCGAGGTGATTATTGCAGCTTCCAGCATCAATTCACCCAAATTGCTGATGCTTTCGGGCATTGGCCCTGCGCAGCATCTGCGTGAACATGGCATTGAAGTTGTTGCAGACCGTGCCGGTGTCGGGGCTAATTTGCAGGATCATATGGAGGTTTATGTGCAGCAGGAATGCCTGCAGCCAATCACGCTTTATTCCAGCCTCAACCTGTTTTCCAAAGCGCGCATCGGTGCCGAATGGCTGTTGTTCAAATCCGGCCTTGGTGCCACCAATCATTTTGAAGGCGCTGCCTTTGTGCGCTCAAAAGCCGGTGTGGACTATCCGGATATCCAGTTTCACTTCCTGCCTGTTGCCATCCGCTATGACGGTAAGGCAGCGGCAGGCGGCCACGGTTTTCAGGCGCATGTGGGGCCGATGCGCTCCAAATCGCGCGGCTCGGTAACCTTGCGTTCCGGTAATCCGAAAGACAAACCGAAAATCCTGTTCAACTATATGTCGCATCCTGATGACTGGCGCGATTTCCGCCATTGCATCCGGCTCACCCGCGAAATCTTCGGACAAAAAGCTTTTGACCCTTATCGCGGGCGGGAAATTCAGCCCGGTGATGATCAGGTGACCGATGAACAGCTGGATAATTTTATCCGCGATCATGCTGAAAGTGCTTTTCACCCTTGCGGCACTTGCAAAATGGGCTCAGTCAACGATCCTATGGCTGTGGTTGATCCGGAATGCCGTGTGATCGGTGTGGAAAATCTGCGCGTGGCTGACAGTTCAATTTTCCCGCGTATCACATATGGCAATCTCAACGCCCCTTCAATCATGACCGGTGAAAAGGCTGCCGATCATATTCTGGGCAAAACACCGCTGCCGCGCTCCAATCAGGAGCCGTGGATTAATCCGCGCTGGCAGATTTCTGACCGTTAAGTCATAATTGCACTCAAATTTTTTGAAGGAATGTCTCATGCGTGCACAGCCGCAAGCCTCACATTTTATCAATGGTCAGTTTGTCGAAGATATAGCAGGCCGTGCCTTTGATGTGATCTATCCTGCCACGGGTGAAGTGATTGCCCGCCTGCATGGTGCAACACAGGCTATAATCGAACAGGCGGTGGAGGCCGCTGCAAAAGCACAGGCACAATGGGCAAAGCTCAAGCCCGTTGAGCGTGGCCGTATTCTGCGCCGCGCAGCAGAACTGATGCGCGAGCGCAATCAGCAATTATCAGAACTGGAAACGCTGGATACCGGCAAGGCTATTCAGGAGACATTAGTGGCAGATGCAGCATCGGGTGCCGATGCCATAGAATATTTTGGCAGTGTGATTTCCGGTTTTAACGGTGAATTTGTCGAACTTGGCGGGCCTTTTGCCTATACACGCCGTGAAGCTCTGGGCGTGTGCGTTGGTATCGGCGCATGGAATTACCCGATCCAGATCGCTTCATGGAAATCCGCACCCGCCTTGGCCATGGGCAATGCCGTGGTTTTCAAACCATCGGAGAATACCCCGCTTTCCGCCCTTGCACTGGCGCAAATATATAAGGATGCCGGTCTTCCGGACGGGCTTTTCAATGTGGTTCAGGGTTTTGGGGATGCCGGCAGTGCGCTTGTCAGCCACCCCAAGGTTACCAAGGTCTCACTCACCGGCTCGGTACCAACGGGCAAGAAAATCATGGCGCAGGCCGGCAGCGGTATGAAGCAGGTTACCATGGAACTGGGCGGAAAATCTCCGCTGATCGTATTTGAGGATGCCGATCTGGAAAATGCCATTGGCGGCGCCATGCTTGGTAATTTCTACTCCACCGGTCAGGTTTGCTCCAACGGTACCCGCGTTTTTGTGCATGAGGAAGTTGCCGCGCGTTTTGTGAACCGCCTGATTGAACGCACCCGTGCCATTCAGATCGGTGATCCGCTTGATCCGAACACCCAGATGGGGCCGATGATGAGCCTTATCCAGCGCGACAAGGTTTTATCCTATATTGAAAAAGGAAAAGCCGAAGGCGCAAATCTGGTTTATGGCGGCGGCGTGCCTGCCCTGCAGGGGCTGGAAAACGGCTTTTATATTGAACCGACAATTTTCACCGATGTCAGTGATGATATGACCATTGCGCGGGAGGAGATTTTTGGCCCCGTGATGAGTATCTTGACCTTCAGGGATGAAGATGAAGTCATTGCCCGCGCCAATGATACGGAATTCGGCCTTGCGGCCGGTGTGTTTACGGCCGACAGCGCCCGCGGTCACCGTGTGATTGCGGCACTTAAAGCCGGCACATGCTGGATCAATGCCTATAATCTCACACCGGTGGAAGTACCGTTTGGCGGTTATAAAAATTCCGGTATCGGCCGCGAAAACGGCCTTGCCGCACTCTCGCATTATAGCCAGATCAAAACAGTTTATGTGGAAACAGGCAAAGTAGACAGCCCTTATTAAAATATTGCCGTTTTAATGAAAGCGTATCCGGCATTTAGAATGACTTCATTGTCTTATGCCTGACAGCTATGGCGCTGTGTTTAATACTGCTCCGTGATGCGGATTTCCTGCCCAATCAGCATCACGGACACAAAATCACAAAAACAAAGCAGCAGAATTCCATCAGGCTGATCATTCTATCAAGAAGGTCAGGCGCAAAGGCGAGAGCTTCCGGCAAGCATAGCTATCCCCCTTTCATGCGGCAAAGGCGATAAATGATCTTTTGCATTTATGCACGGCCGAAACGTCTGGTCAGGCCAAATCTGCCGCCTGCAGCCCTTGACCGAAGACGGGCACTTTCAGGAATAATCTGCACATCATCATCTGCAGATAATTCATTGATAATCGGGCAGTCGGGCCGGTCATTGCCCCTGCAATTTTCAGCCAGATGCCTGAGTGTCATGCTCATTTCCCGTAATTCGCGGGCTTTTTGCTCAAGCTCTTCAACATGTGCAAGTGCAACACGCTTGACCTCGGCGCTTGCCCGGCTCCGGTCTCGCCATAAAGTGAGCAGTTCGGTCATTTTCTCTACCGAGAAACCGAGGTCACGCGCACGCCTGATAAAACGCAAAGTATGCACATCCTTGTCGGAATAATCGCGATAGCCGCTATACGTCCGTGATGCCTGCGCGATCAGCCCGATCGATTCATAATAGCGGATCATCTTGGCCGATACGCCCGATGCCGCTGCTGCCTTACCAATATTCATCCCCTGTCCTTTCCGGTCTCATATGGTTGCTTCTTCCGGTGTAAAAAACACATCCGCGTGAATATCCTCATTGCGCAGCCCCAATTCACGCAGCAAAATGCCGGCAGTATCAATCATGGCAGGCGGCCCTGCCATATAGGCCTTCCAGCCATCAAGATCCTGAATATCACTCACAATCGCATCCGTAACCAGACCGGTGCGGAAGTGATCGGAATGGCTTACTTGCGAGAGGACGGGAATAAACCGGAGATTATCATAATTGCTTGCCAGAAGACTGAAATGTTCAACCAGATAGAGATCGCGTTCCGTGCGCGCACCAAAATAAAGATGAACAGGTTGCCGCAGACCTCCGGCCAGCGCCGCTTCAACAATTGACTTAATCGGCGCAAGCCCGGATCCGCCGGCGACAGCAAGGATCGGGCCGGTGTGATTCTCACGCAGAAATGAGCTGCCAAGCGGCGCGCGAACCAAAACCTCGTCACCAATTTTGAGTGAATTTGCAACATGCCCGCTTGTTGCGCCGCCAGGCACATGCCTGATATGGAATTCAAGACAGGTGCGGCCGGGCTGATTTGCCATCGAATAATCGCGCGCCGGCACGCCATTAAATGTCAGGTGCGCATATTGACCGGCTCTGAACGGGACAGTCCCGCCTGCTTCAACCTCCAGCCTGATGCGGCTAATGTCATGCGTTGCCTCATCTATTGCAATAACATGTGTGCGATAGGTGCGAACGGGAAAATCCGCCTCCTCAGCCTCATCAAGCCATGCCACCTTGCAATCCGTTAACGGCTGCGCCCGGCATGCCAGAATAAGCCCCTGGCTTCTTTCCTCCTCCGTCAGGGAAAACCGCGTATGCGGCAAAAGGTCAACCTCGCCACTGATTAGCCGTGACTTGCAGGAGCCGCAGCGGCCTGACCGGCATCCGTGAGGATAGGCTATTCCTTGCTTTAGCGCCGTTTCAAGAATAGTGCCGCCAGCCGGCACGGCAATGCTGCGCCCCGCTTGCCGGATTCCAACTTGTTTTGTCATGGCGATTTCCCTCAAACAGCGCCTGATGACAGGGCTTCTTCCAGACGCGGCTTCTGGTTGGCAAAGGTTCCGTAAAAGACCTGTTCGCCCACAATTGTGATCGGCGCGACACGCACACCGGTGCGCGCCTTTGCCTCCTCCGCTATCCGGGTATCTGATAAATCCCGCTCCTCATATGAAACACCCTGATCTGTAAGCCACCGCTTGACAGCATGGCAGTCGGGACAGGTTGGCGTTGTATAAAGCATCACCGGCGGAATAATCTTGTCAGTCATTCGTTTATTCCTTTTCTTGACGATAGAATGAGCCTGCCAAAGCAGGCTCGGTTTTTATCATTGCGCCGGTGCATGTCCCGGCTGATGGTGTGATGCAACGCCGCCCTCTCCTTGGGCAGAGACGCGGAAAGTCTTGAGCCTTAGCGCATTGCCGAGCACGAAAACACTCGACAAAGCCATGGCGCCGGCAGCAAAGACCGGTGACAGAAGAATGCCATAGGCCGGATAGAGCAGCCCTGCTGCAACAGGCACAAGAGCCGAATTATAGGCAAAAGCCCAGAACAGGTTCTGCCGGATATTGCCGATTGTTGCCTTTGATAAGGCGATTGCATTCGGCACGCCTTGCAGACTGCCGGACATCAGCACCACATCTGCCGCTTCAATGGCAATATCGGTTCCGGTGCCGATGGCAAGCCCCACATCTGCCTCGGCCAGTGCCGGAGCATCGTTGATGCCATCGCCAACAAAGGCAACCTTGCCAAGTTCGGCCTTAAGGCGGCGGATCGCCTCGACCTTGCCATCAGGCAGCACTTCCGCAACAACCTCGTCAATTCCAAGACGCGCTGCTATAGCCTTTGCCGTGCGCTTGTTATCGCCGGTGATCATCGCAACCGTGAGGCCAAGATCATGCAGTGCCCTGATCGCCGCAGGCGTTGTTTCCTTAACAGGATCAGCCACGGCGATAATCGCCGCAAGCCTGCCGTCGATTGCTGCATAAAGCGGTGATTTACCCTCATTGCCGAGACGTTCGGCAATCTTGGCAAAGCCTGCCACATCATGGCCGAGTTCAGCCATATAACGGTCTGCACCGATCTCAACACGCTTGCCACCGGCCTGCGCCC
Source organism: Pseudochrobactrum albidum (assembly GCF_051851455.1). Classification (NCBI taxonomy): domain Bacteria; kingdom Pseudomonadati; phylum Pseudomonadota; class Alphaproteobacteria; order Hyphomicrobiales; family Brucellaceae; genus Pseudochrobactrum; species Pseudochrobactrum albidum. The sequence goes on from NZ_JBPVTR010000024.1 coordinate 82,391, forward strand.
TGACACCGAAACCTGTCACCGATTCAAAATCCGACACAGGCGGCAGAACAATATTTTCCTTAATTGCCGCATCCACAACGGCGCGGGCAATCGGGTGTTCCGATTTGGCCTCAACTGCGGCAAGAAGGCTGAGAATATTTTCCCGCTCAAATCCGTCAGCCAGTTCCAGATCGGTGAGCGCCGGCTTTCCTTCGGTCAAAGTCCCCGTTTTATCGACAGCCACCACCTTTGCGTCTTTCAGCAATTGCAATGCCTCACCCTTGCGGAAAAGAACCCCCAGCTCGGCACCGCGACCGGTGCCCACCATGATAGAGGTTGGCGTTGCCAGCCCCATGGCGCACGGGCAGGCGATAATCAGCACAGCAACGGCATTGACCAGTGCAAAGGTAAGTGCCGGCGACGGCCCGAAATAAAGCCAGGCTGCAAAGGTCAGAGCCGCTACAGTGAAAACTGCCGGCACAAACCACATGGTCACCTTATCGACCAATGCCTGAATAGGCAGTTTGGATCCCTGTGCCTCCTCCACCATGCGGATGATCTGCGAAAGCACCGTATTGCCGCCAACAGCAGTTGCGCGGATGCTAAAAGCGCCTTTCTGGTTAACTGTGCCGCCAACCACCGCACTGCCGTGTTTTTTGGCAACCGGTACGGGTTCACCGGTGATCATCGATTCATCAACATAGCTCTCCCCTTCAATCACCTCGCCATCCACCGGAATGCGATCACCGGGGCGGATCTCAACAATATCGCCCGAAACAACCGAGCCGATCGGTAAATCAACCGTCTTGCCGTCCCTGCGCACACGTGCCGTCTTGGCCTGAAGGCCGACAAGACGCTTGATTGCCTCAGATGTGCGGCCTTTGGCGCGTGCTTCAAGCAACCGCCCGAGCAGAATAAGCGTTACGATGACAGCGGCAGCCTCGAAATAAACATTAACGGTTCCGGCAGGCAGAAGATCGGGCACAAATGTGGCCACAAGTGAATAGCCATAGGCAGCCAGCGTACCAACCGCGACCAGAGAATTCATATCAGGCGCGAGCCGAAAGAGCGCCGGAAGCCCTTTATTATAAAAGCGGATACCGGGAACAAACAGGACAATTGTTGTTAAGACAAACTGGATATACCAATTCGTCTGCATGCCGATTGTTGAGGCAATCAGGTGATGCATGCCCGGAATAATATGTGCGCCCATTTCCAGAATGAAGACCGGCAGTGTCAACACCGCCGCAATGATGAAATCCCGTGTCAATTCACGGCGTTCCGCTTCCTTTTTCTCAGCGCGCTCATCCTCCGCAAGCAGATCGCCGCCGGTAGCGGCCGGAATTATCCTGGCTTCATATCCCGCATTTTCGATTGCCGCTATCACGGCTGCCGTATCGACCCTGCCCTCAATTATGGCCTTTTCAGTCGCAAGATTAACAATCGCATTGGTGGCGCCGGGCACCGCTTTGAGTGCTTTTTCAACACGTCCCACACAGGAGGCGCAGGTCATCCCTTCAATCATCACTTCAAGTGAAGAGGCCGCGGGGGCGAGAAAACCTGTCGGAACCTCATAGCCTGCATCTTCCACCGCCTTGACGAGCGTGGCAGGATCGACCGGCGCATTTGTTGTGATATTGGCCTTTTCTGTCGCCAGATTAACCACAGCATCGGCCACGCCCGGCACAGCTTTAAGCGCTCTTTCAACACGCCCCACACAGGAGGCACAGGTCATCCCCTCAATGGGCAATGATAATGTTGCAGCCGGATTGGTTGACAGATTTTTTACTTGAGCAGGCGCATTCATTGCCGCCTCCTTTTCTTGTCTCGAAATGTCTCAAAATTTCAATTCGCTCAAAGGATGCAGCTTCCAACAATGGGAAGGTCAAGCAAAAAAATTAAAAAAACACTCTTGACCTTCCCATTGTTGGAAGCTGCATATTCAGCAATATGAGAGCAAAACAAGGAGACTTCTCATGAATCTCAAAATCGAGAATATGACCTGCGGCGGCTGCGCCAAATCTGTTACCAAGGCGATCCTTTCGGTTGATCCTGCCGCCAAGGTGGAGACAAATCCGGAAACGCGCATGGTTCGTGTAGAAACAACCGCCAGTCTGACAGCCCTTCAGGAGGTTCTTGATGAAGCGGGCTATCCCGCAACAGCATAAGTCTCCGGCAAAGCGCATCCTGACCGGCAGCGGAGGCGTGACTGACCGGCAAACCACAGTCTTTGACAATCGGGGGCAGCCCTTGCCCCCCCCTTAGTGTCATTTACTGCCAAATAACAAAAGGAAAAAAGTTGATGCACAGGCGTAGTTTTCTGACGAGCCTCGCAGGGCTTGTCATTGCCGGATCTGCAATAGCCCAAAAGCACACTATGAGTGGTATGGGGGCTATGGGTGGCATGCATGGTCATGCCAATCACACCATGCCCGCAACAAGTGCCGGTCCGGTATTGCCAGAGGGGCAGCCGCTCAAGGAGCTGCCTCGCCTTTCCAATCAATCGGGTTTGCCGGGGCTGTTTAAGGCAGAACTTGCAGCAAAACCTAGTATTATGCAATTTGCCGAGGGGCTTGATACGCCTGTGCTGCTTTATAATGGCACCAATCCCGTGATTGAAGCCTATGAGGGGGACAAAATTGAAATCAAATTCACGAATGAGATCCCCAATGAACCCACGACCATTCATTGGCATGGCATGCCGGTACCCGCCGATCAGGATGGCAATCCGATGGATCCGGTGGCATCAGGCGCTGAGCGCATCTATGCTTTTGACCTGCCTAAAGGCAGTGCCGCACCTTACTGGTTTCATCCTCATCCCCATGGCCTGACCGCCGAGCAGGTTTATCGCGGGCTTGCCGGTATCTTTCTGGTCAAACCAAAAGATGATCCCGTTCCTTCGGAATATGGCGATACGATCCTTATGTTTACTGATCTTCGCATTGCTGCCAACGGAACAATGCCGGAAAGCACCATGGCTGATATGATGAACGGCCGTATCGGCGATCATGTACTTGTTAACGGGCAAAAAAACCCGATAATGGCTGCTAACCTTGGCGAGAAACGCCGGTTACGCCTCTTTAACGCAACCAATGCGCGTTTTCTGCGCCTCAAATTCGAAAATGCCAGCATGACCGTTATCGGCACGGATGGCGGCCTGATCGAAGAGCCGGTCGCTATCGATGAATTGCTGCTCACACCGGCTGAACGCGTTGAGCTGATTGTTGCTTTTGACAAGCCGGGAGAAGCCAGGCTAACAACGCTTGAATATGATCGCGGCTGGATGGGGCCTGGCAAGCCGGACGAGGCCGGCATGACCCTGCTGACAGCACATATATCGGATAAGCCAGCGGCTGCAATGCCGCCCTTGCCGGCAAAGCTGCGCACCATAGAGGCTCTTGAAAATCCGGTTGTTACACGCCGTTTTGTGCTTTCGGAAGCCATGGGCGGCATGAACCATGGCAATATGCCGATGCACGCTATGGATCATTCCGGCATGGCGCCGTCTTCCCGTAATATGGGGATGGAGTTCCTGATCAATGGCGCGGCTTTTGATATGAACCGCATTGATGAGGTCTCGAAAGCCGGTCAGGTTGAGCTTTGGGAAATTGTTAACGAAGCGGATATGGATCATCCTTTTCATGTACACGGGACACAGTTCCAGATTGTTGAGTATGAAAAGGACGGTAAGGTTTCCAGCCCGGCCTACCGCGCATGGAAAGATACCGTAAACATTACTGCCGGAGAGACAGTTCGCATCCTGCTGCGTCAGGATTTGCCGGGGCAGCGTATGTATCATTGCCATATACTTGAACACGAACAGCTCGGCATGATGGGTATAATTGACGTTCGGGCTTAAGGTTTACATCTGCATATGAACCAAAGGCACGCCGCGGAAAGAATTGCGGCGTGCTTATTTGTTTTGCTTTCTGCATCCTGCCAGAATGCATGCCGAGCAAGATCAGAAAATTTCTTTAAAAAATTATTCTGCATATCTTGACCTTACCATGGTTGGAAACCGCACCTTCATAAAAAAATTACCGTCATCTCAGCCTGTGAGATGACGCGCTTATGAAGGAGAACGATCATGAGTCGTAAAGCCGCCACCCTGCTATTTGCAGGGACAATCCTTGCGGCAGGCACTTTTGGTGCTGTCTATCGTGACGGGATCAGGCAATATGCTGCAAATCTGGTGACGTTTGTTTCGTCATCCGTCATATTACAAGCTGCTGCACAGCCGGCTCAAATGCCTGCCCCGCAAGTTTCGGTTGCACAGGTCATCACGCGTAAAATTGCACCATTTGCGGAGTTTTCCGGCCATATTGAAGCCGTCAGAGCCGTTGAGTTGCGTCCGCGTGTCGGCGGTGCAATCGATGCGGTCAGCGTGCCGGAAGGCGGTCTCGTACAAGCCGGCGAATTGCTGTTCCAGATTGATCCGAGGCCGTTTCAGGTTGCCCTCAATGCTGCAAGCGCCGAGTTGCAGCAAGCAAAGGTTCTGCTCGATCAGGCCGAGATTGATTTCAGGCGTGCTGAGATGCTCACTCCGAACGGGACAGTCTCACGCAAGACATTTGATGATGCGCGGGCCGCACGCCGTCAGCGTCAGGCTCAGGTTGAAATCGCCAAAGCTGCAGTTGCAAGGGCAGAACTTGATCTGTCTTTCACGCACGTCACAGCACCGATTGCCGGACGGGTTGACCGTATTCTTGTCACGCAAGGCAATCTCGTCACCGGCGGCAATACAGGGGCTGCAACCTTACTTACCACAATTGTCTCCACCGATCCGCTTTATGTTTATTTTGATATAGACGAAGCCGCCTATCTTGATTTTGCTGCCCGTGCACGCGCAGGCAATTCAGGGCAGAATGGCGGCAATTTTCCGGTGCATATCGGCCTGATGACCGATACAGGCTTTCCCCATCCCGGTGAGCTTGACTTTCTTAGTAACAGTATCGACCGTAATACAGGAACAATCCGCGCCAGAGCGGTTATCAAAAATCCGGATGGCCGGCTGGCACCCGGCCTCTTCACGCGGGTAAAACTTACAACCGCCGAGCCTGCTCAAACCGTACTTATTGACGAACAGGCAATCGGCACCGATCAGGGACGCCGCTATGTCCTCACTCTTGGCGCTGAGAACAAGGCCGAATACCGGCTCGTTGAACTGGGGCCGATGATCGATGGTTTGCGTGTTGTTACCAGCGGCCTCAAGCCCGGTGAGAAAATCATCATCAAGGGGCTGGTTCGCCCCGGTATGCAAGTTGATCCGCAGATGGTTTCAATGCTGACGGGCAAATCCGCAGATGAAGATCATATCACTGCCGCAGCACAGGAGGCGCATCGATGAACATTCCGCGTTTTTTCATCGACCGCCCCATTTTTGCGGTCGTTCTGTCTGTTTTGATGCTGATCGGCGGCGGTCTGACACTCCTGAAACTGCCTTTGAGCGAATATCCGCAAGTGACCCCGCCGACAGTGCAAGTCACCGCAAGCTATCCGGGCGCCAGCCCCGAAGTGATCGCCGAAACGGTTGCCGCCCCGCTGGAGCAGGTGATCAATGGGGTTGAGAACATGCTCTATATGAGCTCGCAGGCGGCGACTGACGGGCGCATGACGCTGACAGTGACCTTTCAGCAGGGCACTGATCCTGACATGGCACAAATTCAAGTGCAAAACCGCGTCTCTCGTGCGCTTCCGCGCTTACCACAGGAGGTTCAGCGTATCGGCGTGGTAACACAGAAAACCTCGCCCGATGTCCTGATGGTTGTTCATCTCTTATCGCCCGATGATCGCTATGATCCTCTTTACTTGTCAAACTTCGCCACATTGCAGGTGCGCGACCAGCTAGCACGGCTCTCAGGTGTGGGGGATGTACTCGTCTGGGGCGCCGGTGAATATTCCATGCGGGTGTGGCTTGATCCGGCCAGAGTGGCGGCGCGCGGCCTGACCGCGTCAGACGTGGTGGCGGCAATACAGGAGCAAAATGCGCAGGTGGCTGCCGGCGCGACAGGCCAGCAGCCGGATGCCACGGCAGCATTCCAGATTACGGTCAACACGCTCGGCAGGCTTTCAAGCGAGGAGCAATTCGGCGATATTGTCGTCAAGACCGGCAAGGATGGCCAGATTACCCGTTTACGCGATATTGCCCGTATCGAGCTTGGAGCAGATGCCTACGCGCTGCGCAGTCTTCTTGACGGCAAGCCGGCGCTGGCATTGCAGATCATCCAGAGCCCGGGAGCCAACGCATTGGAGGTGGCAAATGCCGTGCACAGCACTATGGAAGAATTGCAGAAAGGCTTTCCCGAAGGGATAGAATATCGCATTGCCTATGACCCCACCGTCTTTGTCAAGGCGTCTCTCAAGGCAGTGGTGATGACGCTGCTTGAGGCCATTGTTCTGGTTGTGATTGTTGTGGTGCTTTTCCTTCAGACATGGCGTGCCTCAATCATTCCGCTTGTCGCAGTGCCCGTATCATTGGTCGGCACATTCGCACTTATGTATATGTTCGGCTTCTCGCTGAACACATTGTCACTCTTCGGCCTCGTACTTTCCATCGGAATCGTGGTTGATGATGCCATTGTTGTCGTTGAAAATGTCGAGCGTCACATCGCACTTGGAGAAATGCCGAAAGAAGCGGCCCGCAAGGCCATGGACGAAGTGACAGGGCCGATCATTGCCATCACATCTGTTCTTTCGGCCGTGTTCATTCCGTCTGCATTCCTGTCCGGCCTGCAAGGCGAATTCTACCGCCAGTTTGCGCTCACCATAGCAATTTCTACAATCCTGTCTGCCGTTAACTCCCTTACGCTCTCCCCCGCGCTTGCAGCAGTGCTCCTGAAGCCACATCACGGCAAAGTGAAACGTGATCTCCTGACACGGGTGATTGATCGTCTGTTCGGCTGGTTCTTCAAATTGTTCAACCGCTTCTTCGACGCTGCCTCTGATGCCTATGTATGGTCGGTGCGCCGTGCGTTGAGAATAAGCTCACTTGTGCTACTTGTCTATGCCGGCCTGCTGGCTCTGACAGGGATTGGCTTTCAGACAGTGCCCGGCGGTTTTGTCCCCGCTCAGGACAAATATTATCTCGTCGGGATAGCCCAATTGCCAACCGGCGCTTCACTCGACCGGACCGAGGCGGTTGTCAAAGAAATGTCGCAGATCGCCCTTGCCGAACCGGGCGTGGAAAGTGTGGTGGCATTTCCGGGGCTGTCCGTCAATGGTATGGTCAATATTCCTAATGCTGCCGTGATGTTCACCATGCTCAAGCCTTTTGATGAGCGCAAGGATCCCTCAATGTCTGCCTTCGCCATCGCAGGTCGTCTGATGAGCAGGTTCAGCCAGATACCCGATGGCTTCGCCGGTATTTTTCCGCCGCCGCCGGTGCCCGGTCTTGGCTCAACCGGCGGTTTCAAACTCCAGATCGAGGACCGGGCGGGGCTTGGTTTTGAAGAACTTGCCAAAGCACAGGGTGCAATTATGGCAAAGGCGATGCAAGCGCCTGAACTGGCCGGCATGCTGGCCAGTTTTCAGGTGAATGCGCCACAGGTTCAGGTGGATATCGACCGTGTGAAGGCCAAATCGCAAGGTGTTGCGCTCAACACCATATTCGAAACGCTACAGGTTAATCTTGGTTCGCTATATGCCAATGACTTCAATCGTTTTGGCCGGACATACCGTGTTATCGTTCAGGCGGATGCTCCTTTCCGCATGCAGGCAGAAGATATTGGCCGGCTGAAAGTGCGCAATGCAGAAGGCGCGATGATTCCGCTGTCAGCCCTGCTAACGATAAAGCGCAGTTCGGGGCCGGATCGGGTGATGCATTATAACAGCTTCCCGTCAGCCGATATCAGCGGCGGGCCTGCAGCCGGCTACTCGTTCGGACAGGCAACTGCCGCGATAGAACAGATTATCACCGAGACCTTGCCGTCCGGTATGGCTTTTGAATGGACCGAGCTTGCCTATCAGGAAAAACAGGCCGGAAATACAGCAATGTACATCTTCCCGCTGTCTGTTTTGCTCGCATTTCTCATTCTCGCCGCGCAATATAACAGCTGGTCATTGCCGTTCGCCGTGTTGCTGATTGCACCAATGGCGCTGTTATCGGCTATAGCGGGCGTCTGGCTTACCGGCGGCGACAACAACATCTTCACCCAGATCGGCTTTGTGGTGCTGGTTGGTCTGGCCGCCAAAAACGCCATTTTGATCGTGGAGTTTGCACGAGCGAAGGAAGATGAGGGCGTTGACCCGTTAAACGCCGTGCTTGAAGCGGCGCGGCTCCGCCTGCGGCCGATCCTGATGACATCACTCGCTTTTATCGCAGGGGTTGTCCCGCTTGTCATCGCAACGGGTGCCGGCGCTGAAATGCGCCATGTCATGGGCATTGCCGTTTTTGCAGGCATGCTTGGTGTCACACTCTTCGGCCTGCTCCTGACACCGGTGTTCTATGTTATCGTGCGGAAATTTGCGACCCGCCGTGAAAGGTGTATCAGCACTGAAGAAGCCGTCCTGAAACAGAGGCCATAAATAATTCACAATGATCGCATCCGCTCCGCTCGCAAAAAGCGATGATCGGATGCGATCGCTCCCCAATCAAAAACACTTATGACAAGCTGAAGAAATGACCGCAGGCAGGCGGTGCTAAACGGGCTTCTTTATGATTGCAAAAGCGGGAGCCGCTCGCATATATTTTTGCCCTGTGACAAGCCTCAAATACAAAAATATAATTTCCCATATCAGATCTATAGTAAATTCATGATATGTGAACACTATTGAAAACCATGCTATAATTGGAGCAATGGCACTATCTTCCAAACCGGTTTTACGGCAAACCCAATCGCTGACAATGACACCGCAAATGCAGCAATCACTCAAATTGCTGCAAATGAGCCGTGCGGAGCTGGAGGATTTTGTGCACAGCGAAGCGGAAGCCAATCCGCTGCTGCAAAAAACAGCCGGATCTTCAGCCTCATCCGTATCCGGCGCGGGCTTCTCTGCCGATTATCTCGGTACTGTGCAGCACAGCCTGCAAGATCATGTGGCAGAGCAGATCAATCTTGATTTTCGTGACCCTGCAGAGCGCAGGATTGCCGAAGCCTTAGCTGAAACGCTGGATAATACCGGTTATCTTCATGCGGATTTTGCTCAGATTGCCAAACGCCTTGCTGTCTCAGCAGAGCAGATTATGAAAGTACTGCGCCAATGCCAGACTTTTGAGCCGGCGGGAATTTTCGCCCGTAATCTGGCGGAATGTCTGCGCCTGCAACTCATTGCCGATGACCGGTTGAGTGCTGAAATGAGCCTTGTTATCAAACATCTTGATCTGGTGGCAAAGCGCGATTTCAATAGCCTTAAAAAGCTCTGTAATCTGGATAACGAAGACCTGTCCGGTTTACTTGGTGAATTGCGCGGGCTGAACCCCAAACCCGGCCTGATCTTTGACAGCGCACCGGCTATTACCATCATACCGGATATTCTGGTCAGCAAAACCACAGACGGGCAATGGCAGGCCACGCTTAACCCGCAGGCTTTGCCGCGCATAATAATGAATGAGGATTACAGCCGCAAACTTGGTGAGGCAGCGCGCAGCAAAGAGGAAAAAGATTTTCTGCGTCAATGCCGCAGCAAAGCAAGCTGGCTGATCCGCAGCCTTGAACAGCGCGCCAATACGATTTTAAGCGTTGGCACTGAAATTATCACACGACAGCAGGACTTTTTGGATCAGGGGGCTGAGGCATTAAAACCATTGACTATGCAAATGGTGGCCGATGCCATTGAAATGCATGAATCCACAATTAGCCGCGTGGCAGGGCAGAAATATATGCTTACCCCGCAAGGGCTTTATGAATTTCGCTATTTTTTCAATGCTGCTATCAAGGGCAAAGGAGCACATGGCGATTTTGCCTCCGAGGCTGTGCGCAGCAAAATCCGCGCCCTGATAGCCCAGGAAAATGCTGAAACCGTGCTGTCGGATGAGGCTATTGTGCAGGTGCTTTCCGGCAAAGGCATTGCAATTGCCCGCCGGACAGTTGCCAAATATCGCGAGGAACTGGGCATTGCCTCTTCCGCCCAAAGGCGGCGGGAAATGAAATTACACAAAGCCGGAGCGCATAAAGGCGCGTGAGTTACCGCCGCGCCCCTGCTGTTTCTGCTTATGCCAAACCATCCACACGGCAGACAATCATATCGTGATCTGAGAGCGGGCGTTCATTCTCATCCAGTGAAGAGATAATCCTGCTTTCTGTAATATTGAGCCCGCGGCTCAAGAACCAGTCCAGTTTCATTGCGCGGTCCGGCCAGCGGGTGATCAGGCTCGGGCGGGTGGTCATCTGTTCCGGTGCGCCGCCGTGACGGGTAAAGCCGCGTTCAGCGGCCACACGAAACAGACCTTCCGCCTCAAAATCCCCCCCTGCATGATTGCCGGTATTGAGATCACCGCCAATCAGCACCGGCATAGTGCCGAATTCCGCTTCCAATGCATCAATAAGCTGTGCCACCTGTTTTTCACGATAAGCTGCCGGAGCGGCGCTTTCCAGATGCACAGAAACCGCCAGAAACGGCCCGTCAACTGTTTCAATCACCGCGCCGACGGCATTGCGCTCTCCAAGACGGGGTTGATCGCCGCCATTGAAAAACCACAGCCTCTCACCGGCAAGACGCTGAATAAAAATACGCTGCATCGGCACCGAGGACATCAGCGCATTGCCGTGAAATCCTTTTTCATTGAAATCATCCTTACAAAAAGAATGTTCGATCTCTGAGCCAAGGCCGAGTTCGATAAACTCCACACCATAGGCATATTCCATGGCCATAAGGTGCGCAAGTTCCGCAACAGTATTGCGCTGTGCGGTACGTGCCATGCCATTATCCATCTCGCTCAAAAGTGCCACTGCCGGTTTTTCGGCCAGCATTTTGGCAGCACTTTCTTTAGCAAACAGGCAGCGCTCCATGTTCCATGCCGTCACGTTGAAGGGAAAAGCAAGCGGCGCAGCGGCGCAATTCTTCCCATCGGCCTGCCCGCCGGTTTCAACATGGGTCATACAGGCCATAGAAACCAGTTTTGCATCATGGGCAGATACGGTTTTATCCAGTTGTGTAATAGTCTGGCGCTCCTCCAGAGATGGCACATCCAGTGCATCCACTGTGGCGCGGATCATGGTTTCAACACTTTTTACTTCAGTCATGCTATGTCTCGGGCTTCAGGCAGAAACAGCCTGTGCGGTTTTTATAGAAGTTGCAGCCGTTTGCGATACTTCAATACGTTTACCACTTGGTTTATTAAAAAAATGCAGTTTCTCGCGCGCAACGGTCAGGCGCATCTGCTCATGGATCTGTGCCTGCGGCGGCAGGGCAACCACCAGTTTCTGATTGCCTGCATAACCATGCACAATGCGCTGCGCGCCAAGCTCCTCCACATAATCCGTGCGCAGTTGCAAGACCGGCTCCTGAGTGTGCTCATCTGCTGCAATCTGGTGCAAATCCTCAGCACGAATACCAATGGTAATTTCACCCTGCACCGGTAGCAGATCATGCAATTGCAGCACATCGGCGCCTAACATCAATTGTGTCTGATGCAATGTGGCATCACACAAGTTCATCGCCGGCGAGCCGATAAAACCGGCCACAAAGGTGGATGCAGGCTGATGATAAATCTCCAATGGCGCACCAATCTGCTCAATCTGTCCGCCATTCAGAACCACCAAACGGTCAGCCAGCGTCATCGCTTCCAGCTGATCATGGGTTACATAAATTGAGGTTGTGCCAAGGCGGTGCTGCAAATGGCGGATTTCACCGCGCATGGAAACGCGCAATTTGGCATCAAGATTGGACAAGGGTTCATCGAAGAGAAACACCGCAGGCTTGCGCACAATTGCCCGCCCCATGGCCACACGCTGGCGCTGACCACCGGAAAGCGCACGCGGCTTGCGTTGCAGATAGGGCTGCAACTCCAGCATTCGCGCAGCTTCTGCCACACGTGTTTCAATCTCTTCCTTCGGGGTTTTGCGGTTGCGCAAACCATAGGCCATATTATCATAGACGCTCATATGCGGATAAAGCGCATAATTCTGAAACACCATGGCTATATCACGATCAGCCGGCTCCATATTATTAACCGCACGGCCGCCAATATTGACAGTGCCTTCAGAGATGGTCTCCAGCCCCGCCACCATGCGCAGCAAAGTGGATTTGCCGCAGCCGGAGGGGCCGACCAGCACGATAAATTCGCCGTCTTTGATATCAATATTTACATTATTAACGGCTTTGGTACCGCCTGCATAAATCTTTGAAACATTTTCAATTTTAACCTGTGCCATCAAAGGCTCCTTGAAATTTGTTACTTGTCGCTCTCGGTCAGGCCTTTGATAAACCAACGCTGGAACACCACCACAACCAGAACCGGCGGCACCATAGCCAGCACAGCAAGGGCGAAAGCCTCGTTATAATCAGGAATTTGCGACCCCACCCACACCTGCAGAATCTGTTTGATACCGCGCATCAGCGTGAAAAAACTCTCATCCGTTGTTACCAGCATTGGCCAGAGATACTGGTTCCAGCCATAGACGAACATGATGATGAACATGGCGGCAATCATGGTTCGTGACAGGGGAACCAGCACATCAATAAAAAATTTGACCGGCCCTGCCCCATCAATACGGGCGGCTTCCAGCAGCTCATCAGGAACGGATTTGAAAAACTGCCGGAAATAGAATGTTCCGGTCGCTGAAGCCAGCAAGGGTATGATCAATCCTGAATAGCTGTTGAGCATGCCAAAAGACGATACAACCTGATAAGACGGCACAATGCGCACTTCCAGCGGCAGAAGCAGTGTGGTGAAAATCAGCCAGAAAGCCAGTGTGGCAAAACGAAAGCGGAAATAAACAATCGCATAGGCCGCCAGCATTGAAAGCACGATCTTGCCAATAGCAAAGCCAAGCCCAAGGATCAGCGAATTCATCACCATCCGCGAACCGGTGATCTGCCCGGTAAAACCGCCCTCGCGGGTCAGCACTTTTTCGTAAGTTTCAGTAAAATTATCACCCCAGCTTAAAGACAGGCCATTGGAATGAATATCCGCAGCTGTATGGCTGGAAGTGGTAAAAGCCACCACCACCGGCAAGATCAGAAATAATGCACCGGCAAGCAGAATAAGATGATCGGTCAATCTGGTTTTATGCATTTGGGTCACCCGATCAATTATAATGAATACGCCGCTCAACAAAGCGGAACTGCACAATAGTCAGAACAAAGACCACCAGCATCAAAATGACAGATTGTGCCGAAGAACTGCCAATATCATTGCCGCGGAAGCCATCCATAAACACTTTATAGACCAGCGTAACCGGATTATTGGCCGCCTTATCCTTCACCATCACATCGATCACGCCGAAAGTATCAAACAGCGAATAAGTGATATTGATGATCAGCAGAAAAAATACGGTTGGCGCCAGTAAAGGCAGGATAACAGTGTAAAAACGACGCGCACCGGAACGGCAATCCATCACCGCGGCTTCACGCACAGAAGCCGGAACAGCCTGTAAGCCAGACAATATAAAAATAAAATTATAAGGGATCTGCTTCCACACCGAAACGATAATCATCGCAAAGGCGGTATCAAAATAATTCAGCCCGATTTTCATATCCCAGCCAAACCATGAGGCCATTTTTACGAAAGGGCCGATATGCTGATCAAACATCATCATCCCGATAAGTCCGGCAACGGGCGGCGCAATGGCATAGACTGAGATCAGCACGGTTTTATAAGCGGCATTGCCGCGGATAACCGCATCAGCCTTGACAGCCAGCACCATGCCGGCACCAAGCGACAAGACTGTTACTAAAATGGTAAAGATTGCGGTAAAACCGGCAATGCTGTGATATTCCGGGCTAATCAGAACATCAGCGTAATTTTCCAGCCCGACAAAGGTTGAACCAAAGCCAAACGGATCCTCGATAAAAAAGGATGATTGAATGGCCTGTACCGACGGCCAGTAAAAAAAGATCAGCACCACTGCCAATTGCGGTGCCAGCAGCAGATAGGGCAGCCATTGCGCATTAAACTGCACACGCTTTGCCGGTTCTGCCTGCCCTGCCCTGCCTGAGAGCCGCAAAAGTGAGCGCAGCCCTGCCAGTTTTGATGATTGTGAAGTCTGGATATATGCCACGCGGCAAATCCCCATATTTTAAAAGAAGCGGATTGAAAACGGGGTTCGGCATATTCCGTGCCAACCCCGTTCATCATATTGATGAGATGTTTTTTAGTTTGCGGTTTTCGCAAAACGGGTCAGCAGGTCATTGCCTTCTTTTTCAATGGTCTCGAAAGCCTGTTTCACTGAAGTTTCACCGGCAAAAATACGGTTATATTCACGCTCCATGATGCTGCGTATCTGCGGATAAAAACCAAGACGATAGCCTTTTGACCACTCACCTGATGGCAGCATCAGCTGCTTGATGCCAACTTCGGCAACCGGTGTTTTTTCGTAATAGCCTTCAGCTTTGGCCAACTCATAAGCGGCCTTGGTAATCGCAACATAGCCCGTTGCCTGATGGTAATATTTCTGCACTTCCGGCGAGGTCAGGAACTGGAAGAAATCAGCCACGCATTTGTTTTCCGCATCCGGCTTGCCGGCCATGGCAAACAGGGCTGCACCGCCGATAAAGGTATTGGTGCCTGCACCGTCAATTGCCTGCCAATAGGGCAGAAAATCAGCCGAGAACTCCATTTTGGCAGCTTTTTGCAAGCCGCCAAAAGAACCCGAAGACCCGATCCAGAAAGCAACCTTGCCTTCATCAAACGGTTTCTGGTTATCAGCCCAGCCAGCTCCATAATAGCCGAAATAGCCTTTATCCGCCCAATCTTTCAGCTTCTCAAACATCATGATGAGGTTTGGATCCGTCACCTTCAGCCTGGTGTCCTGCACACTGTCATAGCCGTTATTATTGGTGGCGAACTGGATATTGTGGCGGGAGAAAAAGTTCTCCGTAAATTGCCATGTCAGCTGTGAGGCGGTAAGCGGAATATAGCCGGCTTCTTTAAGCTTTGGCGCAATGGCTTCAAACTCTTCCCAGGTTTTCGGTACCTCAACACCGGCCTTTTTCAGCGCCTCTGTATTGATATACATGATCGGCGCGGAAGAGTTGAACGGCATGCCGACAAATTTGCCATCCGGCGCAGCATAAAAATAACGCACGCCTTCAATAAAGGCATTGCGGTCAAATTTATAACCGGCATTATTGATCAGATCTTCCGCAGGCACAGTTGCCCCTTTGGCATTGATGATGGTGGCTGCGCCGGCATCAAAAACCTGCAAAATATTTGGCTGCTCGCCGGAGCGGAATGCTGCAATACCCGAAGCCAGAGCCTCTTCATAAGAGCCTTTTGAAACCGGTGTGAGGGAGCAGGCCTGCTGCGATTCATTGAAGCGCTTGGAAACCTCATTGATCACATCGGCATTAGCACCGCCCATACCATGCCACCAGCTGATATTGGTGGCAGCCACGGAAGCGGTGGCAGAAACTGAAAGCATCAAGGCAGCGATTGAAATTTTTCTGAACATTGCAGAACCCACTTGGTTGAAACTGTGGTTCTGCAATAGAAGCTCATTATGACAGCGGCTTAACAGTTATGATTCAAGTTTATGAAACACACCGAAACTGTTAAAATCTGCTTTGCTTTTGCCAATATGGGGGGCGGATGTTCCTGATAGCCGCCGGACATATCCGCACAGATATATGCCCCGATTAACGGCTGATGCCAATCAATATATAATCAGCTCAAAAAAACTGGACAGTGCAATAAAAAGGAATCCCAGTACTGCCAGAACCAGACCTGTGCGCACATGTCGGGAGCCTGTCAAAATATAAGGCCTGCCCGATGCGGCTTGTGCATCATTCTTCTGCAAATCAATGGAGAAGAGCACAATCACCAAACCTGTCAATGCTGTAAAAGCGCCAAGCGCCATCAGCACCTCGCAGATAAAAAGTGTCAGATTGGCATTTGTCATTGCAACCTCATCGGTATATTGGCAGCCAAAGCGGCTATTTATTATCATCTGTCCTATTGGCACAGGCCGTGTTTTACCGCCTTATCACTATGGCTGGCTGCTTCCAAGCAGATTAATTCATCCCCTGCCCTGCCGCCACAATCTGCATAAAAATTCGCCACTAAAGGCAAGGCGTCATCCTCACCATAATTTGTTTGTTTTTCTGACATCATACCAAAACAGCACTGTGTTTGTTTGCAGCCATAGGCTACAAAGCCAGCAACTTTATCAATAACAAAGCATAAATAAAAACGGAGGAACGCTCAAAATGCATTATGCGCAGATTACCGGGCGTCTTGGCTATAAAGGATCGCACAAATGGGCTGTGCATATCCGCGCCCGCGAGATGAAGGCAAATGGCGAGGAAATTATTGAACTGACCATTGGTGAGCCGGATATTCCCACTCCGGCGGATATGATTGACGAAGCAACGCGCGCCATGCGGGCAGGCCGCACCCGCTATACAAGCGGGCGTGGTGAGGCCTCAGTTCTCAAAGCCCTGTCGGACAAATATTCAAAACGAACCGGCCGCACTATAAGCGAGCAACAAATTCTCTGCTTTCCCGGCACGCAAAGCGCACTTGCCATTGCCATGCTTGGTCTGGCGGAAAAGGGTGATGAGGTTATCACCACCAATCCCTGCTATGCCACTTATGAAGGTGTGATCAAAGCCACCGGCGCCACCCCTGTCTATGTGCCGATTTATGAAAAAAACGGGTTTCGATTACAGGCGGAAGATCTGGAAAAGGTTATCACGCCCCGCTCCCGTGTGCTTTTGCTTAACAGCCCGCATAATCCGACCGGCGCCATGCTAAGCCGGCAGGATATTGCCGCAATCGGAGAAATATGCCGCAAACATAATCTCTGGATTATCTCCGATGAAGTTTATGAATTGCTGGTTTTTGATGGCGAATTTGCCTCGCCGCTTGATCTGCCGGAACTGGCAGAGCGCACTGTGGTTGTTGCTTCCATTTCCAAATCACATTCTGCGCCGGGTTTTCGCAGCGGCTGGTGCGTGGGGCCGGAGGAATTTACTGAACGCCTGTTGCCATTATCTGAATCCATCCTGTTTGGCGTACAGCCCTTTATCGCGGATATGACTGCCTATGCATTATCGCGCCCTGCAACTGCTGCTGCGCAAATGCTGGAAAATTTCCACCGCCGTGCGCAGATGATTGCCCAGCAACTAGATGGCAAGGCCGGCATTGCCTGCAAAATACCGCAAGCCGGCATGTTTATTCTTGCAGATATCCGCGCCACCGGCCTGAGCGGCGCAGAATTTGCCATGCGCCTTCTGGAAGAAGAAAAAATTGCCACAATGCCCGGCGATTCCTTTGGCAGCAACCTCACCGGTTTTCTGCGGCTTAGCCTCAGCATTGCCGATGCACAAATTGCCCAAGCCTGTGCGGGCATTGTGCGGCTTGCGCAGCGCATCAATCTTGAAAAAGCGGCCTGAGCCGCTCTTTCACCGGATAACAAGCCCGCCTTCATCAACAAGGCGGGCTTTATTTATCCGAGCCTTCTTAAGTGCGCTATTCTAGCGGATCAGCGTTATATTTTTTGCACCGAACGCCCAGAGAATGCCCCGCACAATCAAAAGTGCCAGCACCACAATAAGCATGATACAAACCGAGAATGCTGCGGCCTGATTAACCGCGCCGCGATCAGATAATTGCAGTACGGAAATTGAAGCCACCTGTGTTGCCGGTGTGGTGAGAAAAATCACTGCCGACAAAGATACCATGGTGCGCATGAAAAACAGCACCCCGACACCCAGCAATGTCGGCCACAGCAATGGCAGGGTTATTTTGCGCAATGTGGTGACAACACTGCCGCCAAGCATGGTTGATGCCTCATCAAAGGAGCCGCTGATCTGTTTCAGGCTGGTTGAGGAAATCAGAAATGCATGGGCGTGGTTATAATAGACGCTGAGAATGATAATCAGTGTAAAACTGCCATAGAGAAAATGCAGCGGATTGGACGGATTGTTAAAGGCCAGCACATAGCCAAGCCCCAGCACCATCCCCGGCACGGCCGACGGCAAAATAGCCAGAAAAGCCAGCGGGCCTGTCAGCGGATTTTTAAACTTCTGCACTGCAATGGCAGTCAATCCGGCAATAGCTACTCCGATTACCGCTGTCGCCAGACTGATTTTGACACTGTTCCACAAAGGTGCCGTGCCATTTTGCACATCAAACTGATAATGTTGCAGGGTGAATGTCATATTATATGGCCAGAGGCGGACAAAACTTGCCAATACCACAATCACAATAACACTCATAATCAGCGCCAGGACAAGATAGGTATAAAGCCCCAGAAACAGATCACGCCGCGGCGAGGCTTTGGCCACCATTGGCCGCGCCTGCGATGTGAGCAACGCCTGCTGCTGACGCGTCAGCCTTTTTTCCAGCAATTTAGCAAAAACCGCCGGCAACAGCAGCACAATGCCAATCACTGCGCCAAGGCCAAATTGTGCCTGACCAATCACCTGATTATAGACCTCTGTGGCCAGCACGTTAAAATCACCGCCAATCACCATAGGATTACCAAAATCGGTCATCACCAGATTGAAAACGACAAAACAGGCCGCCGCCAGCCCATAGCGCGTGGCAGGCAAAGTCTGTGTGCGGAAAATGCGCCACGGCCCCGCCCCAAGCACCTCAGCGCTCTCATGCAGGCGGGCATCACTCACCGCAAGTGCTGCTGACAGAATGAGAAATGCATAGGGAAAAGCATAAAGCGCATTGGCGATCACCACCCCCCAGAAACCGTAAATATCAATATCAAGATTGAGTTCCCGATTGAGAATGCCATTGCGCCCCAATAAAAGCACCAGCCCCTGCGCCTGCACCAGCGAGGGCGCAAAAAGCGGCACCAGCGCCGCCATGCGCAGCAAGGGTTTAAACGGTACATTGGCCCGCTGCAGGGCATAGGCATAAATATAGGCCATTACGGTTACAATAACCGTGCAGGTAAGCGCCATGCCCAGGCTGTTTAACACCAATGTCCAGAACCGTGCGGTGGTGAAAGTACGGGTAAAATTGCCAAGCCCAAAGCCATCGGGCGCGCTGAAACCCAGCACCAGAATTGCCCAGAGCGGCATCACCAGAAAGATCAGGATCAGGGCAGTCATACCAATGGTTACCACCCATGAGATCATATTATCGCTGAAAATACCGCGTTTGAGTGCCGCGCCACCCTGCTGTGTCAATGTCAGTTCCGAATTGCTCATGCCAGCACCCGCAAGGCTTCAGCAGGAAGATGAACCGTTACCGCATCACCAGCTTGCGGAATATGCCCGCCGCCATTAAAGGCGCCATGCATTTCCACGCTGATTTTTATATCCGGCCTGTTATCAGGCATAACATCCAGCCTGGATATATGCCCAAGATAAGTGAGATCGCCAATGGTTGCAGCAAAATGATTATCGCCCGCCACCTGTGCTGAGGCTGGTAAAAGGCTGACAGCCTCAGGACGAATGCCAACTTTTTTAACCAGCGACATATCTGCCTTGTTATCCGCATGAAGCCGCAGCTTCTGGCCGGCAAAATGCAGCCCGCCGCCTTGCCCCTCATCCAGCGGCAAAATATTCATACGGCCGATAAAATCAGCCACAAAACTGGTAAGCGGTTGCTGATAAAGCATTTGCGGTGTGCCAACCTGTTCAATATGGCCATCTTTCATCACCACAATCACATCAGCCATGGCCAATGCCTCCTCCTGATCATGTGTAACCATGATGGTGGTAATGCCGACACGTTTCTGCAAAGAGCGGATCTCATTACGCAATCCCTCACGCACCTTGGCATCAAGCGCTGAGAGCGGCTCATCCAGCAATAACAAAGAGGGATTGGGCGCAAGTGCGCGGGCAATGGCAATGCGCTGCTGCTGCCCGCCGGACATTTGTGCCGGTAATTTATCAGCCTGATCAGCCAGATGCACCAGATCAAGCATTTCACGCACACGTGTTGCAATCTGCGTTTTTGTCCAGCGCCGGCATTCCAAACCATAGGCAATATTGCGCGCCGCCGTCATATGCGGAAACAACGAATATGACTGAAACACCACGCCAAAATTGCGTGAACGCGCCGGAGTGCGGGAAAGATCGGCATTGCCAAGCATAATCGAACCGGAATCAATCTCTTCCAGACCGGCAACCGAGCGCAACAAAGTGGTTTTTCCGCAGCCGGACGGACCCAGAAAACACACCAGAGAACCATGCGGAATATTCAGAGATACATTATCAAGCGCCTTAACAGTGCCATAGGTTTTAATGATGTTCTGAATTTTTAAATCCATTGGTTCGGCTTCCTTTGGTATTTTGTTGTCCTGCGGAATAATTATGCGCCGCAGTTTCCCCGTTTTATGATTATTTTTATCTGTCTTGCCTGCAAAGGCACAATCGCGCAGCCACGCTTTGCAAAATTCGCTCTCTGCTCTTGTGAGGAAAGCTCATATATTGACAAGGACGCAATGGTTACCGCGCAGTGCCGGACGGATATAAGCTGCAACCTGTTCACATATGCAGGAAGATATTGCCGAACCGGTTTTCACCGCTGTGCTTGCCGGACAACCTTATGCATTCATGCAGAATATATTGCCTGCCTCACAATATATCGCCAAGCTTAACGGATATTGCCAAGCTTACGGGCATAATGGCCACCGGATAACCGGCGGCCATTATTTTTTAGCGCTCGTATTTTTTCTGCCATGTCTCGATGATCTTGGTGCGCTCATCGGCAGCTGCTTTAAAATCAACCGGATACAGGACTTCCGACACATCTTCCGGCAGGCCTGCATTCTTGAATGTTTCCGGCATTTCACCGCCCGGAATAGTCACAATCGCCTTCCACTTGTAATATTCGTCCGCAGCCGGCTTGCTCGCAGTCCAATCAAGGAAACGTTTTGCAGCCTCTTTATGTTTGGATGTGGAAACCAGCGCATTGGCTTCCAGCTCATTGCCCGCCCCTTCGGAAGGGATGACCATAGTGATAGGATAGCCCTCAGCAATATTCTTGATTGCCCGCAGCTCAAAAGATGCACCTACAGTATATTCCCCCATAGAGGCAACATTGCATGGCTTGGAACCGGATTTGATATATTGCGCAACATTTTTATCAAGACGATCAAGAAACGCCCAGCCCTTCTCCTCACCCATCTGCTGAATAAGGGAATCAATCTGAATATAGCCGGTGCCGGAAGAGGCCGGATTTGGCATAACCACCTCATCTTTAAAGGCAGGATCCGTCAGATCCTCCCATGATTTTGGCATGGCCAGCCCCTTGGCTTTAAGGCGCTCATTATTAACACAAAACGCCGCCATATAACCGGTAACGGCAAACCAGCGATCTTCCTTATCGCGGAATTGTGCAGGAATGGCCTGCGCATCGGCCGGCTTATATGGCTCCAATGTTTTGATAATATCCGGATTGAAAAGTGATGTTACAGCAACACCCCACAAAACATCATGTTGCGGATTAGCCTGTTCAGCGATGACACGGGCGATAAGATCACCATTGGACAGGCGCAACATATTGATATCCACATCCGGCAAGGCCTTTTTTGCCTCTGCCAGAAATGCCGCCGCCTCATCTTCTTCATAAGCGGTATAGACTGTGATGGTTTCTGCCAATGCGCTCCCGGCCAACACTGTAGCCGCCAATGCACCTGCAATCTTCAGATAAGTCTTACGCATAAGCTTACTCCCCTCGCCCGTTAAATATTATTATAGATTTGTGACATGCCCCGTATAATGAGGATATGGCAGAAGATATCAATGCGAAATTATAAAAACTTACGCAATTCCAATGGTAAAACCGGCATAAATGCCCGCATTTGCGCGGTTCTCACGCTATAGAAAAATTTTTAACCAAGGCCGGTTTCAAGAGGAATTAACGCAGAATATTATATAATCCTGCCTTGTCTGACGATAAAACACATGTCTGTTTACGGCAGATAACAGCGCAAAAAAATCACAAATATCAGCTTCAGCTATCGCCAAGGCATACCGGCATTATCGCCAATGAAGCTGCCACTTTCAGAAAAAAACACAATCCGCCTCAAGCGCAAAAACACCCCGCTACGGCTTTTTAAAAAAACATCTTAAGAGCCAAAATATCGGCACTGTACAGGCTGAAGGAAAGCCTGCCGGCATTTTTCAAACCAAAAATTTGCTCTTTTCAGGCTGCATACATCTCCACCCGGTTGCGGCCCTTGTTTTTTGCACTATAGAGGCTGGCATCTGCCTTTCTGGTAATTTCCGCCATAGATGCCGCACCTGCCGCCGCCTGACAAACACCGGCACTGATTGTCAGCCGGATCAGATTGCCATTGTGTTCAAATACATCCTCCTCAATTGCCTCACGGGCACGCTCGGCAAATTCAAACGCCTTTTCCATGGCTGTTTCCGGCATGATTATCACAAATTCCTCGCCGCCGATGCGCGCAACAAAATCTGTTTTGCGAAACATCCGATTAAGAATGGAAGCGCATCGTTTGAGAGCTATATCACCGGCATCATGCCCGAAAAGATCATTAACCCGCTTAAAATGATCAATATCGAGGATGATCAACGCAAAAGAACCGTCTGCAGGGCGAAACTTGCCCAACATCATTTCAAATGCCCTGCGATTATAAAGATCTGTCAGCGGATCCCGCAGCGTCATTTGCCGTAATTCAAACAAACCCCGCTCATAAGACAGAGAAATTACAAAAATACCACTTGCAATAATATGCACTAAAACCACAAGTAAATGAATGTTCAACAGGCTGTTCTGCTGTAAAAAAAAGAGTGCTCCTGTCTCTGCAAGCCAGCTCTGCAAAATCCGAAAGACTGTGAATAAAGCTATAACACTATAAGCAATTCCCAACCCCCAGCGGGAAGGCAGGCTTTCACTACGGTCACGGAATAATTCATAAATAATAAATACAAACTCCACGAGAATAATTATATTTATAGCACTGAAAATAAAATTATAATCCCAGTAAAAATACAGCATATAGGGCAACGGTACCAAAACCGGAAATCCGCAAAGAACGGTAAAAGAAGGCTGACGATAAAAAAATACCCTTATCGCTTGCCAGCGCAATGCAATGCCAAGCACAAGAAAAATATTGGCGATCATAAAATGCGATACCTGCGCGCGATCTGCCAATAAAAAAGTAACAAAACACAATGTCGTAGCAACATTGCCTATCATCAGATAAAACCAATAGGCCTTATCACGCTGCCTCACAAAAGCGAAAAAAAACGCAACAGCAAACGCTCCAAACGAAATGGAATTTGCAACAAATAATGAGTGTGCGTCAAAATTCAAAATATATTGTATAATCATCGACTATCGCTTCCCGGGTCGATAACAAATACCCCCTCCAACAACACATTCTCAAGCTGTTGACAACAACTGACCACAGTTCATTCTATAAAATTTTATTCAATAATTTTATACAGATAGCAGAATGGAATGCGTGTCATTATTTATATAATTATACAGGCAATATTTATTTATCATTTTTAAATAAAAAAATCGATATCCCAGTCAAAAAATGTTTTTTTATTTAACAGAATTTTAAAAGTAAAATATTTTAAAATAAATTTTACATTTATAAAAAATAAAATAAAAAACTCATAAAATAAGATCATTATTTTGTTAAAACAAACTAATTAAATATATTAAAACCGCAATACAGATTATAAAAATTATTTTTTATTCATTCAGTGATAAAAATAAGCTTGCGGAAAAATATGGCTTCTTACGGAAAAATATGGCTGGGGCGCCTGGATTCGAACCAGGGAATGGCGGTACCAAAAACCGCTGCCTTACCGCTTGGCTACGCCCCAACAAAAAATCAAGAGATTCTTTCGCGGTCGTCCGGCTTATAGCCGCAAGAAATTCATTGTGCAATGCACTGTGAAGAGATTTTTACAATTAAAACAACCAATCCCCAACAGTTGAGCTCAATCTCCGCACCTGCCCTATATGTCTGATCGTGCTGCCTGGCTTCCACACCAAGCGCACAGCAAATTTTCAGCTCACTGCGGTATCAGATGCACAGCCGAAATGGTTTACCAAACCAGTAACAGCTATTAATACTATCATCTCTTTTAATATGGGGTGGTGTTCTTGTTGCTGTTTATGCTGATCTTTATTTCATGTCTGGCGCAGACATGCCTGCTACTCCTGTTGCTCACGCATTTTACTGCGCAAGATTTTCTGGCAGCGGCAATCTCCTCGCGCTCCAATCACAGCACTGCCGCACGGCAATTGGGCGGACTGGCCTATATTCCTATATTCTGCGCGGCAATCACGCTGGCCATGCCGGCTGGTTTGATCCCGCTGCAGCTTGGCGGCAGCCTTGTTTTTTCCTGTCTGCTTTTATGTGTGACCGGTTATCTGGATGATAAGAATGAACTTTCTGTCCGCATCCGCCTGTTCCTTCAGCTTGCAGCCGCAGCCTGCGCATTATACGGACTAGGCGGCCAGTATCGGCTATTGCCGGCTTATCTGCCTTATCCTGCAGAATATTTTCTGCTGATTATTGCCATTCTCAGCTGTATTAATGTTACCAATTTCATGGACGGGCTGGATTGGCTCACTGTCAGCGGCGCGGGCATCCCCTTATTTTTACTGGGCCTGATTGCCGCCTGTTTTTTACAGGATAACAGCATCAGCATTATTGCCTTTGCCGCCAGCGGCGCATTGGCCGGCTTTGCTCTGTTTAACCGTCCGCCGGCACGTATATTTTCCGGCGATTCCGGCAGTTTGCCTCTGGGGCTGATCAGTGCCGTTACCTTGCTGCTCTTTGCCCGGCAGGCAGGCATTATACCTGCTCTTATTTTATCGCTCTATTATATTGTTGATGCCGCCTCAACCATAATGCTGCGCCTTTACAGAGGTGAAAATATTTTACAGGCACATTCTGCCCATGCCTATCAAGTCGCCAAACGTTCCGGCATGTCGGTCTATAAAATTACCGGAAGCATTGCACTGCTTAATCTGGCGCTTGGCACAATCGCGGCCATATTAGTTGCCCTGCCCGACAGGTCAGGCCATATAGCAGGCCTTATGTTTGCACTGCTGCTTACAGGATTATTGATAAAATATTTTCGAAGAAAATAAATGCGCCGGACAAATCTGCCGCAAGATAAATATCAATTGATAAAGCTGAACAACAGCTTTCTTGCCCCTTCCACATCATGATTATCAATCAGCATTTGCAATTGCTGTAGGCGCTCAGGTATTTCGGCGGCTTTACGGCCACGTTTTTCTGCACAAAGAATTTTAGGGTGTTTGGTGCGCAGCGCCTTATCAGGATCATAGAACAGCTCCTCATAAAGCTTCTCCCCCTCACGGATACCGGTTACAGAAATTGCAATGTCCCCGTCAGGATTAGCCTCATCACGCACTGTCAGCCCTGCCATTAAAATCATATTTTCAGCAAGATCGCGAATTTTCACCGGCTCTCCCATCTCAAGCAGCGCCGTATCACCACTGCCGGTAACGGCGCCTGCTTGAATAATCAGCTCAGCCGCCTCCCTGATCGACATGAAATAACGGGTCATCTGTTCATGCGTAAGCGTAACAGGCCCGCCAGCTGCAATCTGCTCGCGAAACAGGGGAACAACAGAGCCGTTAGAGCCCAGGACATTGCCAAAACGCACACAGGAAAAAACCTGACCACTCCCCTTTTTCTGTGCCAGCTCACTATAATAACGCACCACAAGTTCAGCCCAGCGTTTGGTTGCCCCCATCACATTGGCGGGGCGCACGGCCTTATCCGATGAAATCAAAGTAAAACGCGGCACCTGCCTGTTCAGCACGGCATCAGCAACCGCTTTAGTACCCATAATATTATTGAGCATACCCACTACCGGATTCATCTCCACCAGCGGCACATGTTTATATGCAGCGCAATGATAAACAGTATCAATATGATGTGCTGCAATCACCTCCTCAACCAATTCCTGACGCGTCACAGATCCCAGCACAGGCACAATCTCGCAATGGGCCTGCATTTTCAGCTTGCGTTCAAGCTGATAGAGCGCAAATTCGCTGGCCTCAAAAAGCACCAGCCTGCGCGGGTTCCAGTTAATAATGGTACGGCATAATTCACTGCCGATAGAACCACCTGCACCCGTGACCATAATTGAGCGCCCCGCAATCATGGATTGCAGCATTGTCTCATCCGGCGGCACCGGAGAGCGGCCAAGCAGATCATCGATCTCCACTTTGCGCAAAGCACCAAGCAGATATTTGCCACGGGTAAGATCTGCAATCGGCGGCAGAATACTGCTGCGTACTTTCTTGCGCCCCAAAATAGAAATATAGGATTTACGCTCATCTTCAGTCATTTGCGGATCAGAAAACACCACCTGACTGACACCATAATTATCAATAAGCTGCGCCAATGCCGCAGGTGCATAGACACGGATGCCCGCAATATCCATTCCTTGCAGGGATGTTTCACGCCCGATAAATCCGGCAACAAACATATCACTGTGCGCGCGCAATGCTGCCGCAAGTTGCTGCGCGGCCTCGCCTGTGCCGATTATCAGCGCCGCCTCACGCCTTAACTGGCCGGAAGCATCATGCAACAGCCATTTTGCCGTAAAGCGCGAGGCTGAAATAAGAATTGTTGCCACCAGCCAATATATAAGCGGAACAGAGCGCGGCACACCGGTGCCACCGGTCATTTCGGTGAGGAACACAAGCGCAACCCATAAAAGTGCCGCGACAGCAGTGGCCTGAAAAATCGACCAGATCGCCTTTTCCGGCAAATAGCGAATAACCGCACGATACAGGCCATAGCGGATAAAAACCGATACAGCCACCAGAGGCGCTGCCAATATCAAAAATACCTGTTTTATATTCGGTTCAAACAGAACACCATAACGCAAGGCATAAGCCAGATAGACGGCCAGCAATAAAATAAGAATATCAACACAAAGTGTTATAAATTGTTTTGTTATACGTGGGAGTTTTGAAAGCCGGGTCGAAAGGCCTGCAAACAAGATCATGCTTCTTTCTGTCCCCTTTTCCGGCAGTAGCCTTGCATCTCAGTTTTCAGATGAAGCTGCCTTATATATAAAATAACTAATATAATTAATAATTTTAAAATCAGTAAATTAGCAATTCATATTTTATTACTACATTAAAGATTTTATAATCCCCCATTATAAGAATGTGCATTCCCAAACAAAAAAGCCTCCACAGTGACCGTTGTTTCGTTAAGCCACATAGTGCGACTTTAAAGGGGCGTAATGCCGTGGGAATGACGCTTGTGAAATAAACAGGTGCTTGTTTTACAAGCGCCCTGATGAATAATTCAAACTCAATAATAAATATCCGGCCTGCAATGATGATATCACCCCAAGGCCGGATAAAAATCCTGACAAAATTATAAGAAATTACGCTGTTACAGAACTGCTGTCATGTATCCACAGCCAGTTTGCACCATCGGAATAAGCAAGTTTTCCGCCGGTTGGCGTCTCTACAAAAATTATAGAACCGGCACCATGATTTTGTGCTGAGGGCAGAGTTGCAACAGTACAGGCTCCGGGACGAATTGCTCCATCCACATGTAAAGGCGCAGTTGGCCACACAGCACCAACGGCAATATTGCCGCTTGCGCGATCTACCCGCAATGCCTGGCGCCATTGCCCTGCATCATCGGCAACCTTGATGCTGAAATTATTCTCACCGGCAAGACCCATTTCCGCATAGCCTGTCCAGCCGCTTTGAAATAACAAAGTTGCCGCATTCTCACTTGAATTTTTATTGATTTTCAACTGATGCCCAGCACCATTATGGGTGAGCAAAACCGCATCTGATGCCACAGCAAGGCGGTTATAGGTATCGGCCTGCGTATTGATGCCGGCCATTGGCTGCGGATTGAGCAGCATTTGCCACTGGTTGCCGTCAAAGACAAACAGCGCATTCTCATCCGCCACATGCATTATCCAGCCGCGCAGCGGCGTGAAAAAAAACCATTCGCCATCCATAAAAGCTGCAAGATTGCCATCCTGCCCCTGCCACATATCTGCTGCTGTGGCCGCAACCAGATAGCGTGCCCCTTCCTGCGCAGTAACCGGAGGGGAAGAATATTGCCGACTTAAAACCGAGAGATGCAACAGCGCATCAAGAGAGCGCAGTGCCTCATTATGCGTCACGTGCTTCTGCGCCTGACTTGGCAGAATATAAGGCATTTTAAGATTAGGTGTTGTTTCCATATTGTGCTTTTCCCGCTGTTCAAGAACGGGAAAAGTTTAGGAAAGAAACAAGGGAGGGGGATAAATTTTCCCGCTTTATGTATCAGCTGCCGCGATAGGTAGAATAAGACCAGGGGCTAACCAGCAACGGCACGTGATAATTGGCATCCTCATCCGCAATTGCAAAACGGATCGGAATCAAATCAAGAAATGGCGGTTTCGACATATCCGCACCTTGTGAATCAAAATATTCAGCCACATGAAACTGGATTTCATAAATGCCTGCACGCATATCCGTTTCGCCCAATAAGGGCTCATCCGTGCGACCATCAAGATTGGTGGTTGTACGTTTCACCAGTTCCAGCTCACCGCTGCCCTTCACCCGATAAAGTTCAAGGCGCATTGCAGCGGCCGGCTTGCCACGCGCAGTATCAAGAACATGGGTTGAGAGTTTTGCCATAACCACACCTTTTCTGCTGCATATAATCTACAGGCCAAGCATATCCCCCAGACGCAACTCAGCGATACGCGCAATCTGCCGCAGTGCCTCAGAAATTTCCTGTTCAGGCGTGTTTTTCAAGCGCATTTCAAAATTGGCGAGAATGGACAATTTATCATGCCCTTTGCCGTCAAAACCACGAACAGCAAGGATGAAAGGAAAATCAAAACGCTGTTTATAAGCAGTATTCAAGCGATGAAACCGCTCATATTCCGCATCATCCAGCTGGTCTAACCCCGCCCCTTTCTGCTCATTCGTTGATGCATATGTCAAGGTGCCCGCACGCGCCGCCTTGCCTGCCAGATCCGGATGTGCACGGATCAGCGCCAATTGTCTATTGATATCCGCTTGTGTAACTGCCCGCACCATAGCCTGATGCAATGCTGAAACAGAGGCAAAGGGCCGCTTGCCCGCCACAGTTTCAGCAACCCAGGGGGAATGCTCGAAAATACCACCCAGAGCCGCGATAAAATCACCCTCAGGCAGCGTGTTCAACTCCTGCAGATTCATGCCTGCTGTTCCTGCTTATACCGCTCGCGCAGTTTGACAATCGATTTCAGCACAGTTTCCGGCGTGGCAGGCGCATCCAGCTCCGGTGCCCATTGATGATCTGCAATTGAAGCAATTGCATCACGGATTGCCAGCCAGACGGAAATGCCAAGCATCAAAGGCGGCTCACCAATTGCCTTGGAGCGGTATACTGTTTCTTCACGGTTTGGTGCATTTTCCAATATACGTATATTGAAAATTTCAGGAACATCACGAGACCCCGGAATTTTATAGGTTGAAGGGCCAATAGTACGCAATCGCCCTGCCTTGTCCCACCATAATTCCTCGCAGGTCACCCAGCCCATGCCTTGCACAAAAGCGCCCTCAATCTGGCCAAGATCAATTACCGGATTAAGCGGAAAACCGACATCCTGCAAAATATCTGCCCGCAGACAGCGCGTCTCACCAGTCAGCGTATCTACCGCCACTTCGGCAACCGCCGCACCATAGGTGAAATAGAAAAACGGGCGGCCGCGCATTGTCCTGCCATCCCAGTGGATTTTGGGCGTTGCGTAATGAGCGGCTTCAGATAGCTGTACACGTTTTGACCATGTGAGCCTGGCAAGCTCACCAAAAGACATGGATTCATTGCCTGCATAAACACGATTATCCCGAAATATAATCTCGCCCTCATCCAGGCCATAATGCAAGGCAGCAACCTTTGCCATGCGTTTTTTGATTGCCGTTGCCGCCTTAAAAGCCGCCATGCCATTAAGATCAGAGCCGGTTGATGCCGCGGTTGCAGACGTATTGGGCACTTTGCCGGTGGCGGTTGCCGAGATGCGCACCATATCAAGATCAATCTGAAACACCTCAGCCACAACCTGCGCGACCTTGATAAACAGCCCCTGCCCCATCTCTGTGCCGCCATGGTTCAAAAACACCGAGCCATCCTGATAGACATGCACCAGCGCACCGGCCTGATTAAGTGCTGTGAGGTTAAAAGATATGCCAAATTTCACCGGCATCATCGCCAGCCCGCGGCGGATAAGCGGATTGGCGGCATTATAGGCATCAATTTCCGCGCGGCGTTTTTGCCACTCGCTGCTATCGAGCACAGCCTGTGTTACCTGCACCAGCCGGTTATCTTCCACCTTCTGGCCATAGGGTGTCTCATCCCCTGTTTCATCACCATAAAAATTAATTGCCCGCACCTGATTGGGATCAAGCCTTAGCTCACGGGCGATTGTATCAATAATTGCCTCAATTGCGATAATGCCCTGCGGCCCCCCAAAGCCGCGAAATGCCGTGTTGGACACTGTATTGGTCTTGCAGGCATGACCAATAAAATGCGCATGTTCAACAAAATAAGAATTATCCGCATGGGTCAGCGCACGGGCTATAACAGGCCCTGTGAGATCGGGCAGGTTTCCCGCACGGGCGAGAAACTCAATATCCAGCCCCTTGATGCGGCCGCGGCTATCGGCCCCTGCCTGCCAATGCACCACAAAATCATGGCGCTTGCCAGTGGCAATCATATCATCACGGCGCTTGAGGCGCAGTTTACACGGGCGTCCGGTCTTGGCGGCAACCAGTGCCGCAGCACAGGCTATGATGGTTGCCTGACTTTCCTTGCCGCCAAAGCCACCGCCCATGCGCCGCACCTGACATTCCACCGCATGCGCATGAAGCCCCAGCACATGCGCCACGTGATGCTGCACCTCGCTTGGATGCTGTGTTGAGGAATGCACCAGCATATCGCCGTTTTCCTGCGGCCAGTTCTCGCCGGGAATGGCATAGGCAATATGGGTTTCAAGATAGAAATGATCCTGCCCGCCCATGGCAAGGCGGCCGGAAAACCGGTGTTCTGCATTGGCAATGGCTGTGCCGGCATCGCCTTGCTGCACCACCTGCTGCGGTATGACATAGCTTTTGCGGGCATGGGCCTCTTCCACATCCAAGACCGGCGCAAGCTCTTCAATATCCAGCTTCACCAGTTTGGCGGCCTTATAGGCTGCCTCAAAGCTTGTGGCAGCAATCACCGCAATTGGCCGCCCCTGATAATCCAGCAATTCTTCCGCAAAAAGCGGCTCGCCCGGCTGGCCGGGAGAAACATCATTGATACCGGGAATATCATGCGCATCCCATATCCCCACAACACCGGCCTGTGCCAATGCGGCGCTGGCATCCATAGCTTTTAGCCGGCCATGGGCAACCGGCGACAGGATAAAGGCTGCATGAAGCGTATCCGGCAATTCCGGCATATCATCAATATAGGCTGCAGCGCCTGCCACATGGCGGCTTGCAGAATCATGCACAACACCATGCCCGACAATGCTGCGCTCCACTTTATCCAAAGCGCCCTTTGGCGTGGGAAAAGGCTGATTAAGTGCAATCATAATGCCATTACCTCCACCACTTCACCAGCAAGATCACGGCGCAGACGCTCCACCAGATTTTGCGCCACCATCAGGCGATATTGCGCACTGCCGCGCCAGTCACTCAAAGGGTTGAGCTCTGCAGCAACAGCCTGCGCACAGGCAGCAACCGCCGCCTGATCCAGCACCCTGCCAAGCAAAGCCTGTTCAGCACTTTTAACCCGTTTTGGAATTGCCGCCATGCCGCCAAAGGCAATACGGGCATCTGTCACAATGCCATTTTCCCGTGTCAGCCGGAATGCCCCGCAAACGGTGGAAATATCCTGATCATAGCGTTTGGAAATTTTATAAACGCGATAATCCTGCCCTGAGTTGAGTTTTGGCACAGTAACAGAAGCAATCACCTCATCAGCGCGCAATTCCGTTTTGCGGTAATCAAGAAAAAAGTCCTCCAGAGCCAGACTACGGCTGCCATTTGCGTTTGCCAGCTCAATCTCTGCGCCAAGGCCTATCAGGGACGGCGCACCATCACCAATCGGACTTGCCGTGCCGATATTGCCGCCGATTGTGCCCTGATTGCGAATTTGCACAGAACCAAAACGACGCAGCAAAACTGTGAGTGAGGGATAAAAATCACGAATGGCACGCAGCACCTCTGCCCATATTACCGCAGCGCCAAACCGAAAAGAGGTTGCATCCTCACGGATCTCGCGCAATTCGTGCACATGCGATGTCAGGATAACCTCATCCCAGTCTTCATGATAATCTGCCAATGCCACGCCAAGATCAGTCCCTCCTGCCAGCAACAGGCTGTGCGGATATTGCCTGCGCAGCGCCAGCAACTCTTTAAGACTATGTGGCTGATGATAGGTTGAGCCGCCATGGCTGAAACCTGTTTGCGGGCTGATATCCTGCAGGGAACCGCAGGCCGGCATTGCAACCGGTGCTCCGCCTTGCGCTATCACCTTGCGTGCGGCCTCAACAATCGGGCGGTAGCCGGTACAACGGCAAAGATTGCCCGCAAGAGTATCGTGAATCAGCTGATCATCAACCTTGATGCCTGTGCTTGCGCATTCTGCTGCAAGCCCGCTCAGGGACATCACAATGCCCGGCGTACAAAACCCGCATTGTGACGAGCCGTTTTCAGCCATTGCAGCCTGAACGGGATGGAGCTGTGAATTTTTAAGCCCCTCAACCGTAACCAGCGCCTTGCCATCCAGTTGCCCCATTGTCAGGATGCAACTGTTAACAGCGCGATAGCGGAAAGCTCCATCTTCATGATGGGGCTGCAATATATCAGACGCAGTGTCAGCCTGCGCAATCGCCTGCATTTCTGTGCCGATCAACACGGAGCACGCCCCGCAATCCCCCTCTGCACAGCCTTCCTTCGTTCCCTTGAGCCGCGCCTCCCCGCGCAGCCATTCCAGAACCGTTGTATCTGGCCGGACCTGAACATCCTGCCGGTGACCATTCAGAAAAAAACGGATCATCTGTGTCATAGCAACAGATTGTTATGCCTCCGGATGGCCGTCAAGTAGGGCTGTGGCACATGCGGCAAATTAATCTTCTCATGCGCTTTAAAGCGACATTTCAGAGTGATTTATGCCGCTTTTAAACAATAGATATTTGCAATTCACAGCGCCGGATCAGATATTCCGGCCTGAAATAATAAAACTTTGCTGCGGGAAATAATATTCTTCCAGATTATTGCCCGCCCCCCCGCGATCCACAACCAGAAAATCCGATATTTCATCCAGCGCCAAAAGCGGATGATGCCAGATATTGCGATGATAATTTACCCCCTGATGACCCCGCGCCAGAAATGCCACCGGCACCTGAGGAGCATCATGTTTGTCCTCAGCCACCACGACCAGATAATCGCGCCCGTTCAGCGGCATAAAGGCCTGCGATCCCAACGGGTGGCGCTCAACCATTTTGACAGTCAGGGGGAACTCCCATGGTTTACTGCGAAAAATATTGATCAAAACCTGCGGAGCCTCACCAATAATATCGGCTTTTGCCAATGCATGGTGCCGCTCGGTCATATCCCAGTTGATGGATTTCACCTCACCGAGACCTGTTTCAATAATATCGCCAAAAGGTGCAAAATTCTCCGGCGTCAAAGCCTGCACCGGTATTGTGATCTTTTCCATATTACTGCCCTGCCGGTTTGTGATATATGTGCCAGTGACGGGCAATATCAATGCGCTTTGCCACCCATACCCTATCATGGGAAAGCACATAATCCAGAAAGCGCTCCAGCGCCGCCGCACGCCCCGGACGCCCGACAAGGCGGCAATGCAAACCAACAGACATCATCTTTGGCGCACCTTCCCCGCCCTCGCGATAGAGCACATCAAATGTGTCTTTCAGATAATTGAAAAACTGGTCACCGGCATTAAAGCCCTGCACTGTGGCAAAGCGCATGTCATTGGCATCAAGTGTATAGGGCACAATGAGATGCGGCCCTTTTGGCCCTTCAATCCAGTAGGGCAATTCATCCGCATAAGAATCGGCGGAATAGAGAAAACCGCCCTCCTCCATCACCAGACGCAGCGTATTATCAGAAGGTTTGCCCTGATAGATACCATAAGGGCGCTCACCGGTCAGCTCTGTATGCAGGCGTATTGCTTCATGGATATGGCGGCGCTCTTCCTCTTCAGAAAAATCCTTATATTCCAGCCAGCGCAAGCCATGGCTGGCAATTTCCCAGCCTGCTTCTTTCATGGCTGCAACCGCTTGCAGATTACGCTCCATAGCCTTGGTCACACCATAGACTGTCACATCCATCTTGCGCTTGGTGAACATGCGCCATAACCGCCAGAAACCGGCACGCGCCCCATATTCATAAATCGATTCCATATTATGGTTGCGCTGCTGCGGCCAGCTTTGCGCACCAACAATTTCAGATAAAAGACATTCAGACCCCGGATCACCATCGAGAATGCAGCTCTCTCCGCCCTCTTCATAATTGATCACAAATTGCACTGCGATCTGTGCGCCCCCCGGCCAGCGCGGATCCGGCGTATGCCGGCCATAACCAATAAATTCCCGATCACCACATTTTTGCATCACCCGCTCCCCAAAATCTGTTTTCCCTGACTTGATAAAACAACATCTGTTTTGTCAACCACACATTACCGGCGCATATCAGGCACTGTTTTGACATTTTTTTGAGAAGCAGGACAAAAATCATGAAAAGCCCTATAGAATTGCAAACAGATGATTTTGATTGCCTGAAAGCCCCGCAGAATGCCGCTGAAATTTAATACGCAATTTGACCCCGCCTACGGGAGAGCCGTACAGATTGAGCCTGATATTTTTCGTATAACTGTCAATAATGCCAATGCCTTTACCGGTTACGGCACCAACAGCTATATTATTGGCAAAAATCAGCTTGGCATAATCGACCCCGGACCGGATGATGAGGCGCATTTTGCAACATTGCTGCGCATTATTGCCGGCAGGCCGGTCACACATATTTTTGTCAGCCACACGCATCGCGATCATTCACCGCTCAGCGCAAGATTAAAGCGTGAAACCGGCGCAATTATTGTTGCGCAAGGCGTCCATCATGCCGCCCGCCCGCTATTTGCAGGGGAGAGCAATGCACTGGATGCCAGTGTGGATACAGATTTTGTGCCCGATATTTGCGCTGCAGATGGTGAGGTTTTCAGCAATGCCGATTGGTCAGTTGAAGTCATCCATACCCCAGGCCATATGGCCAATCACGCCTGTTTTGCGCTTGCCAAACGCGGCATTGTGTTTTCCGCTGATCATGTAATGGCATGGGCCACCACTATTATTGCCCCGCCGGATGGCTCTATGCGTGCTTATATGGCCTCGCTGGAAAAACTGCTCAAGCGCAAGGATGTGCTTTACCTGCCCGGGCATGGCGCGCCAATTACCAAGCCGCACCGTTTTTTACGCGCCTTGCGCGCCCATCGCAAAATGCGCGAGCGTGCTGTTCTGGAGCGGATTATACAGGGCGATGAAACCATTGCGCAAATGGTTGCCGCCATTTACCGCGATACGGATCCGCGCCTGTTTGGTGCAGCCGGCCTCTCGGTTTTTGCGCATCTGGAAGATCTTATAGCCCAAGGACTGGTGACAACCGATGGCGACCCGAGGCCGGACGGACGCTTTCGCCCTGCCTGATTTCCGGCCAGTTCACTCTTTTTGTTTGCGGATTATTCTTCCGGTGCATCAGGCACAGCATTGCGCATTTCCTGATCAAGCGCATCAAAAAATGTTGTAATCAAACCGGCATTAAACCCCAGATCATAACGCCCGTAACGTGATACAGAGCGCATATCAACCGTGGTTTGCTCTGCTTCGTCACGCAGGCGCACCACAAGATCACTGCGCAAACCAAGGACAGGGCTTCTGGCTGCCGCCTCAACGCTTACATCCATATCTTCGCCAGCCGTGCCAAAAATACCGGTAACTGCCAACCCCTGTTCTTTCAGCACCTTCAATACGGCCTTGAGCACATGATCCTGCGCACTGTCATATTGCCGGCCGCTCACTTCCGGATAGGCAGAAATCTGCCGCAATATATCCGGCACCTCAACATTGCCAAGGCTGTTATATGCGGCCAGATCATCAAGCCCAAACCTTTTCAGCCATTGCATGCGCCAGTCCGGCCAGGCACCGCGAAAATTATCCTGCGCATTGCCCATCACCGTATTAAACAATACCGGTGTTTCAAGATCGGTGGAGATATCATGAATGCGCGGCGTGGCTGCAAGCTGACCGGCCAGCACAATTGGCGGTGCCACAGTCAGCAAGGCAAGAAAGGCCGCCTTTAATGCGCGCCGCCCGCCAATATCGCCGCTGCGCCATAAAGTATAGAATGCCCTTATTGCCAAAAGCAGTGCTGCAAGGGCAAAACAAACAGATAATGCAGTCATAAGGACCAAATCCGGCTGCTCGATAAAACCGAGACGATGGCATGCCAGCGCAACAACCAGCAACACCAGGCCTATATAGGCAAGAGCTGGCGCATATTTTGCCGCGCGTGATGAACGACGACTGACCGGACGCCGGATGTAATAATTATCAAGCATGACGCACCGTATCGCTAAATAATGTCAGGCAAAAGATATCTGCCGATCTGTCGCCCAATGAAAGAAAGCCTCAAAGCGTTTTGGAACATTTGCAAGCCAAAAGCGTCAAGCTTTTTTCTGCACTAATTTAACCGCGAAACACAAAAACGGCAAAGACCTGTGATTAACGACAGATAACAAATAAATATTTTTATTTATCATGATATTATAACAAATCACCAAAATGATATTGCATCAGCCTGTGAGGCTGCACACAATGCGCATTTGAAACGTTCAGAATACCCCGGAGAAGCCCCACATGAGGCAACCGCCCTCCTCCATTCCAGAGACACCCAAACCCGCAGCTGAGGAGAGCACATCATTAGAGGCTGTGGAAGTGGAACTTGCACTTGGCGCACAGGATGTTCTGACAGATGGTTTTGACCTTTCCCTTGCCAAAGCGGCGGAAATTGTCGGCGGTGAGGTGCTGTTTAACATGCCTGCCCTTGATACAACCCATGCACAGCGTATCGGCGCTATTCTTGTGCCTTCCCCCCAGCAGGATCAGGTTGTTTTTGTAACTTTGCTCAATGACGGCATCACGCTTTCCCACGAGCCGCTTTCGGGTAATAATATGCTGTTTGAAAGTCTTGGCCGTAATTATGCAGCCGTTATGAACAGGCTGAAAAGCACAAACTGACCACCGGCTTATCTGTTTTTTCTCGCGATTTCAGAAGGCGGGGCACCTTCCCCCACAATATTGGGCGCAGCGCGGGTTTGCATATCCCGCAAATGGCGAAACTGCACTCCTCTTTTCTTCAATGCCAGAATACCCTCTGCCACACCGGCACCTGAGGCGCGCTTTGGCTGGTTGATATGTGAAATGATCACATCACCATCACGTGCCTGTGCAATGCGCCGTGCCACTGTGGCGGCCGGCAGTGAGGCGCCACGGTCACCATTTAACGAATAGCCGGCAATCCTGTATCCCATAGCCTCAATCTGACGCACCGCATCTGTCGAATAACGCGCTGTTGCATCACGATACCATTGCGGTTTGCGGCCAAAAATCTCCACAATCTTATCGGCACCGCCTTTTACTTCCGCTTCAATTGCAGCAGGAGTGCCGGCAGTGGGAATTCCGTACATGGTTTTTAAAATTGTGATCGCAGGCACATGTTCTGCGCCGTGATTTTCAATTTCAAACAGATCGGGATGTGCCTTTAAAATTCCGATCGCCGCCGGATTACGGCGCAGCCAGCGCGACGTTACAAACAAGGTTGCAGGAATTTTCTCTTCCACCAGCACATCCAGAATCCGGTGATCAACATCACCGGAACAGGCATCA
This sequence comes from Pseudochrobactrum albidum, assembly GCF_051851455.1. Lineage (NCBI taxonomy): Bacteria > Pseudomonadati > Pseudomonadota > Alphaproteobacteria > Hyphomicrobiales > Brucellaceae > Pseudochrobactrum > Pseudochrobactrum albidum. The sequence goes on from NZ_JBPVTR010000024.1 coordinate 120,377, forward strand.
AGCGTCAGAGCGACCTGTATCTTGCCGGATTTTTCCTGCGCCAGATTAAGCTGCGGCTCTACAATCAAATGACGCTGCGAAACCTTGGACGAGAGCAAAGCCTCATCGGCTGCATTTGCTGCGGATATGCCGGCAATAAGATAACCGGCCCAAAACAGGGGTTTTAAAACAGCCATTTAGCACCGGCTCTAATTTGCACATAATTTAGAGCATTTCTGCACCCAAAAAGTGAAACGGTTTTGCGTATCAGTAATGCCATAAAACCAACAGCTGAAGCGGTTCCAGCCTTTTCATTTCAATCAGAACCGCTCTGACAAGGTCACAATGCGCCGGACTGAGAGGTTCCCTCAATCCGGCGCATTATTTGTTAAATTTTAATATGACTATTTGGTGGCTGCAATCGCTGCCTGAGCTGCCGCCAACCGCGCAATCGGCACACGGAACGGTGAGCAGGATACATAATCCAGCCCCGTTTTTTCATAAAAACCGATTGATGCCGGATCGCCGCCATGCTCGCCGCAAACACCAAGCTTGATATCAGGCCGCTGTTTGCGTCCGCGTTCTGCCGCAAGCTGAACAAGCTCGCCCACGCCATCAAAATCCACCGTCACAAACGGATCCTGCTCAATAATGCCAAGCGCCTGATATTGTGTGAGGAAGGATGAGGCATCATCGCGCGAAACGCCGAAAGTGGTTTGCGTCAGGTCATTGGTGCCAAAGGAGAAAAATTCAGCCGTTTCGGCCAGTTCCCCGGCACGCAAGGCCGCCCGCGGCAGTTCCACCATGGTGCCGACCATATAATGAACCTGCACACCGCTTTCAGCTATAATTTTTGCTGCAACCTCATCAATACGGGCTTTAACAAAATCCAGCTCCGCCTTGATACCAACCAGCGGCACCATAATTTCCGGAATCACGGCCTCACCGGTTTTTTTAGCTGCGGCAATGGCTGCCTCAATAATCGCACGGGTCTGCATTTCTGCAATTTCCGGATAGGAAATCGCCAGACGGCAACCGCGATGGCCAAGCATCGGGTTAAACTCATGCAGGCTTTCTGCGCGTTCACGCAGCTTGTCTGCATCAACACCCATCACATTTGCGACTTCGGCAATTTCCTCTGCCGTATGCGGCAAAAACTCATGCAATGGCGGATCCAGCAAGCGGATTGTAACCGGCAGCCCCTGCATGATTTCAAACAGCTCGGTAAAATCCGCACGCTGCATTGGCAGAAGTTTATCCAGCGCCACGCGGCGGCCTTTTTCATCCGCAGCTAAAATCATCTCACGCATGGCAAGAATGCGCGGCCCTTCAAAAAACATATGTTCAGTGCGGCACAGGCCGATCCCTTCCGCGCCGAATGAACGGGCAGCGCGTGCATCTGCCGGCGTTTCCGCATTGGTGCGCACTTTCATCCGGCGGGCTTCATCAGCCCATTGCATAAGCTGGCCAAAATCACCGGAAAGCTCGGGCTGTTGCATAGCAACGCTGCCTTTAAGCACCTGCCCGCTGCCGCCGTCGATTGTGATGATATCGCCTTTTTTGAAAGTGCCGCCCGCCGTCAGCATTGTACCATTACGATAATCAATACGCAGCGAACCGGCACCTGATACACAAGGCTTGCCCATACCGCGGGCAACAACTGCCGCATGGCTGGTCATGCCGCCACGCGAAGTCAGAATACCTTCTGCCGCATGCATGCCATGAATATCTTCAGGGCTGGTTTCAATACGCACCAGAATAGCCTTGCGGCCTTCAGCCTTCAGCTGTTCAGCATCTTCCGAGGTAAATACGATCTCACCGGTTGCAGCCCCCGGCGATGCAGGCAGCCCCATCCCGATCACATGACGCTCGGCTTTCGGATCAATGGTTGGGTGCAAAAGCTGATTGAGCGATGAAGGATCAATGCGATTAACCGCCTCTTCCTTACTGATCAAACCTTCGCCCACCATTTCCACGGCCATTTTCAACGCGGCCTTGGCGGTACGCTTGCCCGAGCGGGTTTGCAACATCCAGAGTTTGCCGCGCTCGATAGTAAATTCCAGATCCTGCATGTCACGGTAATGGCTCTCCAGCCGATCCGCAATTTTCAAAAATTCGGCAAAAGCATCCGGCATGATTTTTTCAAGCGAAGGGCGTTCTGAACCTGCTTCAATCCGTGCTTCTTCAGTAATATTTTGCGGAGTGCGGATACCGGCCACCACATCTTCGCCCTGCGCATTGACAAGAAACTCACCATAGAGCTTGCGCTCACCGGTGGAAGGGTTGCGGGTAAAGGCAACACCGGTTGCCGATGTATCGCCCATATTGCCAAATACCATAGCCTGCACATTAACCGCAGTGCCCCAGTTTTCCGGAATATTGTGCAAACGGCGATAGGTGATGGCGCGGGCATTCATCCATGAGGAAAATACCGCGGAAATTGCCCCCCAGAGCTGCGCTTCCGGATTTTGCGGAAATGGTTCACCCAGCTCTTCTTCCACTTTAGCCTTGTAGCGAACAATCACATCTTTCCAGTCATCGGCGCTCAGATCCGTATCAACATCAACACCAAGACCTGCTTTGATATCATCAAGAATTTCTTCAAAAAAGGCATGGTCCACACCCAGCACCACATCCGAATACATCTGGATGAAGCGGCGGTAACTGTCATAAGCGAAACGCTCATCATTGGCCTCTGCCGCAATTGCCGCAACCGTTTTGTCATTAAGGCCAAGATTGAGCACCGTGTCCATCATACCCGGCATGGACGCACGGGAGCCCGAACGCACCGAAACCAGCAGCGGGCGCGCCGCATCACCCAGCCGGCGGCCTGTCAGCGCGGTAATATGCTCCAGCGCAGCCGCAACCTGATCTTTCAGCGCATCGGGATAAGTGTGACCATGATCATAATAATAAGTGCAGACATCGGTGGTAATGGTAAAGCCCGGAGGCACCGGCAGCCCGAGGCTGCTCATTTCCGCAAGGTTTGCACCCTTGCCGCCCAGAAGATTACGATCATTTGCAGTGCCATCGGCCTTGCCATCACCAAAGTGATAGACCCACTTATCCATTACCATCCTCCTGATCATGGCCGGCTGTCAGCCGGTCATTGTTGGTGTCGGGCACATAAGAAAACGCGCATCTGCAGAGCCGGTATCTGGCCCATATAAATCTGTGCCGCATACATCACCCCTGCTTTAAGCGATAGCCCCCTTGCCGGCTACTGAAAAATGCATAAAACCGGTAACAAAACGCAACCTGCCGCCTGTAATATTTGTTTAAATCGATTTTGCGGAAAATCTTTTCTCTTTATCATCCCGCACTATATCTTAACTTCAGCAAATACGGGCTGATATTGCCTGTTTATTTGTATCCGGCAGAATCAATAATCTTTTGATTCTCTGTTGAGGGACAGTATAATTCTTCTGTATTTCCCATAGAGGTTTATCATGCGCCAGACCGGAAAACTCGACTATATTGAAATGCCAGCCGGTGAAAATTCCCTAAGCCGAGTGAAAGAATTCTATACCAATGCCTTTGGCTGGAAATTCTTTGATTACGGTCCTGATTATGCGGCCTATTCTGAAGGGCTGGACGGCGGTTTCTATCAGGGCGATGAAACAAAAAACGCCAAACCATTGCCGGTACTGTATTCTGAAAATCTGGAACAGACTTTGCTTGATGTGGAAAAAGCCGGCGGCATAATCATCAAGCCGATTTTCAGTTTTCCCGGCGGGCGCCGTTTTCACTTTACCGACCCTTCCGGCAATGAACTGGCAGTGTGGAGCGAATAAACCCTAATATCAAAATAGCTCTTCTTGATTTTATAAAGCCATCTCTTCAAAACGGCCGTGCAGCGCAGAAATATTTTCATGCGCTCACACATTTACGCCTCATATTTCCTCGTGTTTGTTTTTCATTTCCATGCATTTATTTACCAGAGGCTTATCCTGCCTCACGCATCGCAGCCGCTGTTTGCAGATCAACGGAAACCAGCTGGCTCACGCCCTGCTCGGCCATAGTCACCCCAAAGAGCCGGTCCATGCGCGCCATGGTGATAGGATTATGGGTGATAATCACAAAACGGGTCTGGGTGGAGGCTGCCATTTCATCCATGAGATTGCAATAACGCTCCACATTATGGTCATCAAGCGGCGCGTCCACCTCATCCAGCACGCAGATTGGCGCCGGATTGGTAAGAAATACCGCAAAAATCAGCGCCATTGCTGTCAGTGCCTGCTCACCACCGGAAAGCAGGGTCATGGTTTGCGGCTTTTTACCCGGCGGACGGGCAAGAATTTCCAGCCCGGCTTCCAGCGGGTCTTCCGATTCAATCAATTGCAATTCAGCTGTGCCGCCGCCAAATAAATGGGTGAAAAGGCGCTGAAACTGCTCATTCACCACGTCAAAAGCAGCAAGAAGCCGCTCACGCCCCTCTTTATTCAGGCTCTGAATGGCCTGCCGCAATTTTTTAATCGCTTCCAGCACATCTTCCCGTTCATTGATAATTGCGTCTTGACGTTCAGATAATTCACGTTGCTCTTCCTCCGCACGCAGATTAACCGCGCCAAGCCGTTCACGCTCAATCTTCAACCGGTCAAGCCTGCGATCCGTCTGCTCCATATCCGGCAGCGGATCGCCCGCATCAAGCCCTGTATGACGGAAAGCCTCATATGGCGCACAATTCAGCACTTCCGCAATCCGCGCCTCCGTATCCCTGCGGCGTTCTTCCGCGGCTGCCAGACGCTCCTCGGCACGTGCGCGCACCTCACGCGAGGCAGCCAGCTCCTGAATAGCCAGCGTTGCGCGTTTATCCAGCTTTGCCTGCTCGGTCTCCGCAATGCTTAACCGGTCCGCGGTCTCCTTGCGCCGGCTGTCAGCCTCTGCCACCGCATGTTGCAATTCACGGCGGCGCTCTTCAATATCTGCCGGCGCTTCTGCCAGACTTTCAGCCTCATCTGCCGCCTCGGCGCGGCGCTCACCCAAAGCCTCAATCTGGCGGCGGGCATTTTCCGCCCGCCCCTGCCAGCTTTTACGCTCAAGGCCAATCATTTCCAGACGGCGCATTCGGTTTTCAGCATCACGGCGCAAATTATCATGGGCGGCGCGTGCGTCTGCCAAAACAGCGCGACCATTCATAACCTGTGTGGTCAACGAAGTGAGCTTCAGGTTAAGTTCTGCCAGATCCGGCAAATCTTCCAGCCTTATCTGTGCCTCTTCAAGCTGGATACTGTTTTCCTCCAGACTCTCTGTCAGCCGCAACCTTGCTTCTTCCAATGCTGCAAGCTTACTGGATAATTGTCCGGCCACGCGCTCGGCCTCAGCCAGTTCATCACGCGCCTGTGCAACGATGCGCTGGGCGCTGCGCCAATGGTCGCGCAGACTGCGCTCACGCTCTACCGCCTCACGCAGGGCACTTTCTGCCTGTTGCAGGGCATTTTCAGCCTGTATCACACGGTTTCTGGCCGCTCCGGCTGCATTTTCCAGTTCTTTCAGCCTGTTTTTTTGTGCAAGGCGCTGTGCTGCTGCCGTTGGCGCATCAGAACGCGCGGTAAAGCCATCCCACCGCCACAGGCTGCCCTCGCGGCTCACCAGGCGCTGGCCGCTTCGCAATTGCAATTGCAGATTTGCGCCTTCGCTATCATCCACCAGCCCGATTTGCGATAATCTTGCCTGTAATGCCGGCGGAGCATCCACCACAGTGCCAAGCGGCACAACGCCCTGCGGCAACGAAGCAGGACTGCCCACTTCCCGCGTGCCGAGATCTGTCCAGAACACCGGCGCCTGCGGATTAACCGGCGCTTCCAGATCATCGCCAAGTGCGGCGCCCAAGGCTGTCTCAAAACCTTTTTGCACCTGTATCTGCTCGGCAACCGCAATATAGGTTGCAGACTGGCCGGCACTGAGAATACCGGCTAATGTGCTGGCTTCTGTTTCAATACGGTTTAATTCCTCCCGCGCCTGCGCCAGTGGCGGGCGGCAGTTATTTTCTTCTTCCCGCGCCTGTTCAACCAGTTCCTCGCAGGCCAGCGCCTGCTCTTCCGCTGCCTGCGCCGCCTCTTCAGCCTGCGCCACGGCCTTTGCCTTTTCTTCCCGTCCGGCCAGCACTTTCAACTGGTTTTCAAGTGCTGCAATATCCTGCTCAATATTGCGCAATTGCGCACATAATTTTTCACGGCGCTCCGCGGTTTCCCGTACAAGACGCTCACTTTGTGCGCGCTCTGCCGCCGCCTCTGCCCTGACAGAGGTGATCTGCGCCAGCTCAGCTTCATAATGCTGCAACTGCTCCTGCGCCGTATTCAGCAACTCTTCCGCCTCAATAGCGCGATCACCGGATGCCTCATTCTGTGCCAGAAGCTCCTGCTCCTCCTCATCCAGCCGCTGCACAACACCAGCCTGTTCATGCAGCATCTGCTCCTCGCGGCCAATATCGGCGCTTAACTGCTCAAGCCGCTTTAAAAGCTCTGAACGGCGCTGCGTCAGACGCGCGGCTTCATCATCCAGTTGCGAAACCGCAATTGTCAGCCGCTGCAGGGCAGCGGCGGCCGATGCCTGCTGCTCACGCAATTTTGGCAAATGCTGCGCGCCAACGGCCTGCTCCCTAGCGGCAATCATCTGCGCCTGTGCCATGGCGCCAACATGGGATGTAGCCTGATTAAGTGCGCTTTGCGCCTCTGCCTCATGGGTTTTGGCCTGTGTCCAGCGCAGATGCAGCAAGATGGCTTCTGCCGCGCGAATATCTGCCGACAAGGCACGGAAACGATTGGCCTGCCGCGATTGACGTTTGAGGCTCTCAATCTGTGTGCCAAGCTCACCGATCACGTCTTCCAGACGCTCCAGATTGCTCTCTGCTGCACGCAGGCGCAACTCCGCCTCATGGCGGCGCGAATGCAAACCGGAAATACCCGCTGCTTCTTCCAAAAGTGCACGGCGTGCCTGCGGCTTGGCCTGAATAAGCTCACCAATGCGCCCCTGCCCGACCATGGATGGCGAACGCGCACCGGTGGACTGATCAGCAAAGAGCAATTGCACATCCTTAGCGCGCACCTCCTTGCCATTAATGCGATAGACCGAGCCGGATTCACGCTCAATCCGGCGCGAAACCTGCAATTCATCAACATCATTATAATTGGGCGGTGCCGAGCGGTCACTATTATCAAGAAACAGGGTTACTTCAGCACTGTTGCGTGCAGGGCGGGTGCCGGAACCGGAAAAAATCACATCATCCATGCCGGAAGCGCGCATATTTTTATAGGAGTTTTCTCCCATAACCCAGCGCAGCGCCTCCACCAGATTGGATTTGCCGCAGCCATTGGGGCCGACAACACCGGTCAGCCCGCCTTCAATAACAAACTCCATCGGCTCAACAAAAGATTTGAAGCCTAACAGGCGCAACCTGGTAAAACGCATCACAATGCCCCCCGCGCATCTTTACGGGAAAAACAGGCACCGATCATAAAATCGCAAAAAACAGACACGGAATATTCTGAATATAAAAATGCAGCAGGCACGATCATGCGCCTGCTGCATACAGATGCATCAGCCTTAAAGCATAGAGTCGATAACTGCCGACATCTGATCAACCGAAAGAGCTCCGGAATATTTCTGGCCATTAATAAAGAATGTAGGCGTTGCATTCACACCGAATTCAGCGCCGCGATCACGAACAGCATTCACATCATCGAGAAGCTGCTGGTTCGTCAAGCAGGCATTGAAGGACTCTTGTGTAAAACCTGCCAATTTAGAGATTTGCAGCAATGCAGCCTGCGCATCATCTGCCGCGGCCCACTGCATTTGCTGTTTAAACAGCACATCCACCATCGGGAAATAACGATCATCCGGCGCACAGCGTGCCAGCATAAAGGCAGCCGTTGCACGCGGATCAAACGGAAACTCCCGGAAAATCAGACGGGCCTTGCCGGTATCAATGTATTTTTCCTTGATCGCAGGCAATGTATTGATGGTGAAATCAGCACAATGCGAACAGGTCATGGACGCATATTCCACAATGGTCACAGGTGCATCGGCCTTGCCAAGCACCTTATCCTCAAGCTTGCCGGCTTCCAGCAGCTTTTTCATATCAACAGTGCCGTCTGATTTTGGGGCAGACTGGGCAAAGGCATTTCCTGCCGCAGAGAAGGACAATGCCGCTGTAGCAAGGGCTGCACTGCCCAGAATTTGCCTGCGATTCAATTGAGATACCATACGAATCATCCGTTTCATCACGTTGCTATAGAATCAGGGTATAATCTGACTGCGATTGTGGCACAGAAAATACTCCAAATTCTTGTTTTGCTGCATATATTATTTTGCTGCTCTTATTTTGCCGCATATCTTATTCCGGAAAATGCTGCACACTCACCGGAAGATAACTGCCGGATAGCAAACTATAATGCCCTAAATCTGACAGTCACCTTAAGGATTGTTCATAAACAGTGCGCTATAAGGGATGACCAAGTATTTTATGATTTCTTAGCCGCTTTTTCCGCCAATATATTACGTCCAAGCCGCATCAGCGACCGGCGCAAAGCCTCATCCTCAATCCCGGATGTTGCCTGCAGCAGTTTCTTCTCTGCCGGCGCACCAACCGGCATCAGTTTCTTTTGCTTTTTCTGCGCTATCGGGCTGACAGATTTTTGTTCAATGCGGATACGGGCTATGGCTGCAAAACCCAAAAAGGCATTGATGCGGGCTATGATCTCGCCCGTAGAATGCTGGATACGCATAGCCGCCATGCCTTCACAGCCAATAACCAGCGTTGCCGGCTGAAACGGATCATCCTCATGGGCACGACGCGGCCAGAGAATACGCAGCGGCCGTGATACTGAACCAATCTGCGTGCCCACCACATCTTCCCATGCCTGTATCAGTGACAAGTTAATGCCCGCTCGCTTGCGCAAGACCGGATCAAGCACATGCCCGGCAGTATCTGCCAGCGGTTTGAAACCTGATGATTCCTGTTTGTGCATTTTTTCAAATCCGGTTGTCTGAAACCCCGCCCCTGCCGCCTTGTGAGGGATTATAATTAAGAATGGCATTTTGAGCGCCGCATGTTTTGCGCAGCATATTCCTGGCTGTTACCGCATAAAGCCCACTGAAGAAAAACATGGTCACAGCAATACTTGCCTCATGCAACAGCGGATTATGCAGCATAGCATAACTGCCCCACACCAGCACAAAATAAATCAGCACCCGCCTGATTGCCGGATCAGAATTGTTGCGCCACAAAAATACCAACCCGCCAAGCACAGCGCCTGCAAGCAGAATAAGCCCGATCACCCCGTTAACCAGCATTTCATCCAGCGCGGCATTATGCACATGGATAAATCCCTGCAGCAAAGCCGCCTGATCACCAAGCTCCGCCTTAACCGCCGGCATTTTCTGCATTGCGCCCACGCCAATCAGCGGGTGCTGCGCAATAACCTCAGCAGAACCACGCCACATTTGCCCGCGAATATCAGCCGATATTTTATCTGTCCACCGGCTGCTGTCTCCGGTTTCATAATAATGCATCATACCGGAAAAACGCTGCGTCAGCACAGATGCCACCGGCCCCATAGTGACCAATGTTGTCAGGCAGGCTACCAGCACAAGAGAACCGCCGATCCTCACCTTGCGGCTGGCTATACGGCTGATCAGCACCACTATTTCCAGCAACGCCACGACAGATAAGGTTAACATGACAGCGCGGGTCTGGGAGGCAAAAACAAGGCCGGTTCCGATAATAAGATACCACGGGCCGTTAGGCAAAAAGCGCGGCGCATGGCGCATTGGCAAAGTGGCAATAAGAGCTGAAATAGCTGCTGCATAGGCAAAAACCGCCGGATTGCCGCCAATGCCTATGCGCCCGCTTCCCCACCACAGCTCTTCCGCCACCACCAGAACGGCACAGAGTACCGTACCAATCCGTGCGCCAAGCGCCATCATACGAACAGGCTCGCGGATCAGCACCATGCCAAGACCGGCAAAGGAAAAAACCCACAGCAACAGCACATAACCAAGCTGACGATTGCCAATATCAAGCTCACCGCGCACTGCCATCAGCCCCAGGCTCCAAAGCATATAGGCAGAAATCAGGATAAAAAATGCCGCCCCGAAAAGCCGGTGTAACCTGTGCCTGTAACAGGCAAGATAAACGCCGATACACCCGAAAATAAACAGAATAAGCGGCCCCGGAAACAGCCGCAGCGGCAGTGTCAGGGCAGCAAAACATAACAGCCGGTAATCAATATGCCGGCGTAACAGGAAGTGCTTTTGCAGAACTCTCATATTACCTTTTTTGAAGATGAGATTTTTTAAAACTGTATATTACGCGATTGAGATAATCCTGTATGCGGAATAATAGAGTCGGCAAACGCCGATAAGCCGGAAGTTTAGCCCGCGAATATGTATCTGCGCCACTGGAAATTGTCGATGGGATTTCATTGGCATTGCTGACCACGGCGCGGCTTACCGTGAAAAATTCATACCGCCCTGCCCAGCCCCGTTCCAGCGCCACATCAAAAGGGAGATGCATCTTCCCAAGGGCTTGCAATAATTTTGCCGCACCGGTTTTGCTGACAATATAAGCGCCGGCATTGCCAAGCGGCCCGTGAGCCGTGCGGCCAATGGCAATATCATCGGTCAATTGCATAAAGGGACGAAACCCGACAAGGCGGTTATGGATCAGTTTGACGACATCCCAGCCCTGCACCTGCATGGCAGCCTCAACCACCGGCACAAAACTCTCTGAGAAACGTATATCATCTTCAAGGATAACCCCTGCCGCAGCCTTGCCGGAGGCAATCAGCTCCAATGCGCGCAAATGGCTTTTATAGCAGCCGATCTCTGCCGGTAATACCGTTTTGCCGTGATCGCGGCGAAAGCGCGGCTCGTCAAAAAACTGTCTTTCTGATGCCTGCAATAATTTGCCATCCACTGCAGGCACGCGCTGCAAGGCAATGCCCAGTTCCCGCGCATGGGAGGAGAGCGTTTTCCAGCGATCTTCAGAGCGATCAAGATTAAGAACATAGACAGGGAAATTTTGCAGTTCGAACTCTGTCAAAGCTTTGAATACCTTTATCAAAACAGGAGTTTTGCGCTATTGAGGCCAAATCCGGCAGGTAACTGTTATATAATCATATATCATATAAGCCAGCAGTTTTAATAAAATATACTGCCTAATAAAAACAGCCTGATATTTCATCCGCAGACAAGTGGTGCTACGAACACGGTAATATGACACATATCCGGTACAAGGCTCTGACACAAAAATCCACATCTACCCCGCATGCCGGCAAATTACTGGCATGGTATGACCGGCATCACCGTATATTGCCCTGGCGGATAAGCCCTGCCGATTATGCACAGGGGCTGCGCCCTGATCCTTACTGCGTATGGCTATCGGAAGTCATGCTGCAGCAAACAACAGTTGAAGCGGTAAAAGCCTATTTTTTGAAATTTATCCGCCTTTGGCCCGATGTGCAGGCTCTGGCTGCGGCAACGGAGGATGATGTGCTGCGCGCCTGGGCGGGGCTTGGCTATTATTCCCGCGCGCGCAACCTGAAAAAATGCGCAAGTATAATTACAGATAAATATCAGGGGAGATTTCCGGCCGATATAGAGATGCTCAGGCAATTGCCCGGCATTGGTGATTATACATCTGCAGCCATTGCCGCTATTGCCTTCAACATTCCCGCAGCCGTGGTGGACGGTAATGTGGAGCGGGTTATCAGCCGTTTATTTGCTATCAAAACAGCATTGCCACAGGCAAAATCCGAAATCCGCCGCCTGAGCCGGCAAATCACACCGCAAAACCGCCCCGGCGATTTTGCACAGGCGATGATGGATCTTGGCGCCACAATCTGCACGCCCAGGAAACCGGCCTGCATCCTCTGCCCGCTGAATGCGCATTGTGCGGCTTACACCGAAGGCGAGCCGGAATTTTATCCGGTTAAAGCGCCGAAAAAAGCCCGCCCTGTGCGTTATGGCGCGGGGTTTGTCATTGTTTCTCCTGATAATAAGGTCTATTTGCGCAAACGTGCCGATCAAGGATTGCTCGGCGGTATGAGCGAGGTGCCAAACAGCGATTGGCTGGCTGTTGATGACACTGCAACTCCAGCCAGCATTGCGCGGCTGACCAATGCGGAAAGCGCCCCTTTTGCAGCGCAGTGGCTGCCCTGCGGCAGCATTACCCATATTTTCACGCATTTTGAATTGCGGCTCAGCATCTACAAAACTGTAACCGCCACAGTGCCGCCAAGCAATAATGGCTGGTGGGCGGATGCAGACAGGCTGCATGAAGAAGCCTTGCCCACCGTGATGAAAAAAGCAATCAATGCAGCCCTGCCGGATATTTTTAAATAAATGCACAGCCGCGGCATAATCGGCCAAAATATAAAAAAACGCCGGCATGATGCCGGCGCTTTAAGGATCAGACGTCGCTGGAGGTCGGTCCGATTTGAACAAATAAATCCGCTTATTCAAGCGCCAGCCTGCGCCATAGTCTCTCGTATGCGCGTGCGCAGGGCATCAATCGGCGTCAACACCCCCTCTTCTTCATAATGCCAGAATGTCCAGCCATTGCAGGCATCAAACCCCTGCACTTTGGCGCCCATGCGGTGGATGGAGCCGGCATCGCCATTGACAGCCAATGTGCCGTCTGCACGAATAATGGCCGCATAGCGGCGCTTGGCATCGCACAGCACAGTGCCCGGGCGCAGCAGGCCGGCTTCAATAACACTGACAAAAGCCACCCGCGGTTCTGCACGTTTTCCGGTCATTACTTTCAGTTCGGTTTTGCCAAGTGGTTCCACATTGGCAATACGTGCCGTTGCCGCATCAATATAAGCCTGCTCCCGTTCAATGCCGACAAAATGACGGCCAAGGCGCCTGGCAACAGCGCCAGTGGTGCCGGAGCCGAAAAACGGATCAAGGATCACATCTCCAGGCTTTGATGAAGACATAAGAATACGGGCAAGCAATGCCTCCGGTTTCTGGGTCGGATGCACCTTATCACCATTTTCATCCTTGAGGCGCTCATTGCCGGTGCAGATAGGAAACAGCCAGTCAGAGCGCATCTGCACATCATCATTGGCAGCTTTCATGGCTTCATAATTAAATGTATAGCCTTTGCTCTTCTGATCGCGTGATGCCCAGATCAGCGTCTCATGGGCATTTTGAAAACGACGGCCGCGGAAATTCGGCATCGGATTGGTTTTGCGCCAGATAATATCATTAAGCATCCAGAAGCCCAGATCCTGCAGAGCAGCCCCGACACGGAAAATATTGTGATAGGAGCCAATAACCCAGATGGTGCCATTTGGCTTCAGCACACGGCGGCAGGCCAGAAGCCATGCACGCGTAAAGGCATCATAGGCCTGAAAACTGTCAAACTGATCCCAATGATCATCGACAGCATTGACCCTGGTCTGATCCGGACGGTGCAGAGCACCTTCAAGCTGGAGATTGTAAGGGGGATCAGCAAAGATCACATCAACCGAATGATCCGGCAAACGATCGAGCGCAGCTACGCAGTCACCCTTTAGAATTGTATCGAGCCAGACCGAGCGCGGTGCAGCTACTGGCAGATCTTTCACAAGACGAACAACGGACATGTGATACTCGCTAAACATAAGAACGCTTTGACTGGTCTTATGGTTACCGAACAGGGTAAATATGGGGTTAAGAGGCTTGCCAAAAACCGCTGCAAATGACACGAATTGCCATAAAAATTAAAAAAACCGGCTAAATTCATTGCATCAAGCTGCTGAAAAAATTTTGTTTTTTAATCTGTTGCCATATCAGGCGATGCAAATGCCGTTTTAATCAGCACAAGCAATTTATACCCGTTTCACCCCTTTGCCCCATGCATTGCGCCGGGTTTTTTATGCTTTTGACGCTCTGCATTTTTCCGTGTAAACAATGGCGGGGCGGTTTTCTCATTCACCAGCACAGAGAGCCGCTCCCTTTCATTTTCTGACATGGTTACGGGAATAATCAGCGCCGCTGCATTGCCTGCAACTGTTTCATGTCCTGCTTCATATCCGCAAACCTCCCATGCGGCCTATAAAACCTGACGGATTTTTCATGCCTAAACCCCAGCTTATCCTCTTTGACTGCGATGGTGTTCTTGTCGATTCCGAGTTTATTGCCGCACAGGTGGAATCCGAATTGCTTACCGATGCCGGTTATCCAATCTCACCGGAAGAAATTGCCGAGCGTTTTGCCGGTCTTACATGGCCGAATATTCTTATGGAAATTGAGCGCGAAGCCTCAATGCCGATTTCTGCCTCGCTGATTGAAAAATCCCGCAAACTCATGACCGAGCGGATCAATAAAGAATTATTGACTGTTGATGGTATTGAAGATGTGGTGCGTGATCTTGCCTATCCCAAGGCAATCTGCTCCAATTCCAGCACCAGCGCGCTGGAATTGATGCTCAAACGCTCCACATTATATGATGCTTTTGCCCCGCATATCTATGCCGCGCGTGAGGTTGGCAATAAAGAGCCAAAACCAGCTCCGAATGTCTATACCTATGCCGCGCAACAATTTAACGCTGAACCAAAACATTGTTTTGTGCTGGAAGATTCAAGCCACGGCATCCATGCAGCACGCGCTGCGGGCATGCGGGTTATCGGCTTTACCGGTGGTGCGCACAGCTATCCGGGGCATGCAGACAAGCTTACCGAAGCCGGTGCGGAAACCGTGATCAGCCGCCATTATGATTTGCCGGCCGTGATTGAAGCTATGGCAGAATGGGATGAGGGTTTCTGACCTGATCCCCGCAAATTTAATTCCTGAACAGAACAAAAGGGCGTATAAGCAGCACTTGCTGAATATTGTTGCTCAATTTTCAAAAACTTTTTGGCACGCCCTTTTTCACATTTTGATCAGGCTGCGGATTTTTTGCGCTCTTTAGTCGGTGCAGTCACTTTTACAGGCGCAATCAGGGCAGCATAAATCTGCTGCGCCTCTGCCTCGCTCAGGCCAATCATCGGCCGCCCCTCGATCATCACCGGTTCACCGGAAGCTGTTTCAAAAATAGCCCAGCTATCGGTTGGCTCCTGCAAAAGTTCATAATCTGTCATCATGGCTGCACTCTAACCATCAAAGGTTACAAATTGTTTCATCTCTATAACAGCTAATATTAGACATTGATAATTAAATTCCGGCAATAGCCGCCCCATGCACGGAAACTTAAACCAACCACCTGATATCAAAGAACTTTATATAGAATAGTTTGCATAGCCAAAGAGATGTGACAGCCGCAATCCACCGAAAGCTGCTGATATAGTTAATTTTTATGCAACAGATTTTGAATATATGCAAATAAACACAGGCTGAAAAACCCGCCATCAACAGCCAAACATGCCAGACCCCTTGGCCAAATACCGCGCTCTTGCAATAAAGCACGGTATTTTTATTCCCTGATCATGCAAATATCAATAAACCGGCAAAAGCCTGTTCATTACTTTTGCGGGCCTTCATCAAAGCCGATAAAAATCTGAATCTGACGGGCAGATGCTTCAGGCACAACCACAGGTGTGCCGGCAAAGAGAAACTGCGTTGCAGCCTGCGCATTATTCATGGCAACAGATTGCTTATGGAGTTTGCTGGAGATCACCTTATCTCCCTCCATCACCACAACACGGAGGGGCATGGAAATGGTGCCTGAACGGAATTTTGGCCCCGGCACAACACGGCCGGCGGCAGCCACAGTCATCACCAGATTGCTGCCATCGCGCCGGCAATCACGCGTTACATCGGAAATGGATGCCTGATAAATCACACGGCTGCTGTCACCATTGCCGCCTTTTTCATATGTGCTGAAATAGGCCGTACCTTCCCGCAGCGTGATGCGCGGGCAATATGCCTGCAATTCAGCTTGTGTCACACGCGGCTCACCGCCGGCGGAAGCGGCAGACTGCTGATTGCCGCTTGTTGAACAAGCCACAACAATCAAACCAAGCATCGCCGCTGCCCCCAGCCGGACAGCCCCGCTGATCCTGGATATGCCACGGCCGGCAAGACGGACGGATGAGAGTGAACTGAAATTAAAATATCCGAGGGCTGTTTTCTGCATAAACCGGTCTTCCTGCAATGATGAAGCTATTCTATACCAGATTCCTGTAGTGCCATAAGCATATCCGTATGGACGCAAGGCGTTTAACATGCATTATGTGATAAGATTTTCACGTTTTTTGTGGCGCAGGGCAAGCTCTAACCATTTATGCTGCCTGTGCAAGCAAAAGATTTGACACGATGACAAGACAGTTTTGCCAGGAAACAAACAAGACCGGCAGTGAATGAATGAGGCCTGAGACCCTATGAAATATATCAGCACCCGCGGTGAAGCACCGGTTTTAGGCTTTTCTGATGCACTTTTGGCCGGCTTAGCACGAGACGGCGGCCTTTACCTGCCGGAAACCTACCCGCAATTTTCTGCTGAGGAGATTCGCGCCCTGCGCGGAAAATCCTATGTGGAAATTGCACTTGCCGTGCTAAGCCCCTTTGTGAACGGAGAGATTCCGGCCGCCGAATTTGAAAAAATGGTGCGCGAATCTTATGCCTCCTTCCGCCATGATGCCGTGTGCCCGCTGGTGCAAACCGGCGCGAATGAATATGTGCTGGAGCTGTTCCACGGCCCGACACTGGCTTTTAAAGATGTGGCCATGCAGCTGCTTTCCCGCATGATGGATTACACCTTAGCGCAGCGCGGGCAGCGCGCCACTATTGTGGGCGCCACATCGGGCGATACCGGCGGCGCAGCAATTGAGGCATTTGCCGGCCGCGATAATACTGACATCTTTATCCTGTTCCCGCATGGCCGTGTCTCGCCGGTGCAGCAGCGCCAGATGACATCTTCCACAGCGGCCAATGTTCATGCCTTATCCATCGATGGTAATTTTGATGATTGCCAGAACCTTGTCAAAGCCATGTTCAATGATCTGGAGTTTCGTGACACGCTGTCACTTTCCGGCGTAAACTCGATCAACTGGGCGCGTATCATGCCCCAGATTGTCTATTATTTCACAAGTGCCATCAGCCTCGGCGCGCCGGACAGGGAAATATCCTTTACCGTGCCAACCGGCAATTTCGGCGATATTTTTGCAGGCTTTGTAGCCATGCAGATGGGGCTGCCGATTGATCGCCTGATCATTGCCACCAATGATAATGATATTCTTGCGCGCACAATTGCCACAGGCGCCTATTCAATGCGCGGGGTGGAGCAAACATCCTCCCCGTCCATGGATATCCAGATTTCATCCAATTTTGAGCGTCTGTTGTTTGAGGCCTATGGCCGCGATGCCGCTGCCATTCGCGGGTTGATGCGCAGCCTTGGCCAGTCCGGCGAATTTACAATTTCTGAAGCCCCGCTCAAGGCAATCCGCAGCCGGTTTGATGCAGGGCGCGCCACAGTCCGGGAAACAGCCGGTATTATCCGCAGCGTGCTGGCTGCTGACGGCTATCTTCTCGACCCGCATTCCGCCATTGGCGTGAAGGTTGCCCGTGAACATCAAAACAACGCCGCGCCCATGGTGGCGCTGGCAACCGCGCATCCTGCCAAGTTCCCGGATGCGGTTAAGGATGCCTGCGGTGTATCGCCAAAATTGCCGCATTGGCTGAGTGACCTCATGGAGCGAAAAGAGAATTTCACCCCGCTTCAAAATGAGCTGAAAACGGTTCAGGATTATATTCGCACCCATTCAAGAGCCGCGCAATAAACCAGAAATCATCCCGTTACACCATAACGGCCGATATGATGTAATATACGGTATGGTGTAATATATTTGCCTGAATTGCACAGGCTGAACCCTGTCTTTATATATGGGACAATTCCGAAGGCAGAGAAAACAACGGAGCCGCACTGTATCTGTCAAACAAAGCTGCATTATTGCGAATGATAGAAGTGCCGCATTATCATGCCCGCCAGACTTTAAACTTTCTGGCGGTAAAAGACTCAAAGGGGAGCATACCTATAATGGGTGTAGAAGTAAGCGTTCTATCCAACGGACTGACAATTGCAACGGAAACCATGCCGCTGATTGAAAGCGTGGCACTTGGTATCTGGGTCAAGGCCGGCTCCCGCAATGAGGCGCATAACCGCCATGGTATTGCACATTTTCTGGAACATATGGCGTTTAAGGGCACGGAGAACCGCACCGCCTGGCAAATTGCCGCTGATATCGAAAATGTAGGCGGCGAGATCAACGCCGCCACCAGTGTTGAGACCACCTCTTATTATGCCCGTGTTTTGCGCAATGACCTGCCGCTGGCCATTGATATTCTGGCGGATATTCTCACCAGTTCCAAATTTGATGAAGATGAGCTGGAACGCGAGAAAAATGTGATTATGCAGGAAATCGGCGCCGCGCATGACACGCCGGATGATATTGTTTTCGATCGCTTTTCTGAAACAGCCTATATGAATCAACAGATCGGCCGCTCCATTCTCGGTATGCCGGAGACCGTGCAGTCTTTTACACCGGATGATCTGCGCACCTATATTAACGAACAATATAGTGCCGACCGCATGGTGGTTGTGGCGGCCGGCGCGGTGGATCACGCTGCATTTGTGCGCGAGGTTGAAAGCCGCCTTGGAGGTTTTCGTGCAAGCACTCAGGCCGCTGCGCCGGTAAAAGCCGCCTATATTGGCGGGGATTACCGGGAAGAACGCGACCTGATGGATGCACAGGTACTGATCGGCTTTGAAGGCCGCGCCTATCATGTGCGTGATTTTTATGCCTCGCAATTGCTGGCTGCTGTTCTTGGCGGCGGTATGTCCTCACGCCTGTTCCAGCAGGTGCGGGAAAAACGCGGGCTTTGCTATTCAGTCTATGCCTTCCACTGGGGCTTTTCCGATACCGGCCTGTTTGGCATTCATGCTGCGACAGGGCGCGAAAACCTGGATGAGCTGGTGCCGGTTATTTTGCAGGAGCTTTATGAGGCTTCCAATCATATCGGCATTCAGGAAGTCGATCGCGCCCGCGCCCAATATCGTGCCGGACTTTTGATGTCGCAGGAAAGTGCGGCCAGCCGCGCCGGCCAGATCGCCCGGCAAATGCTGCTCTATGGCCGCCCTGTGACAAATGAAGAACTTCTGGAGCGCCTGAGCCTGATCACGCCGGAGCGGCTTACCGATTTGTCAGGGCGCATGTTCCTTGACAGTAAGCCAACCATTGCAGCGGTAGGCCCGGTCGGGCAAATGATGCCCTATAATGATATCCGCACAACCCTGAGCGGTTATGCGGCAAATAAAAGGCCTGCATTGGCGGTTTAAACTTCAACGGGGCGGCGGCGATCAAACCGCCCTTTCAGACATGCACCACTTATGTAACCAAACAGAGCCAACAGAGGCAGGTTGTCATGATCAGCTTTCCTTTCAGCAAAACACCATCTGTGTATCTGAAGGGCGAGCGGCTTTATTTGCGTGAACCAAGATGGAATGATTATCGCCAATGGGCAAACTTGCGTGAAAAAAGCCGTAATTTTCTCACCCCCTGGGAGCCGGTCTGGCATGAGGATGAGCTGGAAAAGCCCAGTTACCGGATGCGGATGCGCCATTATGCGGAAGAGGCGCGCAGCGGCAATGCCTGGTCACTCTTTCTATTCCGCCTTCAGGATCATGCGCTTTTAGGGGGAATCACTCTGGGTAATATCCGCCGTGGTGTCGCCCAATCCGGCCAGATCGGCTATTGGTGCGGCGCGCCTTATGCCGGTCAGGGCTATATGTATGATGCTCTCAGGCTGATTATCCCCTTCGCATTCAATGAACTGCGGTTGCACAGACTTGAAGCAGCCTGTATTCCCTCTAATCTGCGCTCTGTCCGGCTTCTTGAAAAAGCCGGATTTATGCTGGAAGGCACATTGCGCTCCTATCTCAAGATCAATGGCCTGTGGCAGGATCATCTGCTCTACAGCCTGATAGAGGATGACAGGCGCTGCGAAAGACAAGCAGCCAAACCCGCCGGCGGCCGGCCTATTTTTTCCGGACGTTAAATGCTGCATAACGATATAAATGCAAAAAAGGTAAAGCCCGTGACAGAAAACTTTCAGAGCCACTTGAAACCGTTTTTCTGTATTATTGCCTTTTTGACGGCGTTGATTTTTGCTGCGCCTGCATGGGCTGTTGAACCGATCAAAATCTCCAAGGAAGATACCGCGCTTGATCTGACCGGCGCGGTGCAGATTATGCATAATCAGGGCGATAGTGTGCAGGTTTCCACTGCGCCTGGAGCTGATGGCATTGTGCGCCGTATTGAAGTGCAGGCCGGCAATGAGCGCTCCGGCGGCAACTGGGCAGCCTTTGCCATAGCCAACCCGACGGATGAGCAGATTGACCGCCTGATTGTTGCGCCACATTACCGGCTTGTCAAATCGGGCTTTGTCTGGCCGGATCTGGGCTCGCAACGTATTGCATCCATCACGCCGAGCGAGGGTTTTGCCCTTGACCGGCAGGTCAGCCCCGATGCTGATGTGTTTCTCATCACCATCAATCCGGGTTCGGTTGTAACGCTTGTTGCTGAAATGGCCTCGCCCAATCTGCCGCAGCTCTATCTGTGGGAGCCGGATGCCTATAAGGACACGGTTAATTCCTACACGCTTTATCGCGGTATCCTGCTTGGTATTTCCGGCCTGCTGGCGCTGTTTCTGACCATTCTGTTTGTGGTGCGCGGAACATCGCTTTTTCCTGCGGCGGCGGCACTGGCATGGGCGGTACTGGCTTATATCTGTGTGGATTTCGGCTTCTGGAACAAGCTGATTGCAATAACACCCGGCAATGAGCAAATGTGGCGCGCGGGAACGGAAGTCGCTCTTGCGGCCAGTTTTCTGATTTTCCTGTTTACCTATCTCAATCTCAACCGCTGGCACGATCATTTTTCCTATGGTGCAGTGGCATGGGTGCTCGGCCTTTTGCTTTTAAGCGGCGTGGCAATTTTTGATCCGCCGGTTGCCGCCGGCATCGCCCGCATCTCCTTTGCCCTGACAGTCATTTGCGGCATTATCATTATCGGTTTTTTGTCATTGCGCAGCTATGACCGCGCGGTGATGCTGATCCCCACATGGTTGCTGACCGCCATATGGATGGCGGGCGCATGGGCGGCAGTCTCCGGCCGTCTGGATAATGATATTGTGCAGCCTGCCCTTGGCGGCGGGCTGGTGCTGATTGTGCTGCTGATCGGTTTTACCGTCATGCAGCACGCCTTTGCCGGCGGCGTGTTACGTGTCGGGCTGTTTTCCGATATGGAACGGCAGGCATTGGCGGTGATCGGCTCGGGCGATATTGTCTGGGATTGGGATGTGCCGCGTGACCGTGTGGTTACCACGCCGGATATTGCCACCTATCTCGGCTCCACGGCAGCAAGCCTGCTTGGGCCGGTGCGCAACTGGCTGCCCGTCATGCACAGCGATGATCGTGATCGTTTCCGCACGACACTGGATGCTATTCTGGAAAACAGGCGCGGACGCATTCACCAGACATTCCGCCTGCGTGCCAATGACGGGCATTATCACTGGTATGCCTTGCGTGCCCGTCCGGTTATTGGTTCAGATGGTGAGATTGTGCGCTGTGTCGGCACCCTGCATAATGTGACAGAGCAGAAAAAAGCTGAAGAGCGCCTGCTGCATGATGCGGTGCATGATAATCTCACCGGCTTGCCGAACCGTGAATTATTCCTCGATCGCCTTGCCAGTGTTATGAGCATGTCATACAGCGAAAGCAAATTGCGGCCAACCGTATTTGTGATCGACATAGACCGGTTCAAACAGGTGAATGACAGCCTTGGCATGTCTGCCGGCGATACAATTCTTCTCACAATTTCACGGCGGCTTTTCCGCCTGATGAAACCGCAGGATACGCTGTCCCGCCTGTCTTCTGACCAGTTTGGCCTGATATTGGCTTCTGAATCGGATCCGGCCAGGGTTGCCGCTTTTGCCGAGGCGCTGCGCCAGGCCATCCGTGCCCCTATTGCCTATGCCAAGCGTGAAATTGTACTGACAGCGTCCATCGGCCTTTTGACATGGACGGCCAATGCCGCCAATGCAGAAGATATGATCAAGGATGCGGAATTGGCTATGTATCAGGCCAAACGCTTTGGCGGCGACCGCATTGAGCCGTTCCGTCCTTCATTCCGCGCTATCGGCAGTGACAAACTGCAACTGGAATCGGATTTGCGCCGTGCAATTGAGCGCGGGGAAATCGCTATTGTCTACCAGCCGATTGTAAGCTTGCAGGATGGAACAATTGCCGGTTTTGAAGCCTTGATGCGCTGGGAGCATCCGCGCCGCGGCTCAATTTCACCGGCAGAATTTATTCCGATTGCCGAGAATTCCGGCCTGATTGTTCAGCTTGGCCTGTTTGCCATGCAGCAATCGGCCAATGATCTGTTCAACTGGCAGGAAAATCTGGCGCGGCCGCAATTATTTGTTTCCGTCAATCTTTCCAGCACACAGCTGATCCGGCAGGATTTGCTGAGCGATGTCCGCGCCATTCTCTCACGCACCCATGTGACCAAAGGCACATTAAAACTGGAACTGACAGAATCCGTACTGATGGAGAATCCGGAACAATCTGCCCATTTGCTTGCCCAGCTTAAATCCATGGGCGTCGGGCTATCACTGGATGATTTTGGCACCGGCTATTCATCGCTTGCCTATCTCACCCGTTTTCCGATTGATATGATCAAGATTGACCGGTCTTTTGTCAAAGGTGACAAGCCGCAAAAAGCAACATTGCTGCGCTCCATCATCCGCATGGCGCAGGATCTTGAACTTAAAGTCGTGGCGGAAGGCGTTGAAAATGAACAGGATGCCATGCAATTGCGTGAAATGGGCTGTGAATATGTGCAGAGCTTCCTGTTTGGCCAGCCGATGAGTGCAGAAAATGCCGCCCGCCTGCTCAGCGGGCAAGCCGTGGAATGATTATCAGAGGGGTTCAGGCATGACCTGCCTGAACCACCAACCGCGCCGGATCAACCCCCATTTTTTCCAGCACACGGTCATATTTTCCAAGAATATCCCCATCAAACAATAAATCCGGCGTGGAGGCGCAAATCAGCCAGTCATTATTGGCAATTTCGCTTTCAATCTGACCGGCATCCCAGCCGGCATAGCCAAGCGCCATCAGCGCTTTGTCAGGGCCTGCTCCTTCGGATATCGCATGAAGAATATCCATCGTAGCGGTCATGCAGATATCATCACTTACCGGAATACTGCTATCCACCATAAAATCATCGCTGTGAAGAACAAAACCGCGCCCGGCCTCCACCGGCCCGCCGCGGCGCACCATCATGCTGCGGGTTTTTTCCGGCAGAAGAATTATTTCATTTTTTGTAATAATCCCGAGACGGATCAATAATTCGGGAAATTCAAACGGCTGCAACTGATTGATGACAAATCCCATTGTGCCCAGTGCAGAATGCGCACAAATATAAATGACAGCGCGTTTAAAACGCTCATCTGTCATGCCGGGCATGGCGAGCAGAAACTGCCCGTTGAGAAAACCATCATTCACCATAAGCCTCTTTCACTTTTATCCATGCAGCCTGCAGAAGAAGAATATCCTGTATCGGGAGATGACTATTCACTCTGGTTTATTCCATAGGACAACTGCATCATTAACTGAAACTGCGCTTCAAGAGAGATGTACAAGTTCGGCCATAAAACAAACCGTATTTATCCGGATAGTCTCTGCCGCTATGCAGCATTACAGAAAAGATTATAGAGTTTATTGCCGCGCAAGAGCTGTTTTCTTTCAGCATAACACAGCCGTGATAGGTGCCAAGCTATAATTGCGCATAAACCTTTACCCTGCAAAACGGGCAAAACATTTTAAATTTATTTCAGCATTCTGTTTCGGCCACCTCACAAAAGACATATCATAAACCGGCAAGACGACCTTTAAACTTCACAAATCCGTTCCATTATCCCCGTAAAGATAAATAGCGCTTTCGCAAAAATCTGTGAGAGGCTATGCATATAATCGGAAACGGATTTATGAATCTGCACAAAGGAGAACGGAAAATGGCTATCCAGATCGGCGATAAATTGCCTGAAGCCAGCTTCAAGGTTAAAACGGCTGACGGCGTAAAAGACGTTACCACCGATGAGATTTTTAAAGGTAAAAAGGTTGTTCTTTTCGCGGTACCGGGCGCTTTTACCCCAACCTGCACAATCAATCATCTGCCAGGCTATCTTGATAATTATGATGCGCTGATCGCCAAGGGTGCGGATACTGTAGCGGTTGTTTCTGTCAATGATGTGCATGTCATGGGCGCATGGGCCCAAGCCACCGGAGGTGAAGGTAAAATCCTTTATCTTTCTGATGGTATCGGCGCTTTTACCAAAGCGGCAGGCCTTGATATTGACCTGTCAGGCGGCGGTCTTGGCATCCGTTCCAAGCGCTATTCCGCTTTGGTGGAAGACGGTGTTGTAAAAAGCCTGAATATTGAAGAAAATCCGGGGATTGCCACAGTTTCTTCCGCGGAAGCCATGCTGGAAAAACTTTGATTTTTCTGAAGCGGTTCCGGTTATATTCAAACCGCCGGAACCGCTTCTGATCTTTGTTTTATCGCATTATTGATTACGTAAATTTCAGCAAAATTATTAAAGCCGCCCGTCAACGCTTTTTATAAGGTGCCATACCTTCGCGTGCCAATTCATCCGCGCGCTCATTTTCCGGATGTCCGGCATGGCCTTTCACCCAATGCCAGCTCACTTTGTGGCGCATGCGTGCGCTATCAAGCTGCTGCCAGAGCTCGGCATTTTTTACCGGCTGTTTGGCCGCTGTTTTCCAGCCATTACGTTTCCAGCCTTCAATCCATTTGGAAATACCATCACGCACATAGACAGAATCCGT
This sequence comes from Pseudochrobactrum albidum, assembly GCF_051851455.1. Lineage (NCBI taxonomy): Bacteria > Pseudomonadati > Pseudomonadota > Alphaproteobacteria > Hyphomicrobiales > Brucellaceae > Pseudochrobactrum > Pseudochrobactrum albidum. The sequence goes on from NZ_JBPVTR010000024.1 coordinate 145,197, forward strand.
ATAAAGCTCCACCTGACAAGGCTCTTTCAGCGCCTCCAGCGCCGAAATAGCCGCCATCAGCTCCATACGATTATTGGTTGTCTCCGCCTCACCGCCGTTCAGCTCCTTGCGGTGGCCATTATATTGCAAAATGGCTCCCCAGCCTCCGGGGCCCGGATTTCCGGAACAGGCACCATCCGTATAGGCAGTAATTATCTTCAAACAAAATACTCACATTTTTAAAACCGCATCATGCAATCAATTTGCAATACAGTCCACGCACTCTGTTTTACTGGCCATATTCGCTGGCTGAGCGCACCTCACGGTGAAACCGCATACGCCGCAAATATTCCATCGGATCTTTCTTGGTCACAAAACTATCTGCGGGCACATTGATCCAGTCATAAAGCCGTGTCAGCATAAAGCGCATTGCTGCGCCGCGGCACAGCACCGGCAATGCCTCACGCTCTTTCTCATCAAGCGGGCGCACCGAATTATAGCCACGCAACAGCGCCGTGCCTTTGGTAAGATTATAAGAAAAATCACGTTCAAAACACCAGGCATTAAGACAGATTGCCAAATCATAGGCCAGCATATCCGAGCAGGCGAAATAAAAATCTATAATGCCGGACAGGCGCTGACCGATAAAAAACACATTATCGGGAAAAAGATCTGCATGAATAATGCCGCGCGGCAGATCCGCCGGCCAGTTCTGTTCCAGATAACCAAGATCAGCCTCGGTTTGCAAACGCAGGCCACTTTCCACCGCATCGGCATCAGCCATGCATTTTTCCCACAAGGGGCGCCAGTCTTTCAGCGTCAGGCTGTTTTCGCGCTGCATCGGAAAGCTCTGGCCTACAAGATGCATCTGCGCCATAGCTGCACCCAGTGCATAGCAATGTTCGGCGGCAGGTTTGCGCAACCACATGCCTTCAAGAAAAGTTACAATAGCCGAAGGGCGCCCTGCCAGTTCACCAATCGTCTCGCCATTTTTCTGCATAACAGGTTGCGGGCATTCAATGCCATGCGCCGCCAGATGCTGCATCAATCTGATAAAAAACGGCAGATCATTGCGATCGACCCGCTTTTCATAAAGGGTAAGAATAAAATTTCCCGCGGTGGTGCGCAGCAAAAAATTTGAATTTTCAACCCCCTCGGCAATGCCTTTGAAAGACAAAAGCGTTCCTATGTCATACTGTTCCAGATAGGCTGCCAGTTCAATTTCATTAATATCCGTATAGACAGCCATGCTACCTTCCCCCTGCCCTCCTGATGCGGAAATGCCTAGTGATTGCCATTTACAAAAGCCATGTCCTGCGCTGTCAGTTCCACATCGCGGATTTCACGGTTGACCAGAAAATTCTCTGTTTCTACAGTGGTAATTGCCAGATCAATGGTCACATTAAAACGCTCTGAAAAGGCGTCAATAATCTCATCAACAATAATTTCCGGTGCCGATGCGCCAGCGGAAATACCGAGAACCGAAAGCGCGCCGAGAGTATCCCAATCAATCTCCGCTGCCCGCTGCACCAGCAAGGAACGCTGCGCACCGGAGCGTTCAGCCACCTCAACCAGACGCTTGGAATTGGATGAATTCGGTGCGCCCACAATCAGAAAAAGATCACATCCGGGAGCGGCCTCTTTCACGGCTTCCTGGCGGTTTGTTGTTGCATAGCAGATTGATTCAGCAGCCGGCGCGGTAAGCTGCGGGAAACGCTCCTTCAGCTTGGCAATAATTCCTGCCGTATCATCCACCGATAAAGTTGTCTGAGTTACAAAACCCAGATTATCAGGATCTTCCGGCTGGTATTTCTCGGCATCCTCAACGGTTTCAATCAGGGAGACTGTGCCTTCCGGCAATTGCCCCATAGTGCCGATCACCTCCGGATGACCGGAATGACCAATAAGAATAACATGGCGGCCAAGGCGCTGATGACGCATTGCCTGTTTGTGCACCTTGGAGACCAGCGGACATGTTGCATCAAGATAAAACAGGTTTTTGGCGTCGGCATCCGCAGGTACTGATTTTGGCACACCGTGGGCAGAGAACACCACCGGCTGATTGCGATGCTGCGGCGGAATTTCATCCAGTTCCTCCACAAAAATGGCACCGCGCGCTTGCAAGCCTTCAACCACATAGCGGTTATGCACAATCTCATGGCGGACATAGACCGGTGCGCCATATTTTTTCAGCGCCAGAACCACAATCTGAATGGCGCGGTCAACACCGGCACAAAATCCGCGCGGCCCGCACAGGCGAATGGTCAGCTTAGGCTTATCAGTCATCAGATTATGATCTATCCCGTCTTATGAAGATATTGCACCGGTACAAAATAAGATTGCGGCCAATGCATATCAACTTACGCATTCAGGGGCAATTGACAGAATTTATCTTATGCAATCAACACAAGCCTGCCCCTGCAATGTGCACTTCATATAGGATAAAATGCGCCGCTGCCACCAAAACCAGCCTTATAGAGCCAATTTCCTGTATTGTTTCAGCACGGTTATATATTGCGCCGGCGCCACACAAAAATTACGGTTATCACCAGCAGCACCGCTGCAAGGCCAAACCATGTTACAGCATATTGCAGATGATTATTGGGTAATTCCAATATGGTAATCCCCCCTGCGGGCAGCCCCCCCGGATTAGGGCTTGCATCTGCATCAACAAAAAAACCGACAAAATCATGCGCCTGCGACAAGCCGCTGTTTTCCATCATCGTGCCCCAGTCTTTCCAGTAATAGAGCTTTTTATCAGGCTCATTATCCGGCAGGTAGAATGATGGTTTGGCAATCAACGGATCCCGTGCAAGGCCGTTAATGGTAACCTCGCCCGTAACCTGCCCTGCAAGGCGTGTTTCAGGCTTTTGCTTTTCATAGGGCACAAAACCGCGATTGATAAAAACTGCCCGCCCGTCAGCCAGAAGCAGCGGTGTATAAACAGCATAGCCGGAAACGCCTTTGAAGGTTGTAAAGAAATATTGCTCATGATCATGGGCAAAAGTTCCGCGCAGCGTAACCGGCATATAATCAACCGATCCTGTCAGCATAAATCCAGCCTCAGCCTGCGCCAGCGTTTTGGGCGCGGCATGTATGCGCTGATCAATACCCGCGATTAATTGCTCTTTCCAGAACAGGCGCTGCGTTTGCCAAATACCAAGGCAAACCAGCACTGCAAATAATATTGCAGCGCAAATCAGCAATCCCCATGGCTGCGCCCCTGAGCGGCTCCTTAACCGGCCTTGTTGTGTTTTTTTGTTCCCGCTCTGCGGCGCGCTCATAAATCGCCCCGTTTATCCAGCTGCCCTGAAGAGGCCTTATGCTTATATTGCAGTGTAATCAAAATACCTTTCATCCAACGCGTCATAATAAGACCAAGGATAATTGCCAGCGGTATCCAGATCATAAAATGCAACCACAGTGGAAACTGATAGGAAACCTCTGCCCATAAGGCCAAAGCAGTGACAATAAAGCCATCCAACAACAGCACAAAAACCACAGGCCCGTCACCGGAATCCGCGAAGCTGTAGTCCAGTTCGCAGATCTCACATTGTTTTGCCAGTTTCAGATAACCATTAAACAAGGCTCCCTGACCACAACGCGGACAGCGCCCCCTGATGCCTGCTGCAACCGGCTCTACCGGAGGATAAAGATTATTATCATTACTCATAGTGCTCTTTCCTCGCCCCTGTTTTTCAGCCCCGTCGATTATAGGAATGCCGTTTCAGACCATACACAGTTCAGAATATAAACAGCGCCGTCCCCCTCCGGAACACGGCGCTGTTTTTAACCTTTCACTCTTCACAGGACGTGAAGCAATGCCCTAATGGCTGGCAAATTGCGCGCCCCATGAGCCCCATACATAAATGCTGAAAAACAGGAACAGCCAGACCACATCCACAAAATGCCAATACCAGGCCGCAGCTTCCATGCCGAAATGGTGTTTTGGTGTAAAATCACCGCCAATAGCGCGCAACAAGCAAACAGCGAGAAAGATTGTGCCCACCAACACATGGAAGCCGTGAAAACCGGTGGCCATGAAGAAGGTTGCCCCATAGACGGAATCCTTGAATGCAAAGGGCGCGTGAATATATTCATAAGCCTGCACACAGGAAAAGAGCACACCCAGCGCCACAGTCAGCGACAGACCCCAGACCAGCCCTTTCCGATCATTATGCAAAAGCGCATGATGCGCCCATGTCAGCGTGGAACCGGAAAGCAGCAAAATAACCGTATTGTAAAGCGGAAGATGCATAGGATCGAGCACTTCCATGCCCTTTGGCGGCCATTGGCCACCGGTAAATTCCGCACGCATTACCTGATGGGCTTCATTCGGGAACAGGCTGGCATCAAAAAACGCCCAGAACCATGCCACAAAAAACATAACTTCCGAGGCGATGAACATAATCATGCCATAGCGCAAATGGATGGAAACAACGCGCGTATGGTGCCCCTCCCGCCCTTCGCGGATTGTATCTGACCACCAGCCATACATGCAGTATAAGATAATGGCGATACCAATAAAGAAGACCCACGGCGTTACAAAATTAACACCGAACAGGTTCAGCTCGCCTGAATTGAGATAGCGCATATAAGAAATGCCGCCCAGAGCCAGCACAAATGTGCCAATGGAACTTAAAAAAGGCCACGGGCTTGGCGCGAGAATATGATAGTCATGGTTCTTCTGATGAATATCTGCCATGTGTCTCCCCCTTAAGGTTACAGGCCTTAAGGCTCCTCTGTTTATCTGCCGGATACCGGCACCGGAATATCCGGATGATACCCTGTTTTCTCACCCGCAAGATGCCCTCTTGCGCTATTTTTTACTCCGTTTGCTGTTTTACACATTATCGCATCCTGTTGCGGATATGTGTAAACAAACAAGCTCTAGCCCTGCGGCTTAACATCTGTTTTTACCGCATTATTATTCTGCATAACAATTGAACCGGAAGGCTCCTTATCCAGCGGAAAAAATGTATAGGACAGTGTTATGGTCTTTAGATCTTTCAGGTCTTTTTCCTTCACAATATCCGGATCAACAAAAAACATAACCGGCATTTCCATACGCTCACCGGCAGCCAATGTGGTATCGGTAAAGCAGAAACACTGCACTTTATTGAAATAAGAGCCGGTCAGATCAGGAGATACATTGAATGTAGCGCGCCCGGAACTGGGACGGTCAGAAATATTATGCGCCTCATAATAAATCACCGTGGTTTCACCAATACGTACAGTAACTTCACGCTGGACGGGCCTGAACTCCCATGGCAAAGCGCCGGAAACATTGGCATCAAACCGCACTTTCACAGTCTTATCCAGCACAATATCCGACATTTGCTCCACACGCTGGGTGGTGCCGCCATAACCTGTTACGCGGCAAAACATTTGATACAAAGGCACCGCAGCATAGGCCATGCCGATCATCGCCAGAAAAAAACTAAAGCATGATAAAGCGATAATACGGTTTGAGCGCTGATGCCGCACAGAATTTTCTGCCTGTTCAGCACCTGCATTGCGCCCGGCATTTATATTACCGCCAGCTCCGGTTTTCTCCGGTTGTTGTGTCATTGTTTGCGCCGCCTCCCCGCAGCTTCCCGCCCGCTCCTTACATCGGACGAACCAACACGTCAGGCCCCAGTTTAACCCAGGTGCCAATATAGACAATCAGCACAAATGCCGCCAGAGCCAGACCCAGCGCAATTGAACGGCTGCGCTGCGCCTTTCTTTGTTTTGCACTCAGGCTGATCAGCTCAATCTCCGGCTTTTGTGTTTGTTTTGCCATCATCATCCCCCGATCACAGACAAGATTTTGGCAACCAGCACCTCCAGCAGAAGCACCATGAACAAGGCCGATAAATAAACCAGCGAAAACCGGAACAATGCACGTGCTGCCCGCATCTGCGCCTCATGTTCCGGTGCCATCCAGAGCTGCAACGCACGCAACACAAAAATCGCCCCAAGCAAAGCAGACAGCACACCATAAACAGTGCCGCCAAAGCCCAAAACCCAAGGCAGAACCCCAACAGGCGCCACAAGCATACTATAGACAACAATCTGTAAACGGGTTGATTTTTCCCCCTTCACATTCGGCATCATCGGCACTTTTGCTGCTTCATAATCCCCTTTTGTAAACAGAGACAGCGCCCAGAAATGCGGCGGTGTCCACAAAAAGATAATAAGAAACAGCACAATGCTTTCAAGGGAGATTGTGCCCGTTGCCGCCGCCCATCCGATCATAGGCGGAAATGCGCCTGCCGCACCGCCAATCACAATATTTTGCGGTGTGGAGCGCTTCAGCCACATTGTATAGACAACGCTGTAGAAGAAAATGGTAAAGGCCAGAAGCGCAGCCGCCAGCCAGTTAACCAGCAGGCCAAGTGTCATCACCGAGAAAACCGACAACACAATACCATAGGCCAGAACCGTTTCTTCACGCACCAAACCGGCCGGTATAGGGCGTTTTTTCGTGCGCTTCATGATCCGGTCAATATCCGCATCATACCACATATTCAGTGCACCTGACGCACCGCCGCCGATTGCAATACAAAGAATAGCAATTGCCGCCAGCACGGGATTCATATGCCCGGGCGCCACGATCAAACCAACAAACCCTGTAAACACAACAAGGGACATAACACGAGGCTTCAACAGCGCAATATAATCGCGCGCGCCGGCTTCTGACAGATAACATTCTGCCCCCTGCGCCCCAGCCCTGTTATTTTTTTCAACCAGAGTCATTCGTTATATGTGCCCTTATCTTCGCTTTCCGGCGCGCAGGTTATCAGAGGCAATGTTGCCGATCTTCACCATGGATCACCGTTTTAATATTACAGCCGGCAGAATGATTGCTTAAGCCTTTTCACCAAATATTGAGAAGAGAAAACAGAAAAACTATCTTGCTCTCCTTCTTTGCTTACATCCATTATCCCGATCATAATCCGGCCGATTATCCGCCTGATTATTCAAATGCAAAGCTGCCTCGCAATTTGGCTGCGGAGGTGCTCTATACACCCAAAAAAACCGCTGTACATCTGCCATATTTCAGAAACCCCGCAATAAAGGCCGATGCCTGTTCAAAAGCCTGTTATTATGAACTGCGAACCGCCTGGGGCAGATATGAAAACGGGCAGCAGCTGCGCCGCCGCCCGCTCCTGTTATTTGATAAAGGGGAGCTGCTCCCACTGATGGTATGGCGGCGGCGATGACAGCTGCCATTCCAGTGTTGTTGCGCCTTCTCCCCAAGGGTTGGAACCTGCCACACGCTTTTTGGCAAAAGCCTCAAATACGCCATAGAGGAAAATAAGCACCGCAAAACCGGAAATATATGAGCCGTAAGACGACACCATATTCCAGCCGGTATAAGCATCCGGATAATCAATATAGCGGCGCGGCATACCGGCAAGACCAAGGAAATGCTGCGGGAAAAACACCAGATTTACACCAATAAAGGTGACCCAGAAATGCACCTTGCCGATCATCTCATTATACATATAACCGGTCATTTTCGGGAACCAGTAATACCAGCCGGCAAAGATTGCGAAAACAGCCCCGAGGGACAAGACATAATGGAAATGCGCAACCACATAATATGTATCATGCAAAGCACGATCAAGGCCGGCATTGGCCAGTTGCACACCTGTCATACCGCCAATGGTGAACATGAAGATAAAGCCGATTGCCCAGACCATCGGCGTGCGAAACTCAATCGAGCCGCCCCACATTGTGGCAATCCATGAGAAAATCTTGATGCCGGTCGGCACCGCAATTACCATTGTTGCAAAGACAAAATAACGCTGTGTATCCAGCGACAGCCCCACCGTATACATATGGTGCGCCCAGACCACAAAGCCGACAACACCGATTGCAACCATAGCATAGGCCATGCCGAGATAGCCAAAAATCGGCTTTTTGGCGAAGGTGGAAATAATATGGCTGACAATGCCAAAGCCCGGCAGGATAAGAATATACACTTCCGGATGACCAAAGAACCAGAACAGATGCTGGTAAAGGATTGGATCACCGCCGCCTTCGGGTGCAAAAAATGCCGTTGCAAAATTGCGATCTGTCAAAAGCATGGTGATACCACCGGCCAGAACCGGCAAAGACAACAGCAACAAAAATGCCGTTACCAGCACCGACCATGCAAAAAGCGGCATTTTATGCAATGTCATGCCCGGCGCGCGCATATTCAAAATTGTGGTGATGAAATTGATCGCACCGAGAATGGAAGATATACCGGCAATATGAATGGACAATATTGCAAAATCCACCGCAGGCCCCGGCTGCCCGGATGTGGAAAATGGCGGATATAAAGTCCAGCCGCCGCCAACGCCCCAGCCACCGGCAGGCCCCGGAACAAACAGGGAGATCAGCAACAACAGCAATGCTGGCGGCAATAACCAGAAAGAAATATTGTTCATACGCGGGAATGCCATATCCGGCGCGCCGATCATCAGCGGGATCATCCAGTTGGCAAAACCACCGATAAGCGCCGGCATAACCATGAAGAAGATCATCACCAGCGCATGCATGGTGGTAAACACATTGAACATATGTTTCCCCGCATCAAGCGCCGCATCCCCCTCAACACCATAAACCATGGTGGCCAGACCATGGAAAATCTGAATACCGGGTTCCTGCAATTCAGCACGCATTGCAATAGACAAAGCGCCGCCGATAATGCCGGCGATAATCGCAAAAATCAGATAAAGCGTGCCGATATCTTTATGATTGGTTGAATATACCCAGCGCACCCAGCCATGCGGCTTGTGATCGTGGCTTGCATCCGGCCCTGAATGCAGGGTGCCCTTTGGGGTATCGTGAGCTGAAGTGCCAGCCATATGATTGCTCCCGTCTCTGCAGAATATCCCGCATCATCCAGGCAGGACTATTCCGGAATTGTAATCTGCTGCATAAGCCTGATCTCAAGAAACATCAATTTCTTATATCAGGCGGCGTATGATCTGTGTCTGAACCTCTCCGTCAAAGGTTATTCACCTTATAGGCAAGATTATATGGCGGTTCCCTGCCCGTCAGTTCCGGGCAACAGTCACACTTTTACTATTTTCAATCTCGGCGATCAGCGCCTTATTGGCGCTGTCAATATCGGTGCGCGCGGCCGCCAGCCATTTATCATATTGTTCCTGCGACACCACACGCACAGCAATCGGCATAAAGGCATGATCCTTGCCGCAAAGCTCTGAACACTGGCCGTAATACAACCCCTCACGCTCTGCCTTGAACCATGTTTCATTGTTGCGCCCCGGAATACCGTCCATTTTAACACCAAATGAAGGCATTGCCCATGAATGGATAACATCTGCCGCGGTAACCAAAAGACGCACAGTGGTGTTAACAGGCACCACAACTTCATTATCCACAGCCAAAAGACGCGGATAGACAGCCAGATCCTGCTTGCCTGCCGCCGCCCTGTCTTCATCCTTCAGCAATACAGCATCAAAACTCAGCGGCTCATCAGTTTGATATTCATATCCCCAATACCACTGATAGCCCGTTGCCTTAACCGTTAATTTGGGATCATCCGGAGAATATTGCGCCGTGAGCAGCTGAAAAGACGGGATGGCCAGAAACAACAGGATAATTACCGGTCCTAATGTCCAGATCACCTCGATCATTGTGTTATGGCTGGTTTTTGACGCGACAGGATTATTCCTCTTGCTGAACCGGAAAATACACCAGAGCAGCAACAGCATAACCAAAACTGTCACCGGAATAATAAACATGAGCGAATAGCGCTCAAACCAGTGTATTTGCTCTGCAATTCTTGTTGCTGCCGCCTGCCAGCTCAATTGCCAGTCTACCGGCTGGCCAGCCTGCGCGGAAACTGATGCGCCCGCGATTAATGCAAAAGTGGTTGCGCCCAATGCGCCACCGGCTATGAATTGTCTCTTCAATGCAGATTGAATGCCTGCAACAGCTTTTTTTGTGGCAATAATCCTATTCACGAACTTCTTCTCCCGATTATAGCCTGCCGGTTATTTCAGACACCGCCCTTCCCCAGCCGGTGCCCGGTTCCCCTACCGTACTGAACAACACATTATAACAGCAAGCAAAGAAGGCGAAGGATTTCCTATGCGGCATTTTTGCGCGTAATGATTTTTTGAAAAAACGCATACAAACGGCTAGCCGGCGCAAAAACCGCGGCTAAAAAGATAAGAAATAACTTTTAAAATCAATTTGTTAAAAATTTAATCGCTAAAAAATCTCAAATAGTATTTTATAAAAATACACATTCAGTCACAGATAAAACCCCTCCCGAAACATATACTGCCCCTAGCTCATAAAAGGGGTTTTGCATGATCAGCACGCCATAACAGAGAGAATCAACTCATAAAAATTAAATATTTACATTGATTCAAATCAAGCGAGATTGCAGATAAAGCAAGCGGCGGCGCAAAGGCAAATTCTCATGAGAATGTTGTTTAAAATCTGATTTATACCAAAACTTTACCTTATCAGGTTCAAATTCCGCTATTATCAATGTACACACAATATGGAAACGGCTTGTTTGACTTGTGCATTTGCCACAATCATAAAGCCGCCGTTTTTAACTGCTTTTAAAAAACATTTACCGGCTCCGGCCGGAAATGTCTGCCGAGCCGCCAAGGGTATCATGAATATGCGCCATTTCTCCTCTGTCAGCCGTAAACTTGCCGCTGCTCTGCTCGGTGCAGGCCTTATGGCTGTATCCGCCTCTGCCGCTTTTACCCAGCCTGCCCCGCAAGCTGATCCCAAGGCTGCCGCCCCGCAGGCAGCGGCCAGCCAGAATTCCGGCACAGCACAAAAAAACGGCACATTACGCTCCCAGCATGGTGCATGGTCTATTCTTTGCGACAAGCCGGCCGGTGCAAAAACTGAACAATGCGCCCTGATCCAGAATGTGATTGCTGCCGACCGCCCTGAGCTTGGCCTTTCTGTTGTGGTTCTTAAAACCGCAGATAATAAAGCCCGCATTTTGCGTGTGCTGGCACCGCTTGGCGTCTTGCTGCCAAATGGCTTAGGCCTCAATGTTGATGGCAAGGATATTGGCCGCGCCTATTTTGTACGCTGTTTTGAAGATGGCTGCTATGCGGAAGTTATTCTTGATGATGCGCTGATCGACACGCTGCGCAAAGGCAAGGCAGCAACATTTATTGTTTTCCAGACACCGGAAGAAGGCGTGGGCATCCCTGTGGAATTGCAGGGCTTCAGTGAAGGATTTAACAAGCTGCCGTAAATTCAGGCATCGCGAAATAACGGCCGCTGCCATAGTCCGGCGGCGGCGTTTAATTTTCCCTGTTCTGCTTGCCCGTCTCCGGAAAAGCCGCCATATACAGAAAACCAATCTGTAAACATAAGACAGAGTCATTGTTCCGGAGCTGTATTTATGACCACCGCCACACCAAGAAGCCTGATTGATGAATTTGATATCAGCCGCGAACAGGTTGAAAAACTGGTTTCCCAATCACTTCTGGGCAGCGATGACGGCGAGCTTTATCTGGAATATGCAGAATCCGAGGCGCTTGTTTTTGATAATGGCCGCCTGAAAAACGGCAGTTACAGCCAGGGACAGGGCTTTGGCCTGCGCTGTGTCTCCGGTGAAGGGGTTGGCTATGCTCATTCAGGAGATATGACCGAGGGTGCCCTCAAACGCGCAGCCGATGCCGCCTCTGCCATCTCCCGCAGGGCTTCATCCAGCTATAATGCTGCGCCGGCAGGCACAAACCGCCATCTTTACACCGATGAAAATCCGCTGATCGCACCGACATTTAATGAAAAAATTGTTCTGCTTCAGCAAATTGACGGCTATTTGCGCGCCAAAGACCCCAAAGTGCGGCAGGTCAGTATTGCTATTGCAGGCTCGTGGCAACAGGTGGAGATCCTGCGCGCTGACGGCCATTTTGTCCGCGATTTGCGACCCATGGTCAGATTATCCATTTCTGTCATTGCCGGACAGGGCGACAGACAGGAATCCGGCTCCTATTCCGCCGGCGGCCGCTGTCTGTTCGATGATTTTATTACCACAGGCGCATGGCAACATGCAGCCGATGAGGCGCTGCGTCAGGCTCTGATCAATCTTGAAGCCATCCCCGCACCGGCCGGTACATTTGATATTGTTCTATCCAATGGCTGGCCCGGTGTAATGCTGCATGAAGCTGTCGGTCACGGGCTTGAGGGGGATTTCAACCGCAAAAAACTTTCAGCCTTTGCCGGCCTCATGGGGCAGCAGGTTGCTGCCAGGGGAGTGACCGTTGTTGATGACGGCACCATTGCCGGCCGCAGAGGCTCCCTGACCATTGATGATGAGGGCACGCCAACCAATAAAACGGTTTTGATTGAGGATGGCAAACTCGTCAATTATATACAGGATCGCCAAAATGCCCGCCTGATGGGCATGAAGCCAACCGGCAATGGCAGGCGCCAGTCCTATGCCCATGCGCCGATGCCGCGCATGACCAATACGATAATGCTCTCCGGCGACAAGACACCGGAAGAGATTATATCTTCCGTTAAAAAAGGTATTTATGCCGTCTCTTTTGGCGGCGGACAGGTGGATATCACCTCCGGCAAATTCGTGTTTGGCTGCACGGAAGCCTATATGATTGAGAATGGTAAAATCACCGCGCCGGTAAAAGGCGCGATGCTGATCGGCAACGGCCCTGATGCCATGCATCGTATTACCATGATCGGCAATGACAGCAAGCTGGATAATGGTTCAGGCAATTGCGGCAAGGGCGGGCAATGGGTGCCTGTGGGTGTGGGGCAACCGCATCTGCGTATGGATCAGATGACAATCGGCGGCACAGCCGTCTGAAAATCACACAATTAAAAAGCGAGAAGCTCCCGCTTTTTAACATTAAATTTTTCAATGTCATAATTATGCAGGCGGCAAATCCTGCAGATCAGAATTTATCAAGCAATAGTGCCTGCCCCGCAAACAGGCCGGCAACACCGGTCATGGCTCCGACAATTTCAAAATCATTCAGGCCAAGATCGGTTATTACGCCCTCCTGCTCAATGGTTTTACGGATCTGGTTGCCAATCGCACCAGCATCCACACCAAATGCCGGCGCCAGACAATAATCAGCCATCATACCATGGCACAGGCAAAGTGACTGGCGAATTTCTCCAAGCCTCTGCCTGACAACAGCCATATCCGCCGCATAGATTTGTGCCGGAATATAAGGCTCAATGAATAAACGGGAATAACCGATACCCGCGGTTCCGTGGCACCAGGATGTGCTGCAATGATCATCGCTTCCCAAACGCGGCCAGCCTTTAGCCGTGCGATAGGCGGCTTCGCGGCAGGTATGATGACGAATAATCTCCACAGCCTCATCATCTTTAATTCTGAAACAGGTCATATATTGTGCCAGCGCTGCTGAAACGCCTGCCGTGCCATGGGCAAAGCCTAATAAAGTTTTTTCCTCATCTAAAAGCGCTTTTGCATTGATCTTTAAAAGTAAAAATGCCGCTCCGGCAAGCTTGCTGATTTGCTGTGCAAGCGGATAATCATAATAAAGCCTGTGCAATCTCAAAAGCATTACCAGCGTTCCGGCAATTCCGCCGATAAAATCAATCCGGCTATATTGATTTATATTCTCATTCAGTAATTTATATGCAATTTTTGCCAGTTCCCGATCCATAACAGGGAGCATATCCGGCAGGCATGCATTTTTTATAACGCTCAGGCTCCATAATGTGCCGGCCGTGCCGCTGAAGGCACCCAACTCAGCAGCAGGCGCCTCTCTTAGCTGCTCTGTAATCTGCAGCGCCAGCCTTTCTGCAAAATCTGTAAATGGCCGGCAGGACAAACGCTGCCCGGCAAGATGAAAAGCCAGAGCAATTCCCGATGCACCCTGATAGAGATCCGTGCCGCTCACATCAGCGCGCATATTCTTACCGGTCACATGAATATTGCGCCAATAAACTTTTTCCCCGCTATGGAGCGCACGCTCCATAATTGTTGTGAGTGTTGATTTTGCCAATGCATCCCAAAAGTGATGATCAGACAGGTTTGCAAATGCTGCAAAATTCTGCCCTGTTTTTAAACAGGCCCTGCCCTTTTTTGCCCGATATACGAGAAAGGCAAATCTCGCATCCTCAATAATCTGCTCAACATAGCCAGGCGTGAGTTTTGCAAAACGACCTTCGCATTTTTCAGCTGGCGATTGATATATTTCAACATCAAGTCTTTGCCCTGTGCCGTTACAGAGATCAGAACCATTAAAAGGCATATAAAAATAAGGAATATCACCCTGCCGTAACTCTGCAATCTCCGATTTAATAATCGCAATGTCACGTGAAGGATCGCTCAGCAGATATAATTCCTGATCCGAATTATTTTTTATCAGAGAATTAGGGTGGCGGCAGTTATAGAGAATTTTTGAATATTCCTCTGTGGCCTGCCGGACAATACGCACCGGAGCATGGCGCATAATATCATTGATTTTCATTATAACAGGCTGCCGGTTGCGATACAGAAAACCCAGCGTCTCGCGCATACCATTTAAAATATCCGCCTCATAATCAAGAAAATCAATCGCCTCACCATTCAGCATGAGCTGGCTTGCATAGTCACCTGTTGTGAATTTCTGCTTTTCCATGCGCAAAGAGGAGGATTTTCTCTGCGGATTAACCAATATATCAATATTGGTCACAGTATGAGAGCGTGCACTCAGCGGGCTTATTTCCAGATCATCATACATAACTTCTGTGGGCAATAAGAGCGATGTATAAAGATGATCCTTAGCCGGCAAATGCTTTTCTGTTGCCAAAGTGCAGGAGAACAGTGTCTCCAGATCCACAATAACCGGATATTGGCCATGCGCTACAATATTTTCCATATGAAGATCTGTGGCAGCAAAAAGATATGTCAGCGCGATCAGCGATCCATAGCGGCGATAATAATTCTGTACCTGTTCAACCGTTTCGCAATCTTTATGATCAATCGCCTCTGCCCAGCCATAACCGTCTTTAAGCAAAACCCGCGGGGCAATATGTGTAATTGAAGAGTTTTTATTAAACCAATCAATAAAACTATAAAAACCTTCATCTATCTCCATATTGCGCGGTTTATAGTAAATTATATATTCAAAACCATCCCCATCAGTACATTTAATTCTTGCTGTTTGCCGCATTGACCTGTGAGGATCACCTAACATATTGATATCACTGATCAAAATATCTTTATCGCAACCATAAAAACACCTGACAACTTCTGCTATATCCGTTGCAATATGTTTAAAGAAAATATGCAGGGAACTTGAAAATATTGTGCTGTCCTGCAGCCAGATTTCCTGCAATGCGGGATATTTTTTATAGAGCGCATTCAGGTTTTCTTTTTTGCATATTTCCCTCACAAAAAAAGAAAACCGCTCATCCGCTGTCTCTCCCTGCAGCAATCCTTCCTTATCGGAAAAATTCATCTCCAGTATCAGTAATTTTTCCCATAGTTTCTTTAAAATCGGGAGATAACAATGATCTATAATTGATTTAAATTTACCTTCTTCAACCGGAATATCCGGTATATTCAAAAATCCATCATAGTATTCTGTAGGTAAATATCTGTAAAAATCTATGAATATATCATCCGCATCATTCTTTTTCATGGAATAAAACCTGACAAAAACAAAAAAGATTTTACCAGACCATATAAGAGCAAGTCCGGTAAAATCTTCTCTCATTCAATTATATTTAAATAACACGTACACAGGTGATAAAAAGTGTAACTGTCTTTCCACTATTATTTGTGACGGAAAGTTTATCGCCAACAATTTTACAAACCAGTTTTGAATCAAAGTTCTTGGAAATCATCGTAATAGCCTTTCAATTGTATTAAAGCTCCGCATTATGCCAGTATTTTACGCTCATTATCTTATAGCTTTGACTTGGAATAAGAAGGGCTTGGCATAAGACCGGATCCCGTTAATATGAAGTTTTGTGAAACCTGGCCGTAAATAACCCAAGCTCACAGAGCAAGTTAAAAACAATTTATATTATTCCACAACACCAATAAATTACCAGCAATCATAATATTATAAATATAAAATGCAAAATTTGCTCTTAAAATCGCCACAAATAAAACATAAATTTAACTATATAAAATAATATTACATAGATTTAACAGACAACATAACTGCCGTTAAAATGACGCAAAAATAATGCAAAAGCTCAAGTTAAATAGCTTTTTTAGGGCTTACCTCAACGCTTTGCCCTCATCGCCCGACAAAAAAAATAACCATTCTCAGCTATCCACTGTCAGCCTCAAAGATTTTACCAGACCATATAAGAGCAAGTCCGGTAAAATCTTCTCTCATTCAATTATATTTAAATTAACCGCAGACAGGTGAATAATAAACTGAACACCCAAGCGTCAGTGTTTTCCCATTACTATTTGAAACGGAAAGTTTATCTCCAACAATTTTGCAAACTAATTTTGAATCAAAATTTTCGGAAATCATCATAATAGCCTTTCAACTGTATTCAAGCTCCGCATAATGCCAATATCATTATGCTCATCATCTTATAAAACTACCTTATATAAGACCGGAGCCCATTAATATGAAGTTTTGTGAAACCGAGCCGTAAAGGCTCCGAACTCACAGGCCAAATTAAAAACATTTAAAATTATTTCACAACACCAATAAATTACCAGCAATCACAACATTATAAATGTAAAAGACAAAATAAATACAAAATTTATCCTTCAAAACACCACAAATAAAACATAAATTAATATAGAAAAAAAACAAAAATTATTTTTACATTAAAAACATAAATTTAACAGCAAAAAACCACCTGTTATAATATATAGAAAAATCCAATTATGTTCTAAATGCCTTTATTTTTTTGAGAGCAATGCCACAGTTTCCACATGAGATGACCATAAAAACTGATCAACAGGGATAATTTTTTCAATTTTATAGCCCCCTTTGACCAAAACAGCGAGATCGCGCGCCAACGTTACCGGATTACAGGAAACAGCAGCCACTTTGGGCACAGAAGACCGGGCTATCTGCAGCGCCTGTTCTTCTGCCCCTGCACGCGGCGGATCAAAAACCACAGCCTGATAGGTATTGAGGTCTTTATAAAGGATCGGCCTGCGAAAAAGATCTCGGCGCTCATGAGTGACCGGCTTCAAACCCTGCACATGGCGAATACCGCGATCAAGCGCCGCCAAAGCCTGCGCATCGTTTTCCACTGCGTGAACAGCCATGGTTTCAGCCATGCGCAAGGCAAAAGTACCGACACCGCAAAACAAATCTGCTGCTTTTTTTACTTTTTTAAAATGCTCCAGCACCAATGTGACCATGGTTTTTTCTGCATCAATGGTTGCCTGCAAGAAGCTGCCTGATGGAATATTAACCGGCACTTTGCCAAATGTGATCAATGGTTTTTTCGGCTCCAGTATAATCTCGCCATCAACACTAAGGCGCGCAAAACCCAGTTCCATCATCAAAGGCGTGAGAATGCGCCGCGCCGCATCATCGGGTGACGGACAACCGCTTGCAGCCAGATCAAGGCCGGATTCTGTATCGGTTACCGTCAGCCTGAATGGTTTGGCGCCGTCAGCCAGATGCGTGGCAATTTTGCGCAGATCATCAAGCCGGGAAATAATGGCCGGAACAGTAACCGCACATTCAGAAATATTGATCAGCTCATGGCTCTGGTGCCGGTTAAAGCCGAGCAGAAGCCCTGCTTCGGTTTTACGAATGGCAAATGTTGCACGGCGGCGGCTTTGCGGAGCACAGGGCACCAATGGCGCAAGCTCATATTTCAGGCCGCGCCCGTCAAGGCTGCTTGCGACCAGCGAGCGTTTCCATGCCTGATAAGCCGATATTTCCCAATGTTGCAAGGCACAGCCGCCACATTCTTCAAAATGACGGCAAGCCGGTTCAACCCGCTGTTGCGACGGCTCCAGCAATGCTATCAGGCTGGCGCGTTTTTTATCCCGCGCAATATTGGCAACCTCTCCCGGCAGAGTAAAAGGCACAAAAACCTGCCCTTCCGGCAATTGCGCCACGCCATCACCGCCAGCTCCCATTGCATTGATTGTGACCCGCAAACTCATCAGACATCATCCTTTGCGGCGGCATTCCCGTTCTTTTTGCCTGCCAAAATATATTCCTGATTACCATCACCACCGGTAATTGGTGCAGCACAATATCCTAAAGCCTGCCAGCCGGGCTGGCTGTTAAGCCAATTCTGCAAATCCTGTGCAGTTTTTTCACCCAAAGACGGGTCTTTGAGAATCCCGCCCTTGCCGATTGCCTCGCGTCCGGCCTCAAATTGCGGCTTCACCAATGCCAGGCACCAGCTACCATCAGCGCAAAGCGCAAGTGCCTTGGGCAAAGCCAGTTTCAACGAGATAAAACTGACATCAGACACAAGGATCTCAACCGTTTTTTCCTGCAAATGGCCTGCATCCAGCACGCGCGCATTCACCCCTTCGAGATTGGTAATGCGTTGATCCCCGCGCAAGGATGGATGCAGCTGATCATGGCCGACATCAACACAAATCACATGATCTGCACCGCGCTCCAGCAAAACTTGCGTAAAACCACCGGTAGAAGCACCAATATCCAGCGCCGTTCTGCCCGTTGCCTCAAAACCGAAATGATCCAGCGCGGCAGTCAATTTCAATGCTGCACGCGAGACAAAACGACTGGCCGGATCTTCAACGGCAAGTTCAGCCTGCGCAGTTACAAGCTGGCCGGCCTTGGCAGCCACCAGACCATTCACACGCACCGTGCCACGTGCCACCGCATCGCGCGCACGCGAGCGCGTGGCAAACAGCCCGCGCTCCACCAGCGCCTGATCGAGGCGTATTTTATCGGTATTTTCACTCATGCCGCCTCAATGAATGAGACTGCAGCGCAGTGCAAGATGTTTTATCCAAACCTTTAACAAAAGGCTCATTTTATCCGGTAATCAGGCACGCAGGCCGCCGGCTTCACCCGACAGCATATCGCGGCCAAGTGCTGCAAAGGCTGCCTGCACAATACCCGCACGGTCAAGCCCTGCGCGCGCATACATGGCCTCTGGCTTGGCATGATTGAGAAACGCATCCGGCAAGGTAAGCGTGCGGATACGCAAACCATGATCAAGCGCCCCCTCATGGCTCAGAAAATGCAAAACATGTGCACCAAAGCCACCGGCTGCGCCTTCTTCAATCGTCAGTAATACCTGATGTTCCTTAGCAAGGCGGCGGATCAGATCATGATCAAGCGGCTTGGCAAAACGCGCGTCGGCAACCGTTGCGGAAAGCCCTGCCGCATCCAGCTCATCAGCCGCTGCCAGACATTCCTGCAAACGTGCGCCAAAATTCAAAATGGCAATTTTGCTGCCCCCACGCAGAATGCGCCCCTTGCCGATTTCCAGCACAGTGCCACGCTCAGGCAAATCAACACCCACACCATCACCGCGCGGATAGCGAAATGCGATCGGCCCTTC
Source organism: Pseudochrobactrum albidum (assembly GCF_051851455.1). NCBI lineage: Bacteria > Pseudomonadati > Pseudomonadota > Alphaproteobacteria > Hyphomicrobiales > Brucellaceae > Pseudochrobactrum > Pseudochrobactrum albidum. Next base: position 164,634 of record NZ_JBPVTR010000024.1, read on the forward strand.
CTCATATTCTGCGGCGGTGCGCACCATGTGCACCAGCTCCGCCTCATCCGATGCCGCCATAACCACAAAACCCGGAAGATTACTTAAAAAAGCAGTATCAAAACTGCCTGCATGTGTGGGGCCATCCGCACCAACAACCCCCGCACGATCAATGGCAAAGCGCACCGGCAAATGCTGAATTGCCACATCATGCACCACCTGATCATAGGCGCGTTGCAGGAAGGTGGAATAAATCGCCGCAAAGGGCTTCAGCCCCTCAGCAGCAAGCCCCGCGGCAAAAGTCACCGCATGTTGCTCTGCCATGCCAACATCAAAAGTTCGCTTTGGAAATGCCTGCCCGAAAAGATTAAGGCCGGTTCCGTCCGGCATGGCCGCGGTTACCGCCACAATCTTTTCATCATGGCGCGCTTCCTCAATCAGCGCATTGGCAAAAACCTTTGTATAACTCGGCGCGTTTGCAGAGGGTCTGGCCTGCTTGCCGGTGATAACATCAAATTTGTTAACACCGTGATATTTATCGGCTGCCGCCTCTGCAGGCGGGTAGCCCTTGCCCTTTTGCGTTACCACATGCACCAGCACAGGCCCGTCTACATTATCGCGGATATTGCTTAAAACCGGCAGCAAATGTTCAAGATTATGGCCATCCACAGGGCCTACATAATACATGCCCAATTCTTCAAACATGGTGCCGCCAGCCCAGAAACCGCGGGCAAATTCCTCGGTTTTCCGGGCTTTATCCTGAAAGAATTTAGGCAGTTTTTTGCTGACCTGCTTGGCGATTTCACGCAGATTACGATAGGTGGCACCAGAAACAAGCCGCGCCAAATAAGCACTCATGGCACCCGTTGGCGGGGCAATCGACATATCATTATCGTTGAGAATAACGATCAGGCGCGCATCCAGCGCACCGGCATTATTCATCGCCTCATAGGCCATGCCGGCAGACATTGAGCCATCACCGATCACGGCAATCACATTGCGTTTTTCGCCCTTGAGGCCGCTTGCAACCGACATGCCAAGCCCTGCGGAAATTGAAGTGGACGCATGGCCGGTGCCGAAATCATCATATTCGCTTTCCGCACGTTTGGTAAAACCGGACAAGCCCCCCTCCTGCCGGATGGTCGGCATAAGTTCACGGCGGCCGGTGAGAATTTTATGCGGATAGGTTTGATGGCCGACATCCCAGATCAGCCTGTCATTGGGGGTGTCGAACAAATAGTGCAGCGCCACAGTCAGTTCAACCACGCCAAGGCTGGAACCAAGATGCCCGCCGGTACGCGACACAACATTGATAAGATCGGCTCGCAATTCATCCGCAAGCTGCGGCAATTGTGAGGGATCAAGCTTCCGCAAATCTTCCGGCACATGCACCTGATCCAGCAATGGCGTGTGCAGTTTATTTTTAAAACCGGTCATGCAAAAAACCTTACCTTGACTGCTGCAAACAAAACAAGAGACTGTGATAAAACAAAACAGGGCAGCGCAGATGCTGCATCCGCTAACCGTTTGTGCGCAATATGCCCGTATTTTGCAATCATCATTATTTAATCACAATCTGTCATATACCTTGTGTCAAATCTCATATGCTCTGACAGCCCGTGATATTTTTTATTGCCCTATATATATCATAAAACAAGAAATGTCCGGAATATGACATCCGGACACTCAATCACAAATTGGTTAGCACATAACAGAGCAATATTCATCCGCATGACCTGTTTTTTTAAACAGGTTATGGCAGGTTTAATTTTCGAAATTGTCTATTTCTGGCCAAGCATTTTAAGCAATTGCTGCATATCCGGCACCTGGCCATTTGCGGTCAGCTTGTCCACAATACCAGGCAATGCTGCCGAGAGCTCAGCCAGCAAATCCTGCTCATTAACGCCGACCTGCCGCGCAAGATCAGAAATCTTGTTTCTGCCAAGCGCATCGCCAAGCTGCTCCGGCGCAATCGGTGCATTGCTGCCACTGCCAACCCAGCTTTCAACCTTATCGGCATGGCCGGCCTGTGTGAGCTGCTCCAGAAGGCCGCCCAAACCGCCCGCGGAACCGCAGGCATTACCGGAAGGTGCTGCCTGCGTGGCGGAAGAGCCACCCAAAACACCACCAAGCAGGCCGCCAAGCACCCCGCCCAGGCCACCAAGGCCGCCCGCTTGTGAATTTGCCTGCATATTGCCGGAATTGCCGCCCAGAACACTGCCCAGCAAATCACCAAGACCGCCGCCGGCAGTATTCTCATCAGCAGCGCCTTGCTGAGGCTGTTGCTTATCCTCGGATTTGCCGCTGAACATGCGCCCGACAAGCAAGGCACCCAATGCAATCAAAACCGGTTTGGTCAGATTGCCACCCGGTACCGGTTCATTCGAAGAGTCATTACCGAAAAGACCCATAGGATACTTCCTCCTTGTCCGCCACATGCAGATTATTAAACAGCATTGCGCAAAAATATTCTCTTGGCAAGTTTGTCACTTGCCAAGATTGCAATCATATGGGAGCGTTTTACACAGTTACCAGAGCATGATTATATAAATCGCAACAGAATTTATGCTCCGGTTTTGGCAGTTTAGCTGCACGATACCGCCGGATATACATAAAAAGGCTGTGTTCTTAATGATATATCCGGTAACATACAGAAAAGAAAAGTGACACGGAGAAAAGCAAATGTCTGTTATCAGCTGGATTATTCTCGGTCTCATTGCCGGTTTTATCGGCAGTAAAATTGTCAATAAAAGCGGTCAGGGCATGCTGATGGATATCGTCCTTGGCATTGTCGGCGCCGTGATTGGTGGTATTATTTTCAACTTTTTTGGCGCGGCGGGTGTTACCGGCCTTAATATTTACAGCCTGATCGTATCAATTATCGGCGCGGTTGTGGTTCTGCTCATCTATCACATGATCAGCGGCCAGAAACGGCTGCGGTAATATCATCCATAGCGCGGCAGATATAATGCACTGGGCTGAATCATATATTGCTGTTTATGGCTCGGTTGCATTATTCATTATTATTTATTTTGAAAGCTTCGGCGCGCCGCTGCCCGGAGAGTCGATACTTATCGCCTCCTCCCTATTGGCGCAGCAGGGCACTTTATCGCTGCCGGCTATGCTGGCGGCGGTATTTATGGCTGCAATTCTGGGCGACAGCACCGGCTATCTTATCGGTCATTTTGGCGGGCGCAAAGTGCTGGAACGCATAGCGCCCTATATCAGGCTGACACCGCAGAGGCTGGAAAAGCTTGAGGCACAATTTGAAACATATGGCAGCGGTATTGTGATTGTTGCACGCTTTTTTGCCGTTTTGCGCCAGCTCAACGGCATTATGGCCGGAACCTTAAAAATGCATTGGCTGAAATTTTTTACTGCCAATATTATTGGCGCGGCCTTATGGACGCTGGTCTGGGGGGCAGGCCCTTATTATTTCGGAGCATTTTTTAAAAAAATGTTCTGAATAAAAAAGCAGCCGACCCTTGCCTGACTGCCATTCCTGATCACAGGATCATTAAGTTTTATTCCCGCAGCCTTATTCCGGATCCAGCGGCTCAGTACCCACAGGTGAACCCTCACGGTTGAGCTTGATTTTTTCCACCTTATCTTCTGCCGATTGCAGCAGCTTCTCGCAATGATTTTTCAACGCTTCGCCACGTTCATAAATCAGAATCGATTTTTCCAAAGCCACATCACCGCGCTCCAGATTATCAACAATTTCCTCAAGCTGTTTAAGCGCCTCTTCAAAGCTTAACGCAGCAATATCATCATTGGAAGCTGGTCTGGTGGTGTTCGGCTCGGTCATGATTTATCCTTTCATTAAACGCGTCATATGCGCTGCGGCGGAAAAGGACAAGCCCTGCAAATCATATCCGCCTTCAAGAAAACTGATCAGCCTGTGATTACAAAAACGATCTGCACGTTCCATCACCTGCCCTGTTGCCCAGTCAAAATCAGATTCGGTTAAATTAAGCTGAGCAAGCGGATCAAGATAATGGCCGTCAAAGCCCGCTGAAATCAAGATTAAATCGGGGCAGAAATTATCCAGCGCCGGCAGAATACGCGTTAAAAACGCCTCCCGAAACGCATCACCGCCACTGCCTGCGGCCAAAGGTGCATTCACAATATTGCCAATGCCGGTCTCTTTCACAAGGCCGGTACCGGGATAAAGCTGCGCCTGATGGGTTGAGCAAAACAGGATATTTTTATCAGCCTCGAAAATATCCTGCGTGCCATTGCCATGATGCACATCCCAATCAATAATCGCCACGCGCTGCGCACCATAGCGGCTTTGCGCATAACGGGCGGCAATGGCTACCGTATTGGCCATGCAAAACCCCATTGCCATATCGGTGCCGGCATGGTGGCCTGGCGGGCGGGCCGCGATAAAGGCATTATCAATCTGCGCGTTAAAAAGACCATCCGTTGCGGCAAGTGCTGCCCCCGCTGCAATGAGCACAGCCTGCCAGCTTTGCGGGCTTGCATAAGTATCCTGCCCGATTTTAACAATCGGCTGCGCCATGCCGGAAGCTATCTGCGCCTCGCCGAGCGGGGGCGGAATTTGCGCTTTAATGCGCTGCAGATAGGCTTTATCATGCACCAGTTCCAGCACCTGTTCATCAGCAACAGGCGCCTCCGCCTGATCCAGCGCATAATAATCATACCCCTCAAGCACACTGAACAAGGCGCGCAGCCTGTCCGGCCGCTCAGGATGGCCGGCGGGCGTAAGATGCTCCAGAAAAACCGGATGTGAATAAAGCCGCGTTGCCATAATGCCCTGTTGCTGCCTGCCTTATCTAAAGACAGAAAAAATTACAAGATTTCCGTTTCAAGAATAGTAATGCCGAAACCTTCAAGCCCCACATAATGACGCTCTCTGGAAGCCAGAAGACGGATGGAACTGATGCCGAGATCCTTAAGTATCTGCGCCCCCAGCCCGATCTGGCGCCACTCTTCCTCACGGGCTCTGGCTTCCTTATGGTCTTCCCGTTCCGAATTTTCAGCGCGGCGGCGTGAAACATCATGTGAGCGCACACCCACAGACCCCTCCCGCAGATAAACCAGCACGCCGCGCTTCTCTGCCGCCATGCGTTGCAACACAGCATCCAGTGCCGGTGACGCACCAAATGTATCTGCCAGCACATCTTCACGATGCAGGCGCACCGGCACATCTTCACCATCGCGAATATCGCCAAAAACCAGCGCCACATGCTGCATCGGCTCCCATGGCAACTGATAGGTAAAAGCACGCGCCGCGCCGGCTCTCGTCTCCGCCACGGTTTCGCCCATGCGCACAATCAGCGTCTCCTTGCGCTGGCGATAGGCGATAAGATCGGCAACCGTAATACGATGCAGGCCGTGTTTTTCAGCAAATTCCGTAACCTGCGGCCCGCGCATAACCGTGCCGTCATCATTGACCAATTCACAGATCACACCAACCGGCGGCAGATTGGCCAGTTTGCACAAATCAACCGCCGCCTCCGTATGACCGGAGCGCATCAGCACCCCGCCTTCACGGGCGACCAGCGGGAAAATATGCCCCGGACGCACAAAATCCGCAGGCCCTGCATTGGGATTGGCAAGATTGCGCACAGTCAATGTGCGGTCATCGGCAGAAATACCGGTGGTGGTGCCATGTTTGTAATCAACGGTAACGGTAAAGGCCGTTGAATGCGGTGCGTCATTTTCCGCAACCATTGCTGTCAGATTAAGGCGCTTTGCCTCCTGCCTCGGCATTGGCGTGCAAACAATGCCGGATGTGTGGCGCACAATAAATGCCATTTTCTCCGCTGTGCAATGCACCGCCGCCACAATCAGATCACCTTCGTTCTCACGCCCGTCATCATCCATCACAACAACGATTTCACCGCGCTCAAAGGCACGCAGCGCATCAACAACCTGCTTCTGATTATAGCTCATGGTTCTCTCCGTTATCGCCGGATTATCTTCACATTAAGTAAGCTGACCATATTTTCTTCAGACGCGGCCGGTTGCCCCTGTTAATTCAGACGCGGCCAGTCTGGCCCTGTTAACTCAGACGCGGCCAGTCTGGCCGCGGTGGCGCAAATAATGATCCGCAATTATACAGGCGAGCATTGCCTCACCAATCGGCACCGCGCGAATGCCAACACAAGGATCATGGCGCCCCCTGGTCATCACATCCACTTCTTTGCCATCCTTGTCGATGGATCTGCGCGGTGTCAAAATAGATGAAGTTGGCTTTACTGCAAAACGGGCAACCACCGGCGCGCCGGTTGCAATGCCTCCAAGAATACCACCCGCATTATTTGACAAGAATACCGGATTACCATCTGCATCTATGCGCATTTCATCAGCATTCTGCTCACCGGTAAGCATTGCCGCTTCAAAACCATTACCGATTTCCACACCTTTAACGGCAGGAATAGACATCAAACCGGATGCAATATCCTGATCCAGCTTGCCATAAAGCGGCGCGCCAATGCCGGCAGGCACCCCTTCAGCCACCACTTCAATTACCGCGCCTATTGATGAGCCGCTTTTACGAATACCATCCAGATATTGCCCAAACAGCTCAACAGAGCCCGCATCCGGTGTAAAAAAAGGATTGGTATCCACCACATCCCAATCCCAGCGCGTGCGGTCAATTTTATGTATTCCCATTGCCACCAAAGCACCGCGGATTTTTAGCCCCGGCACAATTTTACGCGCAATGGCGCCTGCCGCCACACGGGCTGCGGTTTCACGCGCGGAAGAACGGCCGCCGCCACGATAATCGCGCAGGCCATATTTTACATCATAGGCATAATCCGCATGCCCAGGCCGGTATTGGCGGGCAATCTCCCCATAATCTCTGGAACGCTGATCAACATTTTCGATCATCATCGAAATCGGCGTGCCGGTTGTGGTCATCACCCCGTTTTCATCGCTCAGCACCCCCGACAAGACCCGCACCTGATCCGGCTCGCGGCGCTGCGTGGTATATTTGGACTGGCCGGGTTTGCGCTTATCAAGATAGGCCTGAATTTCAGCTTCGGTAAATTGAATGCCCGGCGGGCAGCCATCAATTACGCAACCCAGAGCCGGACCATGGCTTTCGCCCCAGGTGGTCACGCGGAAAAGATGGCCAAAGCTGTTATGCGACATAAAAAACCCCAAGTTGAACCGGTTCTGTGCGGCTCATTTTAATTTCAATCTGGTAATGTGTTTTTATTCAGCTTTTAGCCTGCGGTCAAACCACTGAAGAGCGCCGGCTGAAAAAAGCCGGTTCACTTTTGCAAAGATAAAGCATAACAATCTATGATCACCGGTATTTTGTCTGCCACAGCCGTTCAAATGCCATAATTGAACGGCATGTTTTCAACCCGACACTCTTTCCGCAAAGAATTCTACCCGCAAAGGATTTGATATGCGTATTCTGGCTCTGCTCATGCTGTTACTGACGCCATTTTTTGCCGGCACAGCTCTGGCAGATGATGCTGAGGGTAAAATTACCGCCATTAATGAAGATGCAGAAACGCTAACCCTTGATGATGGCAAGGAATATCGCCTGCCCGGAGAGTTTGATTACAGCACCATTGAAACCGGCATGAAAGTGATTGTCACTTTTGATGTTGTTGATAAAGTCCGTTATATCAGCAATATTGATGAGGCTGATGACAGCTGATCATTTTTCAATAATTAAAGCATGAAAAAAGCGCCGTTTCAGGCGCTTTTGTTATTTTGACGCGTGGTTTTGCAGCAGCCCAAACGGGATATTCCAAATCTGCGCAATCTTTTTAAATCCACTCCAGGCTGTTATTTTCAAGCTTCAACAATTTATCCTGCGGCACACTCAGATGTGCGGCATCCTGCCCGCTCATACCTTCAATAAGGTAGAATAAAGTGCGGATGCAGCCGCCATGGGTTACGCAAACAGTCTTGCTCTGCACGCTCTCCAGCCAGCGGGCAATACGCTGCGAGAGAATCATATAACTCTCGGCATGCTCACCCGGGGGAACAAAATTCCATTTATCACGCTCGCGCTCGGCCAGAAGCCCTGCCCCGCCAACACCGGCAGCGGCAAATTCTTCCATCATATGGCCTTGCCAATCACCAAAATGCACTTCCATCAAGAGCGGATCCGTGCGGTATTCAGAAGGCACAAGCCCCAAGCGGGTGCGAATCCGCTCCATCGTTTCACGGGTGCGGCGCAAAGGGCTTGCCACGAAGTCAAACCCTTCAGCCTTGCCGATCAAAGATTTCAGCATATCGCCATTGCGATCTGCCTGTGTGCGGCCATGGTCATTGATATCAATATCCATCTGCCCCTGCACACGCTGCGAGACGTTCCAATCTGTCTCGCCATGACGCGAGAAGTAGATGATTTCCCGTGTCATTGGTAAAATCCTCAATCCTTGATGACGGAAATATCCGGCGCATCTACAGCCTTCATACCGATTGTATGATAGCCGCTATCAACGTGATGAACCTCACCGGTAACCGAACGCGACAAATCAGAAAGGAAATACAGGCCGGAATCACCCACTTCCTCAATGCTAACCGTGCGGCGCAACGGTGCATTATATTCATTCCATTTAAGAATATAGCGGAAATCACCAATGCCGGAGGCAGCCAGTGTTTTGATCGGGCCGGCGGAAATTGCATTCACACGGATATTCTGCGGCCCCAGATCAACAGCCAGATATTTCACGCTCGCCTCAAGGGCAGCCTTGGCAACACCCATAACATTATAGTTCGGCATTACTTTTTCTGCGCCGTAATAGGTCAGCGTCAGCATGGAGCCGCCATCGGTCATCAGCTTTTCTGCACGTTTGGCAAGCGCCGTGAAAGAATAAACCGATATCAGCATTGTATTGGAAAAATTAGCTGCCGTTGTATCAATATAACGGCCGGTTAACTCATCCTTATCGGAAAAGCCAATTGCGTGAACAAGAAAATCGAGCTTGCCCCATTTTTCTTCAATCAGAGCAAAAACCACATCCATAGACGCATCATCAGTCACATCACAATGGCCGCATACCAATGCGCCCAGTTCTGCCGCCAGTGGCTCAACGCGCTTTTTCATCGCATCGCCCTGATAGGTTAAAGCAATCTCCGCACCGGCATCCCGTGCTGCCTTGGCAATGCCCCAGGCAATAGAGCGGTTATTGGCCAAACCTAAGATCAGCCCGCGTTTTCCCTGCAATAAACCGGATTTGGCGGTCATTCACCATACCTCTTAAAAATATAATCTGAATAGCTGCCTATCGCACAGCAACACTACAGCTTCAAGCAAGGACGACAAAAATTGTCATCCTTCCCCTTGCAAGCAGATATTTTGATGCAAATATCATTCTATTGTTTCTATTATGTAACGATTTCAACCGTTAGAGTAAAGCCCGCCTTGCGGGCTGAAAACCGCTCCGGTTTCAGCCCCGCTTAATCTTTATGCCACATATTTTACTTTCTGCCGCCTCAGCCCGAGCGGGAACGAAATAATGATTCGAGCGCCTCATCACCATTTTCAGGCAGCATAATCCGGATATGCACGAAAAGATCTGCCGCATTGCCGGTTTTATTTGGCAGCCCCTTGCCTTTCAACCGCAATATCTTGTCCGAGCTTGACCAGGCGGGAATACGCACCGCCACACGCCCGCTCAATGTCTCAACCTCTGCGCGGGCGCCAAGCACCGCATCGCCAAGCGGCACCGGCAAATCAAGATGGAGATCACGCCCGTCAAGGCGGAAGCGCGGGTGTTTTTTAAAACTGATGGTTACCAGCGCATCGCCGTCAACGGCGCCGGGCATGGTTTCCCCCTGCCCTTTAAGGCGGATTGTCTGGCCGTCTTCCACATATTTCGGCAATTTGATCGACAATTTCTTGCCGTTAGGAAAAACAGCCTCCACTTTTTCCGCGCCCGCAGCCTGCTCCAGCGATACAGCGATAGAAGCCTTCAGATCCGGCGCTTTTACCGGCGCACGCCCGCGTGAGCGGCCGCCGCCAAAGCCGCCGCCAAAAATACTGCTGAGAATATCTTCCGCGCCTTCAAAGCCGCCCTGCTGAAAACCGCCCGCACCCTGAGCACCACGGCGGAACCCTGCAAAAGGATCCCCCTGAAAGCCGCCCCGATCACCAAATCCTTGGCCGCTAAAACCCTGAAATACAGGCTTTCCTTCAGCATCAATTTCACCGCGGTCAAACTGGCCGCGCTTATCCTTATCGCCGATAATTTCATAAGCCTGATTGATCTCGGCAAATTTTTCCTGCGCCTTCGGATCCCCCTGATTCTGATCAGGATGGTATTTCTTGGCCAGCTTACGAAAAGCCGATTTTATTTCTTCAGGCTTCGCCGTTTTAGCGACGCCCAATACGCTATAGGGATCGCGCATAGTATTCCTTTATAAACTAGGTGTTTCTGAATAAGAATCACCTGCAATTGAACCAGCTGTCACAGCCTATCAGGCATCACTTTCTCTTTAAGTTCAAACTTTGCGCCGCCTAGCAATAGGCACGGCAACCGTCTCTCAAGAAAAATATGCTGCACAGATATGCTTTTACCATGCAATATGCGCATGATGATGCGGCTTTTCCAGACGCGACACGCAAATATAGCTACGGCTTTGCAAAAGATGGCTCAAAGCGGCGCAAAGGATGTAAGCGCCCAGTTGCCGCCCTGCGCCATGCAGGCCTGCCCGCGATAAAGCGCAGCGCCGTCAAAGGCTTCCCGCGAGGTTTCAAACTCACGGCACAGCCCTGCTTCTGTCTTTTTCTCGGCAACCGTTGTGATTGTGCCCTGACTGCCCGTATCAGGATTAGCCCAGGGAATCGGCGTTTTGCCCCATTGTGCAAAATTAAGTGCTGAGACCACATTGCGGATTGTATTCTGATCGGAGATTTTACTGCTGTCATCATTCGCCGGCACATCCTGCCGCGCAATTGAACCGGTTACAGTTTCCCTGTCAGGCATTGCATTTTCAAGATCAAAACCGGACATTGCACAGCCCGATAAGAGACAGACACAACCGGCCACTCCTAACAAGCGGCTGAAAAAATATCGGCTTTGCTGTACAAACCTGTTTACTGTCACTGGCAAATATTGATCCTGACTTATCAGACTGCAGCCATGCAGCCATCCGGAAATAGATATAACAACAGATATTTATTATGAGCCGTTGCAGGTTAACAAGCGATGAGCTGACAAAGTAAATAAATGAATAACAGCTCCCTCACTCATGACTGCCATCATTTGCAGGAAAAATTCAGCCTGCCACCTGCAATTATGGCTACAGTCCGCAATTATGGGGCTGAACAGGGAAAAAGATTAAAATCACCATTTAATTTTATGAAACCTATCTGCAATAGGCGGGCTGAGAAACCCCAAAAAAGCACAATCCCCATATACTGAAGCGCGGATATTATGCTTCAGTCTTTTTTTGCCGGAATATGCAACCTGCCGGTTAATCATCAAACCGGCTCTTTATCAATAAACCCCACTGGACAAAATAAGGTTTATTGCACAGGCTGGCGCACTATATTCCTGCAGCCGAAAATGGCACGGCACCCGCATCCAACAGAGTATAAACTGCAATCATATAATGATATGATGATTACAAACCACTGAAATGATAAAAGAATGAGCGAAAACAACGACGACTTTACCGCAGCAACCGAACCGTTTCGTCTGTTTGCGGACTGGTTGCAGGATGCAACACAATCCGAGCTGAATGACCCCAATGCCCTGGCTCTGGCCACGGTTGATGAAAGTGGTATGCCGAATGTGCGCATGGTGCTGCTGAAAGGCTTCGATGAAACCGGCTTTGTTTTCTATACAAATTATGAAAGCCAGAAAGGGCGCGAAATTCTGTCGTCACACAAAGCCGCCATGTGCTTTCACTGGAAATCCCTGCGCCGCCAGATCCGTATACGCGGTATAGTTGAAAAAGTCTCCGATGAAGAAGCTGATGCCTATTACCGGTCGCGCCCGCGCGGCAGCCGCATCGGCGCATGGGCATCCAAACAATCCCGCCCGCTGGAAAGCCGCTTTGCGCTGGAAAAAGCCGTTGCAGAATATACGGCGCGTTTTGCCATCGGAGAAATTCCCCGGCCTGATTACTGGTCCGGCTTTCGCATCCGGCCAACATATATTGAGTTCTGGCATGACCGGCCATTCCGCCTGCATGACCGCCTGATCTTCCAGCGCGCAACACCTGAAAGCCCCTGGACAATACAGAAATTTTATCCGTAACAAGAAAAGCCGCCGGAATTTCCAGCGGCTTTTTTCATTACCTGCCCGATCACAGTACCGACCCTGATCAGATTACCGGCTTGATCACCACCCACAAGGAACCAAGCACCAGACCGGCAAAAATAAGCCAGCCGACATTGTTATTAGAGCGAAAAAGCTGCAGACACTGATCAGGATTATCAATATCCAGCACAATAATCTGGCGATAGAGATGCACACCGGCAGCAAGCAAACCGGCCAGCGCCGGCATGGGCACCTGAGCCATGGCAAAAGCCCAGCCAAAACATATTAATGCACCGCCATAGAGCACTATCAGCGCCAGTTTGGTTTTTGCACCAAATAAACGCGCGGTCGAGCGCACACCAACCAGCGCATCATCCTCCTTATCCTGATGGGCATAGATTGTATCATAGCCGATTGTCCACATGATCGCGCCGATATAGAGCAGCACCGGCGCAAGCGCGAGAGAACCGGTCTGCGCCGACCAGGCCACCAGCGCCCCCCATGAAAAAGCCATGCCCAGCACCAGCTGCGGCCAATCGGTAATGCGCTTCATAAAAGGATAGGCGGCCACAATCACCAATGAGGCAAAACTCAACCCAATCGTGAACCAGTTAAATTGCAGCACAACCCCAAGCCCGACCAGACATTGCAGACCTAAAAACAACCATGCCTGTTTGCGGCTTACCTGACCGGATGGCAGCGGGCGGGAACGGGTACGCGCCACCTGATCGTCAATATCCTGATCCACCAGATCATTAAGGGTGCAACCAGCCCCACGCATGGCAACAGCCCCGATCAAAAACAGCGCCATATGCCAGAATGATGGCAAAACATGCCAGATATCATCCCCCGCTCTTATTCCTGCACTTGTTCCTGCGCTGGCAACCAGTGCCGCAGACCACAGGCACGGCCAGAGCAGAAGCTGCCAGCCGATCGGCCTGTCCCAGCGGGCAAGCTGCGCATAGGGCCAAAGGTTTGGCGGCAGCAAACGATAAACCCAATGGCCGGACGGTGCATCCATAACCTTGCCCATTTGACCGCGTGCCTGAACCTGAACCATGTTATGCAAACCTTTCGCAGCTGCATCCTCATAAACGCTTTCAAAATCTCTAGCGATTTCGTAAAGAAGGAGCAAGTCTCAAGCCTGTACCCTATGGAGAAATGCCCGTGTCCTCATTCGCTTCTGATGCTCTTAAAGTCCTGCTGATCGGCTCCGGCGGCCGTGAACATGCGCTGAGCTGGAAACTGGCAGCCTCTCCGCTGCTCGGCACCCTTTACTGCACACCGGGCAATCCGGGTATTGCCGATCATGCAACACTGGTTGATCTTGATATTGACGATCATGAGGCCGTGATTGCCTTTTGCCAAAGTTTTGAAATTGATCTGGTGGTTGTGGGGCCTGAAGCGCCGTTGGTTGCAGGCCTAACCGATCCGCTTTTGCAGGCCGGCATCAAGGTTTTCGGCCCTTCACAGGCTGCAGCGCAGCTGGAAGGTTCCAAAGGCTTCACCAAAGATCTCTGCGCGCGTTTTAACATTCCAACCGGCAGCTATGGCCGCTTCAACAATGCACCTAAGGCCAAGGCCTATATTCGTGCACAAGGCGCGCCGATTGTGGTCAAGGCCGATGGTCTGGCCGCAGGCAAGGGCGTGGTTGTCGCCATGACACAGGAAGAGGCTCTGGATGCCGTGGATGCCTGTTTTGAAGGCCAGTTCGGCGATGCCGGCGCGGAAGTGGTGATTGAGGAATATCTTGAAGGTGAGGAGGCAAGCTTCTTCTGCATTTGTGACGGCACCACGGCTTTGCCTTTTGGCAGTGCGCAGGATCATAAACGTGTCGGCGATGGCGATACCGGCGCCAATACCGGCGGCATGGGCGCCTATTCCCCCGCGCCTGTTATGGATGAAGCCATGACCGAACGCGTGATGAAGGAACTGATCAGGCCGACAATACGCGGCATGGCTGAAATCGGCGCACCTTTCAGCGGCATATTATTTGCCGGATTGATGATCACCAAAGACGGGCCTAAACTCATTGAATATAATACGCGTTTTGGCGATCCTGAATGTCAGGTCCTGATGACCCGCCTCAAGGATGACCTGTTGGTCATTATGCTTGCCGCTGCCAATAATATGCTGGATCAGCTTTCCGTCCGCTGGAGTGATGAGGCCGCCCTCACCGTTGTTATGGCGGCGGAAGGTTACCCTGCATCCCCGCGCAAGGGCACAGTTATTAAAGGCGTTGAAGAGGCCGAGACTCTGCCCCATGTCAAAGTGTTCCATGCAGGCACCATTCACAAGGATGGCGATCTTCTGGCCAATGGCGGGCGCGTTCTCAATATTACCGCCACGGGAAAAACAGTGCGTGAAGCACAAAAGCGTGCCTATGAGGCTGTGAGCAAAATCAGCTGGCCCGGCGGCTTCTGCCGTAAAGATATTGGCTGGCGCGCCGTTGAGCGCGAAAAAGCCGCACAATAAATTCAACCCCGAACCCGCCTTATGGCGGGTTTTCTTATTCTTTCAGGCAGAGATTTTATTGACGTTTACGTAATAAGCCGATACCAGTAACAGCAAGGAGACTTGCGGCTGCATTCTCACATCAGAATGCGCCATACGGAGGAACTATATGTATCGCGCGCCACTTGCTGAAATCAATCAGACGCTCAATCAGGTTGCAGGCCTGCCGGAACTCTTGAAAACAGAGCTGTTTTCAGAGCTGTCGCCGGATATTATCGAGGCTGTTTTGCAGGAGGCGGCCAAATTCAGCGAAACCCGCATTACCCCCTTGCGCACCAGAGGCGACCGGCAGGGCGCAACATTGAAAGATGCGCAAGTTACCACGACAGATGGCTGGAAAGCCCTGTATAAAGACTGGACAGACGGCGGCTGGAACGCGCTGACCGGTGATCCGGCCTATGGCGGCCAGGGCTTGCCAAGCCTGCTCTCCGTTGCGGTTGCAGAAATGTGGAATTCCGGCTCACTCGGTTTTGCCATTGCCTCCACCCTGACAATGGGCGCGGTTGAAGCACTGGAGCACCATGCCAGTGATGAGCTGAAAAAAATCTATCTTGAAAAGCTGATCTCCGGTGAATGGGCAGGTACCATGAACCTCACAGAGCCGCAGGCCGGTTCTGACCTTGGAGCCCTGCGCAGCCGTGCAGAACGGGCAGATGATGGTACATACCGGATTTTCGGTCAAAAAATTTTCATCACCTATGGTGAGCATGATCTGACCGATAATATTGTGCATCTGGTTCTTGCACGCCTGCCTGATGCCCCGGCCGGCACCAAAGGTATTTCTCTGTTTCTGGTGCCCAAATATCTGGTTAATGCCGACGGTTCGCTTGGTGCGCGTAATGATGTGTTCTGCGCCGGTCTGGAAGAAAAACTGGGGCTTCATGCCTCGCCAACCTGTACCATGATCTATGGTGACGGTTTTGGCGATACCGGTGAAAAAGGCGCCGTTGGCTACCTTATCGGCGAGGAACATAAAGGCCTTGCCTGTATGTTCACCATGATGAACAATGCCCGCCTGCTCGTTGGTATTCAGGGGGTTGCGGTGGCCGAGGCTGCCTATCAGAAAGCCCGTGCCTATGCGCAGGAGCGCCGTCAGGGGCGCGCCTTAAATGCCGCCAAAGGCGCTGAGATGAGCCCGATCATCGAGCATCCTGATGTGGCACGCATGCTGCTGACTATGAAGGGGCTCACTCAAGCCTCCCGCGCAATCTGCTATTCTTGCGCACAGGCGCTGGATATGGCTAAGGCAGACAGTGCCAATGCCGCTTTCTGGGCAAATCGTGCCAGCCTTTTAACGCCGCTTGCCAAGGCTTTCTCCACAGATAGCGGTGTGGATGTGGCCTCACTTGGCATTCAGGTTCATGGCGGCATGGGCTTTATTGAAGAAACCGGCGCTGCCCAATTGCTTCGCGATGCCCGCATCCTGCCGATTTATGAAGGCACCAACGGCATTCAGGCCATTGATCTGGTGATGCGTAAATTGCCGCTGGAAAATGGCGGCCATCTTCATGGCTTCCTGCAGGAACTGCGCCTGATTGCAGAACAGGCAAAAACCTCAGACACATTGCAATCCATTGCCCCGCAGCTTGAAACAGCACTGAATGCGGCAGAAGAAACCACCCGCTTCCTGCAGGATTGCACCGCCAAAGGCGACAACCAGTCAGCACTATGCGGGGCAACGCCTTATCAGCGCCTGCTCTCACTCACTGCCGGCGCAATTTATCTGGCAAAAGCAGGCCTGCAGGACAGCAATGCCGCTGCACTTGCCACATTTTTTGCAGAAAACACCCTGCAGGAAACAGCAGGTTTAAAACAGAGCATTCTCAATGGTGCCGCAAGCCTAAGCCACGCCGCACAGCTTTTGCAGGATATTTGATTATGAGCGATTTTCTTCAGATTGAACATCAGGATGGCGTGCAGATTATCCGCCTCAACCGGCCTGAGAAAAAAAATGCCATTACCCGCGATATGTATCAAGGCATTGCGCAGGCTCTCAAAAATGCCGACAGCAATGAGGCGATCCGCGTCAGTGTGATTTTTGGCCAGCCCGACGCCTTTTCTTCCGGCAATGATATGCAGGACTTCATGAATGCCGCTTTATCGCAAGGCAGCCTCGGCGGCGAAATTATTGATTTTCTGCATATATTAGCGCAAACCCGCAAGCCGCTGATCTCCGGCGTTGACGGGCTGGCAATTGGTGTTGGCACCACATTGAACCTGCATTGCGACCTGACCTTTGCCACACCGCGCTCAATATTCCACACGCCTTTTGTTGATCTGGGGCTGATACCGGAAGCAGGCTCCAGCCTGCTGGGGCCTAAAATCATGGGCTATCAGCGGGCTTTCGGGCTTTTGGCCATGGGTGAGGCCATGACGGCTGAACAGGCTCTGGCAGCCGGTATTGTCTGGCGCGTTGTTGCTGAAGATCAGCTGGAAGCGGAAGTGCTGAAAATGGCACAAAAACTGGCTGCCCGCCCGCCGGTTGCCCTGCAGCTCACCCGTGACCTGCTCCGCAGCAGCCCCGAACCACTCACCGACCGGATTGACCGTGAAGCGCAGATTTTTGCCGAACGCCTGAAATCCGCCGAGACAGCACAAGCCGTGGGCGCTTTTCTCTCGCGCAAAAAATAAACTTAAAAAAAAGACCGTATATCTTTGCCGGATATACGGTCTTTGTGCATTCTGTGACTGGAGATCACATATTCAGTTCGCAATTTTCTGTAATATTGTTAAACTTTATATTTATTTCAGCATGAGAGCCATTCACATTCACGCGAGATAATCTCCGGTTCTTTATAAACGCGAGATAATCTCGCGGCCGGAAATCTTCAAGCTCACCCCCAGCGAGCCGGTTTTGCGGCGCGCCAGAAAACGCGGACGGCGGCGGCGCGGCTCCTGCCCCTGACGGCGCTCAGTACTGGCTGATGCCGTAACCCCGCCAATATTATCATAAAGCGGCCGTGCAACCCCATCAGCCTCCACAAGCAACATCGGCAATTTATAAGCATTGGCCCATGCATGCCAGTCAGCCGCCACATCATCCAGATCATGTGCCACCAAAAGCGGCACAGACATTTGCGGATCCTCATGCATCAATTCCAGTGTCACGGTGATCAGGCCGTTTTCATCCTCAACAGCACGGGCGGCCACACCAAGAAAAACATGGGCAGGCAGCGCCACAGACATAGGCAGGCCGCTTGAAGGCAGCACGCGGCGCAGCACGGCTCCGCGCTCATTAATGGTAAAAGTCACATCCTCATGCTCACCCTCTGAGGCATAGGATACACTCTGCGGAAACTGAAAAGGATCAAGCCGGATTTCCCTGCTGGCCCAAACCGGCTTATCCTGTTTTTGTAACATCTGGTTCATGTTTTCGCGCCCTGTTATATTCAAGAACCGCTATATTGTTTTTATTTGCGGTACTTTTTTCCTTCGAGCCTTTTGGCTTCGTTAGATGCAAGAATAGCGCAGCCACCTCACCAAACTGCTTAAATCACAGGGTTAATGCTTCAGTCTTTGCCGGAATGGTTTACAGTTTCCAACCGGATTTCAAAGACCGGTAAGACTTTAACAACATCTGTAAACAGCACTTAAACCATGAAAATCAGAGATTATTTATGATTTTTAACAAGAGCTGAACAATAGAAGCCCATTTTGCTGTTTTACGTATATTTTGCTCAATTCACGGCTTGAAAATCTGAAAATTATCTAAAAATCATAAAAAGCCGGATACTGTTTGTTAAGGCTGGCTTTCCAACAGTTAAACCGGCATTAAGCACAGTTTTTGCTGAATAAAGCATTTGCTAACCGCATTTTCATGGCTAAAAATGTGAATATTTACCGCTTATTTATAATAGCATGTGGGTAAAACGGCCGTTTTTTAATAATTAAGCCGCCATCTCTTAATGAAACAGCGGCTCAAACTTTAAATTTTAACAGCCCTGTCTCAAAGCAACTTATCCGGGTTCATAATATTTTTCGGATCAAAAGCCTGTTTGATACGACGCATCAAATCCAGCGCCAAAGGCTGTTTGAAAGCGCGCAATTCCTCACGCTTCAGCGCACCAATACCATGTTCTGCCGAAATCGAACCATTATACCGCATAACAATAGTGTGGATGCGATGGTTCAGCTCATGCCAGCGCGCCAGAAAAGCCGCTTTTTCCGCGCCCAACGGCTGTGACACATTATAATGCAGATTGCCATCACCAATATGGCCAAAGCACACCACACGCGCGCCAGGGATCATCTCCTCCACCGCCACGGCAGCTTCTGCAATAAAAGCAGGGATAGAGGCAACCGGCACAGAAATATCATGTTTGATCGAACCGCCCTCCGGCTTCTGTGCCGGAGACATTTCCTCACGCATTTTCCAGAACATATCCGCCTGCGCCCCGTTTTGCGCAATGGCCGCATCCTGCACCAGACCGCTCTCAAAACCCTGTTCAAGTATGGCTTCCATCATTTGCTGTGCATCTGTTTCAGAACGGACAGAGGAAAGCTCAATCAAGGCATACCAAGGATAGGCATTTTCCAGCGGATCGCGCACAGCTTCGATATGTTTTAACGTAAATTCAATGCCAATGCGCGGCATCAGTTCAAAACCGGTCAGCGCCTGCCCTGCCTGATCGGTTGCTAAACGGAAAAGCTGCACCACATCTTCCGGCTTATGCAATCCGGCATAGGCCACGGCCTTGCCCTTTGGCTGCGGATAGATTTTCAAAACTGCCGCAGTGATAACCCCGAGCGTTCCTTCCGCGCCAATGAATAAATCACGCAGATCATAGCCGGTATTATCTTTTTTTACACAGCGCAGATCATTGAGCACCTGCCCGTCCGGCAGCACCACTTCAAGCCCAAGGCATAATTCGCGCATATTGCCATAGGCCAGCACAGCCGTGCCGCCAGCATTGGATGAAAGATTGCCGCCAATCTGGCAAGAGCCTTCCGCCCCCAGAGACAGCGGAAACAACCGCCCTGCCTCATGCACCGCTTCCTGCAAGTTTTGCAGCACCACACCGGCTTCAACAGTCACGAGATTGCCTGTTATATCAATATTGCGGATTCTATTGAGCCTTGAAAGCGAGAGAATAACCGCTTGCCCGCTTTGATCCGGCTGCTGCGCACCAACAAGGCCGGTATTACCGCCCTGCGGCACAACAGGCGTTGCCGTTTCAAAAGCCAGTTTCATAATAGCTGATACTTCATCAACCGTTGCAGGGCGCAGGACCAAGGCTGCACGGCCATGAAACAATTCACGCGGTTCGCTTAAATAAGATGCCTG
This sequence comes from Pseudochrobactrum albidum, assembly GCF_051851455.1. NCBI lineage: Bacteria > Pseudomonadati > Pseudomonadota > Alphaproteobacteria > Hyphomicrobiales > Brucellaceae > Pseudochrobactrum > Pseudochrobactrum albidum. The sequence continues at coordinate 184,623 of NZ_JBPVTR010000024.1, forward strand.
ATCAGCAGGATCACGCAATGCGTTTTTCTCACCGACAATCGCCGTAAACCGTGCGATCAATTCATCAGACATAACCGGCTTATCACTCACGCCTCTCTCCCAGATCCCATCCATCACAGTCAAAAATTTGCTATTTATCAAAGCAGAAAGAACAACCGCCCGTTTTCCGGTTATTCGCACAGGCAGCAGCCACCCATTTTCTGGTTATTCGCGCGGCGCAGCCGCGCGGGCCAGCCGGTCATTAATCGCCTCACCAAGCCCCTGATGCGGCACGCTCTCCACCGCAATGGTTGTCGCGCCAACCGCATCCAGCCTTTTCATATAATCAAACAAATGCACCGCCGCCTCCTGCAAATCACCAGAAGGGCTTAAATTCAGCACCGCCACAGCCTTGTCAGCTCCGGCCACACGCTGCCCGCCAAAGGCAAGCAATGCCTCGCCTTCATGCACTTCAGACACATTCAGCCGCATTGCTGCATCCGGCGCATAATGCGATGCCATCATACCTGGTGCCTGAATAGCCGCGCGCTGATCAAGACGATGCAAGGGCTGGCCGATAAAAGCCTCAATCTCTTCTGCCGCCAAACCACCCGGACGCAGCAGCAAGGCCTGACCATTATCAATTTTAACAATGGTCGATTCCAGCCCCACCACACAGGCGCCGCCATCAACAATAAGATCAAGCTTCCCTCCCAGATCATCCTGCACGGCCTGGGCTGATGTGGCGCTGATACGCCCTGAACTATTGGCGCTTGGTGCGGCCAGCGGGCGGTCAAGAGCGGCGATAATCCCGGCCACAGGCCCGCGCGGCATGCGCACTGCAAGTGTTGTCAGGCCGGCTGTCACCAACGGATGAATTTCCGCCCCCTCGCGCAATGGCAGCACAAGCGTCAGCGGCCCCGGCCAGAATTTTTCCGCAAGCCTGCGGGAAACCTCATCAAACTGCACATAGCGTGCAGCCATATCAATATTTGCCACATGCGCAATCAACGGGTTGAAATGCGGCCGGCCCTTGGCTGAAAAAATACCGGCCACCGCACGGCCATTGGTCGCATCGGCCGCCAGCCCGTAAACGGTCTCGGTTGGCAGGGCAACAAGTTTGCCTTGGCTCAGCGCATTTGCGGCTTGTTGTAATGATGAAGCATCTGTGGAAATGATTTGTGCCATGGTGCACTCTCCTGCACGTTTCTGCAAGCCGGGCAGCATTGTCAGGACCTGCATTTGCCTGACTACAAAACCAGACAGGCTGTTGCAAGACCGGAATCATCATCCCCCTTCAGCAGATTGCATACCAGTGATGCAGCATTTTCCTTGTTTTATAATCATAGCACCAATAATGCCCCTGCTCCGGCTGATCATAATCACGCGAGACAGGCAAGCCCGCCAGCGCACAATAAAGCAGCGTACCCGTTGCACCATGACCGGCAATCATCACCACCTGATATTGCGCATCAACTGCAAGCGCCATGATATCAGCCAGCGCGTTGCAGATTCTTTTCTGTGCAGCCGCTGCCGTCTCCCAGCCGCGCACAGATTGATGCGGCTTTGCAAAAAATTGATCGGCCACCTGTTCAAACTCTGCGGGCGGCAGAAAACCGGTGGCCGAGCGGTCATTCTCACCCAGGCCGCAATGGGTGTGAACCCCTCGTTTAAAATATTTACCGGCAAGCGCCGCAGTTTGCTGTGCCTTGGTTTCTTCACTGCAAAAAATAATATCAGGAACCGGCAAGAGATTGCGTGAGAGAAATTTCTGCAATGCCGCCCTGCCCTGCGGTGCCAAATGCCATTGAGTAACCGGCACTGCCGGCTCAACCACCACTTGCGGATGGCTCAGAAAAATCAACTGCATGCCCTCATTCCTCTCAGTCATAAAAAAACCTGCCGGACGCTTTGCCGGCAGGGTCATATTCAATCTCACCAGAAATAGCGCAACAAGATCAGCGTTTTTTCTTGGCGCGGCCTGCATAAGGGTTATCAGAGGTGCGCAGTGATAAACGGATCGGCACGCCCGGCATATTGAATGTATCACGCAGACCATTGATAAGATAACGCACATAGGATTGCGGCATCACATCCGGGCGCGAACACGACACCATGAAGCCCGGCGGACGGGTCTTGACCTGTGTCATATATTTTACCTTAAGGCGGCGGCCGGCAACTGCTGGCGGCGGATGATGGGTTACCACATTTTCCAACCAGCGGTTAAGACGGCCTGTGGAGATGCGCGTATTCCAGACACGATGCGTCATCTCAACATTTTCCATCAATTTATCAATGCCATAGCCAGTCTCACCGGAAATAGGCACAGCACGGATACCCCGCACCTGCGGCAGAAGACGCTCGGTTTTTTCACGCAGATCAGCCAGCAGCATCTGACGATCTTCAATCAGATCCCATTTGTTAAAGGCGATAATTGGCGCGCGGCCTTCACGGATAATCAGATCAATAATCTGCAGATCCTGTTTTTCAAACGGAATTGTTGCATCAAGAACGATAATCACTACTTCCGCAAAGCGAATGGCGCGCAAGCCATCGGCAACAGAAAGCTTTTCCAGCTTTTCCTGCACCCGCGCCTTGCGCCGCAGCCCCGCCGTATCAAACAGCTTGACCGCCCGGCCGCGCCATTCCCACTCAACGGAGATTGAATCGCGCGTAATACCGGCTTCAGGCCCTGTCAGCAGGCGATCCTGCCCCAGCATTGTATTGATCAATGTGGATTTACCGGCATTGGGGCGGCCGACAATCGCAATCCGCAGCGGCTTGGTCGCATCATATTCAGGGATGATTTCCTCATCCTCATCGCTCACATCATCGCCCACCAATGCGCCGACCTTTTCCGGCGCAAAAGCATCTGCCGTTTCCTCTTCATCTGCGGCAAAGGCTTTTTCCCTGCCAATTGCCTCAACAATCGCATCGCGCAGATCAGGCAAACCCTGACCATGCTCGGCAGAGATCGGGCAAGGCTCGCCAAGCCCTAAGCGAAATGCATCATAAAGCCCGGCATCGGCACCGCGGGCTTCAGCTTTATTGGCAACCAGCACAATTGGCTTGTTGAATTTGCGCACCAGCTGCGCAAATTCAATATCTGTCGGCGTCAGACCGGTTTTGGCGTCAATCACAAACAAAACCGCATCAGCTTCATCAATTGCGGCCTCTGTCTGCGCACGCATGCGGCCTTCCAGCGTGCCGGCCTCGGCAATCTCAAGCCCTGCCGTATCAATAACCCTGAAGTGCAAATCATAGAGTTTGCCATCGTGAATACGGCGGTCACGGGTCACACCCGGCGTATCATCGACCAGCGCCAGCTTGCGCCCGACAATGCGGTTAAACAGGGTGGACTTGCCAACATTAGGCCGTCCGATAATTGCGAGTGTAAAGCTCATTCAGCTTGTTTTTCCGTCTAAAGAGCGGTTTTTATCCAAACCGCCCTAATTATTATTTGGTGCCGTTCAGGGCTCTTCAGCTTTTTGCATCTGTCTGGGTGCTGCGCATAAGATCAAGCATCATGGATGCGCGCTGGCGCAGATCGGCAGGAATTGCCGCATCATCTGCATTTTGCTGAAATAGCTTTATCGCATCTTCTGTGCGCCCTGCTTTATAAGCAGCAAGTCCCAACACTTCACGCGCGGAACCGCGCATCGGATTGCCATCCGCGCTCAACGTTTCCGCACGTTTGGCAACATCATCATAAGAGCCGGTATCAACCAGAATATAGGCAGCGCGCAATTGCGCAATATCGCGCAATGCCGCCGGGGCTTTGCTATCTGCCGCCACAGCATCAAAAGCGCGGACAGCACCGGCCGGATCATTTTTCTGCTCCAGCAATGTGGCAGTGCGCAATTGCGCCAAAACAGGGTAAGAGCCTGCACCTTCTGTCTCAAGAGCCTTCAGAGCAGCCAGCGCCTCATCATTCTTGCCCTGTCCGGCAAGTTCCAATGCCGCCAGAAACTTATCACCCGATGCAGCGGCCTTGTTCTCACGCCAATATTCATAACCAACGAAACCTGCCGTACCGAGAACCACGGCCACAGCACCGCCGATAAGAACCGGCCCGAAACGCCGCCATACAGCACGCATCTGTTCAGAGCGGAGCTCTTCATTGACTTCGCGGATAAAGCTGTCGTCTGTCATGGATACCCTGTAAAACTTGAGATTATCGACTATACGCACGATAACCGGTCTATAATTGTTACCGGTTATGTAAACCACCTCTCCGGCTTTTAGTCGGAATCAGCGCCGGATGGTAGCCCTGATTGTGAATTCCTGCATATTTCCTTTATTTTGCAGCTTTATGGCCTGTTAACAGGCAGAAATGCCCGTGCTTTGCCACATTCTCATCTTATATAGCCCTGCCCGATTTGATTGTCACAATTTATTGCGAGCCAGTGTTATAATGATCCGCCGTCCTGCCGCTTTTGTTTTCTGCCCCGCAGCCCTTGCAATACCGGCAGCCCTAATAACGCCCTCTCTGGCAGCGCCCACTCTTGCAGCGCCCACTCTTGCAGCGCCCTCTCTTGCAGCGCCCTCTCTGGCAACGCCCACTCTTGCAGCATCAGAGACCACACCCCAACCAAAAACGCCGCCGACAAAGGCAGACACCCGCCCCGAACAAGTGGTTATTATCTCTTTTGACGGTGCGCATGATAACAAGCTATGGCAGCGCAGCCGTGAGTTAGGCCAAGAAACCGGTGCGCATTTTACCTATTTTCTCTCCTGCGTCTTTTATCTTGTGCGGGCAGAGCGCAACACATACCAGCCGCCGCGCATGAAAGCGGGGCGTTCCAATGTCGGCTTTGCGCAAAACAGGCAGGAAATTGCCACACGGCTTGATCAGGTGTGGAAAGCTCATCTGGAAGGCCATGAGATTGCCAGCCATGGCTGCGGGCATTTTGACGGAAAAAACTGGTCAACCAAAGACTGGGCTCAGGAAATTGAGGCATTTCGCACCATTGTTGCCAATGCGTGGCAGGCCAATAAGATCGACGGGGAGCCGCAAGGCTGGAAAGAGCTGATCCTCAACAAGATCACCGGTTTTCGTGCGCCTTATCTTTCTGACGACAAGCCGGTGCAGGCAGCCTTGCGTGAACATGGCTTTGCCTATCAGGCAAGCGGTGTGACCTCAGGGCCTGAGCTGCCGAAAAACCTTGCCGGATTAAGAAGCTTTGGGCTGCCGCTGATACCGGAAGGACCGGCACAAAAACCGGTTATCGCCATGGATTATAATCTCTATATACGCCATTCCGGCGGCAAGGAAAAGCCGGAACGCGCGGCAGAGTTTGAACAGCGCAGCTATAATGCTTTTATGGCTGCCTTTAACAAGCAGTATAATGGCAGCCGTATTCCGCTGCAAATGGGCTTTCATTTTGTGCTGATGAATAATGGCGCCTACTGGAATGCGCTGGAACGCTTTGCCCGCAATGTCTGCGGCCGTGAGGATGTGCGCTGTATCAGCTATCAGGAATATTTATCACAGCCGGAACAGAACAAAAAACAGGCTGTTCTTTGACGATACAAAGAACAGCCTTCAGAGTTCACGCAAAAAACCGCGCATAGATTTCGGGCTTAAAGCCAGCCAGCAATTTGCCGTCCTTTTCCAGAACCGGCCGTTTGATCATGGACAGGTTTCCAAGCATCAGCTCAATAGCTCTGGTTTCATCCAGATCTTTTTTAAGCGCCTCATCAAGCTTGCGAAATGTCTGGCCGGCGCGGTTAAGCACGGTTTCCCAACCAAGCTCCCTGCACCAGTTCTCAAGTCTGGCGCGATCAAGGCCTGCCTTTTTATAATCATGAAAATCAAAGGCAATATTCTGCGCATGCAGCCAGTCCTGCGCCTTGCGCATCGTATCGCAGTTTTTTATCCCGTAAATGGTAACAGGCACGGTTTTGTCCTTTTCTCATTGGTTATTTAAGCGTTTGCACCGGATGATCATGCTCATGGCCGCACTGGCTGTGATCTTCCAGAATCTGTAAGACGCGGCATTCACAAATCCGGCCATGGTCGCACTCATGCACCATGCGCCGCAACTCATCACGCAAGGCGCAAAGGCGCTCAATCCGGTCTTCAATATCCTGCAAATGGCGGCGGGCAATGGAATCTGCCTCATGGCAAGAGGCATTGGGCGTTTCAGTCATGGCCAGCAATTCACGTATATCATTGATATCAAAGCCAAGTTCACGCGCATGACGGATGAATGACAGGCGCTTGATATCCTCCGCGCCATATTCACGCCGCTGGCTTTCAGTGCGATCCGGCTTACGTATCAGGCCAATCTTCTCATAAAAACGGATTGTCGGCACCTTAACACCGCTGCGCTGCGCGGCCTTGCCGATTGTATAGGCTTTTTTATCCATTTTTCCGCTTGCTCCTATAGCCACTAGAGCATTTAGGGTGCTTTTTAAAAGTTGCAAGAGAAAAGGAAAGTGGAAATGTCCGCTCCCGTTCGTCAGGATAAATTCCGCATTGAGGGCATGGATTGCGCCTCCTGCGCCCAAAAAATTGATACTGCGGTGCGCCGTTTAGGGAATAAAATCAGCGATGTGACTGTTTCTGTTACCAAAGGCACCATGACGGTTACCCATAAAGGTATTGAAGCCGATGCCATTATGGAACAGCTGAAAAAGCTCGGTTATCAATCACGCTATATGGGAGAAAATCAGACGCCGGCAAGGCCTGAGCCTGAAACAGAACCCCACAGATGCTCCGGAGCCCATGATCACGAGCACAGCCATGAGGGGCATGATCACGGCGCTCAGCAACATGGCCTTCATGTTCACGCAACAGGAAAGATAAAAGAAGCTCCCGTGCTGCATATGCATGATCACGGCGAGGCTGAAGACGGCAGGCCATGGTGGCAGCAAGGCAAGGCAAGGCTGACCATGGCTGCCGGTGCGGCGCTGATGGCTGCCTATATTGCCGGGCATTTTCTGCCGCAATATGCGCTTTATATTTTTTCTGCCGCCATGCTGGTGGGGCTGGTTCCGATAGCACGGCGCGCTCTTGCCGGCGCGCGCTTTGGCACACCATTTTCCATCGAAACGCTGATGACCATTGCCGCAATCGGTGCGTTGATTATCGGCGCGGTTGAAGAAGCCGCCATGGTGGTCTTTCTGTTTCTTATCGGGGAAATGCTGGAAGGTGTGGCTGCAAGACGTGCGCGCAATTCCATACGCGGCCTTGCCGATTTGGTGCCCAAAACCGCGCGTGCGGAAGAAAACGGCCGGATTGTTGAACGCGATGCGGCAGACCTTGCCATTGGTACGATCATACAGGTGCGCCCGGGGGACAGAATTGCGGCTGACGGGGAAGTGCTCAGCGGCAACAGTGCGGTGAATGAAGCTCCTGTAACCGGTGAGAGCACGCCAAAAAACAAAGAGGCCGGCGACAAGGTATTTGCAGGCACTATTAATTCCGATGCGGTTTTGCGGGTGAGAGTGACCGCCACCGCGCAGAATAACACCATTGCCCGTATCATTGCCCAGGTTGAGGAGGCGCAGGAATCCAAGGCGCCGACAGAACGCTTTATCGACCGGTTTTCGGTTTGGTATACGCCTGCCGTTATGATTCTGGCTGCACTGGTGGCAATCATACCGCCACTTGTTGCAGGGAGCAGCTGGGATGAGTGGATTTATAAAGGTCTTGCCATTTTGCTGATCGGCTGCCCGTGCGCTCTGGTGATCTCCACCCCTGCCGCCATTGCTGCCGGTCTTTCTTCCGGAGCGCGGCGCGGCCTGTTGATGAAAGGCGGCGCGGTACTGGAGAGCGCAGGCCATGTTACAGCCGCAGCCTTTGACAAGACCGGCACATTGACCGAAGGCAAGCCGGTGGTGACCGATATTATCGCCTTCACCCATTCAGAGGCCGATATATTGCGCTTTGCCGCTGCGGTTGAACAGGGCTCAAGCCACCCGCTGGCACTTGCCATTCTCAAAGCTGCGCAGACCCGCAATATTGCCTTGCCCCAAGTGCATGACGGCGCGGCATTGGGCGGCAAAGGCGTAACCGGCACGGTAGAAGGCAAGGCCGTGCTGCTTGCCTCGCCTAAAGCTGTTGCAGCTAAAACCACCCTTACCAATAGCGAAAAACAGCGCATTGCCGCCCTCAATGATCAGGGCAAGACTGTTTCCCTTCTGATGATCGGCGATGAACTTGCCGGCGGCATAGCCATGCGCGATGAACCGCGGGAAGATGCCCGTCAGGGTATCAAAACCCTGCAAACACAAGGTATCCGCACCATTATGCTGACCGGTGACAACCGCCGCACTGCCGAGGCAATCGGCCGTGATCTTGGCATGGAAGTGCATGCGGAAATGATGCCGGAGGACAAACGCCGCATAGTGGATAAGCTGAAAACGCAAAAACAGATCATTGCCAAGATCGGCGATGGTATCAATGATGCACCGGCGCTTGCTGCGGCTGATCTTGGCATTGCCATAGGCGGCGGCACCGATGTGGCGCTGGAAACCGCAGATGCCGCTATCATGCATGGCCGCGTGACAGATGTGGCCAATATGATTGCGCTATCCAGGGCCACAATGGCCAATATCAAACAGAATATTACGCTCGCCATCGGCCTGAAGCTGGTATTTCTGATAACCACCATTGCCGGCATTACCGGCTTGTGGCCTGCCATTCTGGCCGATACGGGCGCCACAGTGCTGGTGACAGCCAATGCCATGCGCCTGCTGCGCTGGAAGCCATAAATATCAGCATAAGCAATCATTCAGTCACAACAAAAAGGGTGCTGACAGGCACCCTTTTTTTAACCGCTGTGATCCGTATTTTCGCGTGCCAGCCTGGCATATTCCTCTGCCAGAAAATCCAAAAGTGAGCGCACAGAAGGCAGCAGCCCCCGCCGTGAAGGAAAAGCAGCATGAGTAATGCCGCTGCGTGGCGCCCAGCCCGGAAGCACATCCACCAGCCTGCCCGCACGCAGATCATCACGCACCACCATGGCAGGCAACTGGCAGATGCCAAGCCCCTGCAAGGCCGCCAGCCGCAATGTCACCATATCTTCAGTCAGCAGGCGCGGCTGATGGCGGATCACCATATTTGCGCCATCCCTGTTCTCCAGATACCACTCATGAGCTGTCTTCTGTATATCCCATGCCAGACTTGGCAATTGTGCCAGCTCATCGGGTTGAGGGGGGTGTTTGCAGCCGGCAATCAGTGCCGGATGCGCCACCAGACGCTGCGGGCTTTCAGCAAATTTGCGGATAATCAGATCACTGTCATCCAGCGGGGGAAACCGCACCCGCAAAGCCAGATCATAGCCCTCGCGCACCACATCCACACGGCGGCTGGTGCTATCAAGCAAAATTTCCACCTTGGGATTTTGCTTCATAAAGCGGGTTAACATATCCCCGATCTGAAAATGCACCATGGTGGGCGGGCAGCTGATACGGATCACGCCCTGCGGCTCCGAGCGCATTCTGTCAATCACTTCCTGCGCGGCATCGGCCTCCACCAGCATGGCCACGCAATGGCGATAATATTCCCGCCCGATATCGGTCACCGCAAAATGCCGTGTTGTGCGCTGAATAAGGCGCACACCGAGACTCTCTTCCAGAATACCAATGCGGCGGCTGAGGCGGGAGCGCGGCATATTGAGTTTGCGGGCAGCGGCAGCAAAACCGCCCTGCTCCACAACCACAACAAAAAACCTCAGATCATTCAGATCCCGCATCCGGCCTCCCCCATTCAAACATAGATCACATTGCTCAAACGATCGCGGTATATCCAGCGCTGCGTCATCAGCACCGCAACAATTGCAAGGCCGCTGGCCAGCCCGATCCACACGCCGATCCCTTCAAAATTGAAGGTAAAGGCCAAAAGCGCACCAAGCGGCAGCCCCACACCCCAATAGCCAAACAAGGCCAGATACATAGGAATACGCGTATCTCCAAGACCGCGCAGCATCCCCGCCCCGGCAGCCTGCGCCCCGTCAACAATCTGAAACAAGGCCGCGAAAACAAGGAAGGCAACACAAAGCCGGATAACCTCTGCATTGGCCGGATCATGAATATTGATAAACGCACTGATAAATACTTCAGGAATCAGGATCATCAAAAGCCCCATAAAGGCCATGAAACCCACTCCCAATGTATAGGCGCTCCATCCGGCATAGGCCACAGATTCACGATTGCCCGCGCCATAAGCACGCCCCACCCGCACTGTTGCCACCTGTCCAAAGCCCAGCGGCACCATAAAACTCAACGATGCTATCTGCATGGCCACCGCATGAGCCGCCAGCGATGTGGGGCCGATTTTCCCCATCATCAGTACTGCCGCATAAAAAATTGTGGTTTCAAAGGCAAAAGTCAGCGCCATAGGCAGGCCGATGCGCCATAATTCCAGAAAACGCGGCCAGTCCGGACGCCAGAAACGGCCAAAAAGACGGTAACGGCGAAATTTTTTATGCGTGGAAACAACAACAACCAGCCCCAGAAACATCATCCAGCTTGATGTTGTGGTTGCAATGCCGGCGCCGCGCAACCCCAGCGCCGGCATGCCAAACTTGCCAAAAATAAGACTATAGGCCGTGATCGCATTGAACAGGATGGCCAAAAGCGCAATCAGCAATGTCCATAAAGGGCGCTCCATCGCCGCCAGAAATGACCGCAGACCAATATAACCAAGATAAGGCAGCATTGCCCATTGCAGCGTATGCATCAATTGCACGGAATGTGCTGCAATATCAGGGCGCTGCCCCATAAGAAGAAAGACACTTTCCGCGTGCCACAGCAAGATCCAGAACGGAATACAGATAATAATGGCTGTCCAGAAGCCCTGACGCACAGTGCGGCGCACATCGCGCACAGAATGACGGTTACGCCCCAGTGCCATGGCCATCATCGGCAATGTGGCCGAGATGAGCCCCATGCAGAAAATCATCATTGAATGATAAAAACTGGTGGAAAGCACCGCAGCCGCCAGCGTATCAGCGCCAAGGCGACCGATCAAAATCACATCAGTTGCTGTCAGCGCAGCCTGAGACAGATTGGTAAAAATCAGCGGCCAGCCCAGTTTGAGAGAAGCAATAATTTCTCTGCCCCAGCGATTGCCCGCCGGTATCTGCGCGATTGCAGTCATGGTTGCCGCCTCCCGACAGCCTGTATCCGGCAAAGCCGGCATGTCAGGCAAAGCCGCCCCGATCGAAAACGGAAATGCCTGTTATTTGGTTCAAGTCTCAGAAAATATTTTTGCCGCGCCCGGCACAGCCTGACACAGCCATCAGCGCCTCAAGCCCTATCATGCCATTTCATGAAGATCGAGCGTAATCTTTTTCCGCACGCCTTACAGCCTGCTGCCAAAAGATAAAAAAATCAGGCTGCCGACAAATGATCCGGCAGCCTGATAATCTTTTCAAGATGAGCAAATCTGCCCGTTAATGCACATAGGCAAAGCGGATTATAAAGAGTGCCGCAACAATCCATGTTGCCGGATGAATAGCCCGCCATTTGCCGGAAAAGGCTTTAAGCACCACATAACTGATAAAGCCAAAAGCCAGACCATTGGCAATCGAATAAGTAAACGGAATACCCAGTGCAGTGAGTGCTGCCGGTGCGGCTTCTGTTACCTCATCCCATTCAATCTCAGACAATTCGCGCATCATCAGACAAGCGACATAAATCAGCGCCGGTGCGGTTGCATAAGCCGGTACAGAGCCCGCCAGCGGTGAAATGAACAAGGCCGCAAGAAACAACAGCGCCACAACAAATGCAGTGAGCCCCGTGCGGCCGCCGGCCTGCACACCCGATGCGCTTTCCACATAGGCGGTGGTGGAGCTGGTTCCTATCAGTGAGCCGCCGATAATGGCCGTACTATCTGCAAATAATGCACGATTGAGCCGGTTTGGCTTGCCTTCAGGAATAAGACCGGCGCGCTTGCTCACACCAATCAGCGTGCCCGTGGCATCAAACACCTCTACCAGCACAAATACCAGGATAACCTGCAAAAAGCCCACATGCAGCGCGCCCATAATATCAAGCTGCAGGAAGGTTGGCATCAAACTTGGCGGCACGGAGAAAACACCCTGAAACTCACTATAGCCCAGCAAAATAGACAGGATTGTTATTGCCAGAATACCGATAAGAATTGAGCCGCGCACTTTGAGCGCATCCAGCACAGCCATAATGAAAAAGCCCAAAATCGCCAGCAAAGGCGCAGGCTTGGTCAGATCGCCAAGGGTGATAAAGGTGGCCTCACTACCGACAATCACCCCAGAGCTTTTCAACCCTACCAAGGCCAGAAACAGGCCGATACCCGCGGCAATTGCACTGCGCAATGATTTGGGAATGCCATCAACCAGCCAGCTGCGGATACCCGATATAGTAAGGATAAAGAAAATCAAACCGGAGATAAAAACCGCACCCAGCGCCTGCTGCCAGGAAAAGCCCATAATACCAACAACAGTGAAGGCGAAAAACGCATTCAGCCCCATGCCCGGCGCCATACCGATCGGCCAGTTGGCAACAAATGCCATCACCACCGAACCAAGTGCCGCGGCAAGGCAGGTTGCAACAAAAACCGCGTTGCGGTCCATGCCGGTTGTGGAAAGGATATCCGGATTAACAAAGATAATATAAGACATTGTGAGGAAGGTGGTCAGACCGGCCAGCACTTCTGTGCGTATATTGGTCTTATGCTCCTTCAGACTGAATAATTTTTCCAGCATGGTTGCTCCCTGTCAGACTATGCAGATAAAACGCCCTGACACTTGCTGATGATGCTCTCCGCAAATCCCCCGTAATTACTGTGGCAGATTGCGGCAAATGATGCTGTGGTGGAGTGTTTTATAAAGACGATACAACAGCGCCACATTTTTGCCATTATCATGAATAGGCGCTCAGGTAAATCTGCATGCAAAAATCATGCATAAGATCAGCGATATTTATTCACCGGATTTTGATGATAACCGGCATCAGAAAAAAGCATATTTAGTCTGCCTGTGACATTTCTGTAATTTATTACAATGAATAATATTATTAATATCTAAAATATAAAATTTGACAGACTGCCGCCTTATCCTGTCAGATATTCAAGAAGATACAGACAGATAATAATGACACGATATTGAAACTATCAATTTAAAGGACGATCCGATGAAAGCTGATCTGGGCTCCCGCTACGCGCAATTTGCTCACGGCTTCGGCTGTTTGTGCCATAGCAGCCTTATAACGGGCCTGAATGAGCGCATTGGCGCAGGCCTTTCGCGGCGTTCTGTCTTGCGCGGCCTGACCGCAACAATGACAGCCGCTGCAACAGCCGGCGCCTTTCCGGCCTTTGCCCAAGATTCGCAACGCCTTCTTCTGATCGATAATATTCGTATTTTTGATGGAAAATCCGCCAAACTTCAGGAAAATTGCAGCCTGCTCATCAAGGGAAAAACCATTGGCGGCATTCTCAGGGCCGGTGAAACTGTCGCAGATGCGCAAATTATTGATGGCGGCAACCATGTGCTGATGCCGGGACTGATTGATGCCCATTGGCACAGCATCATTGCTGCCATTCCGCAAATGGTCGCCATGACAGCAGACAGCGCCTATATTCATCTGATCGCCGCAGAAGAAGCACGCCGCACCCTGCTGCGCGGTTTCACCACAATACGCGACGCAGGCGGCCCGGCCTTTGCCCTCAAACGCGCCATTGATGAAGGGCATATTGAAGGACCGCGTATTTATCCTTCCGGTGCAATGGTTTCACAAACCTCCGGCCATGGCGATTTTCGTCTGCGCACAGATTTGCCGCGCCACAGCGCCAATGATCTCAGCCTTGCAGAGGCTTCCGGCATTTCAGCCATTGCCGATGGCGAGGCTGAGGTGCTGCGCCGCGTACGTGAACAGCTTATGCTGGGCGCAAGCCAGATAAAAATCATGGTCGGCGGCGGTGTTGCCTCTGCCTATGACCCGCTGGATTCCGTTCAGTTTACAGAAAAGGAAATTCGTGCAGCTGTGGATGCAGCATCCGATTGGGGAACTTATGTCTGCGCCCATGTCTATACTTCGCCCGGCATTCAGCGGGCGTTGGCCTGTGGTGTCAGATCAATTGAGCATGGCCAGCTGGCCGATGAAGAAACCGTCAGGCGCATGGCTGATGCCGGTGCATGGTGGAGTATTCAACCATTTCTGGCCGATGAAGATGCCAATGTCTACGCATCGCAAATCCAGCGCGATCAGCAAAAAATGATTGCTGAGGGCACCATCCGTGCCTTTGACCTTGGCCAAAAATACAATGTGAATATGGCTTGGGGAACGGATATTTTATTTAACCCTAAAGGCACAGCAACACAGGGCAGGCAACTTGCCAAAATTGCCCGTTGGTTTGACAATGCAGATGTGCTGAAAATGGCAACCGGCACCAATGCGCAATTGCTTGCGCTTTCCGGTAGGCGCAATCCTTATTCAGCCCCTCTTGGTGTGATTGAGACCGGCGCACTGGCCGATATATTGCTGATTAACGGCAATCCGCTGGAAGATATTTCGCTTATTTCTGATCCTGATCAGAATATGAAACTCATTATAAAAAACGGGAAAATTTACAAGAACACGCTGGCCGGCTGAATGAAAATCATATCCAATATTATATGATTTTCGCGCTTTTCCTGTCAGCAGATTTTCACAACAGATAGGATTTAAAATACAGAGCCGGTACGGATGAATATACCGGCTCTGTATTTGCTGTTTATGTAATTATTTCAACAAAATATCTGTCACATCCAATTGCTCTGCCTGCGCAATTTTTTCAAGCGGTGCTGCTTTAAGCTGCGGCTGCGCAAACAGGCGGTTCAGATCAAACCGGATGTAATTGATATTATCATAAGTGCGAATATAAAACTGATTTCTTGTGAGGTCTGCAAGTGTCGTCCATGATGTATATTCGGTCTTATAATCAAGATCGTCATCACTCATGTCCTCCACTTCCAGCCCGCCGGAATTTTTGGGGTCAATCGTAATACCACGCGGCCTGTCAAAATTATTCATCACATGCGCAAGAGCGCGGATTGTTTTTTCCGGCGCTGTTTTCTCGGCAAAATGGGCATAATAAACAGCACGGACAAAACGGCCCACAGACGTGTTGGAAGATGGCAGACCGGCTGTGGCAATGCCGGAATCCGGCTGCATCACACAAAGATCACCGAATTTTCCGGATGACTGATCCATGTTATTCAGGAAAGTATAATTATTAAGATTGGTAAGATGCCAGGTGAATTCCGGCCCGTTGGTCATCACCCCCACCGGATTATCATAAACATTCTGCTTATGATCGGAAAACTCAATAACTATCGATTTTCCGCAACGATCATGCACCACAAAATGGAATGGTGTCTTCGCACCACGGAGCGGTGCAAGGGCTGTCAATATAACCGTGTTTTCAGAAAGGGCAGCCTTCACTTCGGCAGTATCGGCAAATTGACCAAGCACCCATGCCCCCAGATCAACCGCAGCCAGCAGCGCCTTGGTTTTGACCGCATTGGCCGCAGGGCCGGAAGCGCCGGCATAAGCCAAAACGCTGAATGTCAGCCCCTGTTCATTCACCCCCTCTACAATCTTGAGATCTGCAAGGCTGCCATTGGGAACAGTGATGGCAAAAATATTATATTTCGCCTGAAAGCTGAGCGGCTCATGACCTTCCACCAGAGATGAGAACTGATGCCCGGCCGGAATGCTTGCCACCACATAAGGCAGCTCCATCGATAATTCCATTGTGCGCCCCGCATAGGCGCCGCCGCTATTATCGCGGAATAATAATGCCGTACAGGCCAGCCATAAATCGCTCGGCACCTGCCAGGACGGTATATCTGTAATCAACGGCATAAGTGATGAAATAAGAGACATACACGCTTCCCTTCAGGGTTATCCAGACTGGTGAACATAGTTTTTATGATAAAAGAATTATCTTTTTAAAATCTATATTCAACAAACAATGCTTATTTACAATAAATTCCAACAGATTGTTTTGATTTTCAGGCCAGACAATTTCGCACCGGCTGCCTTACAAGAGCCGGTGCGTCACGATTTGGAATGTTTTGGAACACCTGGGCTTTACTTGCCGGCCGGTATTTTCTTATCATTCACCACAAGATGATGCGATGAGCGGGCGCGCGGATTGAGAAAGAAATGACCTGCAGGTGCGTTTTGTGTATTGATCGGCACCATTGTGACATTGGTCTTTCGATCGCGTTTGTCGTGGATTGCATAGATGATGAATGGCAGGGCAAAAACGATTGCAAAACTGACCATCAGCAGGATCACATAGGTTTCATCCGCTGCAGCACCCGGCAACGAGCTTGGCGGAAAGAAAGACACAACAAAAGCCAGAGCAGAAATGACAAAACCAACCGCGGCCACCAGAATTTTGAAACCATTGCCGCCCGGAATATTAAACGAACGCTTCTTCTCCTGTTGTTTGCGTATCAGATGAATATAGCCCAAAAATAACAGGAAATAGCTGCACAAATAAATTACCACAGTCAGCGCCAATGCAATCAGGAATGACATATTATTGCCGCCGCCGGTATTGGTGAGGACGATCAGTGCCACAGAGGTCAGCAATAATTGAAAAATTACCAGAGTGACGGGCACGCCATTCCGGTTTACCCTGGCAAATGAGGCCGGCAGAATACCCTTTTGCGCGGTTACATACATACCGCGGGACGGCCCTACAATCCATGAAGCAATTTCTGCCAGAACACCAAGCACCAACAGAACGGCCACAATGCGCAGGAGCCATTCAAAGCCTGCGCCATAATGTGTAATCAGCACCTTGAATGTCTGTACAACACCTGCGGAAAGGTTAATCTCCGCATGGGGAATGACCGAGGCAACAGACAGGCCGCCAATGGAACTGAGACAGATTGCAACGATCATCAGCAATAACATGGCCAGCGGATAATCACGGCCCGGATTTTTCATTTCATTGACATGTGTAGCAGAGGCCTCAACGCCCATATAGCTAAGAATAAAGGCGACAAAAACCACCAGCGTGCCAATTCTGGTGAAATCAGGAAAGAAGGTTGCAGCCGACATTTCAATGGCCAAAGGCGCACCGCTGGCAAGATAACCGATTGCCAGGAGCACAAGAAAAGCGGCAGGCAGAAGAATACCGCCGAAAAAGCCGATCTTGGCAATTTGCGCCGTATATTTGGTGCCACCAAACTGGGTAAAAGCCAGCCCCCAGAGGATGACCAGCGCCGCGATGGTTTTTGTCAGCGGATCTTCATTAAGCGCAGGCCAGTCAAGAATATAGGATAATGCGCCGAGTACAGAATAAAGCATCGGGATAAAGCCGATAGCAATCTGCAAATAGCCAAAAGAAATCGCCGCAAAGCCCCATTTTTCGCCCAGCGTATTCGAAACCCAGGTAAAAACACCGCCCTCCTCCCAGCCTTCAACCGTCGCCATTTCCGCTGCGCATAAGCCCACCGGAATAAACCAGAGCAAACCGCCGAGAAGTAAAAAGAAAACCAGACTGAAACCAGAAGTTGCAAATGTCGGATATTCATAGACTGCCATGACCATAGAGGCAGTAATTGCGAAAAAGCCTAAGAGAGACAATTGTTTGGCCGGTTTGGCCTTTGGGGGATTAACCAATGCAATTCTCCTATAAACAGGAACCGGAGACAGCTTCGCTTTTTTTAAAATAGTTTCTATAAAATGCCGGAACCGCGCTAAGCATTTGTTTTATTGTATTATCTTCACACAAATCGTTTCGTCATTTTAACGCGTCAATGCTCTGAAAAAGATATCAGCGGGCCGCACCGGTTGCGGATAATATTAACCAGACAAAAATATATTTAAAAAAAATCGGTCTCAGAATAACAGGAGCGCTTATTACGCAGATGCCGGAAAAAACCGGATATATTTTTCAGACCTCACCAGATGTGACGCTGCAAGTTGTAACGTCACATCATGGAAACGATCAGAAATGCTCAGGATATACCGGCAGCAGGCCGTGATGCAGCCTATCCGTGATTAAAACCGCTGGCCTCTGCGGCAGAAAGCGGTTTGGTAACCGGATGTTTCTCGAAATAATCCAGCGCCCGCTTCATATCATCAATCAACAGGCCGGCCAGATCGCGGCTGACGCCGTGGCGCACCAGAATACGCTGCACCACCAGATCTTCACGATGGGCCGGCATAGAATAAGCGGGCACTTGCCAGCCACGGCTGCGCAAACGATCCGCAAAATCATATAATGTATAGCCGCCAATATTTGCCTGTTTGCGCAATTTCCATGCCAATGCCGGAATTCCCTTCAGGCTATCGCCGTTGAAGATAATTTCAAACGGCCCAAGCCGTGCAATTTCTGCCGCGAGATATTGCGCTGTCTCATAGCAGGCATTGTGAATTTTTGCATAACCATCACGGCCAAGACGCAGAAAATTATAATATTGCGCAATAATCTGCCCGCCCGGGCGCGAAAAGTTCAGCGCGAAAGTCGGCATATTGCCGCCAAGATAATTCACATTAAACACCAGCTCCTCCGGAAGATCGGAGGCTTCACGCCAGACAACCCAGCCCGCGCCTAACGGAGCCAGACCGAATTTATGACCGGATGTATTGATGGATTTTACACGCGGCAGACGAAAATCCCATTCAATATCCGGCGCGCAGAACGGCGCAAGAAAACCACCGCTTGCCCCATCCACATGGATGGGAATATCAAGCCCGGTTTTCTGCTGCAGCTTGTCAAGCGCCTCATGAACCGCCTTGACCGGTTCATACTGACATGTGAATGTAACACCCATAGTGGGAACAACGCCGATCGTGTTTTCATCAACGCGCTTGAGCACTTCTTCAGGGCTCATAATCAGGCGGTCACCCTCCAGCGGTATTTCACGCAATTCAACATCAAAATAACGGGCAAATTTATGCCAGCAAATCTGAACGGGGCCGCAAATCATATTTGGCTTATCGGCGGATTTTCCCTGTGCCTCACGTTTTTTGCGCCAGCGCCATTTCATCGCAAGCCCGCCAAGCATCGCAGCTTCCGATGAACCTATGGTAGAGCAACCCATTGTACTAGCAGCGTCCGGCGCGTTCCACAAATCGGCAATCATATGCACGCAGCGCGCTTCAATCTCTGCAGTCTGAGGATATTCATCCTTGTCGATCATATTTTTGTCGATCGACAGATTCATCAGGTCACGAATTTCCTCATCAACCCATGTCTGGCAAAATGTTGCAAGATTTTGGCGGGAATTGCCGTCAAGCATCAACTCATCACGCACCGCCGCAAATACATTGCGCGGGTCGCGCTCATGTGCAGGAAATTTAAACCTGGGTAACGATGAGGACAGTTCAAGCGATGCGTAAACATCATCCAGACCACTGAATTGCGACTGCGCAGTTTTGCTCTTCATGCCGAATTCCCTTTGAAATAAACAAGCCTATAAAAAGCCAAAAGTTTTATAATAAAAGAATATTAATAAATTAATATCCTTGAATTCTTAAGATTTTTATTGAAAAAAAATATATGTATTGATATCAATAGTCGTAAAATTAAGTATTAATTACTAATACAAAGTTAATTAAACCAAAGGAAATACACATTAATATCCATATTTTTTGCTCTATTTTTCTCATGGTCATTTCTTTGCAAGAAAAATACATGCTTCATAATCCATGAGGATATTGGTATAAGCCAAGAGACGATTCCCGGAGCATTTCAGTTTTTTTGCTGAAGCAATCAAGTGCTCTGATAAAACTGGATCTGAAAGACCTTTCAGCCAGTATCCTTATTGTGTATTTCTCCAGTATTGGCATTGCGTGGCCGGAAAAGGCATGTTTTGAATAGAATGGTTTATAACGGGGGCGTTTAAAGTGCTGTCAGGCCCTTCATTTTCATTATTCGGGGCATATTTCCCTTCCTGGATGTCATGTTTGTTTATTGCGCTGATCATTGTGCTATTGTTGCGCGCAGTTTTCATCCGCACGGGAATAGATGATATTCTTAATTTTCGTCTGACTGCTTATACGGCAATGGTAATCGCCATAGCCTGCGGGCTGGCGCTTGTAGTATATGGCCGGTAATTATGGAAACGAACGCCTATAGCAAAAAAGGTTACAATATCTACGGAACGGCGCTGACTGCTATTGCCGTTATAGCCGCATTGATTGCCGGCTGGCTCTATCTGCGGCAGGCACATAATAATCCGCTCTCAGAAGATGCCGTCATCGGCGCAAGCCTTGTCAATATTGCCGCAACTGTCCCGGGGCGCATTCTCACGCTCAACGTGAGAGAGAACCAATATGTTAAAAAAGGTGAGCTGCTTTTTACGATTGACCCGAAACCACTTGAGCTGATTGTTGAGCAAACCACGGCTGATCTGGAAATTGCGCAGGCAACTCTGGAAGCCCAGCGCCGCACATTGCAGGCAGAAACACAAAACGCACTGATTGCCGACCAGCAGGTAACGCGTGCACGCACCAATCTTAATCTTGCGGAAGCCTCCCTCAAGCGCCTTGAGGCGCTAAGCCCCAAAGGCTATGTCACCAAACAACAGGTTGATGATGCCCGCACATTGCGCAATGATGCGCGGATCAGCCTGACACAGGCAGTCAAACAGGCAGAAGCGGCCAATGCACTTGTCGGCACGCTTGACAGTTCTCAGGCGCTTGTGCGCGCCAGACAGGCAGCTCTTGCATTGGCGCAACACAATCTCGACAACAGCAAGGTCTATGCCCCCCATGACGGCTATATTGTTGGTGTCATTAACAGCGCCGGGCAGATTATTGCCCCCGGGCAATCGGTTTTCACACTTATTGATGCCTCAAGCTGGTATGCTTCGGCAACATTTCCTGAAACAGAACTGGATAGTATCAGGATTGGCGACTGCGCAACTATTCGCATTCTGGCTGACAATTCGGTAAAAATCAAAGGCCGTATTGAAGGGATCGGCTGGGGTGTCAGCTCGGAAGAGCTGATCAATATTCCCCGCAATCTGCCTTATGTGCCAAAATCTCTCAACTGGGTGCGCATTGCCCAGCGTTTTCCGGTGCGGGTCAAACTGATTGACCCTCCTGCAGAGCTGACTCGTGTCGGCGCCTCAGCCGTGGTGACTGTGCATAATGGCAACAAGTGCTGATACCACTCTGCGCTCTGCCCTGCGCGAAACATTAGCGGATCTGGCTCCGTTTCCGGGGCGTGCGGCAACTGCATGGCGTGTTGCTGCCGTTTGCGCCCTGGTAACAGGCTTTGCCATGATGTTTCACATTCCTGAAGCGGCAATCAGCTGTTATCTGGTTATTTTTCTCATGAAGGCTGACGGGGCAGAAAATACCCTTGTTGCCACAATTGCCATCATCGCCATTAGCCTGATGGTTGCATTAATGATCCCCGTTATACAATCAAGCGTTGAATCTGCGCTTGTTCGCATTGTGGTTATGATCATTGTCTCCTTCATCTTTATTTTTATCGGCGCGGCCAGCAAACTTGGTGAAGGCGGCAGTATTATTGCGCTAATTATTGTTTTTATTCTGACGCTTGTGAATGACGTGCCGCTTAACGGTGTCATTTCGCTTGCCCTGCGCTATGCGTGGGAAATGGCCATATTGCCAATGTTCATGATTGCAGGATTCAGCCTGTTTTTCGGGCGCTGGAGCCTGAGCCTGCAGCGTGAAGAACTGCGCGAAAGACTGATGATTGCGCGCAATGCCCTGCAAATCCCCCGTCCATCACAGAACCAGGCGCTGCAGGACAGGCTGGAGGCCGGTAATGATGACAGTCACAAACGCTTTATGCTCATCAAAATTCTGCATCAGACATCAAAGGAAAAAACTGCAAAAATCAAAGCCGATATTGCCGCCTCCTATCAGCTGATATTTGCCGCTTCTGCCCTGCCGCAAACAGCACCGGAAAATTCCTGTCAACATTATCAAGAGCAGATTGATGCCATGGTGCAGGCTCTGGATAACGGCACCCCGCTGCCGCAACCTGCCGCCTGTGCTGTACCGCACCAAAACAATACTGTATTCAATAGTATTTTGCAGGCCCTGCGCAATATTGCAGGTGCAGAGCAAACCGCCTATGCAAAAGGCGAGAATGACAGTTTTTTTGCAGCCGATGCCTTTACCAATCCGGCTTATCAGCGTTTTGCCTTAAAGACCACGCTGGCCGCAATTTTGTGCTATATGTTTTATGCCGCAATCAACTGGCAGGGCATTCATACGGCTATGGTCACCTGCTATGTTGCCTCACTCGGCACGGCAGGCGATACAATTCATAAATTGCTGCTGCGCATCAGCGGCTGCCTTATCGGTGCGGCTATTGGTGCCGTTTCCATTCTTTATCTGCTGCCGCATATGGAAACAGTCAGCGCACTGATGGTACTGGTATTTTTTACAGTCTTGCTTGCTGCATGGGTTGCAGCGGGATCCAATAAAATTTCCTATGCCGGTGTGCAGATCGGCCTTGCTTTTACACTCACCGTATTGCAGGGGTTTGGCCCGACCACAGATATGGACACCGCGCGTGACCGTATTATCGGCATTCTCGTTGGCAATTTTGCGGTTTATCTGATTTCCACTTTGGTATGGCCGACCCCCGTCAGCGAGACAATCCGCAGCAACCTCTCCAAAGCACTCAGCAAGATTGCGGCACTGGCTGCCACCCCGCCTGAACAGCGGATGGAAAAAATCGCAACAATATCAGAAATTGAACAGGCACTTGGCGAAGTGCGCTATTGTTTTTATCTGCTCCCCTTTGAACCTGCCTCATTACGGCCAACAACAGATCAGCAACAGGCATATCGTAAATATACGGATGTTCTTGCCACACTGAACAGGGAGATTTGCTTCTCGGCTGAAAACATGTCTGACTTTTCTGAGCGCTTGCATATACTGTCTCAGAGAATCCTCAACAAACAACCCATTGCGGGCACAAACCCGCATTCTGACAATAACCAGCCAGCCAGCAGCCAACCGGATAACCTGACACCACAGATAATTGCAGAACAAATCACCGAGCTTGAAACAATGATAGCGGATAGCAAACTATGACCACCAGCCAGAAAAAACACGCGCCCGCCTGGATGGTGCTTGCTGCATTTGCTCTCGGTACAGGTTTAAGCGGCTGCGCAACCGATGCGCTGGAGCTTGCACCGCCTGCACCGGATAAGCCCTTTGTGCCAAGCAAGGACAAAGTCGGCAAAGCGGAACAGAACACCGGCGCGGCCGATTTCAGCGTGCCGGCAAATCCGGCGCTCGCACTCATTGCCAGTCCGGTAACAGTGGATACGAGCCACAGCTATAACCTTGCCCAACTGATTGATCTGGCACAGCTCAGCAATCCGGCAACGCGCACTGCATGGGAAAAGACAAAACAGGCCGCCCTTGCTGTCGGCATGACAGAAGCAGCCTCTCTGCCGGTAATTACCGCCAATGTCATTGGAGGCGTGCAAAAAACAACCACACCGGTGGATATTCCGCTTATTGGTGAGCGCAATGTGGATACAACGCTGAAAGGCGTTGCACCATCCGTTGCATTGCAATGGCTTGTGTTTGATTTTGGCCAGCGTGCTGCCCTCACGGAAGCTGCACGCCATCTCTCTTTTGCAGCCAATGTCACCTATAATGCCATGCATCAAAAGGTGATTTTTGATGTTACCCGCACCTATTATGAATATGGCGCAGCCGTTTCCGGCCAGCGCATTGCCGCCCGCACCCTTGCCAATAGCAAGGCAGTTCTTGCAGCAGTGCAGGCAAAGCTCAATGAAGGGCGGGCAACAACGGTGGAACTGGCACTGGCGCGCCAGCAGGTTGCCCAGTCTGAATTGCGCTTGGTGCGCGCTCAGGGGCAGCAACAAAATGCCTATCAGCTGCTTTTGGCTGCAATGGGGGTTAATGCCACGCTGGATATCAGGATTGATACGGCGCTGAACCGAAAGCTGCCTGCCGGTTTTAACGGGATAACCCAATCCGCCCTTGAAAGCGCGCTGGCACGCCGCCCTGATGTTCTGGCCAGCTATGCCGCCATGCAGGCAAGCCAGTCCGGCATCAAGGCTGCGCAGGCAAGTTTTATGCCCAAAGTTTTTGTTGCTGCGGCGCTGTCTTCCAATTCCGGCAGTTTTAATGCCGGCAACCTGCCGGATATCGGCAATCAGTCATCGCGGCGCAGCGTGCTTATCGGGGCAACCATGCCGCTCTATGACGGCGGCTTGCGGGCAGCACAATTAAAAAATGCCCAATCCGCCGCCGATGCCGCCGCAGAAACTTTCCGCCGTGTGCAGCTTGATGCCGTAACCCAGATTGTGGTGGCCTCCAACACGCTCAAAACCGCCCTTGCCGCCAATAAAGCGGCAACAATACTGGTGCAAACCTCATCTGTAGCCTTTGATGCTGCGCTTGAATCCTATAAAAACGGCCTTGGCACCATCACCGTGGTGAATGAAGCCAATAATGCACTGCTTGATGCCAGACTGGCACAGACAGATGCGCAAGCCGCAGCCCTGATTGCCGCTGCCAATATGGCCTTTTTTGCCGGCTCGCTTACATCGGCCCAAAGCCTGCCGGGCGCCGGTAATTACAAGTGAGTATTTACAATTAACAAAGACTGCGCTGCTATGCATACATGAAAGCGAATTCCGGAGCATTTTTATTTTTAATAAAAGCACTAAAATGCTCTCACTTTGTCTTATGCTTTATATGCCCAGCCCGCAAATGCTCAATTTTTTAAAAGGCGCTTTCTGCCATGGATAATGAAACAGCGGAAAAACAAAATCCGGCACTTTATGCCGAGATCCAGCGGGATATTGAGCATAAAATAACCACCGGCGAATGGGCGCCCGGCACACGCATTCCGACAGAGCGGGAACTGGTTGAGACCTATCAATGCTCAAGAATGACAGTAAATAAGGCGCTCTCAAGCCTTGCAGCCTCCGGCATTATTACGCGCAAGCGCCGCTCCGGTTCTTTTGTAGCCCAGCCGCGTATTGAAGAGCCTTTGCTGCGTATTCAGGATATTCGTGCCGAGGTTTTGTCCATTGACCGTGCTTATTCTTTTGAAATCACTGCCCGCAGTGTGCGCAAAATAACTGATCTTCTTGATGCCCGCCATGTCGGTGTGCCATTGGGCACGCGTATTCTGACGCTTGATGTGATGCATTATGCGGATAATCTGCCCTTTACCATAGAGAACCGCCAGATCAATCTGGATGCCATGCCGCAACTGGAGAATTTTGATTTTAAAGATGACCCGCCGGGAAGCTGGCTGTTAAGCAATATTCCCTTTACCGATGGCGAACACTCATTGCGCGCAATATCAGCCGATGCAATATTAGCCCGGAAATTGCAGGTGGTTGAGCGCACAGCCTGTATTTCCATCACCCGCCGCACATGGCAGGATAATATGCTTATTACTTTTGTAAATCTGATTTATCCGGGAGACAGGCACCGTTTTGTGGTGCGTTTCAAGCCATCCCCATCGCCTTGATAAAACAGCATATCAAAATGCGCCTCTTCCCTTGCGGGAAGCAATCAGAACCGGAACGGAACTTTGAGCCAGCGTTTGGAGCTGGTAAGGCGCCTCCAGATATTTTTCGGCCCTATAATATGCGCATTGCGCTTATAGGGGCGCATCATTTCCCGCCAGATCAAAACAGGCAAAGACGGGCGCTTTTTATAGTGTTTGCGCAGCTCTCTGCGGTCTGCCTCAATAAGACTATCTGCATTAATCTGCTTGCACAGCGCCGGAACAAGCTGATAGCTGGTTAATTGTGAAAACAACCCGCAGGCCGGATCATAGATTAAATTGTCAACCGGCACAGATATAAGATCCATATGCTGCAAAATCAGACGGGCAGCCTTGCGGGAGACAATATAACCACCGCAACACAAATGCTTGTTGCACAGGCGCGCTATCATCCGCTGTGTCTGATCAATTGATTTTAAATCATCCAGCAAGACAATTGTTTCATTCGTATCAATTTTAACAATATCCGCATCATCCGGTATCCAGCTGCTACCGGCAAGGAAGTGGCCAATATCCTGTGACAGGGTGACATCATCTTCAAAAATTGCTGCGAATGGCTCCGCCCCCTCCGCAACAAGCTGCAGGCATTTTTTATGGCTCAGAAAACAGCCTATTTCACTTGCAGGCAGAGGAATTTCCCAGCGGCTTGCAGGATCTGTCAGCTGTTCCAGCGTCTGCCGGCTCAAATTTTTGCCATCCACAGCCGCAACCCGCGAAAAGACTATATTATAACGCTCAAATTGTGCCTGCATTGTTGCAAGCCGCCGGGGTGAGCGATCAAGATTAATGAGATAGCATTTCATAGAAACCTGCCGGGCATTCATATTTCAGGATGAAATTATCTCATATAAAGGCGTATCCTTAATAACAGGGCGATTTTTAAGCGCCGAGTTATAAAGATGCACGCCAAGCGTGCGCGATGTGGTCAGATCCGCAACACTGAGGCCGCGTTCATAAAGCAGATCCAGCTGATCCCAATGCAGCGGATAAAAAACATCAATCGCGCTTACCTTATCCAGCAGGTTACATTGCCTTGCGCAATGGGTAATCAGGCTCGGGCCGATTGTTCCCCATTTATGTCTGGAAATATGCATGGGGATGCCCAGCGCCTTGCGAAGACGCGCATAGGCAGCCTTGTGCTTTTTGAACCAGGGCGGAATAAAATACAAATCCTCCGAAGCACTCAGCACCTGTTGCAGGAATGCACTGCCCTGCGGCGCATTGAGCACGGCATTATTAATTGTATCATCACTATGCCAGCCAAAAGCATAGTCACTTTCTATAAACGGGCGCACGCAATAAATATCGCAATCCACATAGAGCCCCATCCCCTCCCGCAAAATACGGTAACGATAGCGGTCTGAAGCCAAAGTAAGACTATTGGTCTTTTTATGCAGAACAATCTCATCCTCTTTCATCAGCTTGCTCGCATCAAAAAGACGAACACCTTCCGGTGTATCATGCGGGCGGCCGTAGGCGTGCAATACAACATCATGGCCATGCCGCACAAAAGAGCGCAGACAGGCTGCATGCACGGTTCCCAACTCATTGCCGATCCAGACCGTATTCACAACCATAGCCATAAAAATATGAGATCCTCATATGCGTCTTTTGTGTTTTTCAACCGACCGATACAGAGCCTGCCCAGCAAAAGCAATATTTCACTTAATTTTAAACCGGGCATTTTCGATCAGACGAATAAGGGCATATTGCCTGTTTTGTAACGGGCGGTCATAATCACAGCATTACAGATGCGTTTCGGCTTTTCTCACAATAATATGGAAATATCGCATTTTATCCGAAAACCGACCAGTTCATTTGCCGGCACAACATCTCCAGAGCGCGGGTGCCCAGCATTGAATTGCCATGCTGATTAAGCCCCGGCGACCACACGGCAACAGAGGCAATACCGGGCACAACCGCCAATATGCCGCCGCCCACCCCGCTTTTGGCCGGAACGCCGACCCGGAAGGCAAAATCACCCGACCCATCATAATGGCCGCAGGTCATCATCAGCGCATTAATGCGCCGCGCACGCTCCACACTGATAATGCGGTGACCACTAAGCGGATTGCAGCCGGATGCTGATAAAAACAAACCCGCACGCGCCAGCTGCTCACAAGACATAGCCAGCGCACATTGATGGTGATAGACCCCCAAAACATGCGGCGGGGCATTATCCAGATTTTTATGCGCCTTTAAAAGATTGGCAAGCGCAGCATTGTTAAAGCCGGTATGATCTTCTGCTCGTGCCACAAATTCATCAATAAAAATATCGTCATCTTCCGATACGGATTGCACAAAGCGCACAATTTCACCAATCGTTTCCCGTGGCTGATGGGAACTGAGCAAAATATCGGCAATAACAATTGCTCCGGCATTGATAAACGGGTTGCGCGGTATACCTTTTTCCAGCTCCAGTAAAATGCTTGAATTGAACGGATCACCCGATGGCTCACGCCCCACGCGATGCCAGATCGCATCCCCTCTTTTGCCAAGCGCAAGAGTAAGAGCAAAGACTTTAGAAATGCTTTGTACGGAGAATTTTTCAGCTGCATCGCCGGCAGAAATCAAAGTGCCGTCATGCAGCATAACGGCCATGCCAAATTTTGCCGGATCAACCTGTGCAAGAGGCGGAATATAATCGGCGACCTTGCCACGCAAACGCTCTTTTTGAAGTTCAGTGCCTATCTCATCAAGCACTTCGCGCAAACGCTGCTTCACCTTATTCCCTTTAATCGTCTCAGAACATTTCATTTTCAGCCAAAATGATACAATGCTCCGGCCCTTGCGGCATTATCTGAAAATAGCGGCGACAGATTTATAGCCCGTCGCCGCCTTATTATAAAACAGCATGGCTAAACCAGAGCAGCCATTCTGTCCATTCTCAAATCTGCATCAACGCATATTTAACCGGAAAACAGCACGATGCCCTGAAAATACACATTTTGCTTTTCAGGGAATGTTGTTCTATCAGCGTTTCACATCATAATCGCGGGTTTCCGGCATCATAAACATGGCAACAAGCGAAATCACGCTGGTTGCCACCACATAATAAGCCGGCGCCACAGAGCCGAAAATGCCGATCAGCCATGTAATGATAAACTGCGTTGTTCCGCCAAAGAGCGTTGCACCGATTGCATAAATAAGCGACACGCCTGTGGCACGCAATGCGATCGGCATCATTTCAGGTATGGCAATCAGTGTTGCCGCGCCGCTCATTGAGGTAAGCAGCGTGACAGAAGCTGTCACAATCAGCAAGACCGTTGCATCCTTGGAAGCAGAAAGCCAGAAAAACAACGGGATGATGGCCAGCATCAGTACAATACGCGGCCAGATCATCACACCCTTGCGCCCATATTTATCTGCAAGATAACCGGCAACAAGCGCAAAAAGAAAAGTCATGGTGCCGCCAAGCACTGTACCTGCCTGTGCAAGGGTTGCCGGCAGTTTCAATGTCTGAATGGCATAGGTGGTCATATAATTACCAACCTGTGTGGAAACCGTGGTGGAGAGCATAACCAGAATGCCAAGCACCAAATAGCGGGTGTGATTAGAGAAAACGGAAGATACAATCTGCGCACCCGTTTTATCACTTGGGTTTTCCAGTGTTTCAGGCAATGCACGGCGAATATAAACCGCCAGCGGAATAAGCGCCAGAGAAACGATAAAAGGAATACGCCATCCCCAGGATACCAAATCCTCATGAGGGAGATACCAGGAAACCAATACCCCCATCAAACCACCGGCCACAACGGCAAGCCCCTGGCTGGCAATCTGCCAGCTGGCATAAAGGCCGCGCTTGTCGCTTGGTGCAGCTTCAATCAGCATGGATGATGCAGGCCCCACCTCACCACCAAGTGCAAGCCCCTGTAACAAACGGCAAACCAGCACAATAATCGGTGCGGCAATCCCGATTGTTTCATAGCTTGGTGTTGCGGCAAGCCCCAATGTGCCAATTGTGATCAGTGATACAGTCAAGATCATGGCAGCGCGGCGGCCTGCCTTATCGGCAAAAGCGCCGATCAGCACCCCGCCAAGCGGACGGGTAAAAAACCCCACGCCAAACACCGCCACTGAGGCCAGCAGGCTTGCGGTTTCGCTGCCAAGCGGAAAGAAAGTTTGCCCGATATAAACGGCAAAAAACGAATAAACGATAAAATCGTAAAATTCGAGTGCATTACCGGCAACAGCTGCCGCAATAGCCTTGACCGGCGGCTTGCCGGCCTGCCCCGACATATCCCCCGTGGCCGGATGCGGCGCATGCATAACAGAAGCGCTCATAATTATCCTCCAGTAAGTTTAGAGCATTTGAGTTTCAATAAAAGCGTCAAATGCTCTAATTCATTGTTTTTTTTTACATTATTGGCGCATAAATTCGTTTGGGAATTTCGGCTCAAAATGCTCCCTGCATGGCGCAACTGAATATTTCATCCAGCATTTGCAAACATGCGATACTCAAAAATTTCAAAGCCCGCAAAGCTGCAACTCCATGCGGCATGCTTTGAAAAATCAGCCCTTGCGGCGTGTTTCGCCGTTCAGGAACGCCTCCGTCAGCGCCACCCAATAAGCGGCACCCTCAACAATATTCGCATCATTAAAATCATAGCCAGGATTATGCAGCGCACAGCTTTGCGCGCCCTGCTCATTCCCGTTGCCCAGAAAAATATAAGAGCCGGGGCACTTCTCCAGCATGAAAGCAAAATCCTCACTGCCGGTCATAGGTGTGGTTTGCGCAACAAAATTTTCTTTACCTGCAAATTGTTCTGCAACATGGCGGGCAAATTCCGTTTCTGCGGCAGAGTTTTGCAAGGCAGGGTAACCGCGGCAATAATCTATATGCGCCTTCACGCCAAAACTTTGCGCCTGCGCTGCAACCAGATCACGGATACGCTGCTCCAGAAGATCGCGAATATCAGGCTTAAAACAACGCACTGTCAGCTCAATCCGCGCCGTTTCCGGAATAATATTATTCGCAGCACCGGCCTGCATCACGCCAACCGTAACCACAGCCGCATCAAGCGGATTGATATTGCGGGAGACAACAGATTGCAAAGCCACAACAATAGCTGCGGTAGCCAGTATCGGATCTGCAGTCGTATGAGGCTGTGCCCCGTGACCGCCGCGCCCTTCAATGGTAATTGTGACACTGTCGGAAGATGCCATCATGGAGCCGTCATAAAAATGCAGCTGCCCCTGCGGCACACCCGGCATATTGTGAATGCCAAAAATCGCATCGCACGGATATTTCTCAAACACCCCGTCTGCAACCATGCGTGCGGCGCCGCTGTCGGGACGACCATATTCTTCAGCCGGCTGAAAGATCAGATTAACAGTACCGTTAAAATTACGCCGTCCGGCAAGAGCCTTGGCCGCAGCAAGTAACATTGTTGTGTGGCCATCATGGCCACAGGCATGCATGATGCCGCTATTAACACTTGCATATGGCAGGCCGGTTTCTTCCAAAATCGGTAAGGCATCCATATCCGCACGCAGCCCTATT
This sequence comes from Pseudochrobactrum albidum, assembly GCF_051851455.1. Lineage (NCBI taxonomy): Bacteria > Pseudomonadati > Pseudomonadota > Alphaproteobacteria > Hyphomicrobiales > Brucellaceae > Pseudochrobactrum > Pseudochrobactrum albidum. The sequence goes on from NZ_JBPVTR010000024.1 coordinate 215,594, forward strand.
GCTGCGGAGCCTTCGCCATTGCGCAACTGGCCAATAATGCCTGTCGTGCCAATATTGCGTTCAACATGGTAACCCCATTTTTCCAGCAGGGAGGCAACAATATCACCGGTTCTGCTTTCATTAAATGCCAGCTCAGGGTGCTGATGCAGATCACGCCGCAGCGCAATAAATTCCTCAGCATCACGTTCAATCAGTGTTCTGATATCTTTCATGACGGCAACCCGTATTCTTTAATGCGTATCAATATGTGCTAAGAGTTGATTTACTATTTGTCCAATGCATAGTAACTTTAATTACCATGCATAACGCGCATAATAATTTAGAGAAATTTCGTGAATATTCAGCAATTACGACACTTTATTGCGTTGGCGGAGAAAGGCTCTTTTACCAAGGCCGCAGAATATGTGCATTTGACGCAGCCCGCCCTGTCCCGCAGCATTGCCCAGCTGGAGGCGGAATTGGGCATGAAACTGGTGGACAGAATTGGCAAACGCTGCGAGGTCACGGCTTTTGGCAATGTGATTCTTGATCATGCACAGCGTGTTCTGTTTGAAACGGAAGAGCTCTATCGTGTTGTCAAACAGCAGCATGAGGGCATTGCAGGGCGCATCAAAATCGGCCTTGGCTCCACACCAAGCGCCCTTCTCACCGCGCCGCTTCTCAGCCAGTTTTCCGCCACCAATCCATCACTGCATATTCTTCTCATGCGCGGCGCCATTCCTTTACAGGTGCAGGCACTGCGTGACAGAACGCTGGATATGCTGGTGGTGGAAATACGCGGTGTGAGTGTAACTGCCGATTTGCAGATTGAAATGCTTCCTGTTTTACGCACAGGTTTTCTTGTCAATCGCAATCATCCGCTTTTGCAGCGTGATAAGGTCAGCTTTGCCGATTTGCGCCCCTGGCCATTGGCAACAACGATTCTTGCGCCAGAACAAATTCGCAATATGATTACGATTTATGGAGCACAGGCTCATCCTGATAAAAGTGTTACATTTCATTCCGATGCAATTGACGGACTTTTACAAACCGCGCTGAACAGCCAGACGATTTATTACGGTGTTATTGCCCCTGCCCATGATTTGATAACAAGCGGCCAGTTGGTGGAAGTTCCGGTACGCCCCGTATCAGACCCATCACAATTTGCGATTATACGTCTGGCAGGGCGCACACAACCACCAATTTTCTCACTGTTAAGTAACCTGATGCGCGACAAAATGGCAGAATGGAGCTCAATTTAACAAAAAACCACCACTTGTTTTACAGGGACTTCCGGAGCAATTTCACCTTAAAAAAAGCCCGCAATTACGCGGGCTTATAGGTGTTTTAATGCTCTTTGATGCCGGTCGATGCCGGACGCGGGATCATTCCCACTCTATTGTAAATAACACTAAAATTCTCTTTATTTACAACGATATAAAAACACATACCTAAGCAGTGCCACGAAAAATACCATGTCCAGCTTAGCCGACTGAAAATCGCTTGTTGTGCCGGTGCTTGCGCTCCTGGGCAGCAATCTCGCCCGGCTGCAATGCCAGCTCGTCATCGTTCATACGCTCCAGCACGTCGCGCAAACGCCCCGTGCAGGCAATGGGTGGCGGCTCGAACTCGTAACCGGCGGCGATCATCCCAGCTTCAGCCTTCTCTGTGATGAAAAACGGCTCGTCCTGATGTGATTTCGCCATGTCAATTCCTTCTTGGGGTTCTCTTTCAGTCGCAAGTATGAAAATTCTGCACTATTATGACTTCCTTTACCACTGGTTGGCCAACTTATGCCCAGCAATAGCGAAAGCGGAATTCTGACAATCAAGGAAGTTGCCGAATATCTGAAGGTTACAGAGCGAACGATCTATCGGCTCGCGGCAGCCAAGAAAATTCCTGGTTTCAAGCTGGGCGGCACGTGGCGCTTTCGGCGCAGCGATCTGGACGAGTGGATTGCCGCCAACCTGACTAACAAAGACTCCGGGGCTGGCGACTGATGGAACTGATCGACAACATCAGCCGCCTGCTGGGCGACGATCTTAAGCAGACCCTTAGGCCCGGCGCGCGGCTCAAGATCGCCGCTTCGTGCTTCTCGATGTACGCCTTCGAGGCGTTGAAAGCCGAGCTGGAAAAGATTGACGAACTGAACTTCATCTTCACCTCGCCTACCTTTGTGGCCAACGAGGTCACCGACAAAATTCGCAAGGAACGCAAGGAGTTCCACATCCCTAAGCTCGACCGGGAGCGCAGCCTGTACGGCAGCGAATTTGAAATTCAGTTACGAAACAAGCTCACCCAGCGGGCGGTGGCCAAGGAGTGTGCTGACTGGATACGGCGCAAGGCTACGTTCAAAAGCAATCGCACCAAAGCGCCCATGCAGCAGTTCGCCTGCGTGCAGGCTGGCGGTACCGACACGGCGTACATGCCCCTGCACGGCTTCACCGCTGTCGATCTCGGCTACCAACAAGGAAATGCGGTGTCCAATCTCGTCAACAAGATGGACGAGACACCATTTGCGGCTACCTACCTCAGTCTGTTCGACCAGATCTGGAACGACTCCGACAAACTGGAGGACGTGACTGCGCAGATCTGCGAGCACATCGCCTCGGTCTATCAGGAGAACTCGCCCGAGAGCATCTACTTCCTGATGCTCTACAACATCTTCAACGAGTTCCTCGACGACATCGACGAAGACGTGTTGCCCAACGATCGCACGGGCTACCAGGACACGCTGATCTGGAACAAGCTCTTCAACTACCAGAAGGATGCGGCTACCGGCATCATCAACAAGCTGGAAACCTACAGCGGTTGCATCCTGGCCGACAGCGTCGGCCTCGGCAAGACCTTCACTGCGCTGGCCGTGGTCAAGTACTACGAGTTGCGGAACAAATCCGTGTTGGTACTTTGCCCCAAGAAGCTGGCCGACAACTGGCTCAACTACAACCGCAACCTGAAGATCAACATCTTCGCCCGCGACCGGTTCAGCTACGACGTGCTGTGCCATACGGATCTTTCGCGCACCAGCGGAGAATCCTTCGGCACACCGCTCAACCGCATCAACTGGGGCAACTACGATCTGGTCGTCATCGACGAGTCGCACAACTTCCGTAACAACGACGCCTACAAGGACAAGGAAACGCGCTACCAGAAGCTGATGCGTAAGGTCGTTCAGGAAGGGGTGAAGACCAAGGTGCTGATGCTGTCGGCCACACCAGTCAACAACCGTTTCAACGACCTGCGCAATCAGCTTGCGCTGGCCTACGAGGGTGACTCTGAGAACCTTAGCAAGAAGTTGCGCACCAGCAAGTCGGTGGAAGAGGTCTTTCGCAGTGCCCAGGCAGCCTTCAACACGTGGTCAAAGCTGCCCCCGGAAGAACGCACCGCGCGAGCAATTCTTGATTCGCTGGATTTTGACTTCTTCGAGCTGCTCGACAGCGTCACTATTGCACGCTCACGCAAGCACATCCAAACCTTCTACGACACCAAGGACATCGGCCAGTTTCCCGAGCGCCGCAAGCCGCTGTCGTTCCGCTGCCCATTGACCGAGCAGCCGGATGTGCTCGACTTCAACGAAATTTTCGAGCAGCTTTCCCTGCTCAAACTGGCCGTATACGCGCCCATCAGCTACATCCTGCCCAGTCGTCTGAAGAAGTACGAGGAAATCTACGACACCAAGGTCGGCAGCAAGGGCACGCTGCGTCAGGCTGACCGGGAAAAGAGCCTGCAGGCCCTGATGACGACCAACCTGCTCAAACGGCTTGAAAGCTCGGTGCAGTCGTTCCGGCTCACGCTGCAATCGCTGCGCGCCAACAACGAAGCGACGCTGGCCAAAATTGCCGTGTTCAAAAAATCCGGTGGCGCGGCGACAGTGGGTGACCTTACGGAAATGCTGGAGGGGCTGGATGCCGAGGACGACGACCTGCCAATGCCCAGCGACGAGATCGGCGGCAAGATCAAGATCAGCCTCGCTGACATGGACTTGCCATCCTGGGAGCACGAACTCAACGCGGACTTGCAGGTTATCGGCGGCCTGCTGGCCTCAATGAACAAGATCACCCCGCAGGACGACGCTAAGTTGCAGCACCTCAAGGCGCAACTGCTCGGCAAGATCGACAACCCCATCAACCCCGGTAATAGGAAGGTACTGATCTTCACTGCCTTTGCCGATACCGCCGATTACCTGTACGCCAATCTTGCGCCGGAGCTGCTGGCCAGGCACGCCATCCACACTGCTAAGGTCACCGGCAAGGGCGCGCCGCAGTCCACCATCAAGAGCGGCACACACAAGCGCAGCTATGTCTTTCAGGAACTGCTCACCCTGTTTTCGCCGCGCTCGAAAGAGAAGGCAGTAGTGCTGCCAGACGAGCCTCACGAGATTGACCTGCTGATCGGCACCGACTGCATTTCCGAAGGCCAGAACCTGCAAGATTGCGATTACCTGATCAACTACGACATCCACTGGAACCCGGTGCGCATCATTCAGCGCTTCGGCCGCGTGGATCGTATCGGCTCGCCCAACAGCAGCATCCAGCTGGTTAACTACTGGCCCGACATTTCGCTTGACGAATACATCAACCTCAAGGAGCGCGTCGAAAGCCGGATGATGATCGCCGACGTTACCGCCACCGGTGACGACAATGTGCTGTCCGCGCAGGCCAACGACGTGTCGTACCGCAAGGAGCAACTGCGCCGCCTGCAGGAGGAAGTCATCGAGTTGGAAGATTTGAAAACCGGTGTTTCCATCACCGACTTAGGGCTGAATGACTTCCGCATGGACCTGCTCAACTACGTCAAGGCACACGGCGAACTAAGCAATGCGCCCAATGGTATGCACGCCGTGGTTCCTGCCAGGCCCGAGATAGGCTTGCCGCCAGGGGCGATCTTCACCTTGCGTAACCGCGCTCTTTCTTCCAAAACAGGCGACATCAATCTCAACCAGCACAACCACCTGCACCCATACTACCTCGTCTATATCAGTCGTGAGGGCGAGGTCGTTCACGATCACACCGAGGTCAAGCGCCTGCTCGACCTGGTGCGTAGCTGCTGCAAGGGCCAGGACAAACCCATCGTCGAAGCCTGCCAGCGCTTCAATCAGGAAACGGTCGAAGGTCGCCAGATGCAGACCTATTCCGACCTTCTGAGCCAATCCATCCGGTCAATGATCGACGTGAAGGAAGAAAAGGATCTGGACAGCCTGTTCAGCGGAGGCAAAACCACGGCGCTGACCAACACCATCTCGGGGCTGGACGACTTCGAACTCATCAGCTTTATCGTGATTCAGGAGGCTGAATGAGTCAGGCAGCAACTACACAACAGTCCGCGCTGATCGCTTACCCAAAGCAGGCCGCCGTTGACCGCGTTCTGCCCAAAAGCAAGGTATACGAGCATGGCGGGGCCAACACCCGGCTGAAAGAACTGTTCGTCGAGCAGGTGGAACAGATCGTCTGGGCATTTAAGCTGGCGCCGGAAACGCTCCATCTGCCCGAGCGGCCCGGTGTGCCAGAGATTCAGATATTCAGTATCCAACTCAAAGGACCGGAACTACATAGGGACGTATTGCGCAGCATCGACGGGGCCATCCCGTTCCCCATTGTGTTCGAGCTGAACTTCGATGGCAGAGCGCAGGTGGTCGCCGCCTACAAGCGCCCGAACGAAGCCGATGCTAGCCGCCGGGTGCTCTCGGATTACTTTGCATCGAAGTGGTTTCCGGCTGGCTGCGAGCGCACCACTATGCCTATCGCTCTGCACCTGGGCGGCCTGTACGAACAACTGCTTCATCGGCTAATCCCTTTGCCAGCGCGGCCGCAAGAAACGCTGGCCGAACTGATCGCGCGCGTTGAACAAGCGCAGGCCAAACAACGTGAGGTGGACAAAACCTCAGCTCGGCTGGCCAAGGAAAAACAATTCAACCGCAAGGTGGAGATCAATGCTCAATTGCGGCAGTTGAAGAACGAGCTTGAAATATTAAAACGCTGAAAAAATTAGAGCTATATGATTTGACTCATATTGGGGGCGACGATGCTAAAGAAAATTGCGATTTCTAACTACAAGAGCTTTCACCCTACCGAAACGGTTGAAATCGAACTCGATACGAGCACCCAGAAGCCCGTGTTCTTCTACGGTCTGAACGGTGCTGGCAAGTCGTCCATCGGTGAGGTAATCCATGGTTGGGGCGAGAAAAATCCAGATTTCGCTCATTGTGCTATTGAGACTGCCGGTCAGGGAGCATATCGCCCCGTGGTCTATAACCGTGACTTCGTTGATCGTGTGATTGGTGGTGTGGCTGGAATACCGGGCATCTTCACCTTGGGCGAACTGGATACGCAGTCGCAAAAGAAAATTGAAGAAATAACACCAGAGATTGCCGCTATTGAAGCGCGACGCGAAGAGTTAAAGGATCTAACGGCATCAACGGCGAGTTCGTTGACTGCTGCGAAAAATACGGCCTTGGCCGAGGTTTGGAAAGCTCATTCCGCCTATAGCGACGGAGAGCTGCAGCCGTTGATACAAGGCTATGGGAATAATCGACAGAAATTTTTTGACGCACTGAAGGCTATCCAGGTTGCCGAAGATGAAGAGCTGGATACGATTGAAAACTTAAAGAAACGATTGGCAGAGGCATCAGGGACTGAACCCCAGAAGTCCAAGCTAAGTTTGAGCCAACCGGGATTCCAAGCGATCGAGCTTGATGCAATCTGGCAGGAACATATCGTTGTATCGGGGCAAAGTAGGTTGGCTCCGCTCATCGAAAAGTGGGGAAATAGCGACTGGATCAACAAAGGACGGGAGTTTGCACATGACTCGGAGTGTCCTTTTTGCCAGCAGACAATGCCGCATGATTTGCTCGCCGAGCTCTCCCAGTTACTGGATGGTGGCAGGCAAACAAAAATTGATCATATACAAAGCCTCGCCCAGAGGTATGAAGCCGCAATTTCTGAATTAGAGGCATCGGTCAATCAAGCACTACAAGACCCGTTTGCCAAGGAAGATGCTGGGCTGGCAAGCGCATGGTCTGCGCTCAAGTTGGTCTTGCAGACCAATCTGGTCGCAATGAAAGCGAAAATTGAAAAACCAAGCGAGCTTGCCAGTATTGCTGAATCCAGTCTGGGAGACTTACTGGATAAGCTCGCCGTCATCAACCAGCGAATTTCCGGATTCAATCAGCGCATCTCTGACCGTGATGCGGAAAAACGCCGTATTAAGGCCGAATTTTGGAAAATTCTCCGCCGAGACAGAGCTGCAGCATTTTCTACATACGACGCCATGACTGCGCCGCTTCTCGACCAAAAGGCTGAATACGACAAAGAAGACCGTAAGCTAGAGTCAAAGTTAGGGCCGCTTAGCGTAACTCTGACCGAGCTCCGCCAAAAGCAGACAGGTGTGGATGCGGCGATGGTTGCTATCAATCAGCGCCTATCCAGTATGGGGATTTCAGCTTTTTCTATCGCCAGAAAGTCAGAGCAAGAAAGTCTGTATTGCCTAAAGCGGCAAGGGCAAAACGGTGGCGAATTGAAGTCATTAAGCGAGGGAGAGAAGACGCTGATTTCCTTTCTCTATTACATAGAGCTGCTGAAAGGGTCAGTGAACGAAGACGAGACGTTCCAACTGGACAAGACCATTGTTGTTATAGACGATCCAATTTCTAGTCTTTCGGTCAACTACGTTTTTGACATCGCAGCCGTCATTTGCAAGGAATTGATCGCGCCGGCTGGCGGCCAAAAGGTTCGCCAAGTCATTGTGCTGACGCATAACCTATTCTTCTTGCACGAGCTGATGAAGCAGCTTGGTGCGACCGATAAGAACAAGAAGTGCCAGCTATTCAGAGTGACCAAGAATTCGCACACCCAAGTCAGTTCTATGAAGTCGAGTGAACTGATGAATGATTATGATGCCCTTTGGTTCATCCTCCGTGAGGCGAGAGATCAGCAATTGCCAGCCCATGTTGTGCCAAACACCATGCGCTGTATTCTTGAGCACTTCTTCTCGTTCAACAACAAGGACGAAGAATTCAAAGCTGCTTTAGGAAAGCTGGAGCAGCAAGATAACCGATTCGTGGCGTTGGCGCGATTCCTGGATAGAGGGTCGCATAAGGACGGCATCAACTTCAGCATCATGGACTACGCAGATTATGATCTTGCGTATTATTTGGAAAAATTTAAAGCCGTGTTCGACGAAGCGGGCTTCCAGCAGCATTACGAGAACCGTATGGGTGTTGCTTGAAACAGTATTAAGAATTACACGTGGAAAATACGATGGGTAAATTGAAAATGCACTCCCCCAACCTGACCGAAGACAATATCGCCCGCATCCGCGAGATGTTTCCCGGCTGCGTGACGGAAGCCAAGGGCGAAGACGGCAGTGTGAAACTGGCGGTGGATTTCGACCAGCTTCGGCAGGAGCTGTCCGACGTTATCGTGGAAGGCCCACAGGAACGCTATCACCTCAACTGGCCCGGCAAGCGCGAGGCACTGCTGACGGCCAATGCGCCGATTGCCAAAACCCTGCGCCCGGTGCGCGAGGAAAGCGTGGACTTCGATACCACGAAGAACCTGTTCATCGAGGGCGATAACCTGGATGCGTTGAAGCTGCTGCAGGAGACCTATCTGGGCGAGGTGAAGATGATCTACATCGATCCGCCGTATAACACGGGCAAGGATTTCATCTATAAAGACAGTTTTTCTTCAGGGGAAACCGCTCACCAGATCGCGTCAGGCGAGCGCGACGAAGAAGGTACGCGTCTCGTAGCCAATCCAGAAGGAAATGGGCGTTTTCATTCCAATTGGCTGACGATGATCGCACCTCGCATTCGTCTTGCCAAAAACATGCTGGCACAGGATGGAGCTATCTTTGTCTCCTGCGATGAAGGGGAGCATCCCCGTTTACGCTTGCTGATGGATGAGGTTTTTGGTCAGTCGAACTTCGTCGCCGATATGGTTTGGGCCGCTGGGCGCAAGAATGACTCCCGGCTGGTGTCGGTCTCTCACGAGTACATCGTTTGCTATGCCCGCGATGTCGAGTACCTTCGCACGAAACAAATCACGTGGCGGCAGCGCAAGAAGGGACTCGACGAAATCTACGCGCAATACGAACGACTGAAGCGTCAGTACGGCAAAGACTACAAGGCAATGACCGAAGGTTTGAGGCAATGGTATCGCTCTCTTGCCGATGGAAATCCATCGAAGGATCACAAGCATTACAACAACATAGATGAGCGCGGTGTCTACTTCGCTGCGGATATTTCATGGCCCGGAGGTGGTGGGCCGAAATACGAAGTGCTTCATCCAGTAACCAAGAAGCCCGTCAAGGTTCCTTCCAGGGGTTGGATGACCAGCGATCCCAAGCGTATGCAGGAATGGATCGACGATAACCGTGTGCATTTTGGTGACGATGAAAACGCTGTTCCCTGCATCAAGTCCTACTTGAAAGACAAAGAGCAGCAAACGCCCTACAGCGTGTTCTATCAAGATGGACGCGCAGCCTCGAAACGGCTGCGCGCGTTGATGGATGGCGACCTATTTGATTTCCCGAAAGACGAGCTTGTGCTTCAGGAAATCGTCGAAATGCTAACCGAGGGCGACGACATCGTGATCGATTTCTTCGCCGGCTCTTCAACAACGGCGCATTCGGTCATGCTGCAAAATGCTACCGACGGCGGCAATCGTCGTTTCGTGATGGCCCAGCTTGACGAAAAGGCAAATGAAGACTCAGCCGCATATAAGGCGGGCTTCAAGTCCATTCCGGAAGTCAGTCGTGAGCGCATTCGCCGGGCGGGCAAGAGCGTCATTAGCGGAACTTGTCACGAAGGCTGGAACAAAGACGTCGGATTTCGGAGCCTCAAGATCGACACATCCAACATGGCCGACGTCTACTACGCGCCCGACGCACTGGACAAATCCAACCTCGACTTGTTCGTGGACAACATCAAACCCGGCCGGACGGCGGAAGACCTGCTGTTCCAGGTGATGCTGGACTGGGGTGTCGATCTTGCCCTGCCCATTCAGAAGAAGACCATCCTGGGCAAGGACGTGTACTTCATTGATGGCAACGCGCTGGCCGCCTGCTTTGACGCGCATGGCGGCATCGACGAAACCTTTGTCAAGGAACTGGCCACGCACAAGCCCCTGCGCGTGGTGTTCCGCGATGCGGGGTTCAAGGACAGCACCGTCAAGATCAATGTGGAGCAGATCTTCAAGCTGTTGTCGCCCGGCACTGAAGTGAAGAGCATCTGAGGCTGTCTATGACAAAGCTTACTCACGATGCCTCCTACCGGCAGGTGCTGACCGACATCAAGCAGCGGATTCGCCATGCCCAGACGCGGGCGGTGATGGCCGTCAATGCCGAGCTGATCCGCCTTTACTGGGAGATTGGGGCACTGATCGACGCTCGGCAGCAACAGGAAGGCTGGGGACGGGCGTGATCCCCACACTGGCCCGCGACCTGCACAACGAATTGCCCGAGGAAAAGGGTTTTTCCGAGCGTAATATCAAGCGAATGCTGGCGTTTTATCGGGAATATCCCCATCTGGAATTTGTGCCACAGCCTGTGGCACAAATGGCGGCGAATCGAGAAGTGCCACAGCCCGTGGCACTTCTCCCTGCTGAGCTGCTGTGCGCCTTGCCCTGGGGGCACCAGGCCGAGCTGATGGCCAAGGTCAAGGATTTGCCCACGCGGCGCTGGTATATGCAGGCGGCCATCGAGCACGGTTGGAGCCGCAATATCTTGTTGATGCAGATTGAGTCGATTGCCCATGAGCGCTCTGGCAACGCGGTGACCAACTTCACCCAGCTGTTGCCATCGCCTGACTCGGATTTGGCGCAGCAAACGCTGAAAGACCCTTACCTGTTTGACTTTCTCACGCTGCAAGCCGGTTTCCATGAGCGGGAGCTGGAAACCGGGCTGATCGCACATCTGGAAAAATTCCTGCTGGAGCTGGGTCAGGGCTTTGCCTTTGTGGGCCGTCAATACCATCTGGAAGTGGCCGGTAAGGATTTTTATATCGATTTGCTCTTCTATCACTTGAAGCTGCGTCGCTATGTGGTGATCGAGCTCAAGCGTGGCGACTTCAAACCGGAATATGCGGGGAAGGTGAATTTCTATTGCAGCGTGGTCGATGATCTGCTGCGCCACGAAACCGATGGTCAGACCATTGGCTTGATCCTGTGCCAGCAGCCCGACCGTGTGCTGGCCGAATATGCGTTGCGTGATATGACCAAGCCCATCGGGGTATCTGGTTTTGAGCTGACCCGCGCATTGCCGCAAACCCTGCAAAGCAGCTTGCCCAGTATTGAAGAAATTGAAGAAGAACTAAAAGGCGGTGAGGCATGAAACTCAAATTCAAGACCCAGGCCTACCAGACTGCCGCCGTGCAGGCGGTGGTGGACTGCTTCAAGGGGCAGCCGCCCGCTTCCTCTGAGGCCATCAGTTACCGTATCGACCCCGGTAAGGCTTCTAAAGGGAAAACCATTGGCAGCACTTTGGGCGAAGATGCAGGTTTTAAGAACGCCGATCTGGTGCTGTCAGACGCAGCCCTGCTCGACAATATCCAGCAGGTACAGCGTCAGCAGAACCTGCCCGTTTCCGACGCGCCGGCCAAAACCAAGATCGCCCGCGTGAATCTGGACGTGGAGATGGAAACCGGCACGGGTAAGACCTACTGCTATATCAAGACCATTTTCGAGCTGAACAAGCTGTATGGCTGGAGCAAGTTCATCATCGTGGTGCCCAGCATTGCCATCCGCGAGGGCGTGGCCAAGTCGCTGGCGATTACCGCTGAACACTTCCTGGAGAACTATCAGAAGAAGGCGCGCTTTTTCATCTACAACTCCAAGCAGTTGCACCACCTGGAGAGCTTTTCGTCGGATGCGGGCATCAACGTGATGGTAATCAACGTGCAGGCGTTCAATGCTACTGGCAAGGACAACCGGCGCATTTACGAGGAACTGGACGACTTCCAGTCGCGCAGACCCATCGACGTGATCAGTGCCAACCGTCCGATCCTGATCCTGGACGAGCCGCAGAAGATGGAAGGCGGCAAGACTCTGGATTCTCTGGTCAACTTCAAGCCACTGATGGTGCTGCGTTACTCGGCCACCCACAAGACCACCCACAACAAGGTTCACCGGCTCGATGCGCTGGACGCCTACAACCAGAAGCTGGTGAAGAAGATCACCGTGCGCGGTATCGCGGTGAAGGGACTGGCGGGGACAGCGGGCTACCTTTACCTGCAATCCATCGAGATTTCGAGCAAGAAGCCGCCCGAGGCGCGGGTGGAGTTCGAGCAGAAGCTGACGGGCGGCAATATCAAGCGTGTCGTTCGTAAGCTGGGCAAAGGCGACAACCTGTTTGAGCTTTCCAACGGGCTGGATCAGTATCGCGATGGCTTCGTCGTCTCTGATATCAATGCCAATACCGATACGCTGAGCTTTACCAATGGCGTGGAGCTATCCGTCGGTGACGCCACCGGCGACGTGACCGAAGGGGCATTGCGTCGCATCCAGATTCGAGAAGCGATCAAGGCGCACTTCGACAAGGAACAGGTGCTGTTCCAGCAAGGCATCAAGGTGCTGACTCTGTTCTTCATTGATGAGGTGGCCAAGTACCGGGACTATTCCGCTTCCGACGAGAAAGGCGAGTACGCCCGTGTCTTCGAAGAGGAGTACAAGCTGTATCTCAACGAGATGCTTGATCTGGATGAGACGCCCTACATCAAATACCTGAAGGATATTGCGGCCGATAAGACCCACAGCGGCTACTTTTCTATCGACAAAAAGACCAAGCGACTTGCCGATCCCACGGTTGCCAAACGCGGTGAGAATGCTGGACTCTCCGACGATGTGGACGCCTACGATCTGATCCTGAAGGATAAAGAACGGCTGCTGTCGATGGGCGAGCCGGTGCGTTTTATCTTTTCGCATTCGGCCCTGCGGGAAGGCTGGGACAACCCCAACGTGTTTGTGATTTGCTTCCTCAAGCAGCCGGATTACAACAACGAAGTCACGCGCCGCCAGGAAGTAGGCCGGGGTCTGCGTCTGTCGGTCAATCAGAATGGTGACCGGATGGATCACCCGGCCACGGTGCATGATGTAAACGTGCTGACGGTGGTGGCCAGTGAGAGCTATAAGAACTTTGTGGCGGCACTGCAGGATGACATCAGTAAATCGCTGTCGGCACGTCCACGAGTCGCGGACGAGGCCTACTTCAGCGGCAAGGTGCTAAAGACGGAATCTGGCGATGTCGCGATCACACCGCAGCTCGCCAAGCAGATCTATAAATATCTGCTCAAACACGACTACACCGACGACGCTGATCACATCACCAGCACATACCACGAGGCCAAAAAGGACGGTGGCCTGGCTGAGTTGCCACCTGAATTGGCGCCGTATACAGAACAGGTCTTCAAGCTGATCGACAGCGTATTCAGCGAGGACCAACTGCCAGACATCGGCGACGACCGCAAGCCGAAGCAAAATCCGCTCAACGCCAACTTCGATAAGCAGGAGTTCAAGGCCCTGTGGAGTCGCATCAACCGCAAGGCTGCCTATAGCGTTGATTTTGACTCGGATGAATTGGTGCAAAAGGCGGTCAAGGAGCTGGACGCTGCCCTGCGCGTCACGCCGCTGCAGTACACCATTCAGACAGGCGAGCAGATTGATCAGGTGACTAGTGAGGCGCTCAAGCGTGGAGACAGTTTCAAGATTGCCGAAACAGAGACCGAGTACAACAAGCAATCGATCCATTCAGCTGTCAAATACGACCTGATCGGCAAGTTGGCCGAGGGCACGCAATTGACGCGCCGGACGGTGACGGAAATCCTCAAAGGGATTAATGTTGCGATTTTTGCGCAGTTCAAGACCAACCCCGAGAGCTTCATTGCCGAGGCGGTACGCCTGATCAACGAACAAAAAGCCACCGTCATCATCGAGCATCTGGCCTACGATGCGGTCGAGGACAAGTTTGATCTGGATATTTTCACCGCTGGACAATCCAAGCAGGATTTCAGTAATGCCGGTGACAAGCTCCAGCGGCATATCTACGACTATGTAGTGACCGATTCCAAGGTCGAGCGGGAGTTCGTCAAAGAGCTGGATACGGCCAATGAAGTCGTGGTCTACGCCAAGTTGCCACGCGGCTTCCTGATTCCCACTCCAGTTGGCGACTACAACCCCGACTGGGCCATCAGCTTCAAGGAAGGAGCGGTCAAGCACATCTATTTCGTAGCGGAAACCAAAGGCTCGATGTCGTCGATGGATCTGCGCGAGATCGAGAAAACCAAGATCAAATGCGCCCGAAAATTCTTCGATGAAATGAATCGCCGCTTTGCCCCGGAAAACGTCAAGTATGATGTGGTGGACAGCTTCGGCAAGCTAATGGAGGTGGTGAAGTAGTTCACCAACGCAGCGGGGCTGGTCATTTGACTTGCCCGCTGCTTGGCTAATCAAGGCATCTCTCATCCGTTAAAACGCGGACGTATCCTATGCGTTTGATTCATGGACGCACCCGGGACATTGAAACATTGACGCCAATATTGACACCAGATGACGGCCTTGGCGGCGGTAAAGCGTGCCACTTTGAACTGTTCAGAAAACCACCGTTTTCTGTACACATTCATGCCAGACCACTCCTGGAGCGGTCAAACGCAACCTGCATTGCTAGCCAAGCACGCGCAGTGCTGAACCCAGCACCTTCCAGCCCTTCTGCCAGTGCTGTGTTCAACCCTGCACGTTGAGATAGCACATCATCAAGATACTGTGCCTCGACGTGAAATCTGCTGGCCGCTTCTGGCAACGAGAGGCCTAGTGGGGCCATCACATCGTATTTGATCAGTTGCCCCGGATGGGGCGGGTTATGCATCGTCATACTTTCGTCCTCTATTCTGAATGCCACCAACAGACTCGGGGCACATGCTCATCACAGCACTCGTGATGACAGGAAAACCCTTGAGTCGCGGCAGCGAATACCTGCCTCGCAGAGCAAGATTGATGTCGAGCCACTGGCGAGTAAGACCTGTGTTGTAGGTCAACAAGCTACGCTTGTAGGCCTACAACACACATCTTGCCGTTTGCTTGAACGCGATTATTTGCGATCACGGCTGTTGAAACGCGGAATCTCACAAAATCGCGTTTGTTCGCATTTATTCGCGGATGCTCGCATTCCGTCGCACTAAATTGCATTAAATCGCATACACCAAAAGAAAATCACCTTCTCGCCAGAGGTTGATGGAATATTCTGACCTTCCGACTAGCGGCCCCTCCGTGCGAGCAACCGATCGGAGCATCCAACAAACCTATCTGCGCAGCGATATTCGACCTGTCCCTTCTGCTTCCGTCTTGCGGCAGGAGCAACACGGTCCCCAATGTACGGGAACAATGTCAAAAATTCAGCCAATATCGTCTCAAGACTATTTTTCAAACTCAAAAAAGGGTCGTTGCACCGGACTGCAAGGGCATATCCGTACATTGGGGGCCAAGGCCTCCAGGCCTTACAAGCACGGAGCAAGCCGCACTGGACCGGCCGCCACTCAACCCGTGGGAACAGCCCTATTGCAGGCATAGCCAGACTCCCCCCTTTTGGTGCTTTTTTACAAACCTGAGGCTTGAGCTACGAGAGCCCTGAACTTGTATGGTTAGGTTGTCGGGGTGGAGGGACACTCTGAACTATCGGCCAATGCCGGACCGATACCGTGAGAATTCTCCCGCCCCACCCATCACCGTCGATAAGGAACTGAGCGGCGCTGTTCATCGAACTGCGACCGCCGATCTGAACGCAAGTCAACGAGCCGGATGGCGTACACCCCGACGTTACTTATTGTGCGCTTTGGAGGTGCTCCCATGCAAACGACTGTGCTTTATATCGGTGCCGATGTTGCCAAGGCTGAGCTTGTGATCAGCGTAGCGGGCCAGCGGCCCTGCATCATTGCCAACACGGCGACTGGCATTACACGTTGGTTAAAAACAGTGCCAGAACACGCGCGGATTGCCATGGAGTCAACGGGCAGTTACCACGCCTTACTGGCCCAGTTGGCTTATCTGCATGGCTTGACGGTCTATATCTTGAACGCGCGTGATGTCTTTTACTATGCACGAGCACTCGGCAGCCGAGCCAAGACCGATAACATTGATGCAGAGGTCATTGTCCGCTACCTGCAAGAGCATCAATCCAACCTGCAGGCCTGGCAACCGCTTACCCCCGAACAACAACAGTTGCGTCAACTGCTGTCTCGTCGCGCTCAAGTGATCACTCACCAGAGCGCTTTACGCCAGGCCTTCACCGACGTGGATCTATCAGGTGTAGATACCCAAGCGTTGCAACATGGATTTGATGTTGTGCTGGCTTCGATGGATCAACAAATACGGCATTTGATTGAGAATGACCCACAGCTCGAACAGGGATATCAACGCCTGCGTAGTGTGAGCGGCATCGGTCAACAGACAGCGGCCTTGTTGACCGAACTGCTCAATCGTATTCCCTTTGCTAATGCGGATGCCTTAGTCGCGTATAGCGGGCTCGATCCACGGCCCAATGACTCAGGGACTAAGCGAGGGCGTCGTCGTATCAGCAAGCGTGGGCCGGCTCTGCTGCGCCGACAACTGTATTTGGCAGCGATGTCGGCCTGCCGCAGTACGGCATGTAAACCAGTGTATGAAGCCTATCGTGCCCGAGGCTTAGCGGGCACAGAATCGATTGTGATTCTGGCTCGTAAGTTGCTACGCATTGCATATGCCGTGTGGAAAAGCGGACAAGCCTTTGATCCGTCCAAACTATTGCCTAAAACAGCTTGATCCAAACCATAGAACCTCACAGGTTTGACTGCATTGCATTGGTCAGTAAAAGGCAAGGCCAAGTAGCCTGTGATTTTTCCTCGCGTAACATCGGAGCAACGCTAGGCCGCCGCGTTAAATAATATAAAAAAGTTAAAACCGCGCGCGCGTTACGGTTTCGCAAACCATTGATTTAATTTAAATATTCAAGACTTTTGTTCCTAAAAGCACGATACTGGCGTTCCTGAAAGCACGATACTATCCACAGGCTAGCGTTCCTAAAAGCACGATGTGATTCACAGGGCAACTCAGCTTATCCACAGTGCCAAAACAACCTACCTGGACGAGCCATCAAGCGGTCAGCATGGAGTCAGCGCCCTCTCGATCTAGGAGAACGTATTTTCTGATGCGCTGCCAGCGATGCATGTGACCGTCCAGCCAGCATGTCCTTCACTTCAGCCAACTTGCCTTTTGGGCCATTGGCGTAAAACGTGACCATATCGCGCTTTACGTCAACAGCCATCAAGTAGTCTGGCAGGTTGCCAGATTCGGCGAGCATCTTCAGGTCAAAGCGAAAACGACGTAATGGGCCCGTGCTGCCACTTTTTTGATGCAGCACCGCCAACGATATGCGCCAGCGTGGTTGCTCCCCGCAGTGCTTGCGTGCCAGCTCGTAGATACGCCGATCCAAGGGTTTGCGTAGACGAAAATAGGCGTTCGATAGTGTCAACACCCGTTTTGTCTGAACTGAGCGGAATAACCACCTCGGCAAGTCCACCTCAACAGCCATCATGCGTCCATTGTCTTGTGCTCGCTCTATCACTCGCCACCCTTCTATTAAGCCAAAGCCGTTGCGTTCACGAAGGCCTGCCGTTTCGATGCTGGTCTCTACCACCGTACCTTTCAGGCGGCGCAGCATCTCGACCATGCGTTCATAGGCGCGGCCACTTGTATCACGATGGGTCGCCGTCAGGAAATCAAATGCTGTGAAGCGGACAGTTGTCGTGATTTCACGGCCTCGATTGCCTGCCTCAACCAACTGGCTGATGCAATAGATCCAAAGATCCTTGTCATGGATCGTCGCGCAACCCGTCGCGCCCGGAAAAACGGTTAGCGTATGCCCATTGCGTTCGTACCGACGCACCTTTCTATCACCTGCACGCAGCGCAAATATAGGGTGCTCCATACTGGCCACATCATTTTTCGGCGCTGGATCTAGGATGTCGGCGACAAAGAAATCGCTTTGCCCACGGTCATCTGCATCAGGCTGCGCTAGCGCCTTTTCCATCGTGCATTCGCTACGAGCCACGTTTAACACGGTGAAGATGAACTCGTGTTTACGCGCCAATTCCAGGACGTAGTGCGGAAATGCTTGATAGCTTACGCGCCTCAATCCAGGCCTCGATTTCGTCCAAATCCCACGCCACATTGCGGCTGGTCAAGACAATACGTCGAGGGAATTCACCACGCTGCTCCATGTTGTAGATCGTCCGCTCAGCCAATGGAATCATGGCGTGCAGCTTTTTGCGGTTGATCAGTATTTTGCGTTCCATTTGCACGAGACCTCCGTATCAATCAGTTGCCTGACGATACCGGCCAGTGCTTGTATGGACTCTCAAAAAAGTTAGAATGAAGTTGACATTACAGCAGCACAATCAGGGCCATGAAAAAACAAGGCTTCGATCCTATTTACCAGCAGATCACAAGATATTCCGAGACATCATCTCAGCGCATCCGCACCAAGCTGAGCAATCACTACGCATGGTGTTTCTGCGAGCTTTGCTGGCGTACGACTGAATATTCAACCAACTTGGATTCGCCGCAGGTCATCAAACGACTGCTCAGAGGAAATGCAAAAGTCGTTGGCCTGACACAGTCCATCAGGGATGCCGCCGCAGAGAAGGCCGATGCAATCGTAAAACGATATGAGCGGGCGTTAACCGGCGAGCTGGGGCGCTATGCCGCATCCCGGCTATACAGCAAATACTGTGACGTGGTTGAAATGCGTGGTGATCGCTCCGTCGCTGGCTTTCGAGACTGTGTCGAGCGAATCACCCTATATCAAGAGTGGGCAAAGCATGGCGAACTGGCCTGGATCACAAGGAAGCCAGGACAAGATGAAACTGCCGCAAAACCGAGCAAGCTTTACTGCGAATTTCATAATCCAAGACGAAGCGATGAGGCCCGGCGAGCCTACCAACGCGACCGCAGATTCAAAGCAGAATATGCAATCCTGATGGATGCAGTCTGGTCTCAAGGCATCAATAGTGGGGCACTCCCAGCTTGGGATATAGAAGCGCACGCCTATGTGCGACGCGAGGCATATAGGCTGCTGCAAGACAGCAAAGCGCCAAGAACAGCGATTGGCAATATCCAAAAGTTGCAGGCTCAAGGCATGAGTCAATCAGACATCGCACGTGAGCTCAATGCCTCACGTCAAGCTGTATCAGCCGCGATCAAGAGACACAAAAAGAGATCGACTGAAACGACTGCTGGAAAACCGTCCATGAAATAACCTGACGCTTCTGACTCTATGCTTGGCGGGCCGAAATATTATTCCCTATACCTTGCCAACATCTCATGGAAACCCGAAACGATTCAGCGGAAACCAACCGGCAGATGCATCTTGTTGGCAGTCAGAATTCTTTGTACCTAGCATCGCTATTTTTTGGTGCCGTATGCGTGAAGCCCTTCGTTGCAGGCATCGAATCGGCTCCCAAGGTAGGCTGGCTATCTGCCCCGCCGCTATCGCTGACATTAATCACAAGAACCAACACAGCAACAATTGCCGCCACGATAATCACGATGAGCTTTTTGTTCATTTTTCGGCACTAACCAAGAGATAAACATGCAAGACTGTTTGGGTTCCTAGTAGCACCCGAAATAGTCTAAATTCGAATATTCAAAAGCAGACTATAGCATCGAAAGATGCTCTATAGTCAAGTCTACGAGGCAATACGAAACCTGCTTCGTGAAACCCGCATGAACGCAGGTCTCACGCAGGTTGAACTTGCCTGCAAGCTAGGTCGTGGCCAAAGCTATGTATCCAAGGTAGAGCGAGGCGAGCAGTACATCGACTTAGCCGAATTCGTGGAATGGTGCAAGGCATGTAACAAAGCCCCATCGGAAGCCATCAAGAAGCTTGACCCTTACGCCAAACCGACCTGAACAAGCCTCACAGGCTACGCAACCACACTCTAGGGCCTCACGCCCCTTACTGCCCACTCATCAATCATGTCCGCCCAGTCCTGCAACATGGCCGTCCGCTGTTCGCGGTATTCCGCCTTGTTGTAGACCGCCCGCACGCCCCGCTGCTCGTGCGCAAGACACTTCTCGATCCAGTCGCTGTTGTACCCTGCCTCGTGCAGCAAGGTGCTGGCCGTACGCCGCAGGTCATGCGGGCCGAACTTGCTCAACGACTTGCCCTCTTTTTGCGCCAGCCTGTAGGTCAACGTCAGCACCTGATTCAGTGTGGCGCTGCTCATCGGCGCGTCGATGTCGTAACGTGACGGCAGCACGTACTCAGAGCCGCCCGAAAAGGTTTTCAGAGCGATGAAAATATCCAGTGCCTGTCGGGACAAGAAGACCAGATGCGGGTTACGGCGCTTCATCCGCTCTTTGGGGATCGTCCACAACGCCTCGCTGAAACTGATCTCGCTCCATTTGGCGTTGGTCAGTTCACTTTTACGCACCATCGTCAGCAGCAAGAGTTTGGCCGCAGCGCGGATAGATGGCGTCGTGCCGATACGCTCGATGTACTGGTACATCAGGCCGATTTCGTCAGGCGTCAATGCACGGTCGCGTGGCTCAAACCGGGCAATGCTGGCTGGCCGCACCAGCTCTGCTGGATTCTCGACTTTCTGACCACGCTCGATAGCCCAACGATAGACTTGCAGCACGATCTCACGCACATGCACCGCTGTGGCCGGTGCGCCGCGCTCCACAATGGCATCGGTCAACGCTCGCAGGTCTTCATGGTTGATCTCGTCCAGCTTCATCTTGCCGAACTTCGGCAATAGCTCACGCTCATAAACTGACCTTCGCATATCGCGGGTGGAGTCAGCCATCTGGTAGCCGCGCAGCCATTTCTGCGCCCAAGCCTCGAAGGTTTCCGCATCTTTGACACGCGCCTTGTCGCGGGCCTTCTCCTTGGCCGGAGACTTGCCCGCCGCAATCATCTTCTTGGCCTCACCCAGTTGCTCTCGCGCTTCGGCCAGGCTAATGCCACCCAGGCCGTAGCGCCCGAAGGTGATCGTCTCCTGCCTACCATGGATGGTGTAGTTGTAGCGGAACGAGATGGTGCCGGTAGGCGTGACAGCCACATATAGGCCATCCCTATCGTTCACCTTGTACAGCTTGTCTTGAGGCTTGAGGTTGCGCAGCTTGGTATCGGTCAGCATCAGAGGATCTCCACATCCATTCTGATACCATGATTGAAAATCACGCCAAAAATCAACAAAAATCCATTAAAAACAATAGACTATAAATTTTCAATACCATGACCCTGTGGATAAACATGGCATGGTATCGGCGCGACTCATGGTATCGACAGCTCATGATACCAAGTTTGATGCCATGAAAAAATCTTGCTTGAGGCTGCCAAGTGGTGCCAGACAATACCACACCAAAAAATAAAAAAGCCCGCAATTACGCGGGCTTAGCGGCTTTTTATGCCGTGTCGTGCCTAGCTATGCCAGACGTGGGATCACTCCCACTCTATAGTGCCCGGGGGTTTTGAGGTCACATCATAGACCACGCGATTAATACCGCGCACCTCATTGATAATGCGGGTTGCCGCATTGCCAAGGAAGTTCATATCATAATGATAAAAATCTGCCGTCATACCGTCTACTGATGTCACAGCACGCAGTGCACAGACATATTCATAGGTGCGGCCATCCCCCATAACACCAACGGTTTGCACCGGAAGCAACACGGCAAAGGCCTGCCAGATTGCATCATAAAGGCCAGCCTTGCGGATTTCATCCAGATAAATAGCATCGGCCTCACGCAGGATTTCCAGCTTTTCACGGGTCACGCCGCCAGGGCAGCGAATGGCAAGGCCGGGTCCTGGAAACGGATGGCGACCGATAAATGAATCAGGCAGGCCAAGCTCTTTACCAAGCACCCGCACCTCATCCTTGAAAAGCTCGCGCAACGGCTCCACCAGCTGCATATTCATACGCTCCGGCAAGCCGCCCACATTATGATGCGACTTAATCGTAACCGAAGGGCCGCCGGTGAAAGAAACACTCTCAATCACATCCGGATAGAGCGTACCCTGCGCGAGGAAATCCGCGCCGCCAAGCTTATTGGCTTCTTCCTCAAACACTTCGATAAACAGACGACCAATGGTTTTGCGTTTCTTTTCTGGGTCGGTTTCACCCTCAAGCGCAGAAATAAAACGATCCTGCGCATTCACCAAAATCAGCGGCAGATTATAATGTTCCTTGAACATTGCCACCACATCTGCGGCTTCGTTTTTACGCATCAGGCCGTGGTCAACCAGAATACAGGTAAGCTGTTTCCCCACCGCTTCATGAACAAGCAATGCGGCAACTGATGAATCCACCCCGCCAGAAAGCGCACAGATAACCCTGCCCTTGCCCACCTGTTTGCGAATTGCTTCAACCGCCTGCTCACGATAGGCCGACATTGTCCAATCCGGCTTGATACCGGCAATATTATGGACAAAGTTCTGCAATAATTTTGCACCATCCGGCGTATGCACCACTTCAGGATGAAACTGAACGCCGTAATATTTGCGCTTTTCATCGGCGATAGCAGCATAAGGCGCATTGGTTGAGGTGCCGATAATTCTGAAACCTTCAGGCAGTGCGGTTACCCGGTCTCCATGGCTCATCCAAACCTGATGACGGGTGCCTTTTGCCCATAAGCCGGCAAATAAGGCGCTGTCTTCCTGCACATCAAGGAAAGCGCGGCCAAATTCACGGTCATGGCCGCTTTCCACCTTGCCGCCGAGCTGTTCGCACATGGTCTGCTCGCCATAGCAAATGCCAAGCACCGGAATGCCGGCCTCAAACACTGCCTGCGGTGCACGCGGGCTGCCAATATCGGTGGTTGAGTGCGGGCTTCCGGACAAGATGACCGCACGCGGATTGATCCGCTTAAATGCTTCATCAGCCAGCTGGAACGGCACAATTTCAGAATAAACCCCGGCCTCACGCACACGCCGCGCTATCAGCTGCGTGACCTGACTGCCAAAGTCGATGATAAGGATGGTGTCGGGATGGGTGCTCATGGGCAGCATCTAATGAAAAATAAAAAATCTTGCAAGAAGGAATCGTAACCCGTGACAATAATTCAGGGCATAAATTGCCCTCCCCGCAATCAGTCTCCGGATTTAACCGTCAAAGGCACCGTGCGCTCCAGATCAGCCTTGTACAGGCCGGGATCAGGATGTCCGGTTGCCTTAACCAGAGTTCCCTGCAGGAGCGCGGCCTCAAGCAGGCGCACAGCCTGCGCCAGTTTTTCATCAATAATATGCAGGTAGCGTGTCCAGTCCGAAATCTGCTTAACCGTTTCATCGCCGTCGGATATGCCGCGCAGGCCAATCAGTGGCACGGCAAAACGCTGACATGTGCGCAAAATTGCAAAACTCTCCATATCCACCATATCCGCATCAATCTCGTCATAAGCCGAGCCGGTTACGATATTGGCGCCGGTAGACAGCGAGGCGCTGGCAATGCCCGGTATATGATAAGGCAACGGAATAATAATCGGAAAATCTGCCGAAGGCGTCTGCCCTTTGGCATAGCCAAGGGCAGATGCATCCATATCGCGATAGCCAACATTCACTGCCTGATAAATCTCGGTCTGCACCAGCTTGGCAGAACCGGCAGAGCCAAGTGATACCACCAGATCAGGCAAAGCACCACGCATCGAGAGATCAGCCAGCACAGCAGAAACCACAACCGCAGCCTCCACAGGCCCGATACCGGTGATCAGCGGTTTGAACATAGCCTGCAAATGCGGCCCGTATTCAGAAGGTGAAGCCATAACAAAGAGCACTTTGCGGCCGCCGAAATCATGCACATATTCCAGCATCGACATTGCATCTTCTGAAGCGCCCTGTACCGGCGCCGGCATAATTCTTGTCATTTATAACACCTGATACCGCATCTTTATTTATCTAAATCACGGTATATTTTTTAAGCCTGAAGCCTGACACCAAAGAGTGCGGCACAGGTTTCAAATTACAAAACTATCTGCAGCACCAACCTGCAAATAATTGCGGGTTACGGATCAGGTATCGAGATTAAAACCTAATCCTGCAAATCTTCACGATCCTTAACCACCATCAGCGTGGCTGTCATGGTAGCAACCAGCTTGACATCTGTCTCACCAACGGCAAAAGCCTGCCCGTCACTTACCATAATCGTGCGCCCCTGTTTGGTAACATTACCACGAAACAGAAAGTGATCCCCCTTGCCCGGCGCCAGCAAATTGACCTTGAACTCAATTGTCAGCACCGCCGCATCAGCCGGCATCATTGTCAGGGCTGAATAGGCGCAAACCGCATCCAGCGCCGTTGACACAATACCCGCATGAAGAAATCCGTGCTGTTGTGTCAGGTCATCGCGAAACGGCAGCTCAACCTCAACCACGCCGGGCTCGCAACGGGTTAGCTGCGCTCCGATCAGCCTCATCGCCGCCTGACGCGCAAAGCTTTTCTCAACCCGTTCCTTGAAATCCGGTTCTGCTATTCTGAGTGCCGCCATTCTCTCCCCGCTTAACAATGACATAATCGTGCAATCATGCCGAACATATAATCGCCATAGAGCAGGATTCCAATCATCAAAACCGGATGCACAATATTTTAAACTTTGCTTAGGTATTTCCGATGGAAAAAACAACTTTTTATTTATTCATATTTGTCTTTTTATCGTCATCATCCGGTTATGCCGCGGTTTCAGATTGCGCAATACCACCAGCTGACAGGTATAAAATTCTCAATCAGGCTGAAAATGAGCTTGATCTGCCGCCCGATCCGCGCCCCCATCTGCACACGGAGGGTCTGCTGCCCGGCCAGGGTATCTTCAACCAATCTGTTACCGCCAAGGCCGATTTTCAACATATGTATATTGATGCCCTTGCTTACAGAGCTGATGGCGATCCGCGTTTTCTCACAAAAGCCCAAACCTATCTTGAAGTCTGGCAACAGGTCTATATACCGGACTTCAATCCTATTGATGAAACGCAGTTTGGCGATTTTATCAAAACCTATATATTGATAAAAGCGGCATTATCGCCTGCCGTGCGCCAGAAAACGGAGGCTTTTCTGCGCAATCTTGCCGAAGGTTACAAACAAAATATTATAAAAGCCGAAAACTCAAAACAAAATGCACAAAGTTATAACGGGCAAAGCCACAGTATAAAAATTTTCACGCTTGCCGCTGTTGCACTGAAAGATGCGGCAATGCTGAATCAGGCGCAAACATTTTTTGATGTGCAGATTGCCCGTAATATACGCCCCGATGGCTCAGTTGAAGATTATTATGAGCGCGATGCCCTGCATTATGTGACTTATGATCTGGAACCTTTGGCGGAAGCTGCCATTGCAGCACATAGTGCGGGGCGCGAATGGCTGGATCCCCGCTCTGCAACCGGAAGCTCACTCAGATCGGCGATTGACTGGCTGCTTCCCTATGCAAAAGGATATAAGAAACATACAGAATTTGTGCATTCCAAAGTCAGGTTTGATCGTATTCGCAGGCAAAACGGTGTGCAAGCAGAGCAAATCGCCCCCTGGCCGCCATCAAACAGCGCCAAACTATATTGGCTGGCCGCGCAGCTTGACAGAACTTACAAGGCATTAGCTATGTCTCTGCAACCCCGCCCGCCATATGACATATTAAGCTGCGCGGAAAAAACATAAAAATCAGTTCCTGTTTTGCAAAATGGCAATATAAAAACCATCGGTACCGGTTGATAAGGGCGAGAAGACCGCACCATAATCAGGATAACAGGGCTGCGCCTGATCTGTCAGCACATTCCACTGCTGGGGCATTGGCAATGCTGTGTAATCGGCATTATTTTCAAGAAAATGGGCAATTTGCCGGTTATTTTCCGCTGCGAATAATGAGCAGGTTACATAAACCAGCCGCCCGCCCGGCTTCACATAATGTTTGGCAGCTTCCAGAACCTGCGCCTGATCTGCAAGGCGGCGCTCCAATTGCGCTTCTGTCAACCGCCATTTGGCATCAGGACGCCTGCGCCATGTGCCGGAACCGGTGCAGGGCGCATCAGTCAGCACAATATCCATCCGGCCCTTACAGGGCTCCAGATTTTCCAACCGGTTATGCACCTGCGTATTGCGTACACCGGCGCGGTTTAAGCGTTCATGAATAGGGTTGAGCCGCGAACGCTCGGCATCATAGGCATGGATCTGCCCTTTATTATGCATGGCAGCGGCCAGTGCCAGCGTTTTGCCGCCGGCACCTGCACAATAATCCATAATTTGATGGTTCGGCTGTGCACCGACAAGTCTGGCCGCAAGTTGCGAGCCCAGATCCTGCACCTCATACCAGCCATCAAGAAAAGCCTGTTCCGATTGCATATTCGGATGGCGGCCCAGCGCCTTTAAAGGCGGAATACGCACAGCCTCCTGCAGATAAGGGGCAGGCTGAGCGCCGGCATTTTTCAAATCCTCCAGCGCCTTCAGCACCTGATCACGGTTTGCTTTCAGCGTGTTAACGCGCAGATCAACCGGCGGACGACCGGCAAGGGCTGCCGCTTGCTCCACCCAGTCCCCGCCAAACAAGGCACTAAATTCAGCCACCCATTGCGGGGCAATATCTGCACGCACATAATCAGGCGCTTGTGCAAGATCACGGTTTTGCCAATCCCGCAGCCGCTCTGCCGGCAATGGCGCCGGTGCAAATCTGTCACCAGCAAGACCGGCCTCCAGCCATTGTGCACCCATATCCGGATCACCCAGCACCGATGCATAAACCAGCGCATGGGCATCATCCGCGCCGATACGCCAGCCAAGAGATAATTTGCGGCGCAGCACATCATAAACAATATTGCCAATCACCGCGCGGTCACCGGCACCGGCAAAGCGGTGCGCAGAGCCCCAATCTTTCAGTGCATCGGCAGCGGCGCGGTTGTGGCGGTTAATATCTTCCAGCACCTCAATTGCTGCGCGCAAACGTCCACCAAGCCGCATTATCGTTTCCTTGCCCTGTTACCCTTGCCCCGCATAACCATGTGCAGGCGCAAATGGCAATAGAAAACATAATCTATAGTGGCAAGGCGCTGCCGTCTGCGCGCGTCCGGTAGCGCATATTCTGCGCCTGATATTATGATTTAAGCAATGCATAGCCCATTGTATGGCACTGCCCCGTACCGCATTGCACAAAGACCGATACCATATTGACAGCGGCAATCAGCAGCACATAAAGGCTCACAAGAATTGCAGCGATATAAAGGCGCGGGAATTTTTTGAGTTTTACATTGCTGACATGGCTGGCACCGCCCCAGACCATCATCTGAACAGCCATAGCCATGATAAGTGCCAGCGCGATCAAAATCGACCAGACCGGCATGTGCAAACCAAAAACCGCACTGCCGATATATTCATGACCGGGTCTGCTATAAATATCCAGCAGGGTCTGACGCACAGATACAATCAGCAGGAAAATTGTAAACAGAAGCGAAATACCGGCATTGCGGAAAGTCAACCCGTTACGAAATTGCAACATAATGCCAAAACATACACCAAACATTGCCATGCGCTGCAACAGGCAAAGCGGACAAGGCAATTCGCCATAGGCATATTGCATAACCATGGCATCGGTAAGAATAGCGGCAACCACAAACATCATTGCCAGCAAATACAGAAAATGAAGACAAGCCCACTGGCGCTGATCAGTAGAAAATCCGTGTTCGTGCATCTGACTGCCTGTCATATCAGGTCTCCTGACCGGTTAACGGGAGAATATTATGTAACTTCATAAGCGGCAGCGCATAAACCCCATGCACCACGGCAAAATAAGCTGATGCGATAATGCGCTGAACGTATATGCCTGCCGCAACAGGCTGATATAAATTTTACAGCTGAATCCATGGCATACTGTAACCATATTCAGGGCTGTGAATTTCCCATAAGAACTCTTTTATACCAATCGCAAGACATAAAAAGGCAAAGAACAATGCCGGCTTAGTGTAGCCAAACCAACAGAAACCAAGCGCAAGCGTCATACATATAAAGATAATCAACATCATTGTGCCGCACTCCTGTGAAATAAAAAGAGTTTCAGCATATTTTACGCAAAGGTCAATCCGGCAAAAAATAAAATAAATGCCTCCGGACAGTTTTCCGAAGGCATTTATTTAAAATTTTACAAACTTATTTAAAACTGCGCTTATTATCAGATGAAAAACACTTTAAAACGCAGTTTTTACAATTCAGGATTTTACATCCCCGGCATTTTCATAAGCATAAGCCTCTTTAAGTGCGGCACGCACCCCAGCCTCATATTCCGGATGGATCAGCTTGAAATGTTCAAGCTGGCGTTCAATAATATAGCCCGGAACCCCGTTCATTGCCGCAGCGATATTGGAGAAGAGACGGCTCTTCTGCCCCGCATCAAACAGGTTGAACAAAGCACGCGGCTGCGAATAATCATCATTGCCGATACGGTGGTTATAACGATCCGCATCACCGGAAATTTTCAATGGCGGCTCCTTGGCGGAAGGCTCTTCCACAGGGCCGTTGAATGAGTTCGGCTCATAATAGGCATCCGGATTGCCGGTTGCGATACCGCCATAAGTATTCATCTGGCCATCGCGGTGATAATGATGCACAGGGCATTGCGGCTTGTTAACCGGAATTTGCTCATAATGGGTGCCCAAACGATGACGATGGGCATCAGCATAAGAGAATACACGTGCCTGCAGCATTTTATCAGGCGAGAAACCAATCCCCGGCACAATGTTGGATGGTGAAAATGCAGCCTGCTCGACTTCCGCAAAATAATTTTGCGGATTGCGGTTGAGCTCCATAATACCAATATCAATCACCGGATAATCCGCATGCGGCCAGACCTTGGTCAGGTCAAAGGGGTTATAAGGGGTTTTTTCCGCATCCAGCTCCGGCATAATCTGCACCTGCACTTTCCAGCGCGGAAATTCACCATTTTCAATGGCGCCATAAAGGTCTTCCTGGGTGGATTCACGGGTGCGGCCTACCACTTTTTCAGCTTCCGTATTTGTCCAGTATTTATGCCCCTGCATGGTTTTGAAATGGAACTTCACCCAGTAACGCTCACCCTGATCGTTCCAGAAAGAATAGGTGTGTGAACCATAGCCGTTAATGTGGCGCACATCGGTGGGCAGGCCGCGGTCAGACATCAGGATTGTCACCTGATGCAGGCTTTCCGGTGACAGCGACCAGAAATCCCACATGGCGGTTGCCGAGCGCAGATTGGTTTTTGGATGACGCTTCTGTGTGTGAATGAAATCCGGAAATTTAACCGGATCCCGCACAAAAAACACCGGCGTATTATTGCCAACCAGATCCCAGTTGCCATCTTCTGTATAAAATTTAAGCGCAAAGCCGCGCACGTCGCGCTCGGCATCGGCTGCACCCAGTTCGCCGGCAACGGTGGAAAAACGCGCCAGCATCGGGGTTACAGCGCCCGGCTGCAAGGCTTTTGCCTTGGTATATCGTGAAATATCTCCGGTAATGGTCAAGGTGCCATATGCACCCCAGCCCTTGGCATGCACGGTGCGCTCCGGAATACGCTCGCGGTTTTGATGTGCCAGTTTTTCAAGCAGCTGATAATCAGTCAGCAAAACAGGCCCGCGCTCACCGGCCGTCAGGGAATTCTGATTATCCGGTATTGGTGAACCGGCGCTGGTGGTCATAATCGGACGATCGGCCATTCATAGCACTCCCTTTTTCAAGATCGTTTTTAAAAACTGATAAAGTTTCAACCTGATACGATGACAGAACGGCAACTGCGCCAAAGCAGCCTCACGACAGATAAGCCTTATCCCCCAAGGGACAACCTGATATAATTTCACAAGAAATATACAAATATCAGCGTGATAGCAGTTTTTACGTCAGCCTTTTAAAAACATCTGTTCCCGTAGCTTGTTTAAAGAATAGAACTATTCTAATTATAATTTCCAATTGCATTTATTTTGAATTTTGATAGGTTTTTCTTATCATGTTTACCGTTCGTCAAATGCGCTATTTTGAGGCGCTCGCCACCACTTTGCATTTTCGTAAAGCTGCGGAACTGGTGCATATTTCACAACCCGCTCTTTCCGCCCAGATTGCGGAAATGGAGGCACTTGCCGGCGCGCCGCTTTTTGAACGCTCACAGCGGCAGGTTATTATGAGTGAGCTTGGCAAACAGCTCTATCCCGGCATTCAAACCATTTTGCATGAATTGCAGATGCTGGAAGAGATTGCCGCACAAAGCCGCGGACTGCTGCAAACCGGTATCAGGCTTGGCATTATCCCCACAATCGCGCCTTATCTCGTGCCGGTTCTGATCCCGCTCCTCAACCGGCAACATCCGTCATTCCAGATCCAACTGCGTGAAAGCGTTACCGCCCGCCTGCTGGAAGAGCTGCAGGCGGGCGAGATTGACGCTATGATTGCCGCCCTGCCGCTTGATGATGACAGGCTGAGCCATATTAAACTTTTTGATGATCACTTTTTTATTGCCACATCAGTTGATGACCATGCGGCCGTTGCCTCTCCGATCATATTGGAAAATATTGCACCTGAGCGGCTTTTATTGCTGGAAGACGGACATTGTATGCGCGAACAGGCGCTTGCCGTCTGCGCCCTGCCGACACAACGCCGCATGGTGGAATATGGCGCAACCAGCATGGCCACGCTGTTGCAGATGGTAAGCCATGGTATGGGGCTGACGCTTATTCCGGAAATGGCGGTACGTGTTGAGACACAGAGAAATCACATATCTGTCCTGCCCTTTGAAGGCGAAGCGCCAAAACGTGAAATTGCGCTCTTCTGGCGCAGGCAAACCAGACGCCGCAAAGATTTTATCGCACTTGGCGAATGTATTATTGAAAGCGCAAAAAATTTAAAAATCAGCCCCGCTGATCTCCGGACACTCAATTTATCGCGCCGCAATCAACCTTAAGATTGCCTTAAGGTTGCATATACAGCTATAGGAACATTTTGATTCTTCAACATATTTTATCCGGAGGGGATAATGAGGTGGTCCGATTTAGGGATCTATAGTGCCGTCTTTTGCCTGAGTTTGGGCTATTTCGCATATTCAAGCAGCAGCTCAAATTCAAGGCCGGCTCCGGCAACAACAACTAAAAATCAATCTGCAACGGCCAATATACCGGCCGCACCACAACAAACCGCAGCTGCATCCAATACCAATGCAGCAGCGCCTGCTGCCGATAAGGCAGAACCGGCACAGGTAAGCTGGGATATTCCTGATCCTGATACCTTGCCGGATGACGCATGGGGCAATACCGTGCGCTACGGCCGCGATCTTATTACAGAGACCTTTGCGCATATCGGCCCGGAAGTGAGCGATGAAAGCAAGCGTTTTGCCGGCAATAATCTTTCCTGCCAAAACTGCCATCTGGAAGCCGGCACCAAGCCTTTTGGCCTGCCGCTTGTTGGTGTTTATGGTGATTTTCCGCAATATCGCTCCCGTGAAGGCCGCGTTGGCACCATTGAAGACCGCATCAATGGCTGCATGACCAGAAGCCTCAACGGCAAACCGCTGCCTATCGATTCCGCAGAGATGAAGGCCATGGCAGCCTATGTTAAATATGTCTCATCCGGCACCACTGTCGGCGCGCCAACCAAGGGGCGCGGCTCGGGCAAAATGCCTGAACTGACACGTCCGGCCGATCCGGCACGTGGCGAAAAGCTTTATGCTGAAGTCTGTGCAGCCTGCCACGGTGCTGACGGGCAAGGTCAGCGCGCCGGTGTTGTCGGCGATGCCAAAGGCTATACTTTCCCGCCGCTTTGGGGGCCGGACAGTTTCAATAATGGCGCAGGTATGAACAGGCTGATCTCGGCAGCCAATTTCATCCATGCCAATATGCCAAACGGCGTATCGCTGGATGAACCGGAACTACAACCGGAAGATGCATGGGATATTGCCGCCTATTTCCAATCCAAGCCGCGCCCTGTAAAAGCCAATCTGGAAAACGACTTCCCGAACCGGCTGGAAAAACCGGTGGATGCCAGCTACGGCCCCTATGCCGATGACCAGCCGGCCGAAGTGCATAAGCTTGGACCTTATGAAGCTGTGCGCGCTGAAATCAAGAAATTGAAAGAAGCGAAAAATTAAAAACGGCTCTGTGAATCCTGCTGTTCATATCCCCGGTTTTAATACACCAAAGCCGGGGATATTTTTATGCGCAAGCGCCTGCAAATTTTCGCCCTTGACAGGGAAAAGGCTGCACAAGGCATATAAAAAGGCGGTCTGAAAGACCGCCTTTTAACTCTTATTTCAAACGTTTTACGTGGGTTTTATACACTGCCCGGATAGTTCGGGCTTTCACGGGTGATGGTTACACCATGGGAGTGGCTTTCACGCAGGCCCGCGTTGGTAATGCGCACAAAGGTTGCCTTTTCACGGAATTCCGCCAATGTTTTTGCGCCCACATACCCCATGGAGGCGCGCAAGCCGCCGGCCAATTGATGCAGAATATTAGCAACAGGGCCTTTATAAGCCACCTGCCCTTCAACCCCTTCCGGCACCAGTTTCAATTCATCGCGCACCTCTGCCTGAAAATAACGATCAGCAGAGCCGCGCGCCATTGCACCAACCGATCCCATGCCGCGGTAGGACTTATAAGAACGCCCCTGATGCAGATAAACTTCGCCCGGGCTTTCTTCCGTACCTGCAAGCAATGATCCGGCCATTGCCGCGGATGCGCCGGCTGCAAGCGCCTTGGCAAAATCACCGGAAAATTTAATCCCCCCGTCAGCAATCACAGGAATACCGGCCTTTTGCGCCACTTCAACAGCATTCATAATCGCAGAAAGCTGCGGCACGCCAACACCTGCAACAATGCGGGTGGTGCAGATGGAACCGGGGCCAATGCCCACTTTAACCGCATCGGCGCCGGCATCAATCAATGCCTGTGTTGCAGCGCCGGTTGCCACATTACCGGCAAGAATACGCACACCGGAAGACAATTTCTTCATACGGGTTACAGCATCAAGAACACGCTGTGAATGGCCATGTGCCGTATCAACAACCAGAAGATCAACACCGGCATCAATCAGGCGTTCGGCGCGTTCAAACCCGTCATCGCCAACGCTGGTTGCAGCTGCAGCCCGCAAACGGCCATGCTCGTCCTTGGCGGCATTGGGGTTCAGCTGTGACTTTTCCATATCCTTAACGGTTATCAGACCGGTGCAGCGCCCTTCGGCATCCACCACCAGCAATTTTTCAATACGGTGCTGGTGCAGCAGGCGGCGGGCTTCCTGTTGCGAGACATTCTCACGCACGGTGACCAGATTTTCACGTGTCATCAATTCGTAGATTTTCTGCGCCGGATCTGACGCAAAACGCACATCGCGATTGGTAAGAATACCAACCAGACGCCCAGGCCCCTTGCCCGCATTCTCAACCACCGGAATACCGGAAATACCATGCATTTTCATCAATGCGCGGGCATCGGACAGGCTTGCATCAGGGCCGATTGTAACAGGGTTTACCACCATGCCGGATTCAAATTTCTTGACGCGCAATACAGCTTCAGCCTGCAATTCCGGTGTCAGATTGCGGTGAATAACACCAATGCCGCCAGCCTGTGCCATGGCAATTGCAAGGCGCGATTCGGTAACCGTATCCATCGCCGCCGAAAGCAGCGGCAAGTTCAGTTCAATACCTTCTGCAATAGTGGTGCGCAGATCAACCTGACCCGGCATAACCTCGGAATGACCGGGTTGCAACAGAACATCATCAAAGGTCAGCGCATATGCGCCGGTGGATGATTCAACAATTTTTGCCATGGCCAATCCTTTAAACAAGTAAAACACCCTATGGGAGCAAAGGGTGCAACGACTCTTATCGTTTCAATTGAATTGGCAGCGGCTGGTACCACGAATATGCCTGCGTGAAAAGGCTATTCATTAAAATCATATAAATTTTACCGCGCATGCCGGTGGCAAAACCCTGTTGCAGGCACAAACAACACATAAAATATATAGCGAAAAACGTGTTTCATTCCTCCCCTTCCATGTCGCGTCCAGAACGATATCTGCGCAAACATGGATTATGATGGCTTTAATTGCCCTGTTTTCAGGTCAATCATCGCAGCTTTTCATCATGTATTTATCTGGGAGGGAAATTCATGAGCAGTAATCGTGGTGTTGTCTACACAGGCCCCGGGCGCGTTGAAGTGCAGAATATTGCCGATCCGGTTTTTGCCGATCCGTCAGGGCGTAAAATTGAACATGCCGTGATCTTAAGGGTTATTACCACCAATATTTGCGGATCCGACCAGCATATGGTGCGCGGCCGCACCACAGCAGAGCCCGGTCTTGTTCTTGGCCATGAGATTACCGGCGAGGTTGTTGAAAAAGGCTCCGATGTTGAAATGCTGGAAGTGGGCGATATCGTTTCCGTGCCTTTCAATGTTGCCTGCGGCCGCTGCCGCACCTGCCGCGCGCAGGATACCGGCGTGTGCCTTACCGTTAATCCGGCCCGTGCAGGCGGCGCTTATGGCTATGTGGATATGGGCGGATGGATTGGCGGACAGGCCAAATATGTCACAATTCCCTATGCCGATTTCAATCTTCTCAAATTTCCGGATCGTGACCGTGCCATGGCCAAAATCCGTGACCTGACCATGTTGTCCGACATTCTGCCGACAGGGTTTCACGGTGCGGTTAAGGCCGGCGTTGGTGTGGGCTCTGTTGTTTATGTGGCCGGTGCCGGCCCTGTTGGGCTTGCGGCGGCCGCCTCTGCCCGCATTCTCGGCGCGGCTGTGGTGATGATCGGCGATTTCAACAAAGAACGTCTGGCACATGCCAAAAAGGTGGGCTTTGAGCCGGTTGACCTTTCAGCCTCTGATCGTCTTGGCGATCTTATTGCCGATATTACCGGCAGCAATGAGGTGGACAGCGCCATTGATGCAGTGGGCTTTGAAGCGCGCGGCCATGCGGGCGGCGAACAACCGGCAATTGTTCTTAACCAGATGATGGAGATCACCCGCGCGGCCGGCAATATCGGCATTCCGGGGCTATATGTCACCGAGGATCCGGGCGCTGTGGACAAGGCCGCCCAGCATGGCAGCCTCTCCTTGCGTTTTGGGCTTGGCTGGGCAAAGGCGCAAAGTTTCCATACAGGGCAAACTCCGGTTCTCAGATATAACCGCCAGTTAATGCAGGCCATTCTCCATGACCGGCTGAATATTGCAGAAATTGTCAATACACAGCTGATCTCGCTCGATGATGCGCCAAAAGGCTATGAAAGCTTTGATCAGGGAGCGGCGAAAAAATTTGTTATTGATCCGCATGGCGATTTGCTGAAAGCAGCATGATTATAAGTTGAAGACGGGCAACGGCATTCACGGAGTGCAATTTCAAGATTGGAATATTGCAACTTTTGAAAGCGGAAATGCTGACTATAATGCCGTTGCACACAATACTTCCGCCTGAAACAGGCCGATCCCCAAAGTGGTTTTTCACACCTTCTGCTTTTATCCTTTATCAGGGCGTGAGCCGCAACAGACGCTGCCGCACAGCCGCATGGACAGCTTGTGTGCGTGAGGTTACATTCAGCTTTTTGTAAATAACCTTTATATAATCCCCCACCGTGAATTCCGACAGGCCGAGCTTATCGGCAATTTCAGTATTTTTGCAGCCCCGCGCCAATTCCTGCAAAACCTGCATTTCACGCGGGGTCATATGAACTGCACTGCCCTCCTCTGTCCGTCCCGTTTCACCACGTGCACGGGCGACCAGATCCAGCTTGAGCAAAATCTTGGTTTCCAGTAATTCAAAATCCACCGGCTTGGTCAGATAATCATCCGCCCCCAGTTTCAACCCCTCCAAAACATGGCTTCTGTCAGCAAGCGCACTGAGAAAAATAAACGGAACAGCATTAAGCAACGGGAATTCTGCCCGTATTTTCCTGAACAAATCCAGCCCGCTGATATCCGGCATTAAAATATCGCAAATCACCAGATCCGGCACAGTTTTTTGAAGAATGGCCAGCGCCTGCTCCCCGCATCCGGCTTCAGCCACGGTAAAGCCCGATTGCCGCAGCTCATAAATAATTTCAGCACGGATATCGGCTTCATCTTCAATACAGAGGATGGTATTTTTTCCCGCATAACGCTGACTGATCATCTCCCCCTCCTCATGCATTTACGAATTATTGTTTTGGTATTCTTAATGCGATGATTGTTCCGGCTTGCACTTGCGGGCACAAAACAATATCTCCCCCATGAAGACGCGCCAGCTTAAGCGAAATATTAAGCCCGAGGCCGCTGCCTTCCAGATGCGATACATTTTTCGCCCTGTAAAAACGGTCGAAAATTTTTGCCCGCTCTTCCTCCGGTATCCCCACACCGAAATCCTGCACGGAGCAAATATAATGCTGCTCTGTCTTCTGTAATGTAACAATAACAGGTTTATCTTTTAGTGAATACTTTTCTGCATTCGAAAGAAAATTAATTATAATCTGCTCGATAAGGGTTTTATCCCCTTTAAACATGAAAGCATCATCAGGTTTTATAAGCTGTACAACGCGATGCGGAAAACTTTCTGTATGATAAAAACAGGCCGCCGCAGCTATCTCCGCCAGATCAATATCATCCAGCGTCAGGGTGATCCCCTTTTCATTCAGCCGGTCATTATTGATTGTACTGTCCATAATCAGGATCAGCCGTTTAACCGCAGTTCTTATACGCCGTGAACGCTCAATCAGCTGATCACTCGTCACCTCATGCGCATGGCGGATAAAACGCTGGGCAATCATATCAATAATCGCAATCGGTGTTCTGAACTGATGCGATACAGTTGAAAGAAAATTCTTATAAATATCATTGGTTTGACGCTCATTATCCAGCGCCTCCCGCAAAGCTGATGTACGCTCAGAAATGGTTGCCTCCAGCCGCTCCTGATGATTATGCAGGGCGGTATTGGCACTATTAAGCGCACGCAACTTGGAAACCAGCTGCCATGAGAGAAAGCCTCCCGCGGCAAACAGGCCTGCGATACAGACCATAATAATATAAATAATCTGCAACTGGCGGTCGCGCTGGGAACCGCCCTCCTCGCGCTGGGCAATCATCACCTTATTATTCAAGGGCGCAAATTGCACAAAGGCCGGCTCAATAATGTCTGTCAGCACCTTTGGCGGCACGCTGCCATCCAGCGGCATTTTGCTGAATTTTTCAAAAATACGGTTCAGTTCATCAATATATTGCGCGGCTTTTCCCTGAATATAGAACTGTCGCTGCGGATTATCATTCAGTATTTTCATCCGGCTGACCAGAATATCATGACGCAGCGTAAGACCCTGATAATCCTTTGTTTCCGGCAATTGCAGAATGGCATCCTTCAGCTTGCGCGTCTCCTGCTCGGCCTGCATCACATTCCAGAGCATATTCTCACCCGTAAAATTTGCCAGGGTGCGCTGGATAGCCAGAAGCTGCACAAAAGCATAAGTGAGCATAACCGCAAAACAAATGATTGCGCCCCATGCCACCCCGTAGCCTCGCAAAAACCTCATCGGACTTTCAGCTCTTTCAATTGCCAGCTCCAGCGATGATCATAGCGCAAATCCTGCAAATCCTTATAATCATCACGCGGATAGACCAGCCAATAAGGCCCCTTATCCCGCACACTTAAGCGCTGCCCGTCCATAAAAGCCGCAACCAGCGGATTATATTTTGCAATATCCTCAACCGGCACATCAATCTGATAATCATTAAGGGCTTCTGTCTGCAAAATTTTATCCTGCACTGCCTTATAATCTATACCGGCAGCTGCAAGAAGATCGCCAAGAAAAACCCCTTCAAACACATGTTTGCCCTCTGTCCAGGCCGTGCTGGTTTGAATTTGATGACGGGGCAATGCCAGGATCTGCTCCTCAGTTAACACCACGGTGCGATCATCCAGATCACGTATGATAAGGCTGCCTATCTCCGCCCTTTGAGCAAAGCCCGCAGCCGGCAACCCCGAAACCGCAACCAGAAACACCAAATAAAATAATCCGGCAGATAGATATTTAAAAATCCTCATGGCTAATCTCATGGTTTTATTGAGTTTTATTAATTACCTAAAAGAGAAAAGCCGCCAATACGACAGGTCTCCTCCACTTAACACCTCAATATTAAATCATTTATTTGAAAGCACAGATTCTTATTTGATAATAAATTTTGCCGTTTTTTTAATATTAGTATCATTAGACATAACAGGCTTACATCCCCGTAAATAAGGGGGAATTTAATGAAATCGTCCTGCCTTTTAAGAATCAGCGTTACGGCAATAATTATCCGCAGACTGCTATGGTCAGTTGCAAAGTAAAACTGCTAAGGATTTGTGACAAGGCGATTTGCTAAATATTTTATTTTATTGAGAAATAAGAATGGCTGGGGAACCTGGATTCGAACCAAGACTAACGGAGTCAGAGTCCGTCGTTCTACCATTAAACTATTCCCCAGCATCGCCGCCCTTACGGAGCGTAAGCGGTAACGCTTGCTGCGTTGTGGTGGTCATATAATTGATATTTTTACAAATGCAAACCCTCTTTGTTCTGATTTCTGTATATTTTTCCACAGATCACATAATTCTCATTTCTCTTGGTAATTTCACAAAGGACTGTTACATTAAAGCCAACGTGAAATAGTCTGCACCATGCCTGCGTCCCTTAAGGGTTCGCGCGGTGCCAAAAGGACAAAAACTTTGGAAAACCCCGAATTGCACCCCCGTAAGGGGTCTGTCAGCGGGGCGTCCGGCGGCAAAGAAGGAAAACAAGCCTCCTCCGAGCCGCCCAATACAGGGCAGCGGCAGCACCGCTCCCCTGTCGGTTCGTCGTCTCCATTATCTGTGACGGACGAATCAGGACGCTTCGATAAAAAACAGCGCAAACGTGCCCGCCGCCGCAAAGGCGGCAAAAAGACAGGCGCAAATGCACCATCAACCGGCGCTCAGGGTTTTGCTTCCGGCGCTGAAGGCACTGTTGCAACTGGTGGTCATGATAAAACCGCGCCTGCTGATAATGCCAAACATCAGACGCAGAAAGATAACTCCCAAAACAGCAAAAAATTTTCCGGCCGCCGCCGGCGCTCACGCCGCAAAAAAACACTGAACAACCCAGCCCCGGCTGTTCAGCGTGCCGGTACGCAAACAAAGATACAAGCTTCGCCACAGGCCAAATCTGCGGAGAAATCATTCACAAAGCTTCCGGCAAAGGCTTTGGCCGATAATCAAACGGAAAAACCCGCCTTGCAGCATAACGGCTCCGGCAACCATGCGGCATCTGCACCAGTTGCTCCCGCAAGGCGGCAGAATAACCAATTGCGCAGCTATGAGCCGCCGCTTTATGCGGCGCTGGATCTTGGCACCAATAATTGCCGTTTGCTTGTGGCCACCCCCGGAAGACCCGGCCAGTTCCGCGTTGTGGATTCATTTTCACGCATTGTGCGCCTTGGAGAGGGGTTTGGCACCAGCGGCCGTTTGTGCGATCAGGCCATGAACCGTGCGATTGAGGCGCTGAAAATCTGCCGCGACAAGCTGGAGAGCAAAACCATACGCCGCAGGCGCCTG
The DNA here is from genome assembly GCF_051851455.1 of Pseudochrobactrum albidum. NCBI lineage: Bacteria > Pseudomonadati > Pseudomonadota > Alphaproteobacteria > Hyphomicrobiales > Brucellaceae > Pseudochrobactrum > Pseudochrobactrum albidum. The sequence continues at coordinate 255,104 of NZ_JBPVTR010000024.1, forward strand.
ATTGCCACAGAAGCCTGCCGCTCGGCCAGCAATGGCGCTGAATTTTTACAGCGCGTGCGGGAAGAAGCCGGACTGGAGCTGGAAATTGTTGATCGCAAGACAGAAGCAAGCCTTGCGGTTTCTGGTTGCGGCACATTGGTAAACCGTGAGACCGATGCTCTGGTGCTGTTTGATATTGGCGGCGGCTCTTCCGAGATTGCCCTGATTGATGTGACCTGCCGGCGTTCTTCACGCCTTGCGGAACATATCACAGCATGGACATCACTGCCGGTGGGTGTGGTTACGCTGGCGGAGAAATTCGGCGGGCGGGATGTGACACCGCAACATTATGCTGAAATGGTCAGCTATGTGGCTGATCTTCTGAATGATTTCAGCGAAAGACATAAGCTTGGAGAACTGGCCAAAAGCACACATTTTCATCTCCTTGGCACTTCCGGCACGGTTACCACACTGGCCGGCATCCATCTGGGGCTGGAGCGTTATGACCGCCGCCGCGTTGATGGTATGTGGATGGGTGCGCAGGATGTGACAGCTATGACCGCAAAGCTGTTATCATGGGATTTCAATACCCGTGTGGCCAATCCGTGCATCGGCGCGGATCGTGCCGATCTGGTGCTGGCAGGCTGTGCTATTCTTGATGCAATCCGCCAGATCTGGCCGAGTGAAAGATTGCTGGTTGCCGATCGGGGATTGCGCGAGGGCATTCTTACTGAGTTAATGTCGCGCGACGGGGCATGGCGCCATCGCCGCCCATATCGGGCAAAAGAAACCTATAATAAAAACAATTCCGTAAGGGATAGTCAGACAAAAGGCAGACAATCAATATGAGCGGCTCTGGAGGCAAGTCCGGCAAATCAAAATTTGGCAGCACAACCGGCGGCCGCGGGGGTGCGGGCACACGCGGCCTGCATATACGTGTCAAAAAAAAGGCCGGCAAAATAAAGGAGACCTCGCGCCGGTGGCTGGAGCGCCATATTAACGATCCTTATGTACAGCGCTCCAAGGCTGACGGATACCGCTCACGTGCGGCTTATAAACTTATCGAGATCAATGAACGCTATAATATTCTGAAAAAAGGCCAGAAAATTATTGATCTTGGCGCAGCACCCGGCGGCTGGAGCCAGATTGCCGCAAAAATTGTCGGCTCGGATGATAAAAATCCCCATGTTGTGGGGATTGACTATCTGGATGTTGATCCGCTGCCCGGAGTTACCCTGCTGAAAATGGACTTTCTGGATGACGAGGCGCCAAAAGCGATAATGGATGCGCTGGGCGATGCGCCGGATCTGGTGATTTCCGATATGGCTGCGCCAACCACCGGCCACCGCCGCACTGATCATCTGCGCACTGCCCATCTTTGTGAAGTGGCGGCGCATTTTGCTGTCTCTGTCCTGAAGCCTGGCGGGCATTTTCTTACCAAGACCTTTCAGGGCGGCACAGAGAATGATTTGCTGACCATGCTGAAACAGAATTTCCGTTCTGTGCATCACGTCAAGCCACCGGCTTCGCGGGCGGAATCAGTTGAGCTTTACTTGCTCGCCCGTGATTTTAAAGGCCGCGGGCAGAGTGAGGAAGAAGAATAGAAATTTTTCATTGCTTAAAAACGCAGACTCTGCCTGCGTTTTAATATTGGCCTGCGTTATTGCAGCTTTTTTGCATTGGTGGCTCTGCGCTCATAAAGCTCCTGCCCTGCTTCCGGTTTTAACCTGGCAAAAAAGAAATAAGCGAGCGAAGAAACAGCCCCGACACAGAAAAATGCCATATGAAAATCGCTCAATTGCAGCCCCTGCCCGTGCAGCAATGTGCTGATTTCAAGGATCACACCGGCAAAAGCCACACCGGTTGCAATGGAAACCTGCTGAGCTACAGCACTTAAAGGTGTTGCCTGACTGGTCTTTTCATTCGGTATTTCCGCAAAACCCAGCGCATTAACACCGGTAAAAAACATTGAGCGCAAAAAACCGCCCGCAAACAGCGACAGCAAAATAAAGCTCATCGGTGTTTGCGGTGTGAAAAAACCGTTCAGGATTATAAAAAAGGCGGCAGCCAAAGAACCCAGCATCATCAGCCTGCGGAAGCCAAAACAGGCAAAAATACGGGAGGCACCAAATTTCATCAGCATGGCACCAATGGCCGAAACAAAGGTGATCATACCCGATTGAAACGGATCAAGACCAAAGCCAAGCTGCAACATTAATGGCAGCAGAAACGGAATGGCGCCAATGCCAAGACGAAACAGGCTGCCGCCCGCCACGGCAATACGAAAAACATCATTTTCAAACAGGGATAAATCCAGAAGCGGATTTTCAACCCGTTTTGCATGGCGGATATAAAGCCCCGTACAGATCAGGCCGGTGCAGAGCGTAGCAATGCCGACAACAGGCGGCAGCGCCGGCAGGCTTACAACCGAGAGGCCAAATACCACACAGGACATGGCAAGGCCGGACAGGATGAAACCTTTGACATCCAGCTTGCGCGGCGCGGCGGCATCCAGCACCGGCAGATATTTTGTGGCAAACCATATACCCGCCACACCAATCGGAACATTGATGAGAAATATCCAGTGCCAGCTGAAATAAGTGGTGATGAAGCCGCCAACCGGCGGCCCGACCAGCGGTCCCACCATACTTGGTATTGCAAGCCACGCCATGGCATTAATCAGCTGATTGCGTGGTGTGGAGCGTAACAGCACCAGCCGCCCTACCGGTGTCATCATTGCACCGCCTATACCTTGCAAAAAGCGCGCCACGACAAAACTCAGCAATGAGCTTGCGGCCGCGCAGGCGACAGAACCGATAACAAAAACCGCAATTGCTGCACGAAATACATTGCGCGCACCGTAACGGTCTGCCATCCAGCCACTGACGGGAATAAACACAGCCAAGGAAACGAGATAGGATGTGAGCGCCAGTTTCAGGGCAACCGGACTGGTGCCGATATCCACGGCAATGGCTGCCAGCGATGTCGAAATGACATTGGAATCCATCTGCTCCATAAACAGAGCCACAGCCAAAACCAGCGGAATAATGCGATTCACAATACAAACCCTGAATATTTGCGATCTTTACTGACGGATATACAAGCCCGCTCTGTGAAATGACATGCCCATGATGCAAACACCTGCATTTTTTGCCGCACATATATGTGATCATAAAATTTTACAGGGGCAATATATAATGTGAAATATTTCTATAATTTCGGCTTAAAAAACAATGGATTGTGATAGCATCCCTGCAAACCAAGGTTGCTGTAATCATATCATAAAAGGCCGGTTCTCAGGGCTCATCCGACCATCTCAGCGGAAGAAATGCAGAAAATTTCGCTTTCGGGTTGCGCCGCCGGTAACAGGCTGTTACATTTGGTGAGTAGTTGGTAACAAGCAGAGCATCGGTAAGGGGCGATGCGTAGAGGTGTGAGATGACAGAGATCACCAAAAGCGCAATACTTTATACTATGATGATCATTTCGCTGAACACGGCTATTGCCTTAAGCGTGATCGGGCTGGATTTTCTGCCATAACGCAATGTGCAATCCGGCACAACCTGCATCAGGCGGGTTTGAAAAGCACGAAATTTTACTTGCAAATGAGGTTTCATAAGCCTGCCGGATTATTTCCGGCAGGCTTGTTGTTATTCATAATATGCATTATTCATAATATGCAGTGCAGGATATAGCGCGCAATTGCCGCGCCGGTTTTGTCATGATTACAGTTTCAGCCTGTCTGCCCGCGAAAAGATGCGCATGGCCTGCGCCTGCAAATGTTCTCAATGCTGTCTCTTTATAACTCGACACATCTCTTTATAAAATGTATGAGGGGCTGCGCAATCATGCGCAATGTTGTTCTCGGGGCGGGGTGCGATTCCCCACCGGCGGTATGAAGAGGCAACTCTTTGAGCCCGCGAGCGTCCGCTTTCTTTCAGAAAAACGGAGACAGCAGATCCGGTGCGATGCCGGAGCCGACGGTATAGTCCGGATGAAAGAGAGCAAAGACACGACATAAACAGCGCGCATTTTTAACAAGCGGGCTGCTGACAGCGTGAATTTGCGCCCTGATTCTAGTATCAAGAGATGAAACTATGAACCAGAGCTTGACCAACCCATCCTCTCCAAAAGTTGCTTTCATTCAGGCCCGCTGGCATGAGGATATCGTGGATGAAGCCCGCAAATCCTATATTACAGAACTCGCAAAACTCACCAATAACAGTATTGTGGTTGATGTTTTTGATGTGCCCGGCGTTTTTGAAGCACCGCTTCTTGCCCGCACCCTTGCCGATACCGGCAAATATGCTGCCATTGTGGCAGCCGGTTTTGTGGTGGATGGCGGTATTTACCGGCATGATTTTGTATCGGATGCCGTGATTAAGGGATTGATGCAGGCGCAGATGGAATCCGATGTGCCGGTTTTAAGCGTGGTGCTGACCCCGCATCATTACCATGACAGCAAAGAGCATCATGATTTCTTCCATGCGCATTTCAGCGTTAAAGGCCGTGAGGCTGCACAGGCCACCGTGCAGATTTTTGAAACCTACAGCAAAATCGAGGACTAAGCAGTCCGGAGCGGTTCCTGATTAAATCGGAACCGCCTGATTATTCTGCAATGCGGTGCGGATGGGTATAAACATCAAATTCCGCGCCGCGCACCAGTGCCACCAATGTAATATTCAATGCCTCGGCGGTACGGATCGCCAAGGCTGTTGGCGCTGAAATGGCAAGAATCACCGGCGCGCGGATTGCCGCAGTTTTCTGCACCATTTCCAGCGAAACGCGACTGGTCACTATCACCGCACCGCGCGCCGGATCTGCATATTCTGCCTTACCTGCCTTGCGCAACATAAATCCGGCCAGCTTATCAAGCGCATTATGGCGCCCCACATCCTCGCGCACTGCCAATATTTCCCCTCTGTCCTGACAGGTCTGATAAAAGCCGGCGGCATGAACCGCACCGGTTGCCCTGTGCATGACCTGCAAATCCCACATCAAATCTGCCGCATGCACAATCTGTTCTGCATGCAGGCTAAAATCACTTTGCGCAACAGGCGGAAATTCCCGCACGGCTTGTGTGATTGATTCAATGCCGCATAATCCGCAACCCACCGGCCCGGCCATATGCCGCCTGCGGGCAGTTAGCGCATCCCGTTTCTGATCAGATAATTGCATTTGCACATCAATACCGGCGTCAAAATGCCGGATATCCATGGTTTCAATCTCTGCCGCCTCGGTAATAATACCCTCGCAAAGGCTGAAACCTGCGGCAAAATCCTCAATATCGGCCGGACTGGCCATCATCACCGCATGCGTGGTGCCGCCATAGGAAAAAGCAACCGGCACTTCCTCCGGCACCTGCCTGAAAGATGGTTTTAAAACAGCATTGCGGCGGATAATATTATGAACCTCAACAATGGCAGACGGCATACCGGCATCTGCCTGCTCAATATTGCAGGTTTTTTCCATCAGCTTCCCTTTCCTCCCCGCTTTGGCATAATTATAGGCTGTGATTGAAAATTTATGCCAGCACTATAAATGCAGGAAAAAATTACGCATGCTTGCCTGTCCGCGTAATTTCAACAGGCAATCTGCGCTTTTAGGGTGGCAAGACTGCCGCGATACTATATCCTGAAACAGTAATTCATAAATGAGGTTCGCCCGATGGAAATTCGCCCGCTTAATGAAAATTTTGCCGTTACCGGCCAGCTGGCACCGCAAGATATCGCTGCAATTGCCGCGCAGGGCTACAAAACCCTGATCTGTAATCGTCCGGATCATGAAGCGGACGACCAGCCGGACTATGCATCGGTTGCACAGGCGGCAGAAAATGCCGGCCTCAGGGTTTATTTCATTCCCGTGGCAGGCGGGCAAATCACACAGGCCAATATTGATGATATGAGTGCCGCATTGGCAGAAGCACCGGCGCCGGTTCTTGCCTATTGCCGCTCGGGTGCGCGCTGCACCAATCTCTACGGCATTGTGCAACAGCTGAAACAGGGCTGAAACAACCAGACCGATAAGGGCTCCCGCCGCCTGTACAGATTTTAGATTCACCGGATCATTGCATGTCTATCAAGCTCCTGAGCGAAACCATTATCAACCAGATTGCCGCCGGCGAAGTGATTGAGCGCCCTGCCAGCGTGGTTAAGGAACTGGTGGAAAATGCAATTGATGCCGGTGCAACACGTATTGAAATTGTAACGGCAGGCGGCGGCAAAAGCCTGATCCGCGTGACGGATAATGGCAGCGGCATCCCTGCTGATGAGCTGCGCCTGGCGGTTTCACGCCATTGCACATCCAAACTCACCGATGATGTGCATGATATACGTGCACTGGGTTTTCGCGGTGAGGCGCTGCCATCTATCGGCTCGGTTGCGCGGCTTTGCATCAAATCACGCACGGCCGGGGCTGATTCCGGCTATGAGGTGGTGGTCAGGGGCGGGCATCTGGAAGGCCCGCGCCCTGTGGCAATCAATCGCGGAACGATTGCGGAGGTGAGCGACCTGTTTTTTGCCACACCAGCGCGGCTGAAATTTATGAAAACCGACCGCGCTGAAGCAACAGCCATAACAGAAGTGGTAAAACGCATTGCCATTTCTTTTCCCTATATCCGCTTTTCTCTTGCCGGCACCGACCGCAACCCGCTGGAACTGCCCGCCACCTGCAATGCGGGGGAAACTGTGGATGAAGCAGCCATGCTGGATCGCATTGCACAGGTGCTTGGCAATGATTTTTCTGAAAATGCGCTGGCGCTCGACAGTGTGCGTGAAGGCGTGCGCCTGACCGGATTTACCGCCATTCCGTCTTTTAACCGTGCCAATTCCATGCACCAGTTTGCCTATATTAACGGTCGCCCTGTGCGCGACAAGCAAATTTTTGGCGCGCTGCGCGGTGCCTATTCCGATGTGATAGCCCGTGACAGACACCCCGTTGGCGTGTTGTTTCTCCAGCTTGATCCGGCACATGTGGATGTTAATGTGCATCCGGCCAAGGCCGATGTGCGCTTCCGCGATCCGGGGCTTGTGCGCGGCCTCATTGTCGGCACCATCCGCCATGCCCTTGCGCAATCCGGCATCCGCCCTGCCACAAGCGGCGCGCAAGCCATGCTCAAGGCTTTTCAGGCACAGGGCTTTGAAAATCTCAATTCTGAATCCGCGCCGCAATCATCCGGCAATTTCACAGCATCACCCCGCCACTGGCAATCCGCCGCCCATCCGCCGGCACCGCGGCAGGAATGGTCGCCACAAACAGCGCATCCGGCACAGCGCCCGCTCTATCCGGATGAGCAGTCTGCGGCAGCGTTTCACCCCGCCGGTTTTGGCGAGGGGGCACAGGCAACAATTGCCCAGTTTGCCACGCCCAGCGCCGACAGCCGCGCGGCAGAAACAGAAGCGCCGGCCGAGATGCTGCGCAACCCGCTGGGCGCTGCGCGGGCGCAGATCCATGCCAACTATATTGTGGCGCAGACGGAAGACAGTCTGGTGATTGTTGATCAGCATGCCGCCCATGAGAGGCTGGTTTATGAGGCGCTGAAAAGCGCGCTGGAATCCAGGCCGATGGCAGCGCAATTGCTGCTGATTCCTGAGATTGTGGATTTGCCGGAAGAAGATGCCGAGCGCATGATTTGCCATGCGCCGACACTGGAACGTTTTGGCCTTAGTATTGAACGTTTTGGCCCCGGTGCCGTGGCTGTACGTGAAACACCGGCCATGCTTGGTGAAATGAATGTGCAGCAACTGATCCGTGATCTGGCCGATGAGATTGCCGAACATGATACCGCCAACGGCCTGAAAAATATGCTCAATCATGTGGCTGCAACAATGGCCTGCCACGGCTCGGTGCGCTCCGGCCGCCGCCTTAAAGGCGAGGAAATGAACGCCCTCCTGCGCCAGATGGAGGCAACCCCCGGCTCCGGCACCTGCAATCACGGGCGCCCCACCTATATAGAATTAAAACTGCACGATATTGAACGCCTGTTCGGACGCAGGTAAAGAACGGCTCGTAATATCAGGATTATAACAGGAGAGAACAATGAATATGTTTGCAAGCCAACGCGGTGGTGAGGCCAGACTGCGCTATCTTGACGGCGATTATCAGGTTCTTGAAGCCGGCTCCTATGTGCTATGTGCTGTAACCGGCGAGAAGATTGATCTTGATGATCTGCGCTATTGGAGTGTTGCCCGTCAGGAGGCTTATGTAAACGGCCTGATCTCCTATCAACGGGAAGTGGAAGCCAATCCCGATCTGCGCCGGCGCAGCAAGGCCTGATAGCGCCTGATTATAAAATGCCTGAACCGATTTTAAAAAAACTGCAGTCAAAATCAGCCGCAAATGTTCTGTTGCAGCTGATTGCATGAGGCGTTTTCTAAAATTCAAGGCTGCGGTCAAGATAATTCTGCCTTGTGGTGCGGATAATGCGCTGCAATATTTTTTCGCGGCCAAAATCCAGCCTGACATCAAACACAGCAATCTCTGACAGCCAGTTCCCCTCAATGGCCGGGCGCAAAGCGCGCAATCGCACAAAATCCTTGGCGGTTGTTGCAAGCTGCAAACCGGCGGCGCGGGCATCGGCCAGCAATTTGCCTATATCCTGCGGCTTATATTGATAATGATCCCCGAATGAGCGGCTTTCAACCACCTCGCCGCCAAGTTCTGCCACACTGGCATAAAATTTTTGCGGATTGCCGATACCGGCAAAACAAAGAAATTTTTTATCCTTAACCGGCTGTCTGGCCACCGAGACCAATTTTGCATCAAAAAACGGCTTATTGGCGCGTGCAGCCATGCGGATCACATTTTCAGATGCATCTGCGCCCTGCTGATGATCCGGCGTGATGCGCAATAATGCAGATGCCTTTTGAAACTGCGTTGCCAGTGCGGCGCGCAAGGGCCCTGCCGGAATAACCCTGCCATTACCGATGCCGCGCACCGCATCCACCACCACCAATGCATAATCATAGAACAAACGGGCACTTTGAAAACCATCATCCATAATGATGAAGTCACAGCCCTGCTGCTGCAAAAGCTGTGCCGCTTTATACCGATCCGGCGAAACAGCAACTTTGGCATAATGTGCCAGCAACAAAGGTTCATCCCCCGTCAAAGCAGCATTATCTGCCCCGGCATCCACCAGATGCACATCTTTGAAACTGCCGCCATAACCGCGCGAAACAATGCCCGGCACCAACCCTTCGGCTTTGGCGGCCTGTGCAAAGGCAATGCATGTTGGCGTTTTGCCCGCGCCGCCCACAGTAAAATTGCCGATACATAAAACCGGCAGGGCAATGTGCGGTGGTGATGCCTGCATTATCCTGCGGGAGGCTACATGATCATATAAAGCTGCCAGAGGCGATAATAAAAATGCCCGCCAATCCGGCTTATGCCACCAGAAAGATGAAAGTGATGATGATTTGCGACCCGCCATGCCTGTTACTCCGGCGGATTATGCGCCGCAGAAAAATCGCAGGCACTGCCCGACAGGCGTGACTTGACCACCAGCGGCGAAATAAAAGGCTCAAGTGCTGCAACTGTGCGCTCCAGAGCCCCGCGCATATCCCCGACAGTGCGCTTGCCTGCCTCAGTCATGGTTTTCAGCCTGTCCGGATTGTTGAACAGAAAATTAACTGCACCGGCCAGCATATTATGATCACTTACAAGCTTGGCGCCGCCATTCTTGATAAGCCGCTGATAGGATTCACGGAAATTCTGCACATTGCGCCCCGATAAAACCGCCGTGCCAAGCATGGCCGGCTCCAGCGGGTTCTGCCCGCCTTGCCCTGTGAGGGATTTGCCCACAAAAGCTATTTGTGACAGACGCAGATAAAGCCCCATTTCGCCAATTGTATCACCAAGATAAACCGCTGTTTGCGGCGTAATTTCCTCACCAAGGCTGCGTTGTGCAACAGACAGGCCTTTTGCCTCAATCATCATGCGGATAGATTCTGCCCGCTCCGGATGGCGCGGCACAATCATTGTGAGCAGGTCAGGATGGCGCGTTTTGAGCATATTATGCACATTTGCCGCGATCTCCTCCTCTCCCTCATGGGTGGAGATGGCAGCCCAGACCTTTCGCTTGCCAATCAACCCTTGCAAAAATGCCAGTTCCTGCGGCTGAACAGGCGGCGCTTCCGTATCCACTTTTAAATTGCCGGAGATTGTTACCGGCCGCGCCCCAAGCTGGCGGAACCGCTCTCCATCAGCATCGGATTGCGCAACCACATGAGCAAAATTTTCAAACAGGGCTTCTGCAACCGCGCTGCGTTTTTTCCATCGTGCATAAGAGCGATCAGACATGCGGCCATTGATCAGAATTTGCGGAATATGGCGTTTGCCAAGCTCCATTATAGTCATCGGCCAGATTTCAGATTCACATTTAATGGCCACATCCGGCTGCCAATGGTCGAGAAAGCGGCGCAGAGCCGGCAAGAGATCCAGCGGCACATATTGATGAATAACCCGGCTGCCAAGCCGCTCTGCCACCAATGCCGCAGATGTGCGGGTGCCTGTGGTGAGAAGAATATGGATATCCAGCGCAAGAAAATGCTCAATCAGCGGCAAAATGGCTGTAAATTCTCCCACGCTTGCCGCATGCATCCAGATCAAAGGGCCATCAGGACGGGCAATATCGCTGCGGCCATAACGCTCGCAGCGGCGGTTGCGCTCTTCCTTGCCGCGGTAAATACGATAGCCGATATAAGGCCCGATCAGCGGATAGGCCGCACAACCGGCAGCCTTATAAAGCGTAAGAACAGTGCGGGCCCACTTTTCGCTCATTCTTATCTCCATGCCGGTTCACACATTGCCGGATAAATCCGCAGGGCAAATGCCCTGCCTCCGCAATGCGCACAGATAAACTGCAATGCCAGCAACCTGTTGATAATATGTAATACAGGCAGTCAAAACGACCTCTCGCCTTATACACGAATAAACCAATCAAACAGTCATTAAACAAGTTAAAGAATGAATACGATCACAACTTATTTTGTTTTTTAAAAGCTGCGATCCCTTTGGCGGCATAAATGCTTTAATATATTTTTCACATCATTTGCCTGATTATGCCGCCCTTTTGCGTGAAGGCGGCGCTGCCAGCCCCAATTGCTGATAAGCCTTGAAAGTTGCTTCATTCAGTTCGGTTGTCAATTCCTGCCGTTTTTGTTCCAGCATCGTTTCATCCGCACCTTCCGGCACCAAAACAGGCTTGCCTATAACAACCGCCGAGCGGCCAAAAGGCAGTGGTATCGTGGTTTGATCCCAACTGCGTTCCAGAATTTTGAACCGTGAAAATGCATAGGCCACCGGCAGGATCGGGCGGCCGGATAATTTGGCAAGCAAAATAATCCCCTGCCCGGCCTCACGCACAGGACTATGGGCAATATCTGCAATAATTGCAGCACTCATTCCCTGATCAAGAGCGCGCTTGAGGGTTAAGAGTGCACGGGCACCGCCTTTACCGCTATTATTGCTCTCTGCACGGCCGCCTGAACCGCGCACTGTGTGCAGACCCAGCTTTTCAGCCACACGGGCATTCAGCTCCGCATCGGCACTGCGCGAGAACATAGCAATGAGCGACACCGATTTTTCCCGCATGAAGGAGCCCATCAAATGCTGCCCATGCCAGAAAGTTGCTATAAAAGGTGCCTGCGTTTTTTGTAATGCAAAAGCCTCTGAAAAGCCCGGCAATTGCCTGTTGGTGCGGTATACCAGCCTAAGATAAGCCGACATTACCTGCACCAAAACCGTTTTGAGCAATTCTGAACGCGCCAATGGCCGGCGAATACGCTGCCAGAGGCGCTTCAGATATCCGGTTTTTCCGATCCGCTTATTATCCGCCACGGTCAGAGCACTGTCCCTCAGGCCTTATCGGCAGAACGAGCCGCTTCAGCGGCAGTGCCGGCAGGATCAAGCAGGCGATGCATATGCACAATGAAATAACGCATATGGGCATTATCCACCGTTTGCTGTGCCTTGGATTTCCAGGCAGCCTTTGCGGTTTCATAATTAGGAAAAACGCCAACAATATCCAGCTTGTCCAGATCGCGGAACTCCATCGAGTTCAACGCTTTCAGCTCACCGCCAAATACGAGATGCAGCAATTGTTTATTTTCACCAGATGCGGTCATTGTTCTGATCCTGTCACTTAAAAATTATACTGAGCCGGAACATTTTGTTGCGCCGGGGCAAGCTGCCACAGGCTGACCTTGCAGCCTGATTTTCTTTGCGCCTTCTTTAGCGCAACATAAGCGACCTCACAACAGCTAACATTTCTTCCGCAAAACCTGCCGCCGCAGCAATCAACACATCATGGCTGAAGGGATTGGCCACATTCTGCCCTTGCATTTGCCCGTAGCGCAAAGCCTTCCCATCCAGTGTGAGCAAATGCCCGCCTGCTTCAGAAAGCACAAGATCAGCCGCTGCCAGATCCCAATCATGCGCACCGGCGCGCACAAAAGTTCCGGCCAGATCGCTGCGCCCCACCATGGCTATACGATAAGCAAGCGAGGGGACATAGGGCGAAAAAGATACTTTACTGCGAAACCCGTGCGGCAATTGATCAAAGCCTGCGCGTGACATGGCCACCGGATAGGGCTTGCCTGCCGGCGGCAGGCGGGCGGCAATTGGCTTACCATTCTGAAAAGCGCCCTCACCTGCCGCCGCACTCAGCACCTGGCCACGCGCCGGCACATCCAGAACACCGCATCGCGGTTTACCCTGATCAATCACCGCAATGCTCACACACCAGCGGTCATCGCCGGCAAGAAAGGCACGGGTGCCGTCAATCGGATCAACAACAAAAGCGCGCGGCAAGCCGGTGCGCTGCTCATCTGTTGCGGTTTCTTCTGAAATCCAGCCATAATCAGGGCGCGCCTTAAGCAGAAATGCCCGCAAAAAGCGATCCACCGCCAGATCAGCCTCACTCACCGGCGACTGGCCGTTTTTAAGCCAGACCTCGGGATCCTGTCCGAAATATTGCAGGGCAATTTTTCCGGCCTCGGCTGCGGCCTGCTGAATAAGCCGCAAATCCTCAGCATCACACTGACGGAACGGCAATTTTTCTTCACAGGCCGGCAAGCGTCATCCCTTCTATTACCAATGTTGGCGCGGCAGTACTGTAGGAGCGATCCAGATCATTGGCCGCTGTCATGTTCAAAAACATATCCTTAAGATTGGAGGCAAGTGTTACCTCGCTGACAGGAAAAGTCAGTTCGCCGTTTTCAATCCAGAAACCGGAAGCACCGCGGCTATATTGCCCCGTTACCATATCCACACCCTGACCGAACAGTTCTGTTACATAAAAACCGCTGCCCAGCTCTCTCATCAGCGCCTGCGGTGAAGATATGCCCGGCTCAATGGCAAAATTGGTTGAAGACGGCACCACTGCAGAACCCGAACGCACACCGCGGCCATTGCCGGCAAGCCCCAGTTCACGTGCTGTTGAGCCAGACAGCAACCAGTGCTTCAACACGCCATTTTCAATCATTGTGAGCTTTTCGCCGCCAATTCCCTCGCCATCAAACGGGCGGGAGGCCGCGCCGCGCAAACGCAAGGGATCATCCGTTACGCTGATATTTTTATGCAGCACCTGCTCTCCCATGCGGTCTTTGAGAAAGCTGGTTTTACGCGCCACTGATGCACCATTAATGGCACTGCTGATATGCCCTGCAATACCACGCGCCACGCGCGGATCAAACATGACATTCACCATACCGGTTTTGACCTTGCGGGCATTGAGGCGGCGCACCGCCCGCTCACCCGCCGTGCGGCCAAGTTCTGCCACATCGGGCAAATCGGCAAAATGCAGACGCCCGCGCATATCATAATCGCGCTCCATTGCAGTGCCTTCCCCCGCAATGGCGCTGACCGAGCGGCCAAACCGTGTCAGCGTGTAATAACCTTCAAAACCGTTTGAGGTGACCAGCACCATGCCGCCAAGCCCTGCCGAAGCACTGGCGCCGCCAGAATTGCTCACACCGGGCACCGCGCGTGCGGCCTCTTCCATTGCCAGCGCATCTTCTGTCATTCTGGCAGCATCAATCTGCGTGGGATCATAAAGATCAAGATCTGTAACCGTTTTAACCAGCCTGTCCGGATCAGCCAATTGCTCATAAGGATCTTCCGGCGAGACTTTGGCCATTGCCACTGCACGCTCGGCAAGAATTTGCGGATCTGCACCTTTATTAATATTAGCAGAAATACAGGCAATGCGCCTGCCGGCATAAACCCGCAGTGAAAAATCATCGCTTTCTGAAGATTCCGTGGCTTCCACCTTGCCAAGACGCACACTGACACTGCTGGAGCGACTGCGCACAACCACGGCATCGGCGTGATCTGCACCGGCTTTTTTGGCCGCAGCCACAAGAGAACGAGCCTGTTCGCCAAGTTTTTGAGCAGAGCTTTGTGCGTCCATCATCATTCCTGTCATTTAAACTGCAAGCAACGAAATCGGCTTAGACCCCAATTCGCTCCTTATCTTTTATCAGGCGCGGAACAGAACCGCACCACTCCTGTTAATTTCTTATACGAATATGCAGCGCGCTTTTTAAGCCCGAAATTTCATTTATGCAGAACAGGCCGGCCTGCCCGTCAAAACCGGCTATTTTACCAGTTACGAAATCAGATAGCCGGCCATATCCTGCCACAGTTCATCACAGGGCTACAAATTTTTCACCGGTTATTTTTTCTGCATCTTATATTTCACGCATCATTTTAACGCAAAACCGTCTTTATAATTTCATAATTAAATATTGTAACATCAAAAATGTAACGGATTTTCGCTAAAAATCATTTTCGGATGTGTTTTGCCTCATATTATGTTTTACATAAAATGCAGGCTGTCTTCTGATGGGCGGTTTATGCGTTTTCTGCTGCAAACTGTGCAATAAAACTGAACAAATAAATATGTGTGATATATAAATCATGGAAAACAGCATTTCCATCGGCAGCCTCTATCTGCAAACCCTGATGATCCTTGGCGGGGCAATTCTGGCCGCGCCCTTGTTTAAACGGCTGGGGCTTGGAACTGTGCTCGGCTATCTGGCGGCCGGCGTGATTATCGGCCCGATTGCCCGCCTGATCAATGACGGTGAGGAATTGCTGCACTTCTCAGAGCTTGGTGTTGTTTTTCTGCTGTTTATCATCGGACTTGATCTCAAACCCTCACGCCTTTGGTCAATGCGCCATTCAATCTTTGGTCTTGGGCTGGCGCAGGTTGTGCTGTGTGCTGCGGCCCTTGCATGGCTTGGCGTGCATCTTGCCGGGCTTGATGTGCCGGCTGCAATCATTATCGGATGCGGCTTTGCGCTCTCCTCCACGGCTTTTGCCATGCAAATTCTGGAAGACAAGGGCGAGACCAGTCAGAAACACGGCCAGAAAGCCTTTGCAATCCTGCTATTTCAGGATCTGGCAATTGTGCCTATTCTGGCACTTATCCCCGCTTTATCACCGGGAGAGAGCTCACAGGCTGCAGCCAATTTTCATGTCGCCACGGCACTGGGCGCCATTGTTATACTGATCATTGCCGGCCGTTATCTGCTTAATCCGATGTTTCGTATTATCGGCAATACCGGGGCGCGTGAAGTGATGATCGCCGCTGCTCTTTTTGTGGTTCTGGGCTCTGCCACGCTGATGGAGGCCGCCGGTCTTTCCATGGCGATGGGCGCGTTTATTGCCGGTGTTCTGCTGGCCGATTCCTCCTACCGCCATGAACTGGCTGCCGATGTGGAGCCGTTTCGCGGTATTTTTCTCGGCCTGTTCTTTGTCGCCGTTGGCCTTTCGCTCAATCTCGGGGTTATTCTTAGCCACTGGGCGCTGATCATTTTGGCCGTACCGGTCATTATCATCACCAAGATTGTTATCATTTATCTCTTATGCCGCATTTTCCGCACCGGTCATAATGATGCGGTCAAAGTGGCATTTCTGCTGCCGCAGGGCGGTGAATTTGCTTTTGTGCTGTTTTCAGCTGCCAGTGCCGCAGCGGTTATCAGCGATGCTCTGGCCTCGGAGCTGATTGCCGCCATTACTATTTCCATGGCGCTGACTCCGCTTTGCGTCAACATCGGCTCACGGCTTCTTATCGGGCAAAAGCAGGAAGACGGCATGGAGGAGGACTTTGAGGGTGCCGGTTCCGATGTTTTGATGATCGGGTTTTCCCGTTACGGGCAGATTGCCGCGCAAATTCTGCTTGCCGGCGGCTCGGATGTAACGGTGATTGACAGTTCTGCCAACAAGATCCGTGCAGCGGGGCGCTTTGGTTTCCGCATTTATTTTGGCGATGGCCAGCGCAAGGATGTGCTGGAAATGGCAGGTATTCGCACAGCAAAACTGGTGGCAGTCTGCACCGAGAAAAAAGAAGTGACAGACCGCATTGTCGATCTCATCCAGGCTGAATTTCCGGATGTAAAGCTCTATGTCCGGTCTTTTGACCGTGAACATACTTTGCAATTGCGTGCAAAAGGCGTGGATTATGAATTGCGCGAAACCTTTGAATCCGGCCTGTTATTTGGCCGCAAAACACTGGAAGCCCTTGGCATGCCGGAGGAAGAGGCGCAAACAATTGCCGATGATGTGCGTCAGCGTGATGAAGACCGGCTGCATGTCCAGGCGTCTGAAGGGATTCTGGCCGGCAGACATTTGCTGTTCAACAAGCCGGTAACACCTGAACCGCTGGTTAAACCAACCCGCAGCGCCATGCCGCTGGATAAGACAACAGAGGAAACGATTGCCCCTGTTGCCACGCCCGAGCCAAGCCCGCTGGCACCGGTCGGCGAGTAAAGCTTTTGATAAAAAACGGCGCTGCGATCAATCACAGCGCCGTTTTTATTTACTTGAAGTTATTCATGACCGGCAGATGAAGACCGCACCATTAATTCATGCTGGGGCCGACCACCAGAATAGCCGGATCAGCCTTGAATAATTTGGCAGCAACCGCCTGCACATCTTCCTTGGTCACCGCATTGATAAGATCAGCACGGCGATTGATATAATCACGTCCAAGATCATATTGCTGCAGGCCAACCAATGTGCGGGCAACAGCCATGGAAGAATCCAGATTATTGATTGCGTAAGAACCGATTGCGTAGCTCTTGGCAGCTGCCAGTTCCTGATCTGTCACGCCGGATTTTGCCATGCGGGCAACTTCTGCACGAATAACATCCAGACTTTGCTGTGCACGATCAGGCCGTGTGCCGGTGGAAATATTAAGACTGTTAGCATAATCACGTGTGATTAAAGCTGAACCGACCGTATAGGCCAGACCGCGCTTTTCCCGCACTTCGTTATAAAGGCGCGAGGTAAAACCATCACCCAGCACCTGATTCATCAGATAAGCGGCAAAAAAATCCTTATCACTGCGCTTCACACCCGGATAAACCAGTGTGATCATTGTTTGCGGCAAATCATAGGCCACAGATGTTGTGGCACCCAGCGCCAGTTTGGCCGGTGCCACCGGTTTCAGTTCCGCCTTATCCTGTAAATCGCCAAAAAGCTTATCCAGCAGCGGCGCCAGCTCTTGCGCGCTGATTGCACCAACCACGCCGATTTTCAAATTATCTTTGGCAAACAGTTTTTTATGTGCCTGCAAAAGATCCTCGCGGGTAATTGCCTGCAATGATTGTTCTGTGCCTTCCTCGCGGCGGGCATAGGGATGCTTACCATAGAGCACTTCAGCAAATTTCTGTGCGGCAATGGTGTTAGGATCGTTTTTTGAAGCCTGAATACCGGCAATGATCTGACCGCGGATACGGTCAACAGCATCCTGATCAAAACGCGGTTTCTGAATTGCCAGCGCCAGCATGTTAAAGGCCGCGGAGCTGTTTTCCTTCAGCATACGCATGCCACCGGAAATATTATCCCGACTGGCCGAAAAGCTCATTTCCGCGCCAATATTATCAAGCCGCTCCTGATAGGCATCGGACGGCATATCACCTGCGCCTTCATCAAACAGGCCGGACATAAGATTGGCCAGCCCTTCCTTGCCCTGATCATCCTGCACACTGCCGCCTTTAAAAGAAAAGCGCACGGAAATCAGCGGCACACTCTTATCTTCAACCAGCCAGGCCTTGATACCTTTGGGTGATGTAACTTCCTGAATATCCAGCGCAAATGCAGGCAATGGCACAAGCAGGGTCGCCAGCGCAATGGCTGCCGCCCGCAGGCTGCGTGTAATTTTGATACGCATTTTTCCGGTCACCGGCGCAGCTTTTGCCAATCCGGCCTCAGAGTGAAGAAAATATTTCATTATTGTTTCACCTCTGGTTTGTCAGCGGATGCTTTATCCGGCGCTGCGCCTGTCTTGTTTTTGGCTGCATTCTTATCGGCCTTATCTGCACCGGCCTTTCCGGCTTCAGCGGTTGTTTTATTCTGCGCCGTCTCAGGCGGCAGCAAATATCCGGTCACCGCGATTGAAGGTTTAAGATAACGGGCCGCAACTTCCCTGATCTGCTCGGGTTTGACAGCGCGGATTTTATCCAGCCAGTTTTGCACATCCTCAACCGTCTGGCCAACCGCCAGTGAGGAACCATAGATGCGCGCCATGCCGGTCTGGCTGTCACGGGCAAAAATCATGGATTTAATAAAACGATTGCGCGCCTGGTCAAGCTCGGTTTCTGTTACCCCGTCCTTGATCAGCCGCTCTACTTCCGCATTGATTGCCGTCTGCACATCTTCCAGCGTGGCACTGCCGCGTGGCGCGCCATAGAGCACGAATGTGCCGTCATCCAGCGCATCGCCGCTGTAATAGGCTCCGGCACTGGCCGCGATGCCCTTTTCGACAATCAATTTCTGGTAAAGACGGCTGCGCATTCCGCCGCCAAGAATTTCTCCCAGAAGATCAAGAGCTTCCGCATCGCCTTCATGCCCTTTGGCCTTGGCATTCACATAGGATGGCACAACCCAGCCCATACTATAAGAAGGCTGCGTGACACGCGCATCTCGCAAAGTCACCGTGCGCGCTGTATGTTTTACCGGCTCCTGCGGGCGGATACGTGGTGCAACCTCAAAACGCTTTGGTAATTTGGCATAGGTTTTCATGGACAGCTCACGCACGCGCTCCGGTGTCACATCACCTGCAACCACCAGAATAGCATTATTCGGCGTGTAATATTTCTGATAAAATCCAACCGCATCATCAAGATCAAGCTTTTCCATCTCCTGCTGCCAGCCGATAATCGGGCGGCGGTAAGGATGGTTATAAAAGGTTGCCGCGCTCACCTCTTCGTTCAATATAGCGGAAGGGTTGCTGTCAATGCGCATGCGCCGCTCTTCAAGAATAACATCGCGCTCCGGCCCTATCACCTCCGGCGTCAGCGCCAGATTGGCCATACGGTCAGATTCATAGCCCATCACCATTTCCAGCGCATCGGGTGCAACCTGCTGGTAATAGGCAGTATAATCATATGAGGTAAAAGCATTTTCCTGCCCGCCAATAGCAGCAACCTTGGCTGAAAACTCGCCCGCAGGCACATTTTTTGTGCCTTTGAACATCAAATGCTCCAGAAAATGCGCAATACCGGAAACACCGTCCTTCTCATCGGCAGCACCAACGCGGTACCATACCATTTGGGTAACAACCGGTGCGCGATGATCAGGGATTACGACAACATCCATGCCATTGGCAAGCCTGAAGCTGCTGACCCCTTCACTGGTTTTGATGTCCGGCAGCTGATTGGTATTGGCAGCAGGCGGCGGCGCAGCTTTTACGGGGGCTGAGATAACCGGTTCTGCCTGAGCAATAACAGGGCCGGATGGCATGGCAGCCATTGCAGCCGTCATGCCTGAACTGACAATGAGCGCCAGTACAGATGTGCTGACCATTTGCCTGCATAAGGATAGATATGGCACGAAAATATCCCTTCCTGCTTTTTTTAAAAAACACACTTAAATAATCGCAATTAAGGCAAATTCACAGCCAGAAGGCAAAAATCCGCCATTATGACAATAATTTAATAAATATAACGGATGTTTCAGTTTAAATTATGAAGAAACAAAATACCCGCATCATGAACTGCCCTCCCTCAAAAAGGCTGGATTATGTCCGACAATCGGGGATCCGTTCAAAGCGGGTATTTATATAAAAAATCAGGAATTCAGGCCAATTTATAAAATCTTATTGTGGTGATGCCGTAATTGCGCTCATCCTGCAAAACAAAGCGATCATCCAGCGCGATAACGGCTTCCGACACTTCCTCAAGCACCAGAAGCACATCGGGCTTTAACCAGCCGCCCTCCAGCGCAGAGATAAAGGCACGCTCTCCAAGCCCTTTGCCATAGGGCGGATCAGCAAAGACCAGATCAAATTCCCCCATTGTGCCTGTATCACCAAGCTGTGTTGCATTGCGGCGAAACACTTTTGTGTGCCCCTGCAGGCCGATTGCCTCCACATTCTGACGTAACAGACCGCGGCCTTCAACAGAGTCTTCCACAAAAACCGTATAACGGCAACCGCGCGACAAAGCCTCAATACCCAAAGCGCCGGTGCCGGCAAACAGATCCAGCACCCGCGTATTATCCAGTTTTTCAGGAAAAGCATGCGCAATAATATTAAACAGGCTTTCCCGCGTGCGGTCACTCGTCGGCCGGATGGCAGAGCTCTCCGGCGCAACAAGGGAACGCCCGCGAAATTTACCACCAACAATACGCATCAGCGTTTATTCCCGCGATTGCCGGAAGTGCGCGGGCCTGAACCGCGCGGATTTGACCCGCGTGAACCTGATGGCCGCCCGCGAAACGGCTTGTCGCCGGAAGAACGGCCGCCAAATGGTTTTTTATCACCAGCCGGCTTTTTATCATAAGCGCGGTTTTCCTGCGGGCGGCGCTCTTCCCGCACAGGGCGGTCAGCCTCATATGAACGGCGGTTTTCCGAGCGCAGCCCTTCGCGTTTAAAACCGTCACGCTTTTCCTCATCACGGCGCAGCCCCTGACGTTTATAACCGTTGCGTTCAACAGCAACCGCACCCTCCCCATCACGCGGTTGACGGCTCTTGCAGCGCTCATCCTTTGCTGCCGGTTTGGCGCTACCTTTAGTCACCGGCTTGGCGCCCGGCGCCATCCAGACATTGGCTGCCCGCGGGCGGGTTGTTGCGGCATCAGCACCGGCGCCGGTTTTGGCAAATCGCGATTTGCCAAATTCGCCTGCCCGCGGAGCCGATGTGCTCAAACGGGCGCGCCCTTCCTCACGGCGGTCGCGTTCACCACGGGAGCGGAAACCGCCCCTTGCATCACGGCTGCCTGTATTGCGGCTGCCGGAAATCCAGTCCGAACTTGTCCGGTCAGATCTTGTCCGTTCATTTTTCTGGAGGCTGTGGTTGTCTTCCCCTGTATCTGCCTCGCTGTTTTCATAAATATCAGCACGGCCACGGCGTTGCGGCACATCGCCCTTAACAGCCGCATTGGAAAATTCATTATAAAGCGGCGCATCAAAATCTGCGCCGGATTCTTCCACCAACCGTTCACCAAGCTGTTCGCGCAAGGTGCGTCCGCGAATTTCCTTCACAGCGCCCGTTTCCAGATCACCCAGCTGAAACGGCCCGAAAGACACGCGGATAAGACGGGAAACCACAAGACCAAGCGCCCCGAGAATATTCTTCACTTCACGGTTCTTACCCTCACGAAGGCCAATACTCAGCCATATATTAGCGCCTTGTTCACGCTCCAGCACAGCTTCAACCGAACCATAGAACACGCCATCCACGGCAATACCGTTTTTCAGCTCATCAAGCTGTGCCTGTGTTACGGTGCCGTGTGCACGCACCCGGTAACGGCGCAGCCAGCCTGTGGATGGTAATTCCAATATGCGTGACAAACCACCATCATTGGTAAGCAGCAGCAGCCCTTCAGTATTGATATCAAGACGTCCGACCGACAAAACACGCGGCAATTCTGCCGGCAAAGCATCAAAAACCGTCGGACGCCCTTCCGGATCACGGTTGGTTGTCACCAGTCCGGCAGGTTTATGATAGAGCCACAAACGGGTACGCTCGGCCTGTGGCAGAATTTTATTATCAACAGTAATTTTATCGGAGCGCAGCACATTCACAGCGGGGCTGGTGAGCGCCTTGCCATTAACCGCAACACGGCCGGCGGCAATCATGCTTTCGGCCTCACGGCGCGATGCGATCCCAGCACGCGCAAGCCGCTTGGCAATGCGTTCGCCCTCATTATCTTCTGGCCGCTCAAAGGCACCCGCCCTGCCCTTGCGCGTATTTTTCCGGCCATTATCATCACGCTTAGGCTCGCGTTTTACAAAAGAGCGTTTGCCATGTTGATTATCGTGATCATCACGGGTCATAAAAAATCAGCCTTTCACCGGTATCAGAGGCCGGCGCAAATATGGAAAATCCGGATGCGAAAAGCCCTGCCTAAAAACCGCTGCATATTTTACCAGATATTATGCCCGGATATTATTCTCTGTATCAGATCATGCCGATCCGGCTCAATTCAGGATAAAGCTCACGCGATTGCAGCGCAGTTCTATGCTACACATCTTATTAAAGCTACGCTCTAACAAATCATCTGCGCGCTTGCGAGCAAAATATATAAAAGGCTGCCGGACAATATGAAAAAAAATACAAGTAACGGTTATTTTGCGCCTCAACCGGCGGAAAACGCCAAAACCTCGCCCATGCAGGCTGCACTGGATGAGGCGCGGGCTGCGGGCTTGCGCGGTGAAGTGCCCGTTGGCGCTGTGATAACCTATAAAAACACCATCATCGCACAAGCAGGCAACCGCACCCGCGAATTGAATGATCCGACCGCCCATGCAGAAATACTGGCCATTCGCATGGCCTGTGAGGCACTTGATAATGAGCGGCTTTGGGAATGCGACCTTTATGTAACGCTGGAGCCCTGCACCATGTGTGCGGGCGCCATTTCCTTTGCCCGTATCCGCAGACTCTATTATGCCGCAAGCGATCCTAAAGGCGGCGGCGTGGAACATGGGGCACGGTTCTACAGCCTGCCAACCTGCCATCATGCGCCCGATATTTATTCCGGCATCGGAGAAACACAGGCGCGCGACCTGTTGCTCGGTTTTTTCAAAGATAAGAGAAAATAACGCACAAATAACAGTGCCGCATCCTTATAAATGCGGCACCATAAATGCAGTCGCTGCAAAATTCAGCTTTTCATTGTTTGATGCTTACAAGGCTTGATGCTTACAAGCCAAACGTATCACGCCAGCTTTTGGAGCCGGAGGCCTCAGCTTTACGACGGCGCTCCTTTTTCGCCTCATCTTCCCCCAATTCGCCTGCGGCAGCGGTTGGTGCCGGCTGACGATAGGAGATAGGCGGCTCACTTAGATATTTGCGCCGGGTCGCAGAGCCGCCAGCGCGATCAATTGCCGCTTGTTTGGCCGCGGCTGCAATTGCCGGATCCGCAACAGAATCGCGCGAGGCATAGTCTTCACGACGGCTGGAGCCGCTTGGCAAAATCTGACGGCGTTGTGCCACACCGCTCGGCCCGTCCGGTGCAATGGGCGATACAAAATCAGGATTGTCGCGGTTGGCCTCAATCTCGGCACGCAGGCGCTTGCGGCGCTCTTCAGGTGATTCCGGCCAGGAAGGATCCCCCGCACGGGCAACACTTTGTTGCGGTACCGGCAGGGTTTCTTTCTGCCCGGCAACCGGCTTTACCAGCTCAGGGCGCGGCTTATACTCAATACCGGTATTGCGCTTTGGCCCGAATGAAGCAATGGATGACATATCATCCAGCAATTGCGAACTGGCAGATTTGCCTGTGCCGTAGGTCGGATCGGACACGCAACCGGCAAGACCCAAACCGGCAAGCACTGTTGCGAAAGCGAAAATGCGTCCTTCAATCTTCATGAGCACCACTTTTATCCGTATCCGGCCAGATTACCCAACCACCGGTTTAGTTTAATTTCACCCTTGTGCGTTTAACCGCCAAGTCCCGTCTGCATCCACATTGCAACAAATTGCAATACATATTCTGCCATTATGACGCTATCCGGACTTTCCGGCAACTCCAAGGCATTGCAGAAGTTTTTTACTTCCGGCATATTATGCCTGTACCCTGCCTTAGCATGACCAAAGAAATGCGGCAATCGCTGATAACATATTGTTAACCGTGATCACCGCAAAGCTTATTCAAATAAACACATATCCTTATAGAATATGTATTTTTCAGCCCAGACGCCCCAGCGCTTTTAATTCGCGCAAGGCTTCTGCATCACGCGCAGACACATCCGGAAACTCAGAATCACTGCCTACATCATCCGTATAGCGCCATGAACGGGCACATTTCCTACCGCCGGCTTTTTCCGGCACCACGGCCACACCCTTCACATCACTTAACGCAAAAGCCTCGCCCTTGGCCGGTTCGGTGCTGGTGGTGAGGCCGCTGGTAATGCAGATCTCGGCCATATCCAGCCCTTCCAATGCCGATATCAGCGATGCATCGGTGATATGAACACGAGGCGCTGCTTCCAATGAAGAACCAATGCGTTTATCCGCCCGTTCCAGCTCCAGCGCGCCGGTTACAACACGGCGCACCTCGCGCACCTTATCCCATTTGGCCGCCAGAACCGGATTGTTCCATTCTGCCGGAATGGTGCGGAACTGCTCCAAATGCACCGATACCGCATCTTTATAACGCTCAAGCCATGCTTCTTCCATGGTGAAAGGCAGCATTGGCGCCAGCCATGTCACGATATGATCGAACAGGTGACGCACCGTTTGCAAAGCCGCCTTGCGGCGCAGGCTTGAAGGCGCATCGCAATAAAGCGCATCTTTGCGGATATCAAAATAAAACGCCGATAATTCGATATTGGTGAAATCAATCAGCGCGCGAGTGATCTTTTTAAACTCAAATGCATCATAGCCATTGCGCACCACTTCATCGAGTTCACTCAAGCGATGCAGCATCAGCTTTTCAAGCTCAGGCAGATCAGCATAGGCGATTTCCCCGCCTTCATCATGCGCCAAAGTGCCAAGCATCCAGCGAATGGTGTTGCGCAATTTGCGGTAAGCATCAATATTGGTCTGGATGATGCTTTTACCCAGACGCTGATCATCCCAGTAATCGGATGTCATCACCCAGAGGCGCAAAATATCAGCGCCGGAATCTTTGATAATATCCTGCGGCGTTACGGTGTTGCCGAGTGATTTCGACATTTTGCGCCCATGCTCATCCATGGTGAAACCATGCGTCAGCACTGCATTATAAGGTGCGCGGCCACGGGTGCCGCAGCTTTCCAGCAGGGATGAGTGAAACCAGCCGCGATGCTGATCCGAGCCTTCCAGATAAAGATCGGCCGGCCATTTCAGATCAGGGCGGTCTTCCAGCGTGAATGTGTGGGTGGAGCCGGAATCAAACCAGACATCAAGAATGTCTTTTACCTGCTCCCAAGGCTCATTGGCACGTTCACCCAAGAAACGCTCACGCGCACCTTCAGCAAACCATGCATCAGCGCCCTCTTGTTCAAAGGCTGCGAGAATGCGCTCATTAACCGCCTCATCAACCAGCACTGTGCCATCTTCTGCCGCGAAAACGCAAATCGGCACACCCCATGCGCGCTGACGCGACAATACCCAATCCGGCCGGTTTTCAATCATTGAACGCAGGCGGTTCTGTCCGGCATTTGGCACAAAACGCGTCTCATCAATGGCTTTTAACGCACGTGAGCGCAGCGTGGTGCCATCGCCAAGCTCCTTGTCCATATAGACAAACCATTGCGGCGTATTGCGGAAGATGATCGGCTTTTTTGAACGCCATGAATGCGGATAGGAGTGCTTCATGCGGCCGCGGGCAAAAAGAAAATCACGCGCGATCAGCTCTTTGATAACCGCTTCATTCGCATCACCTTTTTTGCCGTTATCGTCGATAACGCGCGCAGCACCGCTGATCCGGTCGGGGCCAAAGCCCGGTGCATCAGCGGTGTAGAAACCTGCATCATCCACAGGGAAAGGAATGGCCGGATTGATACCGCGGGCTTCCAGTTCGCGCGTCACATCCATCCACGCCTCAAAGTCCTCACGGCCATGGCTTGGCGCGGTATGCACAAAGCCGGTACCGGCATCATCGGTCACATGATCACCGGCAATCAGCGGCACCACAAATTCATACCCGCCGCCAAAACCTTTCAGCGGGTGCGCTGCGGTCATGGTTTTTAACTGATCAGCGGTTACATCAGCCAGACGCTTGAAGGTTAATTTGGCTTTCTTGAAACATTCTTCCGCCAGACTATCGGCAAAGATCAGCTTTTCGCCCGGCTTAGGACCAAAATCATTTTCCGCAGCCATCACTTCATAAAGACCATAGGAAACCTTTGGCGAATAGGCGATGGCGCGGTTACCCGGAATTGTCCACGGGGTGGTTGTCCAGATGACGACACATGCGCCTTCCAGTTCCGCCACATTGGTGACAGGGAACTTCACCCAGATCATATCCGATTCAACATCGTGATATTCAACTTCAGCTTCCGCCAAAGCAGTGCGCTCAACAACCGACCACATTACCGGCTTGGAGCCGCGATAAAGCTGGCCGGAACGGGCAAATTTCAACAATTCGCCGGCAATGCGTGCTTCCGCATGGAAGTTCATTGTGGTGTAAGGATTTTCAAAATCACCGGTAATGGCCAGACGTTTGAATTCTTCCGTCTGTGCTTTAATCCACATTTCGGCAAATTCACGGCATTCTTTGCGGAATTCATTAACCGGCACTTCGTCTTTATTTTTGCCTTTTGCGCGGTATTTTTCTTCAATCTTCCATTCAATCGGCAGGCCGTGGCAATCCCAGCCGGGCACATAATTGGAATTGAAACCGCGCATCTGGAAGGAGCGGGTGATCACATCTTTCAGCGTTTTATTCAGCGCATGACCAATATGGATATTGCCGTTTGCATATGGCGGGCCGTCATGGAGCACAAAGAGCGGGCGATCTTTGGCATCTTCACGCAGTTTTTTATAAAGATTCATTTCCTCCCAGCGGGCAACCAGAAGCGGCTCGCGCTGCGGCAGGCTTGCACGCATCGGAAAATCCGTCTGCGGCAAATTAAGTGTTTTGGAATAATCGATTTTTTCAGCAGTCATTGCACTTGAACTTCAGTTGGCCTGCCATGCCGCACAGCCTATGCCGCATCCTGACAGGCAGTCTTTTTTATAAAAATATTTCCTGAATAACCGGTTTGCCGCATTCTCAGGGCATCATCAGGCTCAGGGCGTCATCTGTTTTCCCGGACCTTTTCCCCTGAACTGCATTGATCAGGTATCAAGAAAAGGCCGGGCCAATAATTCGTCCGGTATAATGCAATAGAAATATTGAGTACTTTCTCATCATAGCGCCACTTCTAGCAATGCGCACAGCCGGAATAAAGAGGCAGAAGAGATAAATCTCTCTCCAAAGCCGAGAAAGATTTATCTGCCGGAAAATGTCAGGTGAGAATCCAGCAAAGACAGGGGTTTTACTGAAGCCAGAACCGCGCGGGCTTCCGCCTCATCCTCGCGCATCTGCACCATCAGCGCATCCAGCGAATCAAACTTTTCCTCACCACGCAGATAGGCAAAGAAAGAAACCGCGCAAAATTCATCATAAAGATTGCCGGAAAAATCGAATATAAAAGTTTCCAGCAGCGCCGAACCATCACTATCCACAGTGGGGCGGCGGCCAAAACTTGCCACACCATCATAGACCGAACCGTCAGCGCTGCGAAAGCGCACCGCATAAATGCCATGTTTCAGGCCGGTTTGCTCCGGCAGCGCCATATTGGCTGTCGGAAAACCAAGCGTGCGCCCCAATTGCTTGCCCTTAATCACCCTGCTCGCCAATGTATAGCGATAACCAAGCAAACCGGCCGCCTGCACCACATCGCCCTCAGCAAGGCAGGCACGGATGCGTGATGAAGAAACAATCGCGCCTCCCTCATCGGTAAAAGGCTCAATCAAGCTAACGCCAAACCCGTATTTTTCACCAGCCTGCAGCAAAAATTCCGGATTACCCTGCCTTTTTGCACCGAAATGAAAATCCACACCGGTAATCACCTCAGATGCACCAAGGCGCTCAAGCAGAACCCGCTCAATAAATTGTTGCGCAGTCAGCGAGGAAAACGCTTTGTCAAAAGCCTGTTCCACAACAGCATCAAAGCCAAGAAGCCCTAAAATCGCGGCCTTTTCCTGTGCATCGGTCAACCGGTCAACCGGCTGTGCAGGATTGAAAAAACTGCGCGGATGCGGCTCAAAGGTAAGAACAATGGCCGGACGTCCGCGCTCCTTTGCCAATTGCAGGGTTTTGGCAAGCACAGCCTGATGCCCGCGATGCACACCATCAAAATTGCCAATTGCCACCACACCGCCGCGCAGGCCAGCCGGCAGCACCTCTCCCCCTCCTGCCCCGCAGGCAAGGCGAAGGATGGAAGATTGCCTGGCAAAATCTGAAGAAAGTGTGGTCATCGTCTATGTCGGGGCAGTTGTTTTTTCAGAATATATAAAACGGCCTGCAATCAGACCAGCGCACGCATGGTTGCCACAGGCGCCTCACCATGACGACCAAGAAATGCCAGCAATTTGTCATGATCAATCCCGCCCTTGGCGCTATATTCGGCTGCATGAATACCGCCGGAAATATACAGCACATCAATGCCGTAATTCTGTGCGCCCTTCACATCTGTCAACATACCATCGCCAATGGCAAGAATGCGCGATTTTTCCACCATGCGGCCTGCCAGTGTTTCAGCCGCCTGCATGGCTGCGGCATAAATAGGGTTATGCGGTTTGCCGGCAATCAGCGTGCGGCCGCCAAGCTGGGTATAATCACGCGCAAGAGCGCCCGCACACCAGATAAGGCGGGTGCCGCGCTCAACCACAATATCAGGATTGGCGCAGATAAATGGCAGATTGCGCGAGCGGAAACGCTGCAGCATTTCTGCATAATCTTCCGGCTTTTCCACCTCATCATCAAACAGGCCGGTGCAGACAACGCCTGCCGCCTCATATTCTTCAACCAGTTCCACATCCAGCCCGTCATAAATTGCCAGTTCACGATCCGGCCCCAGATGAAAGATTTTGCGCGGGCCTGCGGCAATCAAATCACGGGTCACATCGCCTGATGTCACAATCCGGTCATAGCTTTCATTGGTAATTCCCATCATTTCCATCTGGGCTGCAACCCCGGGAAAAGGGCGCGGGGAATTGGTGATAAGCACGACTTTTACACCAGCCTCACGGGCGCGCTTCAAGGCCTCTGCTGCCGGATGATAGGCTTCAACACCATTATGCAATACACCCCATACATCGCTGAAGATCACATCATAAGTGCCAAAAAGATCATCGAGTTTCGCCGGATGCAGCATAAAACTATCCTTAAACTTGATATATTCCGCCTGCGCAGAATATTTAAAACCGCCTTTCATGCAGCATGTTATGCGGTTTTTGAGCCAGATAAATAAAACATCAGCAAATTGCCGATGCCGATTTTGCCAATGCTCTAACCCAACAAACCGCTTCTGTCACCCGTTTTGCACTGTAAAAACGCTGCCATAGCACAGTCACACAGGATTGTGCACGGGAAGTGCCGGTTAAACAGAGGCTCAGCACCTTACCCCGCCATGCCGCAAAGCGCGGCATATAAGCCCCGCCTGATCAGGCTTTGTTAAACATAATCGCAGCGCGCCGCTGCTCTTTGACAAAATATTTTTGCCACGCCCTTTTAATTACTGCAGGCAAATACCAGATAAGCCTGATTCAGCCATGCGTCCGCGCATTGAGCTATAAGATTTTACAAGATTATCACCGGCAATATTGGCTTTTATGCACACCGGAAACCTTGACTCCGCAAACGGCTTTTCCTATATCAAAAACACGTTAGCACTCACATACAGAGAGTGCTAACAGTTAACGGGCTGCACAGCCTTATCAATCATTTTCACGCCTTATCATGAGGCATAATTTCAAGGGTTATAACCATGGCAAGCACCAAGTTCCGCCCGCTTCACGACCGTGTTGTTGTACGTCGTGTAGAATCGGAAGAAAAGACAGCCGGTGGCATCATCATTCCTGATTCCGCCAAGGAAAAGCCGTCTGAAGGCGAAGTCATCGCCGTTGGTTCCGGCAACCGTGATGAAAGCGGTAAGCTGGTTGCTCTGGATGTTAAAGAAGGCGACCGCGTTCTGTTTGGCAAATGGTCAGGCACAGAGGTCAAGATCGGCGGCGAAGATCTGCTGATCATGAAAGAATCCGACATTTTGGGCATCATCGGCTAAGGCCGGCGATTTATCCCGCAATCCCTTTTCAACACTTCAAACCAGGAAGTTCACAAGCTTCATAGTGCAGAACTTCAGGAGAAAAAAATGGCTGCTAAAGACGTAAAATTCGGTCGTACAGCGCGCGAAAAAATGCTGCGCGGCGTCGATATCCTTGCAGATGCTGTAAAAGTAACACTTGGCCCTAAAGGCCGTAACGTCGTTATCGACAAATCCTTCGGCGCTCCGCGCATCACCAAAGACGGTGTATCGGTTGCCAAGGAAGTGGAACTGGAAGACAAGTTCGAAAATATGGGCGCACAGATGCTGCGCGAAGTGGCTTCCAAGACCAATGACACCGCCGGTGACGGTACCACAACCGCAACCGTTCTTGGTCAGGCTATCGTTCAGGAAGGCGCAAAGGCTGTTGCTGCCGGCATGAACCCGATGGATCTGAAGCGCGGTATTGATCTGGCTGTTAACGAAGTTGTGGCAAATCTGCTCAGCAAGGCACAGAAGATCAACACTTCTGAAGAAGTTGCTCAGGTTGGCACCATTTCCGCCAATGGTGAAGCTGAAATCGGCAAGATGATTGCTGAAGCCATGCAGAAAGTCGGCAATGAAGGCGTCATCACCGTTGAAGAAGCTAAAACTGCTGAAACCGAACTCGAAGTTGTTGAAGGTATGCAGTTTGACCGCGGCTATCTCTCTCCATATTTCGTAACCAATCCGGAAAAGATGGTTGCCGAGCTGGAAGATGCCTATATCCTGCTGCACGAAAAGAAACTTTCCAACCTGCAGGCTCTGCTGCCGGTTCTCGAAGCTGTGGTTCAGACCTCCAAGCCACTTCTCATCATTGCTGAAGATGTTGAAGGTGAAGCACTGGCAACTCTGGTTGTTAACAAGCTGCGCGGCGGCCTGAAAATTGCTGCTGTTAAAGCTCCGGGCTTTGGTGATCGCCGTAAAGCAATGCTTGAAGATATTGCTATCCTCACCGGTGGTCAGGTTATCTCTGAAGACCTCGGCATCAAGCTTGAAAACGTATCACTCGATATGCTTGGCCGCGCCAAAAAAGTGGCTATCAACAAAGAAAATACCACCATTGTTGACGGCGCAGGCGCAAAAGCTGAAATCGAAGCCCGCGTTGGCCAGATCAAGCAGCAGATCGAAGAAACCACTTCTGACTACGACCGTGAAAAACTGCAAGAACGCCTTGCCAAACTTGCTGGCGGTGTTGCCGTTATCCGCGTTGGCGGCGCAACCGAAGTAGAAGTGAAAGAGCGCAAAGACCGCGTTGACGATGCCCTGAACGCAACCCGTGCAGCGGTTGAAGAAGGCATTGTACCAGGCGGCGGCACTGCATTGCTGCGCGCTGGAGCACAGATCAAGGTCAAGGGCGCCAATGCTGATCAAGAAGCCGGTATCAATATTGTTCGCCGTGCTATCCAGGCTCCTGCCCGTCAGATCACCACCAATGCCGGTGAAGAAGCTTCTGTTATCGTTGGCAAGATTCTTGAAAACGCTTCAGAAACTTTCGGTTACAACACTGCAAACAACGAATATGGCGATCTGATCAAAGCTGGCGTTGTTGATCCGGTTAAGGTTGTGCGCACCGCTCTGCAAAATGCAGCTTCTATCGCTGGTCTGATGATCACCACTGAAGCCATGATTGCCGAACTGCCTAAGAAAGACAGCGCAATGCCTGCAATGCCAGGCGGCGGCATGGGTGGCATGGGCGGCATGGACTTCTAAGAAGTCCATAAAGCACGCCCATGATCTAAAAAGCCTGCACCGCAAAGCGGTGCGGGTGGCGGCATGGACTTCAAGCAAGTCCATACGAGCATTTCATAGCACAGGCGCTTGCGCCTGTGTGGCCATGATAATGCGCTTCAAAAATACTAAAGCCCCGGATTCCTCCGGGGCTTTTTTTGCGCCTATATTCCAAAAAGACGCCCCCCCCGCAAAGCAGTGCAAGGCAATATTAAACAATTGAATCCACATAATATTTTTAAAAAATAAACTCATAAAAACATATTCATCAATTTAATAACTGCATTTAAAAACATGATTACAATATAATATAATACAATAATTCCATTATTTACCTTATAATTAAAAATAAATACTTATCTTATTAATTATAAGGCTATTTTTTGCTGAGTATAATCCTGTTGAATTTTACAGAATTTAAAAAACTGAATAATTGGTAAATAAAATTCATATTTATCATCACAAATACAATGCCATGTTTTTATAATTTACTGTACTTGCGTAAGGCTAAAAATTATTTTAGCAACACATAATAAGAAGTTCCTGTTTCAGTTTGCGCCGGCAGCCTCCTAGTTGCCCCCGCTTGAAGGAAGTGCAGTCCGGCGCAACGGGAAGACGGGTCAAACCGTCTTCCCGTCAATTATCAGCCTTCTCATCCGTGCTGTTTTTATGGCAGCATACGCTCTTTGCCCTTGAAAACCTTCCTAAAAGAGTTAAGTTTTAGCAACAGCAAAATTGTCTGATGCCAATCCGCATCCTGTCTTTAATGTGCCTTGTGTTTTTTTAAAACAAAGCTCATTTGCCGGTTTAATTTTGACGCAAGATGCGCTGATATAAGATTATGCCGCATTTTTAAGAACAGCGGGCAGTCGGATTTTGCAACATGTTCTAATTTTGAGGAGGATATTCATGCGCAAGCAGCATCCTATCGCCACAGCACCAAGAGATGGCAGCACTATTACTGTTATCTGGACAGATTTTGACGGGCGGCGCAATGAATCCCCTGCCCGCTATCACAGCCTGGAGCAATTAAAAAAAGCCGGCGGCGACTGGACAGAAGATGATACCGGCTGGTGGACATTTATTGACAGCACCACAATGAAAAAAATTGAACCCGAAATATGGGTTGAAAATCCTGATGATGAGGCGGAAGACGATTAAAACCAGTAACGCCAAGCGACATAAAGCCGGATCGTCCGGCACAAATTATCATAATAAATACTGTAGTTTATGGCCTGCGTCCGGCAAAATTTCCGTGTCTGCCCGCCTCGCAAAAGGGCCTCTTAATTTGATGCGATAAATCAAGGAGCTTTCCATGTCTGACCAACGCACCGAAACAGATAGTTTTGGCTCTGTTCTGGTTGATAACAGCCGCTATTGGGGCGCACAGACACAGCGTTCTTTACAGAATTTTAAAATCGGCACAGATCGCCAGCCTTTGTCGCTTATTCACGCGCTTGGTGTTGTCAAACAGGCAGCGGCAGAAACCAATATTGCCCTTGGCAAGCTGGATCCGGTTCTGGGGCGCGCAATTACCGTGGCTGCGGCAGAAGTGGCGGCTGGCAAGCTTGATGATCATTTTCCGCTGGTTATCTATCAAACCGGCTCCGGCACACAGAGCAATATGAATGTGAATGAGGTGATCTCCAATCGCGCCATTGAAATGCTGGGCGGCGTAATGGGCAGTAAAAAACCTGTTCACCCCAATGATCATGTCAATATGGGGCAATCTTCTAATGACAGCTTTCCCACGGCCATGCATATTGCCACTGCCATTGAAGTTACATCACGCCTGCTTCCGGCGCTGGACGGGTTAATTGACGCGCTCAAGGCTAAGGAAGAAAAATTTGCAAATCTGATCAAGATCGGGCGCACCCACACACAGGATGCCACACCGATTACACTGGGGCAGGAATTTTCCGGCTACCGCGCCGCGGCAGAATATGGCAAACACCGCATTGAACAAGCCTTGCCGGATATTTATCTTCTAGCGCAAGGCGGCACAGCCGTGGGCACCGGCCTCAACTCTGCCAAAGGTTTTGATACCGGCTTTGCTGAAGCCGTGGCCAATATTACCGGACTACCCTTTAAAACCGCACCGAACAAATTTGAAGCACTGGCCTCACACGGCGCCCTGCTCAATCTGCATGGCAGCCTCAATGCACTTGCTGCAGACCTGTTCAAAATTGCTAATGATATCCGCTTTCTTGGCTCAGGCCCGCGCTCCGGCCTTGGCGAATTGCAATTGCCGGAAAATGAACCCGGCTCCTCTATTATGCCGGGCAAGGTAAACCCGACACAGGCAGAAGCCTTGACCATGGTTGCCACACAGGTTTTTGGGAATCATACAACTGTTACTGTAGCGGCAAGCCAGGGGCATTTTGAACTGAATGTTTACAAACCTGTTATTGCCGCCAATGTGCTGCAATCCATCCGGTTGCTTGCCGATGGCATGAATTCTTTTACCGATCACTGTGTTAACGGTATTAAGGCTAATGAAAAGCGCATTCATGACCTGATGGAAAATTCGCTGATGCTGGTCACCGCACTGGCTCCGCATATCGGCTATGATGCGGCGGCAAAAATTGCCAAAACCGCCCATCAAAACGGCACAACCTTGCGTGAAGAGGCGCTAAAGAGCGGCCTTGTGAGCGAAGCCGATTATGACAAGCTGGTGCGGCCGGAACAAATGCTGCATCCGGCATAAAACATGTGCAGGCACATTCTGCCTGCACTTTCTCTATAAGTTTATACGCGCCGAGAGTTTTATACGCGCATAGTTTTCTACCTGAAGCATTCCGGCTCACATAAAACCGGAATGCCCTCATTGCTTTTTATTGCAGTTTACAGACACGCAGAACCGTCCCACATTTGGTTCATAATACTTCATAAACTTACACTTTTCCCGCATGTCAGAACCCAATATCATCCGGTGATTAAAGTACATATCACCATTATTGATGCTTATTTGGTGAACATTATGTCAATAATTGTCTCTATTTACGCAACATATTGAGTTGTCTATCCATTATTTCATCGCAATTTCGGAGCTTGAAATGATTAATCCAGCACAGAATTCTGCAATTATTTTAATTGCCCGCATTTTTCTTTCTATTCTTTTTATCCTCGCCGGCTGGTCTAAGCTGAGCGACCTTGAGGGCACTACGCAATATTTTCTTGGGCTGGAATTGCCCGCCCCGATGGCAATGGCGGTGATTGTTGGCCTCATTGAATTTATTGGCGGACTGGCCATTCTTATCGGCTTTAAAATCCGCATTGCGGCTGCAATTATTGCATTATTCACCATTGGCACCATTTTGGTAGCGCATCTCGATTTTTCTCAGGGGCTTAATATTATTATGGCGCAGAAAAATCTGGCAATTACCGGTGGTTTGCTTCTTCTTATTGTGACCGGTGCCGGCTTATTCTCGGTTGATGGCCGCGGGCGCGGATAAGTTTTGCAAAATCTCAACTCTTTTAACACCAAAAGCCGCTCTTCTTGAGGAATAGCGGCTTTTTTAAATTTAAAACCAACAAGCTTTATTTCAAACTGTTGCTGATAAGGCCGATAATCTCTGTTACGCGCGGATTATCCAGGCTGCGCCGTGCAGAAACCAGACAAGCCTGTGAGCGCAGCATCACACCATCCTGCAGAATTTTCAGCTTATTGGCGCGCAATGTGGAACCGGTTGAGGTAATATCCACAATAATATCCGCAGAGCCTGCCGCCGGCGCACCTTCAGTTGCGCCCAAACTCTCCACAATGCGATAAACCTGAATACCGTGTTTTTGTGAGAAAAACTGCTGTGTCAGCCGCCAATATTTGGTGGCAATACGCAAACGGCGCCCGTGACGCTGACGGAAATCAGCCGCCACATCATCCAGATCCGCCATTGTATCCACATCATGCCAGACTTCAGGCACAGCCACGATCACATCCGCATGGCCGAAACCAAGAGGCACTTCAATACGCACTTTTTCATCGGCGCGCGCCAGTGTTTCGCGGATAAGATCCTCACCCGTAACCCCAAGATCAACGGTGCCGTAACCAAGCTCGCGCGCAATTTCAGAGGCCGACAGAAACAAAATATCAATATCATCCACCCCGGCAATGCGGGCGCGGTAATTACGCTCATCCTCCGGCAGCACCACTTGCAGCCCGGCCTTGGCCATCACAGCAATTGCCTGTTCCTTAAGACGCCCCTTGGATGGCAGAGCCAATGTTACTGTCATGAGCGTTCTCCTGCCTGTTTTGCTTTTGCGCATTGTTGCAAGCGATCAAGCCAGATAGAAAAACCGACGCCGGAAATCCGCTCTTTAGCGCCAAGCATTGTCAGAAGGCGGTCATAACGCCCGCCGCCAACAATCACGCCGAAATCAGCCTCACCATTGGTAATTTCGTAAACAAGGCCGGTATAATAATCGAGCGGGCGGCCAAAAGCGGCATCATAGGTTACAAGGGTAAGATCAATACCGATTGCCCGCATTTCCTCAACACGCTTGCCAAAGCCCTGCAAGGCGGCGCCAAGATCAAGCCCGTTCTCCTGTGCAAACTGCTCCAGTCGCATGGCAGCCTCCTCCAGAGGCACGCGAATGGAGAGGAATGTTTTCAAGGCATTCAACACACGATCAGCAAGCTGCACCGCAGCAAGCTGTTGCTTTTCCATCAAACGACGGGCAATCTCCACCGGCGTGCGCCCTGCAGCCGGAGAAATGCCGGCAGCCCGCATCTCTTCTTCCAGTGCGGCAATTAATGCATCCTCACCATGCTCATCCACTAGCTGGCGCAAAGGCTCTGGCACGCCATTGCCGCTGCGCGGTGAAGCCAGATCCTGCAAAGCCGTTTTCAACTGTGCCGGATTGCCAAAAGCCCGCGCCAGTTTTTTCTGCCAGCCACGCGGCAGGCCAAGCGCACCAAGCACAGCCTCAAACACCGATTGATCGCCTAACAAAACCTGCAACGGAGCATCCGGCGCAATATAATGCACCGCATTGAGCGCATCACTCAAAGAGCGCGCATCACAGGCCGGCTCATTATCGCCGCCTAGATCCTCAATACCGGCCTGATAAAAACTGGTGCCGCCCTCACGGCGCTGGCGAAACACCTCCCCCACATAGGAATAGCGTTTGGGCGTGGCTGCATTGCGCGCAATATGGTTGCGACATACCGGAATTGTAAATTCAGGACGCAGGCAAAGGCTGTCGCCATTTTCATTCTCAGTCAGAAAAATCCGGCTGCGCAAATCCTCACCCGCCATATCCAGAAACGGATCAGCGGGCTGGAGAATAGGAATATCCACATTTTCAGTAGAAAACTGTGCGAAATACGCGGCCAGATCCGCGGCGATATCAGCTGTCAGACGCTTTGCCATTTCAATCTGCCCGCCTGTTCTTTTCCTGCAAGCGATCATGCGCCTGCTCATCAAGAATACGCCGCACCTGCGCCACCAGATCCGCCTCCTTAACGGTGATCTGCGCCGGACGGCTGGCGCGCCATTCTGCATTGCTGGCAATCTCGCCGGAAAGGCGCTTGCCCTCAATCAGATCCTTGATCTGCACTTCACCTTTGGCGCGCTCATCACCGCCTTGAATAATTGCAAGCGGTGCATTGCGGCGATCGGCATATTTCAACTGATTGCCGAATTTCTTCCAGTTGCCCTGATACATTTCCGCACGGATACCGGCATCACGCAGAGCCTGTGTAAATTTCTGGTAGCGGCCAAGGCTTTCCGCATCACCATCCATTACCGTCACCACCACCGGCGCCAGCTCTTCTTCCTGCCCAAGCTTGCCGAGATTTTTCAAAGCCGTCATCAGGCGGGAAACGCCGATGGAAAAACCAGTGGCAGGCACCGGCTGGCCACGAAAACGCGAGACCAGACCATCATAACGCCCGCCGCCGCCAACCGAGCCGAACACAACCTTTTCACCCTTTTCATTGGTGACATCAAATTGCAGCTCGGCCTCATAAACAGGGCCGGTATAATATTCCAGACCACGCACAACAGAAGGATCAACTTTAACACGGCCGGCATAGCCGCCGGCATCAAACAGCGCCTGCATCTGCGCCAATTCTTCAACACCTTCCGCACCACGGGCACTGCCCGCCACAACCTTGCGCAGATTTTCAATGGTCTGCCGGCCATTATCAGCGCCTGCTGCGGTAAAATCCAGCACTCTGGTAATAGCGGCGGCATCAAGCCCTGCACCTTTGGTGAAATCGCCGGATTCATCCCGGCGGCCTTCTCCCAACAGCAATTTCACGCCTTCTGCGCCAAACTTGTCAAGCTTATCAATCGCACGCAATACATTAAGACGGCGCGCGGCATTTTCATCACCTGCAAGGCCGATTAATTCCAGAACGCCATCCAGCACCTTACGATTATTGACACGGATCATATAATCCCCGCGCGAAATACCAAGGCGCTCCAGCGTATCGGCAGCCATCATGCACATTTCCGCATCGGCAGAAACGCCCGGCGCGCCAACCGTATCAGCATCAAACTGCATGAACTGACGAAAACGGCCAGGCCCCGGTTTTTCATTACGAAATACCCATCCGTTGCGGTAAGTGCGATAGGGCAGCTGGATTTCATTAAAATTTTCAGCCACATGGCGCGCCAGCGGCGCTGTCAGATCATAACGCAATGACAGCCACTGCTCATCATCATCCTGCAGCGAGAACACACCCTCATTCGGGCGATCCTGATCCGGCAGAAATTTGCCAAGCGCATCCGTATATTCAACAAGCGGTGTCTCAACCGGATCAAAACCATAGCGTTCATAAACCTCGCGGATGGTGGCGAGCATTTTTTCCGCAGCGCGCAGATCATGGGGCTCACGGTCCACAAAGCCGCGCGGCAGCCGCGCTTTCATCTTTTCCGCTTTATTTGCCATGATCCTGATCCGCTAAACTTGAGTTATCATTAAGAATTACATGCCCTGAAGGCGCGCATGTTTCCTAGCTGATCAGCTTGCATGCGGCAAGAGCAAGATCAACACGGAAAGACTATTCATCGCAACTTCGCAAGCTGTAAAACCGCATTTTACGGCACATCTTTGTAACAGTTCTTATGAAGGGCGTATAAAATCCTGCCGCAGGCGATCAATCACAGGGCGGCAATAACACCCCTCCAGATGATCATTCACCATCCCCATCGCCTGCATAAAGGCATAAACCGTTGTCGGCCCGACAAAAGTCCAGCCGCGCTTCTTCAGATCTCCGGAAATAAGCGATGAGGTTTCCGTCAGCGGATTGGCACGCAATGTGGCCAGATCAATATGCTGAGGACGCTTGGCGGCATCGGGCTCAAAACGCCAGAAATAAGCAGCCAAAGAGCCCTTTTCGCCCACAAGCTCGATGGCGCGCGCGGCATTATTCACCACCGACCGGATCTTGCCGCGATGGCGCACAATGCCCTTATCCTGCATCAACCGCTCAATATCAGCCTCGGTAAATGCAGCCACTTTATAAAAATCAAATCCGGCAAAGGCTTTGCGAAAACTCTCCCTTTTGCGCAGGATTGTCAGCCATGACAGGCCGGACTGGAACCCCTCAAGGCAGATTTTCTCAAAAAGACGAAAATCACTATCCACCGGATGTCCCCATTCATTATCGTGATAATGCTGATAATCCGGCAAGTTCCCATGCCAGCTACAACGGATTTTGCCATCCTCGCCACGGCAAAGGCCATCTGCCAGCAATGCTGTATTGCGCCTGATTTCTTCACTCATGAAACACCTGCAAAAAAGTTTTTCCCTCTCATAGCATATTTTATTTGACTTGGAACAAAAAAAGAACAAATTTACCCTGAATTCGACTACATCTCTCACTGTGATTTTGGCAGCATTTACCTGCTGATAACCACAATCACAGCTTTTCAGGTCATATCCGGCCATGCATCAGGCAGATTCACTTTTTTACAAGGGCTTACCGGCACAGTTTGCAGGAGAACAATTTCATATTGCAAAGAGATAAACCGCCCTGCATCGCAACACAGCTACAAAGGACGATCTGATGAAGCCGCGCCATCTTTTGCTGATTGCATCCATTGCCGCATTTGCCTTGTCTGCCCTTTCTGCGGGAGGCGCATTTGCCAATGATCGCTATGCCATTCCCCCGCCTGTGACCGTGAGCCCGGATGTGAGTGCGCCATGGGTTACACAGTTGCAACCCGTCCAGCCCGCCTCTCAATACCGCTCTTCTTCCCCTTCCCCTGCCTATTCACCCAAGGCACAACCCCGCCTCCCACAAAAAGCAACCACACAAAAACCCGCTAAAAAAACAACCTCGGCTGCGCGCAAAGCCACAACACCCCAGCAAGCGCCTGTTATTCGCGCCAGTGTTGCAGCGCCAGCAAACCCCAAACGCGCAGCCGGCGGCCTTAATCCGGTTTATCTGCCGCAAGATGTTGACTATAATAAAGATCACAAGCCCGGCACCATTGTTATCGATACGAAAAACAAATTCCTTTATCTCGTGGGACAAAATGGCAAAGCCCGCCGTTACGGCGTGGGCGTTGGCAAACAAGGCTTCAGCTGGAAAGGCACGCAGACAATCAGCCGCAAGGCCGAATGGCCGACATGGACACCGCCGGCAGCCATGATTGCCCGTGAGCGCAAAAAAGGCCGCATCCTGCCTGCACAGATGAAGGGCGGCATTAATAATCCGCTTGGAGCGCGCGCGCTCTATCTGGGAAATACCCTGTATCGCATCCACGGCACCAATGCGCCTTCCACAATCGGCAAGGCTGTTTCTTCAGGATGCATACGTATGCGCAATCAGGATGTGGAAGACCTCTACAACCGCGTAACGGTGGGCACCAAAGTTATCGTTATGTGAGGGGTATTTTGTTTCCGCATTGCCGTTTTTCTTGTTTCACAATGCAGGTTCCGGCATTGACGAAAAATTACCGCACTCGGCAATAAAACAGCTTAAACATAAAAATATCAATATTTTACAAGGCCTGTATTTTCTGCAACCTGCCGGAGAATACAGGCTTTTCCTTTAACAATTTCGGCAAAGCGGTAATTTATTGCAAACAAAAAATCCCCTCCCGCACGGCGGGGCAACCATCCGCCAACAGAATAACAAGCCTCTCCCGAACAATTTATAATTTTGCCCGCAAGCAGACTTGCAAAAATATCAGGAACTGATTCAAGATTGCATTACTGCGTAATGCTTCGCCGGATGGCTTGCATGACCAAGACACTGCCGGCGCAAAAAACAGAAAAGGAATAAGAATATGACCGTAGCTGCAATTAAACTGAATGACGGCAACTTTATTCCGCAACTCGGTTTCGGTGTGTGGCGCATCAGCGATGAAGAGGCGGTAACGAGTGTTTCCACGGCACTGGAAACCGGTTATCGCCATATTGATACCGCCGCCATTTACAAGAATGAGCAGGGTGTGGGGCGGGCTATCCGCAATTCCGGCATTGCACGCAAGGATATCTTTCTTACCACAAAAGTGTGGAATGATGATCAGGGCTATGATGCAACACTAAAAGCCTTTGAAGCCTCATCAGACCGCCTTGGTACAGATTATTTTGATCTTTATCTTATACACTGGCCAATGCCCAATAAGGATCTGTTTTCAGATACATGGAGGGCTCTGATCAGGCTGCGCGAGGAAGGGCGCGTTAAATCTATCGGTGTGTCCAATTTCCGCACCGCTGACCTGCGCCGCCTGCAGAAGGAG
Source organism: Pseudochrobactrum albidum (assembly GCF_051851455.1). NCBI lineage: Bacteria > Pseudomonadati > Pseudomonadota > Alphaproteobacteria > Hyphomicrobiales > Brucellaceae > Pseudochrobactrum > Pseudochrobactrum albidum. The sequence goes on from NZ_JBPVTR010000024.1 coordinate 296,741, forward strand.
ACAGATATTATTCCGGCTGTAAACCAGATTGAGCTGCATCCTTATTTTCAACAGGATGAGCTGCGCCAATATCATCAGCAGCATAATATTGCCACAGAAGCTTGGAGCCCGCTTGGCCAGGGTAAAATTCTGGATAATCCGGTTCTCACAACCATCGCCGCCAAACATAATAAATCCGTTGCCCAGATCATTTTGCGCTGGCATCTTGATATCGGTAATATCATAATCCCCAAATCCGTGACACCGCAGCGCATCCGCGAGAATTTTGCTGTGACTGATTTTAAACTGTCCGGCACGGAGCATGATGCCATCAACAAGCTGGATGCCGTTGAGGGGCGCATCGGCCCTGACCCGACAACTTTCGGCTGATATTGCCTGCTGAGACAAAGAGCAGCCTGCAGCATAAACGGCAAAAATTACATCATATTGACGCTGCATACCCGCATAACCCTATTATGCGGGTTTTTATTTACAGAAATAGAAAAAACATATTCTTTGAAAGTCAATATATTATATTTACTTTATGAATATTCTAAAAGTTAAATATATAAAAAAATATAATATATTTTAAAAACAAATAGACATATAAAATAAATAAATTCATTAACCATAAAATAAATATGGCAGCATAAAAATTACTTACACCCTTTTTATTACCTGCATTTTATTGCAGTATCCATTTATGGTTTTTTTTATATGATGAATTATAAATTTCCAATCGAGAAAGGACGTTTTCTTTTGCGCTGTTAATTTATTGTCATTCAGAGTTTTTTCTGAGCTTCAGATTATGAAGTTTCCTCAAGCATTAAAGTTTAAATTAAATCCAAGCAAATTAAATTAACCCCAAGTAAAAATGTATTTTTTATTCAATATTAAGGTGAGATAATGTCTATTGTTGTAAATCTTGATGTCGTTTTAGCCCGCAAGAAAATCCGCTCCCGCCAGCTTGCCGCAGATATTGGCATTACGGAGCCCAATGTCTCTCTGCTGAAATCTGGTAAGGTGCGCGGAATACGTTTTGAAACTCTTGCAAAAATCTGCCGCGTGCTTGATTGCCAACCCGGCGATATTCTTGAATATCGCGATGAGACATCCACCCCGCATTAAAAACGATTTTACAGCCGCAATCCGGTCTTGCCCGCCACATATACTGATAATCTCAGACGGGTTGCAGACCTTAAAAACCCATCAAAGCCGCAAAATCCTATGTGCGGCTTCTTTTTTTCAAACCCGACCATCCGGCCGGTCTGATTTTTTACCGGCCAATAATCAAAGTATTTCAGTTTTGATGAAAGCTGGAAATACCATAACCGTCACTGGCAACCGCATTGCCGCCGGTTTCAATCGATAACAGACCAAGACCTGTGAACAAAATAGCTGACAACATAAGGATAGTCAGGAGCGTGGCGCTCTTTACGGACATGGAAATAACTCTCCCCGACGGAGTTAGGCCGGCATGTTCCGCCGCGCCTTATCGGGCACGGACAAAACCTGCATGATTTGAAAGACGCCCTCATCTATAAGCACACAAGTTTAACAGCAATGAAACCTGCCGCCTTTTACCGCGAAAAAACCGCTATAAAATCAGTTTGAAATCCATTGTGGCATATAAGCAACGAAGTTGCGCCGCCCAAAGCGCAACAAGACAAAATTGTAACAAGTTGATAACCATATCCGCTCATTAAACCCCGCGTAAAACAGGTTTAACTCCCCCGCCCGTCATCCGCGCAGCACAAACAGGCAGGTGAGTCTTTACCGCGTCTTGCCTGTTACCTCCCCGATTATGTTGGCAAAACCGCTTTGCCTCTTGACCGGAAGGCTCATCTTCTGCCATCGGTCATACATGCGCGCAAATTATAAAATGCAACGAATTTTCACCAATATGCCCTTGCAGGCCGGCCAGATGATTGAGCCGCCGGCCGATACTGCCCATTACCTGCTCAACGTGCTTAGAATGCATGATGGCGACCAGATATTGCTCTTTAACGGGCATGATGGCGAATGGCTGGCAAATATTGTGCAAACAGGTAAAAAACGCTTCTCCCTGCGCCCTGAACAACAAACACGCCCGCAACCGCAGGCGGCGGATTTTCACTATTGTTTTGCACCGCTCAAAACCGGACGCATGGATTATATGGTGCAGAAAGCTGTTGAAATGGGCGCATCCGTTTTGCAGCCGGTTATTACCCAGCATTGCCAGATGCCAAAACTGAATAGTGAGCGCATGTGGGCCAATATATGCGAGGCAGCCGAGCAGTGCGGCATATTATCCCTGCCTGAATATCGTGAGCCGTTACGGTTCGATAAATTTATGGAGCAATGGGATGCTGATCGCGCATTGATTTTCTGCGATGAGGCCCATGACAGCAACAATCCGCTGCCCCTGCTCACCCCTCTCAAGGGTAAGGCGCTTGGGGTTTTTATCGGGCCTGAAGGCGGTTTCTCTGAGGCTGAGCGCCGTTTTCTTCACCGGCAGCCCTTTGTTACCGCGATTCCGCTGGGTAGCCGTATTTTGCGTGCCGACACTGCCGCCGTTGCAGCCATGACGGTGATTCAGGCCGCTATCGGCGACTGGAACTGAGCCGCCTCCATCTTTCCTGCAGTTATTTTAGCCAAAACTTTATGAGATAAACAGACAATGTCGGGTTTAATACAGAATTACCCGATATTTGCGCTTGCGTGTTTGAAGAAAAAACGTCAAGCACATATATGAATAGTCATAACTACAAAATAGGGTAATGCAGAGCATGGCTCGAGATACAACAGACGAAACAACCATTTCCGGCATTGAGGAACTGGCTGGCTATCTCGCTAAAGGTTGTAAGCCGCAAGAGAGATGGCGTATCGGCACAGAACATGAGAAATTCCCCTATTTTATAAAGGATAACAGCCCTGTGCCCTATGAAGGGGCGCAAAGTATCTGCGTGATTCTTGAAGCCATGCAGCAGCGCCTTGGCTGGGATCCTATCATTGATGAAGGCAAGCTGATCGGCCTTGTTAACCCTGAGGGTCAGGGCGCCATCTCGCTGGAGCCGGGCGGCCAGTTTGAATTGTCCGGCGCGCCATTACAGACCATTCATCAAACCTATGCGGAAGCCAGCCGGCATTTGCAGACAGTGCGGGATATCAGCGCGCCGCTTGGCATCGGCTTTCTGGGCATGGGCGGCAGCCCGAAATGGAGCCTTGCTGAAACCCCTGCCATGCCCAAATCCCGCTATGCCATTATGACCGGCTATATGCCAAAGGTCGGCACGCAGGGGCTGGATATGATGTATCGCACATCCACTATTCAGGTTAACCTTGATTTTAGCTCGGAAACCGATATGCGCCATAAAATGCAGGTTGGTATGAAGCTGCAATCGGTGGCTACGGCCTTGTTTGCCTCATCCCCCTTCACTGAAGGCAAGCCAAACGGCCTGCAATCATGGCGCTCGGATATCTGGCGCGATACGGATAATAATCGCTCCGGCGTGCTGCCTTTTGTGTTTTCCGAGCGTTTTGGCTTTGCTGATTATGCAAACTGGGCTCTGGACGTGCCGATGTACTTTATCATGCGCGGGGGACATTATATTGATTGCACCCATATTACCTTCCGCCAGTTTATGGATGGCGCGTTAAAAGATCACCCCGCCGCAGGAAAGCCCAATATAGGCGACTGGGCCAATCATCTCTCCACACTGTTTCCGGAAGTACGCCTTAAACGTTTTCTGGAAATGCGCGGCGCTGATGGCGGCCCGCTTGCGCATATTGCGGCACTTCCGGCCTTCTGGGCGGGGCTGCTTTATGACAAAGATGCGCTTAATGCCGCCCTTGACCTGACAAAAGACTGGACATTTGAACAAGTGCGTGACATGCGCAATGGCGTACCGGCCGGCGGTCTCAACACGCCATTTGGAAAAGGCAAACTGGCCGATATCGCCCGCCAGGCCGTTGAAATATCAGCTAAGGGTTTGAAAAACCGCGCTTTGGCGGATGCTCACGGGCGTGATGAGAGCATATATCTGGAGCCGCTTCAGGCTGTTCTTGCCACCGGAAAAACACTATCCACACAGATGCTCGCGCATTTTAACAGTGATTGGGGCGGCTCTGTCGAACCGGTTTTTCAGGCCTATGCCTATTAATAAACATCTTCAGGAGTGCGCATAATGCGCACTCCTCTTTTTTTACTCTGCAATTTTGCGACAGCAAAGCATCAATTCAAATTATCTGAATAAAATAAAGTAATAATTACAATAAATTGTTTGCGTTCAGCTCCATAATCCTTATGATTAACGGAACCTGAGCGGAGCGTTATATGCAAACACTTCTTGACCTTGATCAGCTGAGAACTTTTTTGCTGATTGCTGAAACAGGAAGCTTTACCAAGACTGCCGATACTGTCTTAAGAACCCAATCCGCCATCTCCATGCAGATCCGCCGATTGGAAGAACGGATTGGCAAGCCGCTTTTCACGCGTGATGGTCGCACCCTGCGGCTCACACCTCATGGGGAAAAGCTTCTTACCTATGCCCGACGCCTGCTGGAGCTGAACAACGAAACGGTTGCCTCATTCCGCACCGAAAAATTACAAGCCACAGTGCGCATCGGCCTGCCGGATGCCTATCTGGAACATATGATCTATGAGGCATTGCGGCCGATTTTTTGCAATTACCCGGCAATTGAAATCATATTGCAATGTGAAACGACAGATACGCTGATTGATCATATTCGCCGCGGGGCGCTGGATCTGGCGCTGATTACCCAGCAAACCGGACAAAGACGAAGTGAAGTGCTCAATACCAGCCGTCTTGTCTGGGTTACCTCAGCCACGCATTCCCCTCATGAGCGGGAAATATTACCGCTGGCCATGAACCGCGCCAATTGCATCTGGCGCAAGGCACTGACGGATACACTGAGTATGATTCAGCGGGAATACCGGATTATATTATCCACTTCCTCTGCCCGTTCCATTCTCATGGCGGTGCGCTCGGGCTGCGCGGTCAGCATCATGCCTGAAAATATGGCGGAGCCGGATTTACGTATTCTCACTGAAAAAGACGGTTTTCCCAAACTGCCTGTCTGTGCGCTCTCGCTCATCCGCTCTCAGGGGATCCATGCGCCTGCGATTGATCTGGTCGCACGGGCTATCCAGTCTGCCTTTAAAAAAGATATTCTCAGGCCGGCAGATCTACCGCCAGACCCGCTTTCAGTTTTGCAGGCACTATGAACCTTTGCAAGCAGCGTCAATGAAGCCTATTGACCCTTGCCCTTATAAAATGGCCAATAGGGAATGAGCTTTTTTCAAGATTCGCCCTCGTCTCAGGCAGAAAATGCGGCTTCCCGAGCAGAAAATGCCACATCCAATGTGGCAGAATATTCTGTCTCCGAGATTTCCGGGGCGCTGAAACGCACTGTTGAAGACACATTCAGCCATGTGCGGGTGCGCGGCGAGATTTCAGGCTATCGCGGCCCGCACTCTTCCGGCCATGCTTATTTTGCACTTAAAGATGAACGCGCCCGTCTGGAAGCTGTGATATGGCGCGGTTCGATGAGCCGGCTCAAATTCCGCCCTGAAGAAGGCATGGAAGTGATTGCCACCGGCAAGCTCACCACCTATCCGGGCTCATCCAAATATCAGATTGTTATTGAGCAGATGGAACCGGCCGGCGCAGGCGCATTGATGGCGCTTTTGGAAGAGCGCAAACAACGGCTTGCCCGCGAGGGGCTTTTTGATACAGCACGCAAAAAACCGCTGCCTTTTATGCCGCGTGTCATTGGTGTCATCACATCCCCCACCGGAGCGGTTATCCGCGATATTATTCACCGTGTTACCGATCGTTTTCCGCTGCATGTGCTGGTCTGGCCGGTGCGGGTGCAGGGAGAAACCACCGGCGAGGAAGTTGCACGTGCCGTTCAGGGCTTCAATTCCGGTTATTTCGGCACAGTTTTGCCAAGGCCGGATGTGTTGATTGTTGCCCGCGGCGGCGGCAGCCTGGAAGATCTCTGGGGCTTTAATGATGAAAGCGTGGTGCGCGCTGTCGCCGGATCTGCCCTTCCGGTCATCTCTGCCGTGGGGCATGAAACCGACTGGACACTGATTGATCTGGCCGCGGATCAACGCGCCCCGACCCCCACAGGCGCTGCCGAAATAGCCGTGCCTGTGCGCTCGGAATTACAGGCACGGCTTGCCTCCCACAGTGCAAGGCTTGGCGCGTCCATGTCGCGATTGCTGGATCGCAGACGTGAGGCCTATCGCAGCCTGCAGCGGGCACTCCCCTCAACAGATCAGTTATTTGCCCTGCCAAGGCGGCGTTTTGATGAGGCATCGGCAAGACTTGGCCGCGCCCTTATCACCGGCACAGCGCAAAAACGCGCGCGATTTGATGGTTTGCACCGCCATCTTTCACCACGGCTTCTGCAACAGCAAATCCGCGAGCGCCAAATACGCCTGCGGCAGATTGGGCTGAGCCTGCCAAGAGCCCTTGCCCTCATGGCACACACCAGCCGTAACAGCCTGCAACAAATAGCAGTACGGCTGAACGGCGAGCTGATTTTGCGCCGGTGCAGGCAATGGGCGCTTGGCCTTGATCACTTGCAAAGGCGCGGTGATCAGGCAATCAGCCATTATCTGGAGCGATATTTGCGCCGCAATCAGCAACTCAAACGTTTGCTGGATACTCTCTCATACACCAGTGTGCTGAAACGCGGCTTTGCCATTGTGATCAATGATCAGGGCCAACCGGTAAAAGCTGCAACCGCACTGACAGAAGGGGAACATCTGACATTGCGGTTCCATGACGGTGACCGCGCGGCAATAGCCGGCGCCAAAGGCAATCCGCCACCGGTGCGCCCTGCAGCAAAACCTGCGGCAAAAGAGAAAAAACTCAAAAAAGCAAAACAGGCAGAACCGGATCAGGGCTCCTTGTTTTAAAAAAATGCCAGCCTTTATGCGCTTATTTTCTTCAAAATTATGAGGGAGATAAATGGCGCACAGCCCTGCAATATGGGTGTGCACCGGCTGCGTAAAAGGTGGCAGAATTCAGGAATTGATAATTTCATATAGCGGGGTATCGGGCAATATTTCCTTACCGGTAAAACCAGAATTATATAAATGTAACCCTTCTGTTTGAGAGGTGATAAGATCATTGACCGTCAACCCTCTCTCAAACAACATGTTTGAGACAAGACCAAACATGGGTGAATAACGCTGGATTGGCGCAGCATGCTCCATCAAGCCCAATCTCCTGACATGATATGTCAACAGATCAGGCCCGACAACGCCCCACGCCTGATTGGCAATATGTTTGCCGCGCCCTATCATTTTGCGAAAACGCATTTTGCGCTGTTTCTTTGCCGGCAACCAGGGAGGAATAAAGTAAGGGTTTTCCGATGCCTCCAGAATTGAATTTAACAATGCGCTGTTTGACGGAAATTTAATAATTGCATTATTAAGGCGTATATTACTTTCCCATGAAAATATATATTCTTTATCTGTAAAAGGTTTGATGCAAAAAACATCACAATCAACATATAGCCCCATTCCCTCTCTTTGTATCCGATAACGATATATATCAGAGGCAATTGACAGGCTTCCGGTTGATTTATGTGCAAAAATTTCATGCTCACCCATAAGCTTGCCGGCATCAAAAAGCCTTACCCCTTTGGGAGTATCATCCGGCCGCCCATAGGCATGCAGCACAACATCATGGCCATGGCGCACAAACGAGCGCAGACATGCAGCATGTACCGGCCCTAATTTTTTACCGATCCAGACCGTATTCACAATCATCATCATGCCCCCGCAATATACTTCCTGCTTAAGAAAGTCTTCCTTTTTCAACGAAACGAGTATTCGCTATATTTTTGCGCAAACAAGATCCCGATTATTATGGCCAGCAATTACGGGCAGCCAAACGCACCGCTTAAAAAACGTCCGCTGTAAATTTTCACAGGATCCATCTGCCGGCCATATGCAACCTGCACCACCACTGAACCGGCTATTTCCTGCCAGATATCAAGCTGCTCATTGAGAAGGCCGGCCTCTTAATCTGAATTGATATATCACGCACAACTTCCCGCAGCCTTCCCGCTAAAACTGACAGGCAATAAATCTATAAGTATCTGCGCAATTTTCCCTTTTATAACAACATGTTACGGGATATTTTTATGATTTAAATGGTACGGTCGAGTTGCGCCACCATAAGGCTGAATAAGAAAATTATCTTTTAATTACAATAAGAAGAGGTTTTGCGTGCGCCGTTTGGTGCGCTGATATGTGCACCCATAGGTGCCCTACAAAACAAACAAAATCATACTCGTCTATAACCTACTGAAATGGCAGTTAACTTAATAACTTCAGATGACTCTAATATAAATATGATCTTCGATATAGCGTAGACCCTTTGCCTTACAGCTTTAGATTGTGATTTAACGCTATCGACTTTTTTAATTTTAGTATATATAAAAAAAATATCTTTTTTTTAGCATTGTTAAAATTTGAGGGTCGCATGTCCAAGATCATGAATGCCGGCAATAATATGCCGATACAAGCCCCACTAGTGCCAGATCCAGTTCTTCCTTATAGCTGTAAAAACAGCAAAACTGTCTATGCAATCTGTGAAGTAGATAGAGACATTCTGCTACAGCATCTATCTGTCACACCGTTTGAATATGTAAATAATCGTTGCATGATTTATGTGAATGATTTCACAGAAAGCCCAGAACTGCCATATATGGATGCCGGAATTATCTTTACCGTAAAGTACAAAGATACATATGGCGGTTATTATATGTATGAGTGGGAGGATGATGATGCTGCGATCGAGACCGGTCGATACTGGGGATATCCAAAAAAATTTGGCCACATGACTTTAGAGAAAAAAGGTAACATCATCCATGGTACAGCAACTCGGCGCGGAGTAAAGCTTATAGATATTCAATTAGATTGCTCCAAGCCTATTGAAACTGTACCAAGTCTTCATACGACTTATCCACATTTAAACCTGCTAACAATACCAAATCCAGATGGACCAGGTATTTTCTCACAACGGGTCACAGCGCGCGACAACTCTTCCACTTGCAAAACTATCTCCAATACTTTTGCCGAAGTGAAAGTGACCTTAAATAGCTCCCCCAGCGACCCAATAGGAGATTTTGCAAACTTAAAAATTCTTGGGGGCGGTTATTCTATAACAGACTTTAAAGCAACAACCCAGAATGGATGGGCGAAAGTTATAGATACAATCATCTAATTTTACTTCTCATTAAAAGCACAAGCGGGAGGGTACCGTGCAACGAAGTAATTTGCTTACTGTTTTCTTGCTGTCTGGGGCATATATTGCCTATTTAGCAGGATCTGGCTTTGGTAGCGGCCAGGAAATCATGCAATATTTTATGTCCTATGGCTATATAGGTATTGTTGGAATATTGCTTAGTGCAATACTCTGGGGAACATACGCAGTATTTATTGTACGCGACTCCAGAGAATTTAAACTTACAACACTACACCAAGTATATATATTTTATTGCGGAAAATATTTGGGAAATACGCTATTTGTATTCTCTATCGCCTATTTGTTCTGCATGGCAAGCCTCATGATTGCAGGATCAGGCGCAGCATTTTCACAATATTTTGGGGTGGGCAATGAGATCGGTCGCATTATCATGACCGTATTTGTTCTAATGACCGGCCTGCTCGGCATGAGAAGAATGGTGGACGTTATAGGCAGCATTGGTCCTTGTATCATTGTTTTTGTAATGCTCATCGCGATCATAGCCTTACTACGTGGCCCTGATGGACTAGAGGCGGGAAATCAGTACATTATTACAAATGACCTGCTAAAGCCGAGCACTAACTGGCTCTGGGCAGCTATAATGTACTTTTCGTATTGCATTCTTTTTCAAGCATCATATCTCTCCGGCCTAGCCACCACAAATCCCGCATCCACCAGCCAGCTAACAAAAAGCGTCATTATCGGAGCAATGGTTTATGTAGCTGCCTGTATCATAATGCTGCTAGCTTTTATGGCCAACATTACTGACCTACATGGCATCGAGGTTCCTACCCTACATTTAGGAACTCAAATCAATCCAATCTTAGGTGCAATTTATGGAGTTGTACTTGTAGCTGCACTTTACACCACTTCTGCACCATTGATATGGGCTGTAACCAATGTTTTCTCCAAAGAAAAAACACATTATTATAAGTGGGTATTAGTAGCTACAACAGTCTTAGCTTATCTTGCCAGCGGTATTAGCAGTTTTTCAGTACTTGTTAATATTGTTACAACTGTTGCAGCATATGTAGGGATATTATACATAGTCCCTGTTTTCTATGTAAAAACAATAAAACGTCCACGACATTTAAAACAACAAGCATTGTAAGATATTAAAGCTGCCGGACATCTCTGGCAGCTTTATTTTCATGTAGCTGATGGAGCTCCAATACCTATAATTATAGTCATATTATCGGTTGGGTTGAACAATCTGTAAGGGAAATTTGCCCGATAACATATGGAATCCCCTTCATTAGCTAAATACATTTGTCCATTATACTCAAATCCTAAAACGCCAGATAAAACATAAATAAACTCTTCACTCTGGCAGGTTACAAAAAGCCCTTGCGGTTCTTCATAATGAGGTGCAATTTTAATTATTGCGGCCTGAAGATCAAATCCTGCCATGTTATTACGAAGCAATTCATAGACTAATGGCGAGCCTGGACGACCGAAGACTGGGCGTTCATTAGCGCGCACCAAAATTTGATCATCATTTTCAGATTCAAAAAAATAAACGACACCAACACCATAATACGATGCCAATCGCCGCAACTGTGAAATTGATGGCTCAATTTTACCCGTCTCAATCTGACTTAGGTATCCCACAGACAACTCATTTGCATCAGCAACATCTTGTAAACGTTTCTTAGATTTTTTGCGCAATTCTCGCAATTTAGTATGTATCATGTGCCTTCGCAATTTTTGCCAATTACAACCCAAATACCTTTCGCTTGAAAATATAACAATTACAAGAAACAAAAAACATAGCGATTAAAAATATCTTTTTTGCTAGCTGTGTAATAAAAATAACATACATAAAGTAAAAACATTTAAAATACTCAACACTCTCTCCTTAACCGATTGGAGAGAGTGTTTTTCTTTTTGCCCCCCCACCCCGCACCTTGCACGGCGCGGGGTTATTATGCGTTTATCATTTCCAGTGTTTCAGCTTGTGGGCTATCTGCACCAGAAGCCAGATCACCCCCAGAACAGACAGGGTGAGGGAAAGCGCCTGCTCCAGATGCGGCAGCCACACAGGGTTCATCGCAGCGCCGGCCGCAATGGCCGTTGTTGCACGTTCAGCAACCTGTTCTTTCATCACCAGCACCCATATTTTGCGCCAAAACGGTTATGTGCCGCCACCTGATTGGCAAATGGCCGGTCTTTGGCGGTGATATAGATTGCGGTTTCAAGGCTTGGCTGTAATTTCCCGAACCCCTCGCACACATTTGGAGATTTCACCGTCTGGCAACCCGTAATCACGGCACAGAGCAGCAGCGGCAGAATGAGAGACTTGCGCATGAATGGCACCTTTATCACGCAGAATTTTTACTGAAGAAAGCACAGCCGAATAATTATATCGCGCCAGCGCATCACTGCGCCCAAGCTGATACAAACCGGCGCCGGCCATGAGCAGCGCCAGCAAAATCAAACCATAAATTTTCATATCACAGCCCCTCAACCAATCTGGCTATTCTGGCCTTTACCTGCGGCATGGAATAAATGGCATAGGCCGCAAGCCCGATGCACCCCACCACAGAAACCATCTGCACCCGCCAATCCAAAAGCCCGAGCGCCGGCAAAGCCGCAGCGGTGAGCCATGTCCAAAACCGTTTGGATTTGCCAACCGGTTGCGGCGCGGGCTGCCCCTGCCCCTGCTCTTGCGCTACGCCGGCTGCCTGCACCTGCGCCAGCACAGCCTCCACCACCTCCGGCCGCACCAGAGCCTTGTTCAATGCATCACCGGCATAGAAAGATTGCCCGCGCACAAGCGGCGAATGGCGGCCTTTGGTGGCAACCAGCACCGGCAATGATGCCCATTCCATTGCCAGCCGTTTACCGAACTCTGTGGTTGAAATTTGCCCTGCCATAAACTCTTCATAGCCGCGGCGCTTGAGCAGATGATAGGCCAGCCTGTCTTGCAAATCCGGTTCAAACACCTGCCGGCCAGAAAGATGCAATTCACGCGAAAGATCCTGCAAGGTGGCACGCATAAACTGATAGCCGCCAGCCGCGGAAGATTTGAACCGGCGCGCAAAATCAGCCTGCGCATCCACCAGCTCACCAATTGTCATGCTGGTAATGGGCTTTGGCAGCCGGTGCTGATTATTGCCATAGATAACATCATAAGAAGCGCGGTCATCCCGCCCCACCTCAACCTTGCGGATGAAGTTAAGCAGGATTGCCGCGCCGGCGGGCACGGTTTTATCCATTTTCGATTTTCCTTATGAAAATGCCGCAAAACAGCGGCGTTTAAAAAAGAGCGGGCTAAACAGCAGCCCAGAAGCGCCGATTGGCGGCAGCACGGCTGCATTTATTTAATTGTTTTCATGAATGGTTGACAAATATATAAATAAATCGTATTTGGTTGCCATCTATAAAATCCAATAAAAAGAGGCTCTTGTGATCCATCCTGAATCTTTCATTAAAGACCAAATGCCTGTTTCCCAATGACCCACAATCCCAACAATTCTTAAAACTGCATATGCAGCAGTTGATGAAATTTATCAGGATAACCCAATTTTTAAGGCTGAAAGCGCTCAGTTTAATAAAGGTCGCGTCATTTCCTGGGCAGTCGATTTTGGCTTTCAACGAGCAGTAAAAAATGGCTCTCTTGATTGTGAATGCAGATGGACACCATTTGCCAAACCTACAGGAAGCTATCTTGAATTACAGTTTACACATTCAACAGCTTCAATCAGTTTAGTTGCCAACCCAAAACGTCAGCCGCGGCCAGTTGCCTTCAGAGAAAACGCACGGCTAAGAACTCAATCATTATTTGCGTTCCCAGAAATCGAGAAAGAGTTTGAAATTTCAGGATTGCCGCATTTTCATATAATACATGGCTATCAAGATTTGACATTTGCTCATATAGCAATGCCTGCACCTGATTCTAATCAAAGGTACTCTTGGCAGTCTCCAAATTTGCTCAAACTCCCGCACGAAGTGAAAATTGACAAAACTGTACCACCTGAAAATACCGACTACGACTTTGATGAACTCAATTTACTTAAGGAAGATATTGAGCGGTGGATAAAGGACAATGACAACAACTGATAAAATTGTTCAGTTTCCCGGAACCGCCCGCCCCACCCTGCCTGGGCGGCTTCTGATTCCTGAAAGATTAACCGAGGCGCGGTTAGCTTCTCGGCTTACACAAACTGAACTAGCTGAAAAAATCGGCGTCTCCAGACAAGCTGTATCCTCATATGAATCTGGCGATAAGAAGCCTGATCCCACAGTAATGGAAGCTATAATCCATGAGCTCCAGCTACCCTATGCTTTTTTTACTAAAGATAACAGAATAGACTTTGGAATTCACAGTGCAATCTTTTTCCGAAAGGTTGGTGCAGACACTAAGCGCCGCAATCGGGCGTGTGAAATTTATGCTCGATGGGCATCTTCAATCGCATATGCATTTGATGAGTATGTAAACTATCCAGCCGTTGACATACCATTCTTTGAACCGCTTGGAGAGGCTTACACAGACAATGAAATTGAACAACACGCACAAACTGTGCGTGAGCATTTTGGGCTTGGTCTGGGGCCGATAACAAATGTGATTAGACTACTGGAAACAAAGGGAGTCATTGTTACTCGATACACGGTTGAAAACGAAAATGTTGAAGCATTTTCGTTTTGGTCGGGTGCGCGCCCATTCATATTTCTTGCATCAGAAAAAAAATCTGCCGCAAGAGCAAGATTCGATGTTGCGCATGAACTAGCTCACTTATGTTTGCATAAATGGGTAGGGGCTGAAGAAATCGAAGATAAAGATCGCCTTAAACGCATTGAACGAGAGGCGGATAAATTTGCGTCTGCTTTTCTCTTACCCCGTCAATCTTTTCCAAATGAAGTTTATTCATCTCGGTTAGATGGCTTTGTAAATTTAAAAGCGCGATGGAAAGTATCAATCCAAGCGATGATTTATCGCTCAAAGGATTTAGGGTTATTCGATGATCGACAAGTTACGAATCTTTACAAGCAAATATCCTTTAAAAAATGGAGGACAACCGAGCCTTTAGATATCGGTAGCAACGCAATACCTTTTGAAGAGCCACTTTTATTAAAAAAAATAGCAGAACTTGTGTTTGAAAGCGGTAGATATAGTAAACATCAGTTTAAAGCAGATGTCGCTCTATCTAATGCCGACATGCAGAAAATCATTGGTATTCAATTCCCCCCTACAGATGAAAAGATAATCCCAAGTTTTAACCCGACTTTAAAATAATAAAATTGATTGCTTATCCGGTCAAACCCCTGACCGGATAAACTGCATTATTTGAATCGTTTAGCCCAAGTTAGAACTTTGAGGATATCTTTGCAAAGCAAAGCCGGCTATGCCACCTTGCCCGCCAATAGCCGCCCGTGGCGGCAGGTTTTCAGGCTGCTCTAAACAACTAGGTTGCGCGCTATGAATGGTTATCCTTACTGGAAGGTCGGAATAGGGTTTTCATTATGTCCGGCCATTGGCGGGGGCATTGTGGCGCTCATAGCCACATATTATGCTGCACTTCAGCCGCAACTGGATGCTCTCTTAGTTCTTGGCTTTGCCGCCTGGGCTTTATTTGTAATGCCGCTGACAGCCATTGCAATCAACACCCCGCCTGCTCTTGTTCTGGCAATAATTTATTTAGCCTTGCGCCTGTGCCGTTCATGGCAGAGCTATTTGCTGGTTGCTCTTTTGGGCGGGTGCGGCGCTTTTTTATGGGGTGTGTATATAGTGCCGGCAAACAAGGAGAAAGCTTACCTGCAGGCAATTGCAGAGAGCTGGCTATCTGCGCCGTTTGCCGGTGCATTTGCGCTTGGCGCGGTTTCATCATTGGTGATGGCGTTTTGGGTTTTGCCTGAGCATAAGCCCAGCTAACAAGATTATGGGCTGTTTTAGCCGGCTTGGCGCTTGGCATAACCCTGCCAAAACGCCCGATTGCCGGCCAATATGCACAAGGCCGCAGCCCCGTCACCGAAACGACTGCCCCGCCAAGATGGCAGAATTCAGGAATTGATAATTTCATATAGCGGGGTATCGGGCAGTATTTCCTGTTTATCGGTGGCTGAATTATATAAATGAAACGCCACTGTGCGCGGGGTTATCAGCTCTTTCACACTCAAGCCTTTTTCAGAAAGCAAAGAGGCACAAGTGTAGTGCATAGGATAATAATAATCTATCGGGCTTGCCAAGTGCCCCAGCCCCAGCTCCTTTGCCACATATGTTATCAACCCCGAGCCAATCACGCCCCATGCCTGCCGCGAAACAGGCTTTGGCCACCAGAAAGCTTTTCTCAATTGATAGCGCATTCTGCGACTGCGCGAAAACCACGGCGGGATAAAATAAGGATCTTCCGCAGCGGCCTGCAATTGTTGCAGCATGGCGCTGTTATGCGGCACTTTTAAAACAGCGCCATTGATTGTATTATGCGCTTCCCAACCCATAATATAATCACTGTCTTCCACCGGTTTGATGCAATAAACATCGCAATCGGCATATAAGCCCAAACCTTCGCGCAAAATTCTATAGCGATAAATATCAGATGCCAAAGCCAGATTGCCGGAGCGCGTTTGCACAATCTCGCTCTCTTTCATCAATTTGGCAGCATCAAAAACCTTAACCCCTTTGGGGGTATCTTCCGGCGTGCCATAGGAGTGCAGCACCACCTCATGGCCATGGCGCAAAAAAGAGCGCAAACATGCAGCATGCACAGCACCAAGGCGCTTGCCTATCCAAAGGCTATTCACAACACGCGACATATATTTTTCCAATTACTCATAAGGAACGATAAAACGCTTTTCAAAAGGAAATCTGGCCGCTTTATTCAGCCCCTTTTTTATTTCACGTATAATTTTGCGATAACCAGAAATTTTAGGCCGGTTTTTCATTCTGGCATCATAAACAGAACGCCCCTCAATATCTCCTTCAAATATTGAATCTTCCTTCTCAAGGAACCGCTCTTGAATGCAAATAGCAGGTACCAATTGGTGCGCACCGCCACCATGGCAGCCGCTAATATCCGGATCAAATAAAAAATGATCAATTGGCACCGGAATATAATTATCAGATAGAGCAAGCAACCTGCCTGCCAGCTTACGCGAAATGAGATAGGCACCCGTGCCAAAATGGAAGGATGCCAGCTCATACACACTTCTGCCAAGGACAGGAAAAGCGCCCCATCTCTTATAATTGGCCTTTATATTGCCCGTTTCAAAACGCAATAACTCTATGGATGGTGGCACCCAATCAAAACCTGCTAAAAACTTTTCAGCACTTGGAGAGATAACAACATCATCCTCCATCACCACGGCATATTTCTCACCGCTTTGCAGCAATTGCTGCCAGCATTTGCGATGGCTCATAAAACAGGCAAATTCTGCATCAGAGGGGCGCGGCCAGTTAGGATCAACCTTGTATTTTTCACGCTCCTCCGCAGCAAGCCTGATTCCGTCAACCGCATCCACACGGGTGAAGCCAAGCCCCAAACCGCGCAATTGCCGGCCAATATGCGCAAGCCGCTCCGGCCTTCTCTCAAGGTTAATTACAAAAATTGCCATGTCCCGCCAAACCAATTATAAAATTATGCGCCAAGTAACTGTTTTCTTCCGGCTCTGTCAAACCAAGTTAATCAAATTTTATAATCAATTTATCTGTAATCACTCCCCCTTGTTTTCTGTTATTCCATATGGCATCTGGCACCTGAAGGCGAGGCGCATATGTCAACATCAAAAATTAAACTTAGCATTCTGGTTCCGGCATATAATGTTGAAAAATATATTTATGAATGTCTTGAAAGCATTGAAAAACAACTCACTCCTGAGTGCGAAGTTATTGTTTATGATGACGCCTCTACGGATAGCACTGTTGATATTATAAAAAACAGCCCGATCTATCTCAAAAATAACTTCAAACTTGTTACAGCAGAAGAAAACAAGGGGGTAAGCTTTGCAAGAAACACTTTGTTTTCTCTGTCATCAGGAGAATATGTGTGGTTTTTTGATTCTGATGACCTGATTTTAGGGGGCAGTGTTGATGTCATATTATCAGCAATCAAAAATGCTCAGGCAGATGTTATATTTTTCAATTTTAACCTATTATTTGATGACCCTGTAAAACAAAACCAGTGCCTCAAGCTTGAGCAGGCAACATATATTGGCGCATCCGGTTTTCACGAAACAGATAATACCATTGCATTTTCAGCATTAATACGGAGTGTCAACCTGCACCCGCATTCAAAAATTTTCCGCAAGGATATCCTTATAAAAGAAACAGAATTTCCTTTTGGAAAAATATTTGAAGATATCAGCGTTATCCCTCTCATGGTATCTCTGGCTAAATCCATATTTTATATAGACAAGCCATTATATGCATATCGCCAGCGCGATGGCAGCATTTTAAGCAGCATGCGCATAACAGATGAAATCAAGCCAATGCAGGCCGTGCTTGATCTAAAAACACGCTATGAAAAAGTTCATGGCAAAATGAATGATGAAGCCTTGAGTGCCCTTATGGGTTTTTCTCTTTATCAACTAAGGATTGCTGTCAGAAAGATTGCCAGAACAGCACCGGAAAATATCAAAGCGCAACTGTTGAAAGCACTTATGGATACTTTCCGGCAAATTCATGGGCGAAATTATTTATACGTCATGAAAGCATGCTACAAAGAAAAAGGAGCGGCTTATTGCTTCCACATTACAAAGCGTTTTTTTGTTGCGCATTCGATTATAAAAAGAGCAGCTAAAAAGCACTTATAGCAGAGCAATAAGCCTCAAACATAAACCTACGCCGCCAATATCTCCGCAGCGCGTTTTTCACCAAATAGCTGAACAGCGACCTGTTGCAGCACCGGCCATAGCTCATGATCGGAGCGGTAGGTGCTGGCAGTCATGAAAATCTGCCGCACACGCACCGGCTGCATGGCCATAGCTGCCTCAACCTGCTCCGCCTCATCATTGCTCAACCTCTCCCAAAGTGTGACTGCGGGCATTACGGTTACAGGCTCGGGCTGCGGCTTAGGCGGCACATAGGGCAGAATTTCCTGCTCTGGATGGTCTGCAAGCCACTGGCGAAACATTGGCGCAGAGCCGTAATTATCACCGTCTCGCAGTGCGTAGACTGCCCGCAGGCGCTCCCCTGTGTTAACCCCAGTAAAATCAGCGTCAATTAACAGTGCACCGTCAATATCACGCCGGACTGAAAAAATTTCGTGGATTTTCATTTAGCTAACCCTTTGGTAAAGATTTAAGTTGTTGTAATATTCAAAATAACCGCGCTGTCTCCACACACCCGCCAATACTGGCCCCGAACCGCCAATAGTGTAAATGGCGTTTTCTGTGGCGAGCCTTATGGTCGCCGTAGAATTTCTAGGCGGTTTTCCGGACGAAGGAACCACCACATAGTGACCTATCGGGAAATTAACCTCATCCGGGTCGCTCCCTGTATAAACGCCTGGCCAGTTGCCCGCCGCATCAATCTCTGCCTGCCACTGTGCAGCCGCCTTGCCGCCAAGTGCCGCGCTGTCGCTGGCTTGTTCAGTTTTGCCAAGTTTTTCTGCCAGTGCAGCCGGCTGCACTGCGCTGTCTGCCTTTGCGCCTTGTGCAGCGGTGGCATAGAGGGCATCGGTCATGGCTTTTATGCCTGCTTTGATACTTCCCCATGTCCAGCGGCGCATGGCCGAGGTGCCGCTTTTAACACCGGCCACGGCATCAGCATCTGAAATTGTCTGCTCACCGGCAGCAGCAGCCAGCGCCGCCCCCACAGTGCCCACATTGGTTGGTGCGGCATTTTCTGCAACGGTCAGCAGCTTGGCTTTTTCTTCTGTGGTGTAGGGGGCTGTTGCCGCATCCAGCACGGCTTTGTTGTCATGCTCATGCCGCTCAGCACTGTTTTGCGCAATGGCGCTGCGCTCATCAGGCGTGAGGATAAGCGCATTTTCGCTCTCTTTCATATGCGCCATATCAAAGGCATCGGCCTTAACGCCGTCAGGGTCGTAAACGCCCTGCTTCATGCCGCCGGCGCGTTCGCCAAGCTCTGCCGCCGATAGCAGCGCCATAGCCCCCGCACCGGTGAAAACCGGCACCATATCCGCCGCACCGGAAAGGCGTGAAAATGCCTCCACATTGCCAGAGCCAAGCTGCATGATAAGCTCTCTGGTTGCGGCCATGAGGCGCGAAGGCTCTGCCTGAAAGCGCACCCGCAACGGCTGGTTTGCGCCTGCGGCAAGGCTCGGGCACGGCTCGCAAAGTGTGCCGCTGTTTTCACCGGTGATCGTGTTAATCACCAGCACAGCGCCGGATTGCGTTATCAGCATATCGCCGCTGCGCACATCGGCCATTTTTAAGGCAGAGCCGGTTGTGGTAAAATTTTCAGAGCCGGCCACAAGTGTCAGCCGCCCCAGTGTGAAATCGCCTTTAATTGCCATTGTCTGTCTCCGCATTTTTGGCCAGAATTTGGTTTTGCTTTGCCTGTAATTCGTTGATCTCATCCTGCAGGGCGGCAATTTTTATCTGCAGGTCATGGTTGGCTTGCGCCAGCAGCAGGGCGCGGTTGCGGTAATAGTCATTCAGCGCCGCAGCCTCTGCCAAGGCCGCAGCGTGGTTGATAGCCACACGAGACATGTGACCTCCATGTTAAAAGGTTGAAAGATGGGCGGGGATTCAGCCGCCTATAGAATTCCAATAGACGTAATAGGTCACATAGCGCGATGTGCCGGTTTTATTATAAATCCGCATAGATGCCATATTGGCCTGAATGCGCGCCTCAAACTGCGAGATAAAGGCAACCAACCCGCCAGAAGGCTTGAGCATGATCAGCGCCGGTTCATCATAGGTACGGTTGAAAGGTATGAGCACATTGCTGTGCGCAGGCACCTGCACAGACCCCGTAACATAAGGCGCAAGCGTGCCGATATCCTCATGCATGATAAAATCAAACAGATCTGTGCTATCAACACTCTTGCCGGGCTTTGATACCCGAAACTTAAACCGGCTGGCCACGCCAGCCCTTTGAAACAAAACACGGCCGGCCATCAGAACTTATCCCTAAGCTTGGTCAAAAACACCGTATAGTTGAAGCGGCACTCATAGCCATATGCCCATCCTTTAAAAACCAGCTTGTTATGCGAAATGCCAACCGGCGGCATAACATTGACAAGCCCCACGCTTCCTCCAAGAAAGTGCGCTGTAACAACATCCCGGAGATCGGGCGGGAAGCGAAACGGCTCGGAGCCGGAGGATTTGAACCCCATAAATGCCAGCGGGATAAATGGCAATTCAGGAAAGTTCACCTCAATATCATGCCGCCAATAACCAAGAGATTCATTTTTCCCGTAAGAGACAACAGAGCCCTGAGCGTGGATTTTCAGCATATCCGCCACAGATGACATAAGATATGAGCCGCCCTCTTCCACTGTTTGACCGGGGCGCGCCACCCATATGCCGTGCTCATTGCCGTTTTTGCCAATAAGTATTTTCCCAGCCATGTCACATCGCCATTATGAGATAGATAAAGCTTTCCTTGCAGTGCGTCCCGTTGCCTCTGTTGTAGATGCGCGGAATGGTAATCTTGCTTTCCGTCACCGTTATTGCGCCGGTGCGCCAATAATAATCCGGATCATTAATCAACGGCTCTGAACTTAACAAAACCATGCCGTGGTATGCCCAGTAGCGAGGGTCTGCAAGGCTGATGAGCATAACTGTCGGTACATAATCCAGCGGTGTAAAATTGATAACATTCGGAGATGACCAGTCTGTCTTTTCATCCCATCTGGTCAGGTTTTGCGGGGGTTTCTTAAAGCGTGGCGGTGCCGGATCAAGATACAGGCCTGCCTCAACGATAGTGCTGGCAAACAGCCAGTCACTGTCAAACATTTTATTGCCATCAGGCAGAGACGGGTCTGATGCATTAAACCCCTCTTTTGCCACAACCAGTTTTTTACCTGTCAGGAACAACTCATCAGCCATCAGAAATCCTCAGATAACCTTCATCCAGATTGATAACAAACCGCCCGTCAGGCGAGCGGATAACGCCTGCCGTTACCTCACCAATATTGGCAACCTGCATGGCTGCCGCGCCGTTGATAAAGGTAAAAGGTGATGTGCTGTCTTCGCCATTGGTGATGATGAACTGATCAGCATTCATAACCATGCGGCTCAAATTGTCTCTGGTCTCAATATATAAGGCAGCCTGTGACCAGCCCCCCGATGAGCCGGTTTTTACCTGCACGCCCCACACCGCCCAGCCATCCTCTGTTGACTGATGCGCCTCAGCACGCATGGTGACGGATGATGACAAACCGTCAACCTCTGCCAGCAAGGCCTGTATGTGGCCGGCATTTGCCGTAACCCTGCCGTCAACCGTGGTTATCTCTGCACTCAGCAGATCCATTGCCGTGGCAATGTCATCATCCACCTGTGTCTTAAGGCTGGTAATTGCCGCCGTATTAGCGCTCACACGCCCGTCTACATCGGTGATCTGGGTGTGCAGCGTGTCCACAGCCGTGGCAATATCATCATTCACCTGTGCGGTGAGTGTTTCAATCCGCGCTACAAGTGCAGAGTCAGGCCCTGTTGCCGCTGTTATTTTCAGGTCATATCTGGCTTCAGCCGCATCAAGCGATGAAACAAGCTCGCGGCGCAGTTCCTGCTTGTCTGCAAAATTGCCGCTGTCCTGTTCTGCCACCAGCTGGCCGATGCGCTCCAGCTCATCTTCAATCTCCCGCCGGCCGCCGCCGATAAATTCCAAAACATCGCTGACATCCTTATTCAGCTGATCGATGCTGATAGGATAAATATCCAGCGCGCCAAGCCGTATATCCTTGGTGCGCACCCTTATCCAGTCAGACCATTCAAACATGCGGTTGCCGGCATAGGTGCCATAGGTTGCCCGCACTTCATATTCAGTATTGGGCAGCAAAATGCCGGGGGCTATCTCAATCCAGCCGCGGCGCACATCCTCTGTGCGCCCTGTATAAATAACCCCAAGGGTGGATACCAACCGCAGCTCAAAGCGCAGCAGGTCGATATCATCCTTGCTGCCATCCCAGCCAAGCACAACAGAGCAGCGCCTGTTATTGCCATTGCTGTCCACGGCCACGCCGGCCTCTGCATAAAAATCAACAATCGGCTGCGGCTGCGGGCGCAATGCGCCAAGGGCACCATCCACCGGCGGTTTAAAATCTGTGCCGCTGTCCCAATCATAATCAGACGGGTCAACCTCAGTTAAATCCACCTGCACATCAAGGTTGGCGCGGTCAAGCACCCCGTCCACCCGCATCAGCTTGTTTGTGTAGCCATTGCGTGCAGAGCTCCATGAAAATATGGCACCAGGCGTTGCATAAGCCCAAAAGCGCGGCGGCAACACAATGGTGTGGCGGCGGGCGCGCTGTGCCTCTTCCAGCGCCGATTTCATCAGCCGCTGCACCTGCTCTGCATAGGGCACAAAGTTGAGCTCAACCGCCGCCATCAACCTGCGGTTGCCGTGCGCTGCCTCCAGATCAGTGCGGTGAATGGGCGGGGCAGATTTTACCACCCAGCCATCTTCAGGCGCGGGATAGGTGGCTGAAACACCGTTGATTGTATCTGCCAGCCCGAAAAACGGCGTGAATGATTGC
Source organism: Pseudochrobactrum albidum (assembly GCF_051851455.1). NCBI lineage: Bacteria > Pseudomonadati > Pseudomonadota > Alphaproteobacteria > Hyphomicrobiales > Brucellaceae > Pseudochrobactrum > Pseudochrobactrum albidum. The sequence goes on from NZ_JBPVTR010000024.1 coordinate 319,596, forward strand.
CCGTCAGTGGAGATAATATCATCATCAGTAAAATGCGCCACCGGTGCATCCGGCGCGCCCACTGTCATAAGATAAGTGCCGCCAATTTCAGGAATGCGCCCCTGACAGGCCGTGTTCAGCGCCTCAAGCGCATTGGCAAGTGGCGCATCAACCGTAACTTCCCCGCCGGCGCGGTAGGTTGGCTCTGCCCCGCTCACACCCTGTATTGGCGCGCGGCATTTGTTAATAGCGTGTATCCAGTCTGCCGCAGGCAGGCGGCCTGCTGCCATGCCCTGCACCCCATAGAACCACTCATTATTCCAGCGCAGCCCGCGCAGCAGGTTATAGGCCTGCACGGCTGGCAGGTGGTCACCATCGCCGCCCCAAGTGGAAGGGTCAGACCACCGGTGTGTGCCATTGCCGCCGGCAGAACTGTCTTTGGCAATGTCATAAAGGCGCAAGCCATCCAGCTCGAATTTAAAATTCGGAATACCGGAGAACATCTGCTTGCTCACCCGCGCGGTAACAATGGCATAGGCCACACCACGGCCAATGCGGTTTCTGTCCCACTGCCGGTTATAATTGGAGCAGGTATTAACCAAAAAAGTATCGGCCGTGGTTTGGGTGCCGTCATAAAACTTGATCCAGAGATTGCCGCCCTCATTATCAAATTCCGGCACGCGGTAGCCCCAGCCGCTGTTGCTGCCGGTCAGGGTTACGGGCTCGCTGTTAACCCACACTTTGCGCAAGCCGGTAACCGGCAGGTCAGACAGTGCAATAACCTGTGTGAGATAGGCATTTGGCGTGTCCCCGTCCCGCCCCCATGTGTTTACCCACACCAGTGAGCCGGCGGTTGCCGTGCGGCCAAGGATAAATGAGCGCGGCAGATCGCCCCCGCCCTGCAATTGCCCGTTAATAGAAAATACAGGCTCTTTGGGCTTGCCGGCAATAGATTGCGCCAGCAAATTAAGCCCGATGCCAACCGCTGTTTTGAGCAGGAACCCGCCAACACCAGCCAAAAAGCTGCCACCAAGCAGGCCGCCAATCGCCGCTGCGATACCGGAGAAGATAGCCATAAATGCAACCTTGAAATAACAGCCTCAAAGGCTTTTGAGAAAATGTGTTTCAGCAGGCTCATAGCCGCATCGCTGATAAATTTTTGACACATCATTGCCGGCAAGGGCAGCCATGCCAATGGCGGTGCAGCCCTGCCCTCTTGCCCATGCCTCATAGGCGGCAAGCATTTTTAGCGCACTGCGCCCTCGGGCTTGCGGCGCAATGAACCAGACTGTTTCCTTGGCATAGCGGCCGGCACCAAAAGGGTGCTCAAACCATGCCGCCATCAGCAGGCCGCTCACATGCTCACCATGCTCCAAAACCAGCACACAGGCCTGATTGCTTGCCAGATGCTGCTCAAAAAGCTGCGCCGCATATGCCGCCTGAAACGGATAATCAAACCCTGCCGCCTGATGGCTCTGCCGCAACAGCCTGATGCAGGCCATTTTATCGGCGCTTGTTGCATGCCGCACCATCAGAAAATCCCCAGAAACTTCTTACGTTTTTTCTGTGTGGGCACCCTGCCTTTTTCAGAGCCCCAGAAGATTTCCCATTCGGTGGCTGTTGCCGCATCCTTGTAAAATGTATCATCAGGGTGGCGCAGCACCTGCGAGGTGTGGCTTCTGGTTTCAGGGTTGGAGCGGGTAAATTCCTGTGTGTGGCTGGTGCAGGTCATCACAACGCTGCCTTCTTCATTTTCTGAAGGTGTGTTGATAACGATCTGATCAACAAAGCCGGTGAAGCGGTTTTCTGCCGGTGCGGCCATGAGGCGTGTTTGCGGGTTAAACAACCCGCGATAAATTTCAACCCGCGCCTGCCGGCAATCATAATCACGCACAATGCGTTCCACATCCTCATGCACCTGCGACATGCGGATATCAACATTCTGCACCGACAAATTGGCAACAAGCGGAATATCATCAATTGAGATGAGCGAGCCGGTGCCAACCCATGGGCGGGTAACCACCAGACCGGTATCAGGGCTGATAATATCGGCCACCACATGGCCGACATCAGACCACAGGCCTTCTGTGACCGGCGCGCCGGTTTTCCTGTCGCGGGCAACAAGCCACAAGAAGTCACGCGCAACCAGCAGGCGCTGCTCTAAAGCGTGCTGATTTTCAGCTGAAATATAACGCATTTTAGTACCTGCCAATTAGGTGAAACATGCAGAATCGTGCTTGCTGGCCAAAGAAAGGGGAAAACTTAACAAGCAGGAGAACGGAAGATGGATGAACGTCTCGAAGTAAACGCATTCGACCAGATAACGATAACGCGAATGGAAGACGGGAAATGGAAGGTTGAAATGCGTGAAAAGAATGGCGGCATTATTGGCCGTCTTGCCGATCAGGCTGCAACTATTGATGAAGCCGCAGCCCTGATCAAAAAACGCTATCGTGTAGACTGAAATGCCTGACCTGCCTCTTTAGCCCATTCCGGTACTGGGGGGCGCGTCACTCTTCCACCCAGTACCGCTGAAACCACAGTCTCAACAAGCCATTCAGCAGTTCCTAAAAATATCTCTCCACGGTTCCCGGCTCTGACGATAAATTCACCATTCTCATCCGGGCGGATGTGAATAGCAACCGGTTCATCCTGAGGATAGTGAGTGACAGCTTTATTATCATGCGAAGTTGCAGACATAATCCTTCTCCTTATCTCAACACTCAATTGCCTGAAAAGAAATTGTGCCGCGGCCGGTGGCGGGGTCTGCCTGCGCGGTGAATGTGCCGGGCAGAATAATCATCGGCACAGAAGGCCTGATCAGCACCACCGCATTGCCGGCGGCTGTGCCCGGATAAAGCTGCGGGAACAACCGCAGCATGTTCCCTTCCACACCTGCAACCTGATAGAGGTGTGAGGCCACCTGCACATAATCGCCAATGCTGGCACGATAGCCATCCGGTAGGCCATTGAGCGTAACAGTGCAGTTATCCGGCCTGATTTCAGCTATTTTTACCGCAGAAACATCGCCAAGCCCCTCCCCGTTCGGATAGGCAACGGGGAAACACCGCCCCGCAGGCCGGCCTGCAAAGGGCTGCAATGCGCCATCCAGCGGCTTGAAGCGGGCTTTCCAATAATCCAGCTCATTAGGGCGCAAAACCCTTGTTATATAGGCTGCCTTCCACAGCGGGCGGCCAAGATCACGGGTCAACGTGGTGCCGCCGGCGGTGCGGCTTAATTCTTGCCGGTAAAACAGATCAAACTCACTTGCCCAGCCGGGGAAGTCGCTAAGAATATCAATTGTATCAGCCACCGGTCACCCCAATTTCACGTTGGATTTTTGCGCCTTGCGCATGGTGCTGATCACGCGGGCTTCCATCTCGCGGTTGGTTTTCGCCAAGCCTTTTTCAAGGCGGGTAATTGCCGCCTGATCAGCACCGCGGGCATCAATCTGATAGACTGGCGCAAAGGAAAAGCCGCCGGATGCACCATCCAAGCCATCATGGGGGATGATGCGGCCATGCGTGCCGGGAGAGAAGAATTCCTCACCCTTTTCATTAACCCGATACATATTGCCAGGTGTTACACTGCCGCCCGCTGCCCGCGCACCGCCAAACATCAGGCTAGCCAGACCGCCAAGGCCGGATGATTGCGGGCTAATGCCGAACAGGCTGGCAAATGGCCCTTGCCCCATAAGCAGCGCCTGCGCCATCTGGCGCAACAAACCGGATAATGCCTCCTTGGCAGAGAAAGAACCGCTGATAATTGTATCAATCATATGCATGGATATATCAGCCATATCCTGTGCGGCCTCTGCATTGCGCCGCAACTGGGCTTCCACGGCCTCAACTGCCTTTTGTTCCTGATAGCGCGCCTCAATCAGGGCAATAATCTGGCTGCGCTGTTCTTCTGAAGCGCCGGCACCGGCCTTGCGCAAGGCAATTTCCTTATCGCGCGCCTCATCCGAGAGGCCAACCAGCCGCAATTCTTCCTGCAATGAGGCAATAAGGTCATCAATTGCTTTTTTTTCGCGCTCTGCATCGCTGATTTTAGCCGAGCGAGAGCCGCCAGCGCGTGAGGTTTTATCATTTTTTGGCGGGATATAAGGCTTAACGGGTGGCCGGTTATCATCATCTCTTTTTGCAGTAGCCGCTTTTTTATCAGCAACTATTTTTTCCAGTTCTGCAATTTCATTTTCAAGCCGCTCAATACCCTTCCCATCTCTGCCCGCGATAATAAAGCGAGCTGCGCTTGATCTTTGTGTTTTGGCAATGGTATTTTTCTTTTCCTGAATTTGCCTCTCAAGCGTGCCGATTGTTCTTTCATCTGCCTTATTTAACAAGTTCATGAAATATTGAAGCTCTTTAAAGGCTTCAACAATCGCGGCTTTCAGCCCATGCGATACCGTATCGGTAATATCTGCAAAAGCCTTGTCCACATCGGCAGCCGCCTTCACCACATCGTCAGAGAGAACACGGCCAAGCTCTTCACCTTCCTTTATGGTTTCTGCCAGCCCGTCGCGCCCTTGCTCAATCAGCGCCACAAACTGCTCACCACCCTGCCCGCCCATGATTTTATCAAAAATGCGCATGCCGGCTGCCGTGTCTTTGAGCCGGCGGGTGCGGTCAATAATTTCCAGCATAAAATCTGCCGGATCCTTGAGCCGCTCTTTCACCTCTTCCGGCGACAGGCCAAGTTTGGCAAATGCATCGGCTGCCGGGCCTTTGCCGGTCTCTGCATATTCATTTGCCCGCAGGTTCAGTTCACGAAATGCATCAGCCATCGCATTCACCTCAATGCGATTGGCTTCCGCAACATATTTCATCTGCTGAAAAGATTTGATCGTCAATCCTGCCCGCTGTGCTGCGGTTTCAATATTGCCGATATCAGAAACAATCTGCCTGATACCCTGTATGGACAGGCCAACCCCCACCCCCGCCAAGGCACCCTTGATCAGCGTCATTGAGCGGTTGAAACCGGATGAAAGGTCAGAAAACTCCCGCTTTGCCATATTGGCCGTTGTTTTGGTGTCGGAGCGCACGCGGTTCATCGCATCATGAAAACCGCGGGAATTGGCACCAATATATGCCATAATATCATTGCGAGACATCAAATGACCTGCCGGATGGATTTGGTGGGAGGATAATGGCGGGCAATCGCCGCTGCCCGCTCCTTAGTGATAATATCTTTTGAACGCTTGCCGGTACGCCCCTCAATGGCGGCTTCCAGCTCCGGCCAGGTGGCACGCCAAAAAGTTTGAGGCGGCCAGCCAAGAACACCGGTTGCCAGTGCCAGCATTTGCTGAATATGCTCTGAAATCACGAGGGGCTTTGTGCGTTTCCCGATGCGGCCTCCAGTGCCTTTTCCAGATCATCAAGCTGGTCGGTCTCACCGCGGCGTTTTTTGCCGCTGTTTATGTGGCCGGCAAGTGCTCTGGTGATTGCCCGGCGGAATGATTGCTCATCAGCACCGCTCAAGCCGGCAATGGCCTTATGTGCCAGATCGCGGGCGGCCTGATCCCCGTCTGGATGGGTGGTGAGCACACGTAAGGCAGCCATCACCGTTTTGGGATGAAAGCCGATAAGGCGGGTATAGAGCTGTTCCATGGTGTCGCAACCGGCCACCTCACACAAGGTGGCCAGCCGGCCAAATTCCACAACAAGCACCAGATCGGTATCACCAATCCGGCAGGCGGCCTCACCGCGCAAGGGGTTGGGAAGAACGCTCATGGTTTATGCCGCGGTGAAAGCAACCGTGCCGGTGGCAGACATGCGCCCCTGACACTGCATTTCATTGGTTTTATCACCGGAGAAGGTGAGCGAAACCAGAAAATCAGCTTCAAAAGTGCCAACTTCAGGCACCACAACCTGATAGGGCGTGATAACCTGATTGACCGCATCGCCCGTCATTGCCTGTGATGCCGCATTGCTGACAAAGGCCCCGTCCAGCTGCACATTGATGCGCTGGATGCCATACATCAGCGACAAAACCAACTTGCTACCGGGATCTGCACAATTTGGCTTGGTAATATCAATTTCCTCATTGTTGATCTCAAGCGAGCGGGCTTCTGTCACACAAACAGAAACAAAATTATCCTGCGCCATCATGCGCTTGATCACAACCTCACGACCTAAAGCCATGGTGTTTCTCCTGATTTTTTGTGAAATGAAAAGCCTGAATTCAAACAAGCATCAGGCAGCCCTTTCGGGATGGCCTGCAAATGTCCGGTAGGTAATTTCAAAAACCATACGTCCGGCACCAAGGCTTTGCGCAGTGCCGGCATCAATAAAATGATCGGTTGATGACAAGATCATATCAATGATCAGGCCATCAAGGCGGCTTGGCGGCAATGCCCGCTCCACATCCTGAGCCAGATTGTCAAACTCGCGGGAAGGGTCTTTGCGCCCTTTGAAGTGGATAACCACATTGACAATCAACCTGTGATTGAGGCGTGGCAGCTCATTGCCGGTAACAGCATCATAAACCACACCATCAGGGCTGCTCTGATCACTGGTATAAAGCACGGTAAAACACGGAAAATCCTCCTGCGGCACGGCTGTTGTGCGCATCGGGGTGACAATGCCATCATGTCTTACAGCCACGGGGCGCAGATTTTGGCAGATTTTATCCAGTATCTGCTGGCGAAGATGCATCATTTCAATCATCCTCATGCAGGAGCAGCCGCTTCATAGCCCGCCCGTCATCAACCACACCGGCCACAGAAAAAACCTTGCCTGTCAGTTTACCATCATCACTTGCGATAATGGTAAGAGCCTCCCCCTGACGGATGCCATCAAGCGCAATACCGGCAGCGGCAAAGCTATAACTCACCCCTTCTGCCCCCAGCCCTTCCAGATCAAGCAGATCTGTCTCACGTATCTTGCGAAAAATCCCTTTCAGCAAAACAGTGTTGCCCTTGCAGGTTATTCCGGCCTCAACATTGCCAAGGCCGTCAACAAAGGCATCTGCCATTTGAGAAAAGACGGCAGGGCGGCTCATTGGCCGCCCGCCTCTTCTTGTGCCTCTTCCAGCGCCTTTTCAGCCGCGGCCAGACGGGCTTCCGCCTTTTCAAAGGCAAGCGCCTCATCATTATCGGCATCAATCTTTTGCAAAGCGGTATGGGCTTCATCATAGGCAGCCTGCGCCTCATCAAGCCCGGCCTGCAAAGCTGCCAAATCAGGTTTATTGGCCTGAATTGCTGCCTGATCGGGCTTAGAAGCAGCGGCAGGCGCTGCCCTTGTGCCTTGCAGCACACCAAATAGCACGGCAATTTTATCAGCCTCATCCTGCGGCAGAGCAACCATTGTGCCAGGCGGCACATCCTTGCCATTTATCCGCAATGTCACCGGATAGGCCTGTTTGATTATCCTGATTTTTGCCATGATCAATGTCCTTTCCTGCCGGTGTTTCAGCGAACCATGGCAAAAAGCGAGGCCGAAGCATCACCCGGCACAGGGAGCGGTGCGCTTTGCGTCATCAGGAAAGTGGCTGACGGGTCATCAACATTCCACATTTTCGGATAGCGGGACAATGGCTTCATCTGTGCGCCGATATCCTGAATGGCACCATGTGCCATAAAGCCTTGAAACTGGCTTGGCGCAATAACGCCAACGCCAAAGCTTGGCCACACCTCAATATCATTGCCGTCATCATCCTGAAACAGCTGGGTATATTGCCAGAAATTGAACTGGCCGACAGAGCCGAGATAAACCGCCACCATATCTTCAGAACCGGCAGCAACGGGGCCAAACTGCATTTCACCGCCCATCTGGCGGCGATTATCCAGAATTTCACGAATTTCCGGATCACCCTGCAAAAGCTCTGCTGCCTCTGCACCCAGAATAACTTCTGTGGCCGCACCGCCCGATGTGGTGGCAACGCGGGTTGCCCATTCGCGGATGGATTTGCGCACCGATACACCATTTTCGCCCCAGCGGTCTGTTCCTGTCAGGGCGATTGTGTGATTGGCCGGCCGGTTATAATCGACAATCTGGGTTTCATAATCCTCACCGCTCACAACAATCTTGCCGGTGCGCAGCGCCTCTGCCGCCATCACCTCTTCACGGCGTGTTACCTCATCATCCTGATCGGCCAGAATATCGGTAATTGTCTGCAGATAGCGTTCCTCTGCAGACATATTGCCATAGAGCGACTCACCGGGGCGGCGGCGGAAACCCTCACCTGGGCGCACAGTGTTTTTCGGTTTCACATAAGCAGGGGTAAAGGTTGATGTCTGGCGGCCACGAATGGCGCGTTCCTTGCCCGGCACAAGAGGCGAGACAAATGGCGCCACATTGCGGCGGCGCTTCAGCTTGTCAAAGGCGATCTCTTCCTGATCAGACTGAAAACCATTGGGGAAGAATGTGTCACGGATGAAAGCTGTCGGACGGTCACGAGATTCGATAACCGTCAACAATGCAGCTGTGCTGAATAAATCCATAGCGGATATCCTTGAAAATTGTGCCTGCGGCACAGTGAATGAGAAAATAAACCGGAGATAAAAAAACGAACCGGCCGGTCAGGAAAGGTGATGCACAAACAGCGGCGCAGAGGCCGCCCGCCATGCTCCCTCAACAGAGGCTGCATCATGGCCTGTGCCAAAGATCAGCCTACCGGCATCAAAACCGCCGGAGGCATAGGCATCCTTGATCACATCGCCGGCGGTGGTATCCACATCAATTGCCAGCACCATGCTTGGCACTTCCGAGCCGTCGGATGATGCGGATGCCGATACCAGAAATTTGCCGGCGGCTTCGCCCAGCACGGTACCGCGCTTAAGAATTCCCTGCCCGCCTGCAATAGTTACAGCGCGAACAGCAACAGGGTAATCGCCAACGAGAAGATCGCCTGGCATATAGGTTTCAGTGTGCATGGCAGCACTCCCGATCTGGTTTTAAAATTATGGTTGAATTTCAGCCAAAGGCTGTCAGCGGCGTGTGGTGGCGGCCGCGCGCTTTTTGGCGTGGGCAATCAGGCGTTCATCCGCTGTGCCCGCCTTTGGCTGCGCCCCGCCATTGCCCAAGGCAGGCACACGCCCCTGCATGCGGCGGCCAAGGCCGGTGCCGGCCGGTGCGCCGGAGGCAGAAAGCGTGGCAATGGCCTGCCTTGCCGACATATTTGTGTTGAACGCCAGATGCGCAGCCAATGACGGATTGTGATCAGCTTTGGATGATCCGAGAATAGCCGACATGCGCTTGCGCTCTGCCTTGCGGCCACGGGCATAATCGCCGGATTTTTCTTCATCCTCATTGGCAACCGGATCATCCTCACTGGCATCGGTCTCATCTTCTTCAGCGGCCGGATCAAACTCTTCATCCGTTTCAGCTTCAGGGTCATCTTCCGCCTCATCGGGCATCAGGTCATCTTCCATTTCTTCCGGCTTGTCTTCTTCAAGGCGTTTGCGGGTATTGCGGCCAGCAACGGCCGCGCGGATAGCGCGTGCGAGCGACATCGGCATGTTCCTTTTTGATAAATTTTAGAGAGGGAGATTATTGTTTGGCATCAATCGGCCATTGCGGCACAAAATGCCTCAAAGACCTTTTTGGGATGCCCCACCGCATCGGCAAGGCCTAAATCAACCGCGGCCTGACCGCGGAACGTATCTGCCTGTGTGGCAAGGGCGGCCTGTGTTGTCAGCCGTGCGCCGCGATAGCGGGCAACAGTCTCTGCAAACAAGATGCGCATGGCTTCCAGATCATTCACCGCTTCTGAATATTCTTCTTCGCTCATCGCCTCAAACATGCCCGGGCGGGCTTTCTTTTCACCGGCGCGAAGAATAGTAACTGCAAGCCCCTGATTTTTTGCCCAGCCCGATGCATCCACATGCATGGTAATAACACCGATTGAACCGGTATAGCCCGTGGCAGGAATAACAATCTGGCGGCAGGCGGCAGCCAGCAAATAAGCGGCAGAACAGGCATGATCGGTAAGAATGGCAATTGTGGGTTTTTCCTGTGAGAGCGCATACAGCTCTTCAGCGCAGGCAAAACATCCGTCCACCTCTCCGCCAAAGCTGTCAATCTCAAACACCACAGCTTTGATATCATCGCTGTTGCGGCAATCTGCAATCTGGATATTGAGCCCCTCATAGGAGGTCATGCCAGAATTTTTGCCAACCCATGCCCCTTTATTAACCAGTGAGCCTTCAATTTCTATCACTGCAATATTGCCAACCATTTTGGGGCCATTATAGATCTTTTCCCCTGTCCAGCCATCGCGCAATTCCCGCATATTCTCAGACAGAACGCCCATTTCCGGCGTGTCTGCCAGAGTAATATTCTGCCCCAGAACACGCGGGCCAAAGCTGCGGGCAATAATATTGGCCTTTGCCTCATGCAGCATCAGAGGCGTATCAAACAAACGCGCCGCAATTTCCGGCATGGCAAATGTCATTTATCCTCATCCTCATTATTTTTTGCCGGTTCATCATGGGGGGTATCCCCGCCAAACCGCGAGACAACTGCGGTACTGGCCACCTCACCCGATACAACACCATGCTTTTCTGCAAACCGCTGTTCACGGGCACGTTGCAGCATGTCTTCCTTCCAGTCCCGCCCTTGTTCAGCAGATTCTGACTCCTGTGTGGAAAGGCCGGTTGCCAGACGGATTGCAGCGGCGCGCGCCTCTTTCTCCGGATCAACCCAGCCGCGCCCCGAGCCAATCCATGCAGCCCGCGCCCAGCCAATCGGATTGGCCTCAAATGAAACCGCATGGGGCGGCAGCCTGATGCGGCGCTGATCAAACACCTCTTCCAGCCAGGCCATGTGAATGGGTTGCATAAAACTATGAGCAAAACTGGTTTTTCGCGCAGTCAGACCGCGCCAAATTTCCAGCAAGGCAGCACGGGCACTGGAATAATTAACCTTTGACCAGTCCATGGTTAGTTGCTCATATGTGAGCCCTATGGATGAAGCGATATTGCGCAGCGCGGCATTAACGAACACTTCAAATGCGGCATTGGGGTGCTCGGACTTGGTAAAAACAACATCCTCACCGGGGTTAAGAAAATTGAGCTGCGCCCCTTTGAGGCGGATAGGATCGGCCTTATAAGCGGCAGCCTGTGCCATGGCCTGCGCCTCAAAAAATGCATTAATTGATTTGCTGCTGTCACCAACGCTGAAACTGTCTGCCAGCTGATCCATATCCAGTGGTGTTTTGATAAACGCCGCCATCACCGCATTGAGCGAAGCCGCCTGCAGCTCATAATCATTATAATCAGAAACCTGCTTGAGCTGTTGCAAAACGGAAGCCCACGGGCTTACACCGCGTGTCATACCGGCGCGGCTGGCCTCAAAGGCATGCACGGCGGTGGGTCTTCCCCATTCTGTTTCCCGCTCCACCCGATCCCAGACAAACATATCATGCATAGGCCGCGTAATATCGCCCGGATGCGACCGGCGCACATGATAGGCAATTGGCGCGCCAAAGCTGTCTATCTCAACACCATCACGCAAAAATTCCGTATCCATAGCGCCATACGGGTTAGAGATGCGCGCCGGATCAATCACATGCACACAGGTGCCATATCCGTTTGCGCCCATGCGATAAGGCAAAACCGCAAAGGCTTCCCCATCGGTAAAACGATGACGCGCGGCCAGCCCCAGAAGACCGGCAACAGATTTGGTGCGTTCTGCATCAAACCAGTTACCGGGATCTGTTGCCACATCCGACCACAAACCCTCAATCTGATCGCCGATCTCATCCGCCTCATCGGCGGTGAGGTTCAAAGTGCGGGCATTAGGCTGTGATGATAACCGCCATCCGGAGCCAATCACCGTATCAACCAGCCGCGATACACCGGCCGATGCCCAGCCATTATTGCGCACAGCATCATTGACGCGGTCAATCACCACATCGCGCGATAATGTGAGTGCAGCCTGCCCTGAATATGTGCCAGGCCGCCAGCCTGCCATGGATGCATGATCAGAACCTGCAGCCTGATAAGCAGCATTCATTGCAGCGCGCCTGCGGGCATCAGCACGCATACGCGGCGGCAATGGCTTGCCGCCGGCATCCAGAATAACCGTCTCACTCATAAAAATACCACGCGGCGTGTACGGGTGCGGGAAGTGCTTTCCAGCCCGAGTTGCATTCTCAATTCACGGATATAGAGGCGCAGCCGCCCTTCATCCGCTGTTGTAAAGGTAACGCTCTCACCCTGATAGCTGAGCTGCACTGTGGCATTGCCAACCATGAGTTTATGCAAGGCCGTCTCTGCTTCAGTAAGACGCGCCTGCAAGATAGTTCTGTCTGTCATGATATTTCCGATCAGCCGCGGCGGCTTGCACGCGCATTGGCACGGGCAATAGCAGCTGCCACCAATGGCGATTGTTTCTTTTCTGTATCAGATTTTACAACCGGTGCATCAGGCTGTGGCCGGAGCAGCAATTGTTCTTCCAGATCAAGCTGTGCAGGCGGCGGTTCCTGTGCCAGACGCTCTGCCAGTGCATCCCATTCCTCTTCAGTCCAGTAGTTTATGCCAAGGCGCAAGGCCGCAGCCATGGACTGGTTGAGCATATCAAGGGCTTCATTGCGCTTGCCTGATGGCAATTCCCATTCATAATAAGGGTGGCCAGACCGGCCAGTGCGCTGCACACGTCTTTCAGAGGTTGCCTGCTCAAAAAAATCATCCCCAAGACCATGTACAAAATCAATATAGCCGGTCTGTTCAGGATCTTCCTTGCGATATGAGCGGTAGAGTGATGCCTTCATCACTGAAGCATTGAAGTTGAAGAAGCGCCGCGAATATTTAAGCGGTCTGCCTTTCTTGTCTTTCTCTTTCTTAACCTGCGCCAGCATCGGCGCCGCTTCACGGTTATCCCCGCGCACCATGATCACATCGGTGATCGGGTGACGGCGCGCCCATTCCCAGACATCTTCCGTATAGGCATTGCCATCAATCGCGGTCAGATCAGCCTTGCGCCGGTTGCCCCAGCAATCAGGCCATTCACGCCTGACAAGCTGTGACAGCGCATGCTGGACAGCAGGTTCAGAAATATGCCCTGAATGGGCGGTGAATCCTGGCAGGTTGCGGCCGGTATTATCGTCAAATATTCCGCGGTCTATCACCACGCGATAGCGGTTTTTGCCATGGCCCACCAGCAGCCATTCCACACGGTCACCCTGCACGTCTATGCCAATGGTAAGGATGAGCGCCTTTGGCGGAATAACCCCGCGCGGCAATCCGGTTTGCGCTGCCCTGTCGCGCAACACTTCCCAGCCAATCGCCTCACCCTCTGTTTCAAAAGGCTGCCCCAGCCAATCATTGAAAAACACCTGTTCGGCACCGGCTTTCTTGCCCTTATCATCAGGGCCGCCGCGCTGCACATGAATATAGGCGCGGGCAATTGCCTCCCAGCTTTCCAACGGCGAATAGGCCACCCAGATGTGGAATGAGCGGTGATAACGCGCCCGCTCCGGATATTTTGCAACCCATCTTGCGCCATTTTCAGGGGCAACCATCCAGGCACGGTGATGCTCTTTGATTTCGCCGCCACATTTTATGCAATAAAAACACGCTTTTTCAGGATGATCCGGATCAATATGATCGCGCATCTGCTCCCATTCCAATGGCTGCAATTCATGGCAATGCGGGCATGGTACATGATAGCGTTCCTGTGTGCCCTGCTCAAAATTGGCGCTGATCCGGCAGCCAGGCGCAATCAGCGGTGTTGAGATTTTCAAAATCTTTGCAGCAATAAACGCCTTAGAGCGGCTTTCAGCCTGACTTTCAGGATCACCGGCCTCATTATTCTGCCACTTGGACAAATCATCCTGCACCTGCTTGCGCGGTGAGATCATCGACAGGCCAGAAGGGGAATTAGCACCTGCCGCCTGTATTGCGCCGCGCCCGTCAGCGCGCTCCTTATAGTGGATCGAATTGCCGCCTTCACGGCTCTTGTCAGGAAACAGCGCCGTCAATGCCCTGGTTTCACGGATCAGCGGCATCAGTTTCTGTTTTGACCAACGCGAGGCATTCTCTTCAGTGGGATGCACATAGAGAAAATCGCATGGATCCATATCCATGGTGCCCAGCGTAAAAATATTGGCCAGCACCGTGCCGCCAACCTGCGCCGATTTGGCAATTGTCACAATCCTGCACGGATCTTCCGGTGACAAGGCTTTTAAAATTTCCGAGAAAAACGGAAATAATGCCTCATTATATGGCCCAGGAAACTGGGTGATGCGATCAGAAAAAACAATATTCTTCTTTGCCCATGCCAGATAATCAACCGGTGGCGGCGGCATGGTCTCCTGCGCCAATATCGAATAGGTCAGCCATGCCGGATTGCAAAGCAGTGTCATGTCCCAACCATTTATTCTGTGTGTTAAAGATCGCTTGCCGGCAGTTCCGGATCTGTCAATGTTTCAGGCTCTGCCGCCTGCATATCGGCAAAGCCTTCCGCTGCCTGTTCCCGCACCCTGCGAAATGCCTGCTGCAGGTGGTGTTGAATATCGCGCTGCGGCAATTCCAGCTTGCCTGCAAGATAGGTGGCCATATCCGCCAAACCGCCTTCCATCACTCGGAATGTCATGGCAACGGCTCTGGTTATTTCAGCTTTCGCATCGGCTGAAAGCATATATCGCCCTGATGCCAGCGCCTCTTCACGCTTGATGCGTGCTGTCTGCATTCTGGCCTGTTCAAGCTTTTCACGGGCTATCTGATCGGCAACCAAATCACTTTGTGATTGAAACGCCTCTGGCACCAGTGCTTCCGCATTCTTCAGCAAAGGGGCATCTGCAATGCGCGTTGTCATCCCGTTTATGCCAACGCGCTGTGAAACATCCAGCCGGTTGCTAAGATGGCGCTTGGCACGCTCAACAATAATTCGTGCGCTGCGCCCTTCGCCCTGCAATGCATCACGGCCGATCTGTCCGGATGCAATATATTGCGAAACCCGACCGGCAGAAACATTGATCAGCTTGGCAAATTCACCCTTGCTCATTGTCTGATCTGAATGAATATCCGCCATGATTTTCCCAAAAATTTACATCCGGCCTTGCATCCCGTGAATTTAGTACTGGACTTTAGGTCTTTAGCCCTGACTTTAGGCTTTAATTTGAGGCTCAGACTGCCGAAGACCCGCGGTGCGAAATACCCGATGGTGGCGCGTGGCAGGAAGGACCCGAAATGATGGAAAAGCCTACAAGCAGAACTTAAAAATGCGCTACCCGAACTTTCTTAGCCTCACCCACGAATTTAAGGTTAACCGCCCAAACTCTGTTTAATTAAGTCTGTGATGTAGCTTTCAGCAATTCGCCCAACAGTTTTCAAACTATTAACACCCAGCTTTTGTGCGTTACCTTTGATCGCTATCCAGTGCTGAGGGGTACGGGCTGCATCAAGAAATTCATGTCCGCTTAGCGTGAGCCGGTTAATAGTATAAGTAACATGCAAAATGATTGGATCTTCATAATCGGGGATAGTATCAATCCCGGCTTTAATAAAACCAGCTTCCTCTAACAGCATCACGTGGTAAGCGATTTCATTCGCTGACCAACCTGTAAGCGTTATATCCTCAATATGTGAAATTGGTCGATCAGCCTTCTCTTCAATGAACAGAAGCAACTCGCGCACCAAATCCATATTCAGTTTCATGTCTGCCCTCACTCTATATTTAAAGTTAGGAGCAATATTGCCCATGATCGGCATCAATGTCTCCTTCTTTTAAATATGAGGGAAAGCTACCTTGAACGCTTGCCAACCTCTTCCGCGAAATAACGGGCGAAGCGTTCTTCTGCCACGCGCTGCACAGTCTGATGAAAGTTGATCACACGCTCATAAGGCCGCATTCTCACAAACAGCAATATTGGCTTGATGGAATTATCCACCGGATTGCGCTGCCACACCCCGGGGTGCAAATGCGAACCGCGTTCTGGCACAAAGAAGCGCGCATTTTTGTAACGCGCATTGCGCTTGAGCGAAGCCGCGCTGCGCTGGCGGTTATAACCTGCAGTGCGTGCTGCAATCTGCAAATCTGCCAGAATGCGAACAATCAGCGCCACACGAACATTGCCATATTGATCCAGCGGGCAATCCCTTGCAGGAACAGCATATAAGCCCTTATCCATAAAACCGGCACGAATGAGCTGATGCTCAAATGATTTGAGATTGCGCTGCCCGCCGAAAAACTGCGGTGTCAGAAAATTTGCAGGCGGGGTTGAGTTTTTTGCCCATGATTTGCCTGCTATGATAACCGCAGCCGACAGATTGGCAGCGGTTGCCCGCTCATAGGCAACGCCGCGTTTTGCAAATGGCGTTACCCGATCCAGCCTTGCTTCCATCTCATCCTGCACGGCCAGACGGCCAACAGCCGCGGTGCGGTTTAATGCGCCGATGATGGCCTTTGGCAGAACATCACGCTCATAGCGTTTAAGCTGCTTCTCCCATTCCCCGGTGCTGAAGTTTATATAAACAGATAAACCGACAGATGACGAAGCCCCGCCCACTGAAGATGCAACATCAAGCATATTGAATTAATCTTTGCTTAGATCGACAACATATTTATAAGCCGGCTCTTTTGCATTGAGCACAATGAGCTGTAACGAACCGGCTGATGAAGTTCTATACTCACCAAACTCAATCATATTATTTAAAACATCGAGGTTGCGCTGAACCCACAAACGACAAGCATATTTATAAACACGAATATAGTATCCCATAGATACAATATTTTTTGATTCTTTTACTTATGTAAGGCCTGAATAAACCGGAGGGTTCAAATCGTCATATAAACATGAGTGATATGGTTTTTGCTTTTCAGAAATTTTCTCATAGCTTCGCCTTGGGGGGAAAAGCGGTTGCCGGTTGCTATTGCTTCGGTCGCTTCTCCGGGATCCGTGGGGAGCTCAATGCGGCACTGGCCGTCTTACGCTGCTCACCGTGTCGGAAGCTTATGCTTCACAGTCCACAGGTCGTCCCTGACAATAAGGCTAGGCATATTTTTTTAAATTTGCAAGCGGCACCTCTATCACGCGCTCATGGCCAAATATGAAGGAAAGAACACGTGCCGCACGCTTGCCAACATAGCCCTCCAGCACACCTTCAAAAACACTGCCGGCAATGGGAAACCGCACCCGCTCACCTTGCGCATATCTTGGCATTGCCGCACCCTCATTAAACGCGCCGGCATTTGTTAACACCATGAGATCGCTCATGTATTTTTCGCTCACAACAAGTGCGCCCTGCTGCCCGAATATCAGCGATACTGCACCATCAATGCGCGATAACCCCACCCAGCTTTCAGCGCATGGCACTGCTTTTACAAACAGATATCCGTTGAAAACCGGCACCTCCACAACCTTCTTCTTGGTTGTGTATTTGACCAAGCGAGTTTGCTTTTTCATCGGCAACCATGCCTCTATGCCTGCATCCTGCACAGAGTTATACACATCTTTTTCTTTGCGGTGGGCTGTTTTGAGCACAAACCATTGCCGTTCTGCGGCCTCGCTGCCTGCAGCAATTTTGAGAAACTTGGCCTGAATGCGCTGGCGGATACGATCCGGATCGCGGCTTGCCAGCCGGTTTGCAGCTTCAAGGATGCGTGTTTTATCAATATCTGCCACCATCATTGTTCCAATCCTTGTAAAACCGCCTCAAACGCGCCAAGGCCTGCCACGCCACCAGCCGGAAACCATATCCATTCCGGCAGATCGCGCTCATCAAACCACAGCCAACCGCGCTCTTCATGCAGGTTGCGCCATTGCACCCATTGCTCACTGCCCACACGCACCTGCTCCATGTGGGCGGCTAATGGTAGATAACGCTCATCCACCACATAGCCGCGCCTTTGCCTTGCTTCATCGTGCATTTCCACAATCACCGGATAGCCGGCCTTCATCAGCCAGTTGCGCTTGTAGAATTCGCCGGTTTCCCCGCCCTGCAAGATCTGGTCTTCGATAAATTTGGACGGGCGGCATGCTGGCGGCTTTGCACCAGCCAGCAAAACCGCCATGCGGGCTGCGCCCCATGTCTTGCCGTAAGGGGCGGCGGTGCGGCGCACCGGCCTATCGGCGGCTTTTTCCTGCTCTGCACGGTGCAAAATATCGGCATCCAGCAAGTTCCAGCACTTATCGCGCAGAAAAACACCAACCGCCATTGGCGCAGCCTTGCGGGCTGCAATGTCGAGCAGATAGGCATCGCGCCAGCGTTCTGCCTGTCTGCGCTCATCCGGCGTGAGTTTTGCAAACTGTTTCATGATCCAGCTTGGCGCAACCGTATCCCAGTTTGTCCATATCCCTGCCCCATAGCCGTTGCCGGTGCAAAAACGCAAAACCCGTTTTTGAAAGGCGGCCGACTGCGGATTTTCTTCCGGAGATAAATTTTCTGAAATCCCCTCTCCCTCATCAGGCGCGCACGCGCCAGAAGAGAGTAATGGTTTATCTAATGGTTCTATTATGGTTTGGGTGTCACCGTGACACCCCTCTATGTCTGATTTGTCACCCCTCTCTGTCGTGGTTGACACGGGTGTCACCGTGTCACCCGTGTCATGGTGACACCCGTAGGAGGTGGTTTTTTGCCCCTCCAGCTCTGCAATTTTTTTCATGTTGAAGTCATAGCGCGTGGCCTGTCCCGGGCGGCCGCCGCCCTCTGCCACCACAATCAGCAAACCCTCATCAACAAAATCTTTCAGCAGCCGCTGCACAGTGCGCTCTGAAAGCTCTGTCTCTGCCGATAACCGGCCAACCGTTGGCCAGATGCCGCGCCCCTCATCATCGGCAAAATCGCCAAGCCTTATTGCCAGCATTTTGCGGTTGGCCGAGCCAAGCTGCGCCTTGAACAAACGGGACATCAATGCAATGCTCATTTTGCCGGCCTCCCTGCACGCAAGGCCAGTTCGCGCTCAATATACCAATGCGCCTTTTGCAAATCTTCCAGCGCATTGCCTTTAAGATCAGCCCGCCAGATATATTTGATGGCATTGCCCAGGTTGAACCCCATATGCTCGGTGATCTCAATGCACTCAATGCCGGACGGATGGCTGGTATAATGTTTTGGATGATGAACAGAATTATTCATGGCTCTGCCCTCCCTGTTCCGGCTTTTTTCCACGCGGCATAATCTGCCCGCAGCCTGCGCCAGCGTGCCGCCGCGGCGCTGCTATTGTTCAGTTCTTTTCTCGAAGAGATGCCAAGCAATGTGCGCAAACGCTGGGCGCAGCGTTCTTCTGTCAGCGGGCGGGAAAGCCCGTGCCGCTCTTCCAAAAACACCCTAAACGCCGCCTCTTCGCACTTCATGGCGGCCTCTGCGGCATAATTGGCCGCTTTTTTCTGCCCTTGCTCTTGCCCCTGCCGCGCGGGGCTGGCAGCGCCCTTGCGTGCGGCTGCAATTGCGCGGTCAACAAGGCGCAGCAACAGCGCCACCATATGCGGCGCATTGACAAAAAAATCTATCTCATCCGGCGTGGCGCGGCCTGCAAACTGCGCAATCACATTGCATTCAAGCCCGTGGCGTGCCTCCAGCATGGTTTCAGCGCCATCGGTGGTAAGAAGCCACTCTGCCTGCCCCAGTAGCGCCAGCCGGTTGCGGGCTTTGCGCAGCTCATTTGCCTCATAACCAGCATTTTGATGTGCCATAATCAGCGCCCTCCCAATGCCAGCCACAGCAGGCCGAAGGGCAGCGCATAAGCCGCCAGCGTGACCGCCACAACAACAAAAATATCAAAACAGATTGAACGCTGCTTCATCAGCTATCCCCCCGCAATTGCCGAAGGTTGCGCCCCATGAGGGCGCGCTTTTTTTGATAAGAAACAATGCCATGCAAAACCGTGGTGTGATCGCGCCCGCCAAGCCGCCGCCCGATCTGCGGGCTGGAAAGCCCGCACAGCCGCCATGCCCAATAATAAACCGCCTGCCTTGCATGCACCGTGGCGCCGCCGCGCCGCGCCGAGCACAGATCCAACGGCGAAACCCTGAACACGCGGCACAGCCGCCGCACAATCACATCAAACCGCGCCCTGTAGGCACGCTGCGCCTGCTGCCGCATGCGCAAGGCCTGTTCGGCAGCAATTTCTGCCAGATATTGCTCAAATTTTTTGGCAACAGCCTGCTCCAATGCGCGGTCAGCCGCGGTTTTTTGCGCCTTTGGCGGGGTTGCGCTTTTGGGCGCTTGGGGCGCAAAGGGCAACACCGCCGCCTTGCGCGCACGCGCAGCCGCAATGCCCCGCTCTGTATTGCGATATGCAGCAACAAACATGGCGCTCACTCCATGCCAAGCGCATCCATATAGAGCTGGATCATCGCCTCTTCTTCCTGCCGCTCATGCGCCTCTTTTTTGCGCAGGCGGATAACGGTGCGCACGGCTTTCACATCAAAACCGGTGCCCTTTAGTTCGGCAAAAACTTCCTTGATATCATCGGCAATGGCTTTCTTTTCTTCTTCCAGCCGCTCAATGCGCTCGATAAATGCGCGCAACATCCCGCCTGTAATGCCTATGTTTTCCGTATTATCAGCCATGATCACACCTTTGCTTTTTTGCCGCCGCGCACCGGCACAAGGCATTGCTTTGGCAAACGGCCTTCAACCGTTAGCCGTGCCAGACGATCGGCATGGTTTGGATATTTTTTAAGCACGGCCTTGGAACGCGCCGCACCATAACGGGAATGGGAAACAAACGGCTTGACGCCATAAAAAACAAAATGACGCTTCATGCCGCACCGCCTTGCGCGGCCGCCTTGGCCTTGCGCTGCAAAATGCGCAGTTCCTGCACGCTTTTTTCAATATTTGCTGAAATTTCCCGCTCTTCATCGGCGGTAATTTTTCCATCCTGCAAGGCGGCAGAAACCGCATCCACCACATTGCAATTGTCGCGCACCACATGGGCAATATCGGCAATATCCGGCAAGGGCGCGCCCTGCCCCTGCACCTCCAGCGCCACCAGCTTGTAGCCAAGCATGGCCGCCATGGCCGATAAAATGCCGTTGGAACCGGTGTCCAGCATCAGATCCATCGCCACATCCAGCGGCATATGGGCGGCAGCATCATCGGGCGAGCCATATTTGGACAAAGCAGGCGCCTTAACCCGTGTGACATGCTCAAAACTGGTAACCCCGCCAGCAAGCTCTAAAAGGCGGCGCACAACCGCCTTTAATTGGCGGCGTTGCTGCTCTGTTGTGGGGCGCAGGTTGCTCATGCCAACACCTCACAACAAAAACCCGCCCATGCGCCAACGAGGGCAGCGGCGCACAGGCGGGCAAACATCTGCCGTGGGAGGAAGCGGCAGATGAACCGGAAAGATTTAAGGATGAGATTTCCGTGACAGGCGAAGCGCAGCCGTGTTTGATGTGAAGGAACAGTCATTGCTGCACCTCACAATGCGAAGGTGCATTTACCGGCAACAAAGTAGTGATGGAAACAGCATCAGCCAAAACTTGCAAATCTACATTACTGATAGCTCTGTGATCTGCATATGCAACCACTGCATTCCAATATTGAGCTGGAATTGAATCACGCCGCCGCATTGCCTTTGCTGTTCCATAAGGAATGCAAAGATCACGCGCGAATTCTGCCAAGGAAGGCCATAAGTCAATGATTTCAGAATGTGTCATGAGTGACATGGGTACTATTAATACCCAAATCAGTCAAGAGACAGAGATATTACTTATACCCACATGTATGGGTATAAATTACACCATGACAAACAATAACGAACAACGTGAAAAAGAACGCCGCGCAGAACGCCTTACCCTTGCGCGCATACGCGCTGATGTTGGCGGGGCCAAGGCGGCATCGGATAAGTTTGGCTGGAATGTGAATAATTACAAAGCCCATGAGTCCGGCAGGAATGGCTTTGGTATTGCCGATGCAAAGAAGTATGCAAAAGCATATAATGTATCAGTTTCATGGCTGAACTTCGGCATCGGATCACCTGATGATCATTTTTCAGATACCGATGAATTAAAATTAGAAGCCATTAATCTTTTTGACAGTCTTTCCCCTTCTTTACAGGAGGCGGCAATTCAAAATCTAAAAATTCTCGCCTCTTTAAATGAGAAACATAATGACGAAGAGCCGCAGGTGAAAGTTGACCGAGCAAAAAAATAAATTCAATTCGCATCAACTCTGCATCTGAACGCTCACCCATCACATCCTCATCAAGAGTATTTGTTCTCAATATGTTCATGTTAATTGATTGACAAGAACAAGGTCAAGCGTGAAATAATAACTATCCATCACTTAATTCCCGTTCGATAATTAAGCGCCCCTTTTAGCTTGACTATAACCGCTATAAAACGGCCAGTAGGCCGGATTATTTTTGCGAAATACAATCTCAAAAATAAAATGGATATTATTTGTACCCAGACGTATTGACTTTAACGGGTATTAAATGTACCTATCATTGCGCTGCGGTTAATGCATCACATGGCGAGCAATACCCATTAGATGCACCAACCCCGCACTCAGGAGATGCAATGATGTTTATTATTGAAACACGGCCTTCGGCAGTTTTTTCGGGCTGGCACAAGCTTGGCGTTGATGAGATGGCGGCAACCATGCAGGCCATGGCTGCGGCCGGTGTGCCGGTAACACCGGACAATCTCAAACTGCGCGGCTATTCCTCCGAAGATATCACCCGCTACGGGCTCAAAGCTGCACACATTGCCCGTGCGCGCGCTGTCAAAACGGTGCTGTCATGACTGCACGCAATGAGACCGCCCCATTATGCGACACGTTGCTAGAAAATCCTCTAGTAACAGCCCCTGTGGAGACTACAGCCGCGCACGGCGAAACTTTCATCGGTTGCGCCGACACATACACTAATGAAGAATTAGTCCGACGTTTAGGAGAGCCGGTTATAATTCGCGGCTCAAATTACCCTGCCGACAGAAGCATGCTCTCCCTCTCCTTCCATTCTCAAAATGGAGAAATCATCCGAATACAAATGAAGCAGGAAGAGGCGAGATTACTGCAAAATATACTTGCTAATTATCTTCTAACGAATACCCGCTCCCAGTATGAGAAATCATCAGGTATTCCCATAGATGAAGTATCGCGTCCACAAGATGGGAGGAAGGTATGACCACCCACAAGATCATCCATCGCCATCAGCGCATTCCTGTAACCAGCACCAAGACTGTCACCATCGAAGATAATTTCGTAGCCCTGATCACGCTTGATTATCGCAACCACACCCCATCTCGTTTCGTATTTCCAACCAACATGTATCATGCGCACCGCCTGACTGCGATAAGGCGCAAGTGTAAATTTGCCCCCATTCAAATCATTCCTTTGTGTCGTTCCCATGAAGGAGTGAGAGGTGGCGGATCGTGTTTGCCCCCACAATCCCCCTGCGGTTCGCCACCGTTATTTTTTCAAACACCAACAGGAGGCGCGGTATGAAAACTCTGCCATCAACTTCATCTGCACACAACAAAGAAAATGCCGCCAATCAAAGCCGGCCTGCCTTAGAGTGCGAGGAGGCTGATGATGGGGCTGCCGCGGCTCGAATTCAAGCATTTAATGAGGTGCTTAAAGAGATAGAGCGGATACAGGATGAGTTTCTATCCCCGCAATATGCCACAGGCCAGCCGCTTAGCTCATTTTCAGAGAGGCATGCGTGCAGAGTGATTGCAGGCGCGGTGCGTGCGCTGAAATCATCAGGCTGCACAGGAGGCGCGGTATGAACAAGCCAGAGGCAGATTTTTACCCCGATACAGTTCAATGTGAAGAATGTGCGGCTGCTATTGCCCCTGAAGCGCCGCGCCATGTGGGCTATGAATGCTTTTTATGTGCTGCCTGCGCACCAACCTATGATGACATGCTGAATGTGCCGGGAGATTTTTTAAACAATGATGGCGAGCTCAAGACCTTTAAAGAAGCGGTAGAGATTGCCCGTGCGCATATTGCAAAAGGCGGCAAGCTGACCGACAAGATTTTGAGCGGCGGCACCACTGCGGGAGCCGGCAAATGACAGGCCGCCACGCCCAGGATGAGAAGATAACCATAGCGCGCATTGAACGTGCGATGGATGTTCTTGCTTATTGGATGATTGAGCTTGGCGAAGAGGGCAAAAAATGCCTGCCGATATATGAGCGGCTGGAAACAGAGCTGGAACAGCGCAAGAAGACCGAAGCCAAAATGGAAGAGGTTTTTGAACGCGCCCGCCAGCTGAAGGAAAACCCAAACAACAAAATAATACCGCGAAAAGCAATGAGCGCCGCCAGCCAGCAGCCGCAACTGCGCAGGTAACCACAAGAACCGCATGGCGGAAGGGATAACGCCACTCACAGCGGCAGCGCTGCATTATTCGGCAACAAGGTTGAATAATGTCCCACTCGAAATCGGTGGAATCAAACCAATTCTCAAGTCCAGTTTATAAGTGCACGGCCTGATAAATCACACCCGCACTAGACTACATAGCTTCCAATGTGAAATGTACGCGATCCTGCAGAAAGAATTCACTACCGGACAGAGCTACACAAAAGAAGACTGGGATGCCGTAAACAGCCCGGAACTGACAGATGAGAACTGGCAAGGATGCACCGCTTAATACAATGATCAACTATATAGCAATCTGGCAGGAAAAATTCCTAGGCTGAATTTAACCTGACAGACGCCACCACAAAACGGATAACTGTCAGATCAAGTCGGAACCTCTACAATTAAAATGCCTTATTAAAATAGCTATAAATTACATCTTTCTTGGCTTTATCTAAATTATATTTATTAGATAAATCAGTCATCAAAACTTCAAATAATTCCTTCAAAGCATGGTCGCGACCGGTAACCAGTTTATAAAAGCTTGCTCCATCTATCGTTCTGATCTTATCATTAGCTGGTTTTTGCAGCCCAGTTTGTCTTGTTGAAGGCGTGAACGGTTTATCGAAGCGCTTTTCACCTTTTGGGATTATTTCAACATAGTAAGCCGTATATCCGTGGTATTTAGAGTTTTTAGGCAAAACCTCATCGGCTAAACTATCATATAGCCCCGTTCTATCTGACCCTTTGATTGTATTATGTTTATTTTTAACCTCTGCAAGAATTCTATTTTCTTCTGATATTAAATCAACGCCACCACCATGTCCTGTATTAATCCAACCCTCTACCGACCCCAAAATATCTTGATGAAAATTACCTACAGCTTGCACTAAATTTTTTTGCGCTTGACGTCTTTCTTCAAAACGCACCCAGTCATTTGGCGTGGCAATACCAAACTGATCCATTTCGAATATTAATGAAAATGGATCAATAACATTTCTATCAAAATCATCTTTTGCGCGCTTTAAACCAGCCTGCGCTCTATCATATAATTTTTTAAGTGCTGCATCTAAATTTTGATCAGAAATATAAGCAAGTTTACTCAAAACTACCTCCAAGATACATTTTAAGTATTCTTATTTTTGAATTGTTAATTAATAACCAATAAAAAAATTCAATAAAAACATTAGCTTGTGCTGATGACCATAACCGTTGACAATTACGCACCACGCACATAAAGATAACCATGCATAAGGTTTGGATGGTTACAAATGGATTCTAATTATTATACACTGGCTCAAGTCGCTGATATTATGGGTGTTTCTAAAGACACGCTGCGACGGTGGGATACTAAAGGACTTCTTGTCCCTCAGCGCCATCCGGAGAATAATTACAGAGTCTATCATAGAGACCAAATTGAGCATCTGGAACCTGTCCAGATGCTCTTTAACAGCCGCTGGGACGAAGAATTCAAAACAAAACCAATCCGGCATTATAAACTTGTAGAGTTGTTTGCCGGCTGTGGTGGCTTGGCATTGGGTATGGAAAAGGCTGGTTTTGAATCCGTCCTATTAAATGAAATCGACCCACATGCTTGCAAAACTCTTCGCAAAAACCGCCCTGGGTGGAATGTTGTTGAAGGAGATGTTTCACAGGTAGACTTCACAGAGTTCAAAGACAAAGTCGATATTTTGACTGGCGGCTTTCCATGCCAAGCGTTTTCTTATGCCGGAAAGAAGCTCGGATTTGAGGACACTCGCGGAACCCTTTTTTTTGAATTTGCCCGAGCAGTAAAAGAAACCAACCCGAAAGTATTCATCGCTGAGAACGTTCGCGGCCTTTTAAACCACGAAGATGGTAAAACCCTTGCAGCAATTAAGGATGTTATCAATGAGCTCGGCTATGAGCTTGTTGAGCCGCGCGTCTTAAAAGCTATCTTCTATCAAGTTCCTCAAAAAAGAGAGCGCCTATTCTTAATTGGAATCCGCAAAGATTTAGCTAAAAAAGTCGAGTTTAAATGGCCGTCTCCATACAAGCGCATCATGACCATGAAGGATGCCCTTAAAGCAGGAGAGCTTTACCCGTGCGATGTACCGCCATCAGAGGGACAAAAATACCCGGCGAGAAAACAAGAAATCATGTCGAAGGTGCCATCTGGCGGTTACTGGCGTGATCTGCCCATCGACCTTCAAAAAGAATACATGCAGAAAAGCTTTTATCTCGGAGGCGGGAAAACAGGGATGGCACGCCGTCTATCATGGGACGAACCGAGCCTGACACTAACGACAGCTCCAGCACAAAAACAGACTGAACGTTGCCATCCAGAAGAAACACGGCCGCTTACAGTGCGCGAATATGCGCGCATTCAAACTTTTCCAGATGAATGGAAATTTGAAGGTACTGTGACTGCGCAGTATAAACAAATTGGAAATGCAGTGCCCGTAAACCTCGCATATGCGGTAGGACGCGCAGCGGTGAGACTGCTAAATCAAATAGAAAATATTTAATTGTAGTGCCCCGACCGGATCTAAATGCATCAGTAGTTAGGCCTGCACCGTATCAAACAATCTCACTATCAAACGGAAGCGCAATCTTGCTTAATTCCGCATGCCGCCAATGGAGCGAGCCGCCCGCCCCGTAATTCGGCCTGTCTATTGTGTGCCCCATCAGCAGGCGGCGCAGTTCCGCATCAAGGCCGGCCTCTTTCATCCTGTCTTCAAACGCATGCCGGAATGAATAAATCTTGTGCTTTTCAGTTGGAAACAAATCATTGTTTTTGAAATATTTATTCAGCGTATTCGACATATGCGTTTCTTTATGCCGATAACGCGGGAAACCGTTCGGATGCTTTTTAAAGACTTCCACCGCAACACCAACAAGCGGGATCTGGCGTTTTGAAGATTCTGTCTTGATTTCGCGTTTGCCCTCCCCCTCATCAACCGATGTAATTTCAATATAGGGCACTTCAGCATTGGCATGAATATGCTCCGGCAAGAGATTGCATATCTCACTTGGCCGCGCGCCGGTTTCAATCAAGGCCAGCACAACCCCGCGCGCCTCATCATTCATGCCTGCCAAGGCACCTTTTATAAGAATTTTCTCCCTGATCCAGGCGGCAGTAAATGGCGGCCGCGATTTCTTTTTCTCAACATAGCCAAGATCGGCAAACGGGTTATCACGGTCTTTTTTACCGATATGCGTATAATAGCGGCCATAGATAATGCGCAGATCAGAGATAATACGATTGCCGGCCGTTGCCGAATGTGTTGCCTCACCCTTTTCCGGCGCAATGCGCTGCAGCCAGAAATTATACAGTTTAAGTGCATCTGCACGGGTTATATCATCAATCGGCTTATCTTCATTGATCTCGATAAAATAATTAACCGCAGATTGTTTTTGTTGCTGCCATTTGCGCCGCTGCGCTTCACTTTTATCGCGCAATTGATCGGCCGCAATCTGCGAGCGGTATATATGAAACGCTTTTGACAGGGTTATTTTAGGCTCATCCACCGAGCCAAGAACAGCAGATGCAACAGTGCCCTGCATATTGGGCGGCGCAAGCAATGCTTCAATGCGCTTCAAAATTGCATCCAGCGGTTCAGAGGCTATCTCTCTTGCCGTGTGGAATGTGAAGCCAAGCGCCTCAACCCGCTTCACGGCGGCATCATATTTTGCTCTGGCTGCAGTGGCATCACCACCCACCACAAGAGAAGCCCAAAGCTCCCCGTCAGCCTTTTCCAGCAAATCACGCTTTGCACGGGCAACCACAAGATCAGTTGTTGTCAAGGATTGCTTGACAACTGGCGCGCGCTTATCACGCGCGGCAACACTGGCTGGCACGCGCCGCCTGTAATAATAAATACCCCTGATCAGCGTTAAATGGCGGTCAGGACTGCTGTCATCAATTCGGCGACCCATGTTGAAAACCACATATTTTGAGCATATGTGCACCGATATGTGCACCCGTTTGTGCATTCATATGTAGCCTGAAAATGAGACGACAGCAATCCGCCTGGCGCAAGCAATTTAAATTACGCTGCAAATTCAACATGTTACGGGATATTTTCATGATTTAAATGGTACGGTCGAGTGGAGTTGAACCACTGACCTCAGGAGCCACAATCCTGCGCTCTAACCAACTGAGCTACGACCGCGTACCAATTCAGCAATGAATCATCTTAAATGCTGACAGGGCTCAGATACGTAAATTCAAAGCATATTGCAAGCACCTATCACAAAAACTTTGTGAAAATATAGGCATCTGCACAAACATCCGGCACACAGCCCTTACAGCCCTCTCTTAACCGGCAAGCAATATACATCAAATGACCGGTATCATTATTATGCCACGGAGACGCTTTATTGACTAATGGTAAATTTAAAACAGAGTGGCAAAAGAACTGTTCTCCCATAGCGTAAACAGAGATAAATATGGCATATTTGAAACTGGGGACATTAACTAAAAATTAAGAAAATATTTGTCATCCCCTCCCTATTTGTGGTGATATCAGCAGCAATATCTGAGGCATGGGCATAATTGCCGTTTACAGATAAATGTTTTAAAACAGGCAATAAATACGGTTAAAGACCTATAATATCTGCCGGATAAGGGTATAATCTATGCAGCATCTGGATTTAATGGAGCTGATCCCTCTTTCCGAATTTCGTGCGGCGCTCGCAAGAGAAGACGCAATATTTGTTTTGTCTGAAAACCTTGAAACAATCCTGTGGGGCAATGCAGCAGCAGCGCAATTGCTCGGCATAGATAATATTGCCAATATAGCCGGCAGCGATGCGCAATTCACTATGCAGACACGGCGCCAGATCGCAGCCCTTGAGCTGCAAGATGATGCCGCACACAAAATTATGCTGCGCCTTGCCGGCGGCCTGCAACAGAGATTGCTGCCATATACTATAAGCCGCCTGATCATTCCGGCAGCAGAAAAGCCGGCTTTGCTGATGACAACACCGGTAACCGCACAGGATGAAACGCCGCCTGCCTTGCCTTGTTATCACATGGCAAAAATCGGCATTGATGGCACAATCATTTCTACAGATGCGGAATTTGCCGCGCTTGATGTCAGCCGCAACACGATTGCAGACCTGATAATTGAAGTGCAAAACGAGCAGGAAGGTTTTATACAACGGCGGGTTCGCGCCGGGCAAACCACAATACCTGCGGCAATGATCAGGCTGAACAGGCAAGATGAAAAAGCCGCCTATCTCTTCATCGCAGAAAAAACGACCCTGCCAGCCAGTATTGAACAGGCCAATAGTGAAGACAAGTCTGCCCTTGCAGCAGAATTGCCGCCAGCCAATGGGGCGAAAACACCGGCAATAGCACCGCAGACAAGACAAACAACAATTCAGGCAACGGCACAGGAACCGGCAGAGAATGCTGCGCAAGCGCATTTTGTGTGGCAGGTTGATGCGCAGGGGCGGTTTAGTGAGATTTCACCGGAGCTTGCCAATATTGTTGGAAAGCATATGGCAGATATTCTTGGCAAAAAATTTTCTGATGTTGCGGAAAATTTAGGCTTTGATGATGATGGCGCAATCTCTGCCTTGCTGGAAAAACAGGAAACATGGTCTGGCAAAAGAGTTTTCTGGCCGGTTGAAGGCACAAATCAGCGCATTGCCGTGGATCTGGCGGCACTGCCAATTTTCAGCCGAGACAGAACATTTAGCGGCTTCAGCGGTTTTGGCGTGATTTACCCGGAACTTATCCAGACTGCCCCGGATAAAACAGTTCAGGATAAGACAGTTCAGGCCAAAACTGAGCCCGATGCTGCGGGCAGTCCTCTCTTGCAGGATATATCTGAAGCGGATAAGCCGGCTGATGCCGAGAATGCGCAGCCGGATAGCAACCGCAAAGCACCGGAAAAACCGCTGACCAGCGAAAGAATCATTCTGATGGAAGCATTGCGCGCCTCGCAGACACGCGGGCACAACAGTGCTGCCCCTGCGGAGCAGAACAGCAAACCTGCCCCGGCAGCGGAAATTCACCCTGCACGCCCTGCCAGCGGCTTATCACAAACAGAGCGCAACGCATTTCGTGAGATTGCCGAGCGCCTGCGTCGTGAAGTTTTGCAAAAAGCACCCGCAAGCAACACAAGTGAAGACAATTCGCAAATTGCCCAAGCTGCCACCGCTGATGATACCGGCATTGAACACACCAAAGCAGCGCCTGTTAATGGCCGGCAGGTTCCGGAAAAGCAAACAGAGGATATCCCCTATCCGCATGATATGCCGCCGGCCAATCACAATCAAACCAGCCAAACCGGCGCACAAAATGGCGATATAGCAGCCTCCCTCCCATCTGCGCGGCAGGATGAGGAAGACCTCCATGTGCTGAGCGGCTTGCCGGTGCCGGTGCTGATACATAATGCCGATCGCCTGCATTTTGCCAATCAGGCATTTTTTGACATGACAGGCTATACATCGCTGGATGATCTGCGCCATGCAGGTGGCATTGATGCCCTGTTTGCACAGCCTGATGACAGCAATATCAACGGCATGATCCTGTGCCTTGCCGATGGCGGCCACAAGGTGGTTGAAGCCCATTTGCAATCAGTGCCATGGCAGGGTAACCGTGCATTGATGCTGAGCCTTTTGCCGGAGCGCATTTTGCAGGCCGATAATGATGACCATGCCGGACAGACAAAAAGCCGCCCGGCCTTTCTCTCTGCGGTTAAAACTGAAAATCCGGTGCATCAGTTACAAACGGAACTGGCGCTGCACGCCCCCGAAGATGAAACCGATAATGAGGGCGATGATTCAGCCGCCAAATCACGCAATGAAAATGCGCCGCAAATGGTTGAAAATAAAACGGCAGATCAGCCAATGCAGCCGGATTTTCAGGCATTGCAAACCCAGATTGATGAATTAACCTCCATTCTTGATACCGCAACTGATGGCGTGGTGATTATCGGGCAGGATGGAAAAATCCGCTCGCTCAATCAGTCTGCAGCCGCCTTGTTTGGCTATGATATCAATGAATTAACGGGCAAATCCTTTGCTGTTCTGTTTGCGATTGAAAGCCAGCGTGCCGCGATTGACTATATTCATGGCCTGTCAGGCGATGGCGTGGCCAGCCTGCTTAATGACGGGCGCGAGGTTATCGGCCGCGAAGCACAGGGGCGCTTTATTCCGCTGTTTATGACCATTGGCAAACTGCCGGCCTCCAAGGGCTATTGCGCAGTTATGCGCGATATTACCCAGTGGAAACGTGCTGAAGAGGAGCTGACCTCTGCCCGCCAGGAAGCTGAGCGCGCCTCAAGCCATAAAACTGAGTTTCTGGCGCGTATCAGCCATGAAATCCGCACCCCGCTCAATGCGATTATCGGTTTTTCCGAATTAATGGCCGAAGAAAAATTCGGCCCGATCGGCAATGAACGCTACCGTGAATATTTGCGGGATATTCACCGTTCCGGCAATCATGTGCTGGCATTGGTGAATGATCTTCTCGATATTTCCAAGATCGAGGCGGGTGCGCTTGATCTGGAATTTGAAGCTGTGGCACTCAATGATGCACTGGCTGAAGCTGTGGCTCTGATGCAGCCGCAGGCCAACCGTGAGCGTGTGATTATCCGCTCCAGTTTTTCTGCCGTCTTGCCGGATATTGTGGCTGATGCCCGTTCTATTCGTCAGGTTGCGCTCAATCTTCTCTCCAATGCCATCCGTTTTACCGGTCAGGGCGGGCAGGTTATTGTTTCCACCAGTTATGAAGCAGATGGCAATGTGGTGATGCGGGTGCGCGATACCGGTATCGGCATGAGCCAAAGCGAGCTTGAACAGGCGCTGAAGCCGTTTCGTCAGGTGAGCCATCATAATGTGCAAAGCCACTATGATGCAGATATCAGGGACTGGCGGCAACAGGGCACAGGCCTTGGCCTGCCGCTGACCAAAGCAATGGTAGAAGCCAATCGCGCACAATTTGTCATTGAATCAAGCCCCGGTCAGGGTACAACAGCGGAAATCATTTTTCCGCCAACCCGCGTGCTGGCCAGCTAAGGTTTTAAAATCTTTGCGCATCATTGATATATTAATCTGTATCATTGATGCGCGGGTTATGCCAAAGACCGGATCAGAAACCGGTCTTCCAGAGTGTTTTTTTACACAGACGCTTCACAGTTTTCACAATGCGCTCTATTGTTGGTGCATCTATGAACTATAAGCCATTTTACCACTTGCATAAACGGCCGTGCCGGACAAATCTGCTGCCCAAGCCATGATCGGAACACAATGAAACTGATACGTCCTGTACTGGCGGTTATTTTTATTTTGGCCTTGGTGTTTACCGGCGCGCTTGCGGCACTGCCTTATATTGTTTCAACGGATGCCATCCGCCTGCATCTGGCACAAAATATCAGTGCCTGGACCGGCTATAGTGTGGAAATCCGTCAACCGCCGCAATTGCGGTTTTTTCCGGTTCTGCGTGCCTCGCTCAGTGATGTCACGCTGAGTAAAACGGGTGAAGCCGTTGCGCCCTTTATGGTGGCAGAACGCATTGAAGCAGAAATATCACCACTCAATGCCCTGTTTGGCCGTGTGGCTTTTTCAGAAACCCGCCTGATCAATGCCCATTTCAATTTAAGTGAACCGGTTGAAGACCTGCCGCAATTTATTGATACGCTGGCTTCCTCCTCCGGCCGGCTTGGTGCTGCCATCCGGCAAGCGCGCAGTATCAGCACCGGCAATCCTGATGACAAGAGACTTCTCAGCATTCCTTTTGGCAGACTTGTTTTTGAAAACAGCAGTATTGGTTTTTCAACCCGTAAGAGAGAACCGCAGCAAACTGTCAGCGCCATTAATGCCAGCATTGACTGGCCGCAAACCACCAATAATGCAATTATAAAAGGGGATGCAGTTTGGCACGGGGAGACACTGAATTATACGCTCAATATTGCCCAGCCATTACCGCTTATGGCAAATGGTATGAGCCAGATCAGCGCCCAGATCAATTCCAAACCTTTAAATATCAGCTTTAACGGCCGCACCAATATTGCCGAAAACCTGTTCAGCGAGGGGGCTTTCAGCCTGAAAAGCCCTTCACTTATTAAAAGCCTGCATTGGCTTGGTCTTTCTTCTGATGCCAGCTATACCGCAGGATATAATGCCGGCAATGAGGGGCAAACCACCCCTCAGGATGCTTTCAGCATTGAGACCAATATCAGTGCCACACCACAGCGCATAAAGCTGGAAGATATTGCTCTTAACCTCAATAATATGCCTGCCAAAGGCGCTGCGGAAATCAGCCTTGGCAAGGAACGCCCGATGATTACCGGCACGCTGGCTTTTCAGACTTTGGAGGCCGCTTCATTTATCCGCACTGTCACCACGCTTGTTACCAAAGTGCGTGAAGATGATCAGCCAAAGAGCATTCCGCTGCGGTATTATGGCCCGCAACGTATGATTGATACTGCCCTTTTGAACAGTGCTGATCTGGATATCCGGCTTTCGGCACAGGATGCCACCATCGGCACGGCACAAATGACCGGCCTTGCCGCAGCCCTGCAAATCCGCAATGGTGAAGCCATTTTTGATATTGGCGATGCCAAGGCTTTTAAAGGATCACTACAGGCCAATATCCATCTTGCGCAAACAGATCAGGGACAAGATAAAATCACCTTGCGGCTGAATACTGCCAATATTGACAGTCATGCATTTCTTGTGGCTATCGGCCTCAATGATCCTATTTTGAGCGGGCATGGCAATCTCTCGCTCAATGTAGAGACCATTCCCCGCAGCCTGCAAAGCATGGTGCAGAATGCCCGCGGACAGATAAGCTTTAATTTAAACAATGGCCGCCTGCTGGGTTTTGATCTTAATGACTTTATCGACAAGCTGAGAAGTGAGGGCTTTTTTGCCCTGCAGCGGCGCGACAAGGTCAGCCTTGATTTTAAGAAATTTCAGGTCAAGGCTATGCTTGGCGAAGGCGCCGCAACACTGGAAAATGCCAGAACGGAAACCGCGCAAGGCACCCTCTCCCTCTCAGGCATTATTCCTCTCACCGATCGCAGCCTTGCACTATCCGGCACGCTGACCCTGCCGCAAAATACAGAGAACCCTGCCAATCACGAAGAAGCCGCGCCGCAACCGGCCGAACCGATAGAACCGGAACCTGCACCACAAATATTGCCGGCAGAAAATCTGCATTTCTTTGTTGGCGGCTCGTGGGACAGGCCGTTTATCTCTTCCACACGGTAAAAGAAACAAGACGCCAGGCCAAAACAGTTTTTCAAAAATCCGGCTTTTCACAAGCCTTTAAGCGGAAAAGCCGGATCTTTAACTTTGGCGGAAGGCTGCCTGTTCATCACGCATGCGCTGCACAACGCGGCGCTTATTGATAACGGAAGCTATAATAACCCCCGTTGCCACCAGCGCAATCAAAAGGGTGCAGACCGCATTAATCTCCGGTGTTACACCAAGGCGCACCTGACTGTAGATTTTCATCGGCAATGTGGTTGCTCCCGGCCCTGAGGTAAAACTTGCAATCACCAGATCATCCAGCGACAGGGTAAAGGCCAGCATCCAGCCGGAGACCACAGCAGGCAGAATAATCGGCAGCGTGATTTTCATAAAGGTTGTGACCGGCGGCGCACCCAGATCCATTGCCGCCTCCTCCAGCGAGCGGTCAAAACTTACCAGACGCGACTGCACCACCACCGCCACAAAACACATGGCAAAAGTGATATGCGCCAGTGTCACCGTCCAGAAACCACGGTCAAAGCCAACCGCCACGAACAACAGCAGCAGCGACAGGCCGGTAATCACTTCCGGCATCACCAGCGGCGCATAAATCATACCTGAAAACAGCGTACGCCCGCGAAAGCGCGTATAGCGTGTCAGTGCCAGAGCGCCCAATGTGCCAAGTACCGTTGCAATTGTTGCCGATAATATCCCGACCCGCACAGTAACCCATGCGGCATCCTTGAGCCCCTGATTTTTAAACAGCTCAATATACCATTTCACTGAAAAGCCTGACCAGACTGTAACCAGACGCGATTCATTGAAAGAATAAATCACCAGTAACACAATCGGCAAATAGAGAAAGGCAAAACCCAGAACCACCGAGACGATATTAAAACGTGACCAGGATGAAGATTGCATTATTTACCCCCTTCCTGCGCCCGTGCCTGCATTTTCTGGAACAGAACAATCGGTATTACCAGAATTGCCAAAAGCACCACTGCAACCGCGGCAGAAAGCGGCCAGTTACGGTTGGAGAAAAACTCGCTCCACAAGGTTTTCCCGATCATCAATGTGCCGGAACCGCCAAGAAGATCCGGAATCACAAACTCACCGATGGCCGGAATAAACACCAGCATGGAACCGGCAACAACACCGGGAAGCGCCAGCGGAAAAGTGATTTTCCAGAAAGCTTTCAGCGGTGTGCAGCCCAGATCCTGCGCGGCTTCAATCAGCGAATAATCCATTTTTTCCAATGCGGAATAGATCGGCAGCACCATAAAAGGCAGGTAAGAATAGACAATGCCGATATAAACGGCTGTATCGGTATTGAGAATTGTCAGCGGGCTATCAATAATATGAGCCCATAAAAGCAGCTGATTGAGCAAGCCCTCCGGTTTTAAAATAGCAATCCACGCATAGACACGGATCAGGAACGAGGTCCAGAACGGCAGGATTACCAGCATCAGCAGGGTCGGACGCAGTGTCAGCGGTGCCCGCGCCATACCGTAAGCCAGCGGAAAACCAATTAACAGGGTCAGGAATGTAGAGACAAGGGCAATCCATAAACTGGAGAGATAAGCCTTGTAATAGAGTGAATCCTCGGTCAGCCAGATATAATTATCAACAGAGAATTGCTGTATTTTCTGCCAGATACCGGCAAGGCCGTCGCTCCAGAAAAAACGCGGATCATAAGCCGGAATAGCCATTGCCACTTCCGACAAGGAGATTTTGAAAACAATAAAAAACGGGATCAGAAAAAACAGGCCAAGCCATATATAGGGCACGGCGATCACCGCTCTGGAAGCAATAGCTGCAATAATTTTTTGCATGGACTACCCCTATGTCTGCAATGGGTGATCAGGCAACCAGAACCATGCCGGCATCATCCTCAAAAGAGACCCAGACCTGTTCATCATAACCCAGCGGATCATCTGTGCGGCGCACCGCATTCATGCTTGAAGCCTTGATGGTGCGGCCATTGGGCAAACGGACATGAAACACGTTCATATCGCCAAAATATGCGATATCCCACAATTCCCCCTGCAGGGCATTGACCGATGCGTCTTCCGGCTTTTCACGGCTGAGGGTAATCTTCTCCGGGCGAATTGCGTACCAGACTTTCTGCCCTTTGGTGAGCTCTCTGGTGGTTTTGGTGCGGATTGTCAGATTATTGGCAACACTGTCAATTTGGGCCAGCCCATTGGCGCAATGCGCCACCTCCCCCTCAAGCAGATTAATATTACCGATAAAATCAGCAACAAATTTATTGCTCGGCGCCTCATAAACCTCAGCCGGCGTGGCAACCTGCATAATCTGCCCCTTATCCAGCACGGCAATACGGTCAGCCATGGTCATGGCCTCTTCCTGATCATGGGTCACAATCAGAAAAGTAAGACCGAGATTCATCTGCAGATCCATCAGCTCAAACTGTGTCTCCTCACGCAGCTTTTTATCCAGCGCACCCAAAGGCTCATCCAAAAGCAGCACTTTCGGGCGCTTGGCAACCGCACGCGCCAAAGCCACACGCTGGCGCTGGCCGCCGGAAAGCTGATGCGGCTTGCGTCTGGAATATTTCTCCAGCTTCACCAGTTTCAGCATATCATTCACACGGTCTGCCATTTCCGATTTGGCCATGCCATCCTGTTTCAGGCCAAAGGCAATATTCTGCTCAACATTCATATGCGGAAACAGCGCATAAGACTGAAACATCATATTCACCGGGCGCTTATAGGGCGGAATACCGCGCAGATCCTGCCCGTCCAGCATGATGCGGCCACTGGTTGGTTCTTCAAAACCGGCCAGCATGCGCATCAGGGTAGACTTGCCGCTGCCGGATGCACCAAGCAGGGCAAAAAACTCGCGGTTAAAAATATTCAGTGACAAATTGTCAATCACTGTCACATCGTCAAATTTTTTGACAATATTCTCAAATGAAATAAAGGGCTTTGCCGCCGGATCATTCCAGGGTGCAAATTTGCGGCGAAAACTGCCAAAAGATTTCATTCTCTTCCCCTCATATTGCGGGTCTTGAACATGCATATTCCAGCGCATTATCCAGACACAAAACCGCTTTGCACTTTTGGCTTGAAAATGCTCTAAAACAAACGGGGCAGATGCCCCGTTTGTCTCCTTGCCTGAATTAATGACCTGTTACAATTTTGGTCCATGCGCGGGTGGCCATCTGGTTGATTTTAGGCGGATATGGCAATGGCACAAACAATTGCTTCATCACATCCTCTCCGGGATAGACCTCCGGATCATTCAACAAATCCTTATCAATAAATTGCTGTGAAGCCTTGTTACCATTGGCGTAGAACACAAAATCGGAAGCCTTGGCAATCACCTCCGGACGCATGATATAATTGATAAATTCATGCGCTTCCTCAACATGTTTGGCATCAGCAGGAATGGCCATCTGGTCAAACCACATCAGCGCGCCTTCCTTAGGGATGGCATAGCCGATTTCCACACCGTTCTTGGCTTCCTCCGCACGTTCACGCGCCTGAAAAATATCGCCGGAATAACCAACTGCCATACAGATATCGCCATTGGCCAGCGCATTAATATATTCTGACGAGTGGAATTTGCGGATATTCGGGCGGATGGCAAGGTAAAGCTCTTCCGCCTTGGCAAAGCTTTCCGCGGTTGGCTTATTGCTGTCAAAGCCCAGATAATGCATGGCCGGACGCAGCATTTCACTGCCTGAATCCAACAGATAAATGCCGCAATCTTTCAGCTTGGCAGAAATTTCCGGCTTGAACAGAACATCCCAACTGTCAATTTCATCCGTGCCGAGCACTTCCTTGATCTTGGCCTTATTATAGCCAATGCCCGTTGTGCCCCACATATAATTGATCGAATATTCATTGCCAGGATCGTAAACCTCGGTGCGGGAGGAGATTTCATCCCACATATTTTTCAGGTTAGGGAGTTTTTCCTTATCCAGCTTCTGGAACACGCCGGCAGGAATCTGACGGCCGAGAAACTCGGCAGACGGCACAACAATATCATAGCCTGAACTGCCGGCGAGCAGCTTTGTCTCAAGGATCTCATTGGAATCATAGACATCGTAAACGATCTTGATGCCGGTTTCCTTCTCAAAATCCTTCAGGATGGAATCATCAATATAATCAGACCAGTTGTAAATATTCAGCACCCGCTCCTGCGCGGAGGCAGGAAGTGCAGGCAGCAATGCAGCAAGCGCCACACAACCGGCCGATACATAGGAAAGCAAATGAGCTTTGATCTTCATCAGTCACTCCGTACACAAAAGCCCAACAGGCAGAAGATGTCCCGTGCACATTGCCCGTCAATGTGCATTCCTGTTACCTTTTGAGATTAATTGCGCTTCGTCAACGGAAAGATGACGCTTAACGGCCAAAGCATGAATTTTTTGAATTATATAAACACAATTTTAAACTTTGTGTGTCCCTGAAAGCGCAAAAATCGCGCAAGCCTGCAAAATAATCCAGCTGTAAAGGCAAGAATTTATATTTTATGAATCAATCATATGCATCATTTGCAGGCCACGGACTGTTTGTGCGAATCTTTATCCTTCCATAACGAAAACTGACTGTTACTGAAAATCATAGGCAGAAAAGCCGGATACCATTTCATCCAGCGCCAAAGGGCGGGTGAGCAGCGGCTCGGCACGGGCAAGGCAGGCCTGCCGCTCACATAAACGGCAGACAGTGCCTACGGGATTAACCCCGCTACCGGAGGAAACACCCGCCAGATAAGCGCCATAGACCGTATCCTGTGCCAATGATGCCTCACAAGCGAGCATCAGCGCCGTGCGGCGCGGCTGCTCGCCAAAGCCTGCCTGCGGCCCTTCAATCGTGCGGCTGATGGTGAGATATTGCATCCCGTCCGGCAGTTCCACCTGCTCTACCAGCAATTGCTGCGGATGTGAAAAAGCATTGTAAATCTGCAATTTAGGGCAATTTCCGCCAAAGCGCGCCTGCGGAAAGCCCTGCGCACCCATAATACGCAGCCTGTGGCCGGCCTGATCAATCTCCTGCAGAAAAAACGGTATTCCCGCAGATCCCTGCCGCTGCAATGTGGTTAAACGGCAGGCCGCCTGCTCATAGGAAACATTAAAACGGGAACGCAACACATCCAGATCATATTTTGCCCGCTGCGCCGCCTCCCTGAAAGCCGTATAAGGCATCATCAAAGCATGGGCGGCATAACGTAAAAGCTCTGTGCGGGCGATACGTTTTGCCTCCGCAGAGCTCAATTTCAGATCTTCCAGCTCCGCACCAATCACCACCTGCATACGAATGGAAGCCGCCTCCATCGCCACTTCGCGGATTTGATCGAAAACAGATAAACGCTCAGATATAAACAGGCGCAGCGAATGCCGGTCATAGCGCCGCCGCCAATTTGGCATGGTTGCGGCCGGC
Organism: Pseudochrobactrum albidum; assembly: GCF_051851455.1. Taxonomy (NCBI): domain Bacteria; kingdom Pseudomonadati; phylum Pseudomonadota; class Alphaproteobacteria; order Hyphomicrobiales; family Brucellaceae; genus Pseudochrobactrum; species Pseudochrobactrum albidum. The sequence goes on from NZ_JBPVTR010000024.1 coordinate 359,369, forward strand.
AATGTGCGCACTGTCACCGATTGTTCACGCTTCAGCCATTGTTTGAGCGCCGGCAGCAAACCATCTTCCGATTTTAAAAGACGCGAAAAACTATCCGCCTCAGCTTCGATCCGCTCGAAATAATTCGCTTTTCTTGCCAGCACATCGCGCACCTCATCCAGCGGCAGGCGTGCAGGCGCCAGCGCCAGCGCCTTGCCCTCCCGCGCCATCATATCCGAGAGATCACTAAGCCGCTGCTGCTGCTCACGATAAGCGCGGAACAGCTTGACAATGCCCGCAGCCGCATTGGGAGCAGATTCACAAATATCAATCAGTTCCTGATCTCCCGGAAGTTCCCCTGCCAGCAAGGGTTCAGAAAAAACCTCTTTCAACCCGGCCAGCGCCGAGCCGGTTTCCTCCTGCAACTGATCAAGATCAACCTTATAGACAGAGGCCAGTTTCAGAAGCAATTGCACTGTGAGCGGGCGTTGATTGCGCTCAATAAGGTTGAGATAAGAGGGAGAAATATCCAGCCCCTCGGCCATGGCCACCTGTGTCAACCCGCGCTCATTACGGATACGCCGGATACGTGCTCCGGCAAAAATCTTGCGTTCCGCCACTGGCCTCACCTTTTTTGTGACTCACTCAATATTTCCCACCTTGTAAAGAATTTGACTAATTTTTCGCATTTGTCAAATTTACATAACTTACAAATTTACAGAACCAACTTGTCAAAACAACACAGCATAACCTGAATATTTTGCCTTGAATTCGCAATTTTCTCGCAAATCAACTTCAAACCTGTAAATCTGGTAACAGATAAAACACGTATTCATCTCTGAAATACACTTCACTCTCTTGTCTCATGACAAATTTTTACAGGATGTCTGATTATGACTGATTTTTACGATCTGGTTCCCTCCGCTCCAAAAGGCCGTTTCGACGGTTTGCAGCGTTCACATACTGTTGAAGATGTAAAGCGGCTGCGCGGTTCGGTAGAAATCAAATATTCGCTGGCTGAAAATGGCGCCAACCGCCTGTGGAAACTCATTCATGAGGAAAATTTCGTCAATGCGCTGGGTGCGCTCTCCGGCAATCAGGCCATGCAGATGGTGCGCGCCGGCCTCAAGGCCATCTACCTCTCTGGCTGGCAGGTTGCAGCCGATGCCAACACAGCTTCCGCCATGTATCCGGATCAGTCACTTTATCCGGCCAATGCAGCGCCTGAACTGGCAAAGCGCATCAACCGCACCCTGCAACGCGCTGATCAGATTGAAACCGCCGAGGGCAAAGGCTTATCCGTTGATACATGGTTTGCGCCGATCGTTGCGGATGCTGAGGCCGGTTTTGGCGGCCCGCTCAACGCTTTTGAAATCATGAAAGCCTTTATTGAGGCCGGTGCTGCCGGTGTGCATTTTGAAGATCAATTGGCTTCAGAAAAGAAATGCGGCCATCTGGGCGGCAAGGTTCTCATCCCGACGGCTGCGCATATCCGCAACCTCAATGCCGCACGCCTTGCCGCTGATATTATGGGCGTGCCAACACTGGTTATTGCCCGCACCGATGCGGAAGCCGCCAAGCTTTTGACCTCGGATATTGATGAGCGCGACCAGCCATTTGTTGATTATGACAAGGGGCGCACAGTTGAAGGTTTCTACCATGTGAAGAACGGTCTTGAGCCATGCATTGCCCGTGCCGTTGCCTATGCGCCGCATTGCGACCTGATCTGGTGTGAAACTTCAAAACCTGATCTGGAACAGGCACGCAAATTTGCTGAAGGTGTGCACAAAGTACATCCGGGCAAGCTTCTGGCCTATAACTGCTCGCCGTCTTTCAACTGGAAAGCCAATCTTGATGATGCAACCATTGCCAAATTCCAGCGTGAACTGGGAGCGATGGGCTATAAATTCCAGTTCATCACGCTTGCCGGCTTCCACCAGCTCAATTACGGCATGTTTGAACTGGCGCGCGGCTATAAAGACCGCCAGATGGCAGCCTATTCCGAGCTGCAACAGGCCGAATTTGCCGCAGAGGCACAAGGCTATACAGCAACCAAACACCAGCGTGAGGTTGGCACCGGCTATTTCGATGCCGTCTCCATGGCGATCACCGGCGGCCAGTCTTCAACAACCGCTATGGCTGAATCAACAGAGCATGACCAGTTCCGCCCTGCTGCCGAATAAGCAGCAGGAGGAAAACAGAGCCGGACTCCAGTCACTTCCTGCATCACCGGCTCTGTAACACCCGGCCCTGAACGGCCAAACCAATCCGTAGCCGTATCCCCTCCTTCACCCATCGGCTACGGATTCACTTAACCCGCGACTTCAGCTCAACACCTGATCATAACCAAAGGATAAAAACCATGATGACCAAGCCACAGGTTAAAGAACGGGCCGAAGAACAAGCTTCGGCTATGACAGAAGACCAGAAGGCCGCAATCCGCATGCTCGCCAATGATCTTCATCGCCTCAACCACGCAGTTATGAAAGCGGTTGATGCCGGAGTATCTGTTGAGCTGGTGCGCTCTGCCCGCCATCATGGCGGCGCAGGCCAGTGGGGAGACCTTTTAACGCCCGTTATCGTAACAAGAAATTAAACTTCAAGCCTGCGCCGCCATGTATTTTGGCACTTTGCATGCTGCGCAATGCGGTTTTTAGTTTGCATGCTACGCAATGCGGTTTTTAGTTTGCATGCTACGCAATGCGGGACGGCGCAGGCCAGTGGGGAGACCTTTTAATGCCCGTTACCGTAACACGAAATTAAACCTCAAGTTTGCGGGGTAAATTTTAAAAAACACCATAAAACAAAAAACAAAACCATCTATAACTCCGCAACATGCTCTCAACGGCACAGATGCAGCCACTCTGGCTCGTGCCGTGCCTGTCTTGCCGGTTCAACCAGCGGCAAGGCAGGTTTCATATTCCAGATCCGGTTCTGTCTCCCCGTTACCCTTTTTTTGCATTTCCTCAAGGGTAATTTTCAGAGCCGCACAATAAGCAGGCTGCCTGATATCATGACCAGCCGTCACGCATGGTTTTAAAAGAAACCGGAGTGCGGCTCAGGCAGTCTGCTTTCCGCTAAATGCGGACAATAAAATTATAAAAAACATTTCAAAACCAAAACCTGCCTCACAGGGGGAAAATTTAGCCGGTTTGTCAAAAAGCTGTGATAGGGCTATATATAGCTTTATCGCAAACAGCCATCTGGTGATTAATGCCTGCCACCACACCCGAGAAGAAGAAAACGCGTAAACCTGTACGCCGCGGCACACCTGCCTATGTTAAATCCCTGCGCGGTGTCAAAAACTGGAAAGAAGCATCTGAATGGCTGGCATGGCGCGATATTGAAGATATCGAATGTATCACGCCGGATCAGGCCGGTGTTGCCCGCGGCAAGATGATGCCGTCAAAGAAATTTATCTCCAATTCCACACTGGCACTGCCATCTGCGGTTTTTATGGTTACAATTTCCGGCGATTATCCCGATGACGGCCATGGTTTTGTCTATCCGGAAGATGACGGCGATCTGCGCCTTGTTGCAGATCTCTCCACACTCACTGTTGTGCCGTGGGAAACCGATCCAACGGCACAGGTCCTGTGCGATCTCGTTTATCAGGACGGGCGCGTGGCAGAATTTACTCCGCGCAATGTGCTCAAACGCGTGGTCGATGAATATGCCAGGCTTGGCCTCAGGCCGGTTGTCGCGCCGGAAATTGAATTTTATCTGGTGCGAAAAAACCCTGATCCGGATTATCCGCTCACCCCGCCGGTTGGCCGCTCAGGCCGCGCCATTGGCGGCGGACAGGGCTACTCCATTGCCGGCGTTAACGAATTTGACGAATTAATCGACGATATTTACCATTTCTCTGAAGCGCAGGGACTGGAAATTGATACGCTTATTCATGAAGAAGGCGCAGGTCAGCTGGAAATCAATCTGCGCCACGGCGATCCGCTGGAGCTTGCCGATCAGGCTTTCATGTTTAAGCGCACCATTCGTGAAGCCGCGCTTAAACATGATATGTATGCAACTTTTATGGCCAAACCCATTCAGGGGCAGCCGGGCTCTGCCATGCATATTCATCAATCCATTGTTGATAAAAAAACCGGCAAAAATATTTTCAGCAATGAGGATGGCAGCGAAAGCGAGGCTTTCCGGCATTTTATCGGCGGTATGCAGCGCCACATTCCCAATGCGCTGGTGATGTTTGCCCCTTATGTGAATTCCTATCGCCGCCTCACACCGGATGCCTCGGCACCGGTTAATGTAAAATGGGGCTATGACAACCGCACCACGGCATTGCGCGTGCCGCGCTCTGATCCTCAGGCCCGGCGCGTGGAAAACCGCATCCCCTCCTCCGATGCCAATCCCTATCTGGCGCTTGCCGCATCACTTGCCTGCGGGCTGATTGGCCTGCGAAACAAGATTATGCCCGATGCGCCGGTTGCAACATCGGTTAACCGCAATGAGGTGGAACTGCCGCGCGGCCTGATTGAGGCTGTCACACTGTTTGAGCAGGATGCAGAGCTTAAAGCCTTGCTGGGAGAGAGCTTTGCCACCACCTATGCGGCAATCAAACGCGCTGAGTTTGAAACCTTTATGGAAGTGATCAGCCCGTGGGAGCGGGAATATTTGCTGCTCAACGTATAAATCCCCCCCCATTTATTTGGTCGCATTGCCACAATCATCAAGTTGATACAACGTGAGAGGCAATGCGATTTTTTCGACTCGCAGCCCCTGTAACGGCATTTTCAAGGCAGCCCATGCAACAGTCATCGCATTATCAAAGCCCGATTTCGCCCGGACTGTCATGGTATGAAACCAGCATTCCTGAAAGACCGGCCTATCCGGCCTTTGACGGCTCGCAACAAGCCGATATCGTGATTATCGGCGGCGGTTATACCGGTCTTTCAGCGGCCTATCATCTGGCTGTTCAAGGCATTGACGTGGTGCTTGTTGACGGTGCACGCTTTGGCGACGGTGCATCCGGACGCAATGGCGGCCAGCTCAATACCGGCCAGCGAACATGGGCGGAAGACCTTGAAAAACAATATGGTTTTGACCATGCCAAAGCCCTGTTTGATCTGGCGGAAGAGGCAAAACATCATCTTATGACGTTTTCCGCGCACCATAAGATTGATATGGATTACAGAGCCGGGCAGATTTCTGTTGCGCATAAACAACGCTATGAAAAACACTACAGGCAGCATTGCGAACTGATCGCCTCGCGTTTCAACTATCCGCATATGCGGTTTATGGAGCGTGAGGAAGTGGCCGAGAAACTTGGCTCGCACCGCTATTATGCCGGCACTTATGACAGTGGCACCGGCCATATCCATCCATTGAAACTTTTGGTTGGCCTTGCAAAAACCGCAGCACAAGCCGGCGCCAGATTGTTTGAAAACAGCAAGGCCACCGGCATTACCTCTGCCAATGGCCGCGTTATTGTCAAAACCACGCGCGGCCTTATCAATGCTCAGAAGGCGCTGATTGCCGTTAATGCCTATGGCGGCGATCTGGAACCGGTGAGCGCCGCCCATGTGATGCCAATCCGCTCCTTTATCGGCGCTACGGTGCCGCTGGATGCTGATTACGGTGTTTTACCGGGCGGGGAAGCGGTTGATGATTCCCGTTTTGTGGTGCGCTATTTCCGCCGCTCTGTAGACGGGCGCCTGTTATTTGGCGGGCGCGAGGCCTATACGGCAGATAATCCGCGCGACATTGCCAAACATATCCGCCGCCAGATTGCGGAAATCTATCCGCAGCTCAAAGATATTGAGATTACCCATTCATGGGGCGGTTCGGTTGGCATCACCATGCCGCGCCAGCCTTTTGTGCGCGAGGTTATGCCCAATGTCATCAGTGCCGGCGGCTATTCCGGCCATGGTGTTATGCTCAGCCATTTCATGGGCAAGCTTTATGCCGAAGCGGCAACAGGCAACCGCGAGAGGCTGCGCCAGTTTGAAATTCTCAAAGTGCCGCCTTTTCCCGGCGGGCGCACATTGCGTGCGCCCATGCTCTTTCTTGCTTTGTCATGGTTTGCAATGATGGATCGGATTTAGGATATTTCAGTTTTATGAAATGATGAAATGTTCCTCATCCCGCAATGCGGACGGTGTTCAGATACTGTAGCCGCCATCAATATCCACAGAGGTGCCCGTTACAAAGGCAGCCTCATCGCCGGCCAGCCACAAGGCGGCATTGGCAACATCTTCCGGGCTGGAAAGGCGCCCTAACGGAATAGAACTGCGGATCTCCTCACGCGCTTCCTGCGTATCAAGCCCCAAAACGATTTTCAGGGTTTCCGTTTCACTTTCCACCGGACAAATGGCATTGACGCGGATTTTATGCTCTGCCAGCTCCAGCGCCATGGATTTGGTGGCGCTCAGCACCCAGCCCTTGGAGGCGTTAAACCATGTCAGCCCTTTACGCGGATGCTTGGCGCTGATGGATGCCATATTGATAATCGAGCCGCCGCCCGATTTGCGCATAACCGGCACAACTGCGAGTGACGAAAAGTAAAGTGCCTTCATATTCACAGCATTAATAAGATCAAAACTATCCTCCGGCACATCGGTTAACGGCATGGATTTATAGGCAAAGCCGGCATTATTGACCATAATATCCAGCCGGCCGAAATGCTGCAAAGTGCTACCGACAAGCCGCTCCATATCATCCTTGCGCGATACATCCGCGGCAAGTGCAACCGCATGCTGGCCAATTGCCGAAGCCACATCATTGGCGCGTTTTGAATTAATATCAGCAACCACTACCTTTGCACCTTCCTGGGCAAAACGACGCGCAATAGCCGCCCCAAAGCCGGAACCGGCACCGGTAACAATTGCAATCTTATCTTTCAAACGCGCCATCATCTTCTCCAGAATTCTTCATGAAAAAAAGCCTGCAAACATATCAGGCCGGCAAATCACTGCTCATGCTTAGAATATTTACGCGCCAAGGGGAATAACCGGTTCTCCTTGAGGCAGATCAATCATTTGTAACAGGCCTGCCAAAACCAAAATTCAATCCGCTTCAAATATAATTTAAATCGATTTAACAAACCACTCTTGTCAAGCGCCGTATTTCGCTAGAATATAGACAAATCACTTTTCACCATCATTCGGGCAAGCGGCGCAATCCCGACACTTTCTCTTCTTACCCTGCCGCACCGGCACACCTCAACCAAGCGAATAAGAGACAGGTTTATGACCAGCCAGATCATTCCGGTAGACCCTTTTGACTGTATCGTTTTCGGCGGCTCAGGCGATCTTACTGAACGCAAGCTGATCCCTGCCCTTTATCAGCGCCAGCGAGCCGGCCAGTTTGTTGAGCCTACGCGCATTATCGGTGTCTCGCGCAGTGAGATGAGTGATGCGCAATATAAGGATTTTGCCCGCAATGCGATCAATGCCCATGTCAAAAAGGACGAGATTGATGAAGCGCAGATTGAGGAGTTTCTCAAGCGCATTTCCTATGTTGCGGTAGATGCGAGATCTGATCTTGGCTGGGCGGCACTCAAAAAACTGATCAACAGCAAACCGGCAGATATCCGCGCCTTTTATCTCGCCGTCAGCCCCAGCCTGTTTGGCGATATTGCCCAGCGTTTGCAGGCCTATGATCTGGTGAGCGAACATAGCCGTATTGTGGTTGAAAAACCGATCGGCCGTGATCTGGCCTCTGCCCGCCTGCTGAATGACACAATCGGCAGCGTGTTCCGTGAAGACCAGATTTTCCGTATTGATCATTATCTGGGCAAGGAAACGGTGCAAAACCTGATGGCGCTGCGCTTTGCCAATGCGCTTTATGAACCGCTGTGGAACTCTGCCCATATCGACCATGTGCAGATTACTGTTGCGGAATCGGTGGGGCTTGAAGGGCGCGCCGGCTATTATGACACTGCAGGCGCATTGCGTGATATGGTGCAGAACCATATGCTGCAATTGCTCTGCCTCGTGGCCATGGAGCCGCCGGCCTCGCTGGAAGCCGATGCTGTTCATGATGAAAAGGTCAAGGTGCTGCGCTCGCTCATTCCTATTAATGAGGAGAACGCACAGGAAAACACAGTGCGCGGCCAATATCGCGCCGGCGCTTCTGCCGGCGGACCTGTAAAGGGTTATCTGGAAGATCTGGAAAACAGCACCAGTAATACAGAAACTTTTGTGGCGCTCAAAGCAGAGATCGGCAATTGGCGCTGGGCGAATGTGCCGTTCTATTTGCGCACCGGCAAAAGGCTTGCCACACGTGTTTCAGAAATTGTGGTTACATTCAAACCCATCCCCCATTCAATTTTTGAAAACAGCGCCGGACATATTGTTGCCAATCAGCTGGTTATCCGCCTGCAGCCCGATGAGGGTGTGAAACAATGGATCATGATCAAGGATCCCGGCCCCGGCGGTATGCGTCTGCGCCATATTCCGCTGGATATGAGTTTTGCCGCCTCTTTTGACGGGCGCAATCCCGATGCCTATGAACGCCTGATCATGGATGTGGTGCGCGGCAACCAGACCTTGTTTATGCGCCGCGATGAGGTGGAGGCTGCATGGCGCTGGATTGATCCGATCCTTGCCGCCTGGGAGGCCAATGAACAAAAGGTGCAGGGCTATACATCAGGCACATGGGGGCCTTCCGGCTCCATTGCCCTGATCGAGCGTGACGGCCGCACTTGGCACGACAGTCTCTGACGAGACGGGGCACGACAGTCTCTGACGAGACGGGCACGACAGTCTCTGAAGCATATCTCTCAAAAGTGGGAACCGGTTTTGAGATAAAGATATGCGTTAAAAAAATCAGACGGGCACGACCACAGCAACAGGCAAAATAAAAATATAACCGCCTCTCAAAAAACAAAATAAAATCCCATGCGGGGGGCTTATTCTGTTAAAGAGATAAAATAATGTTTTGCATAGGATTTTTATAATGTAATCTATATGCAGCAAGACTGATGGAGAATGACATAACCACTCTTGAACGGCATGAATTTGCAGACCCTTCCGCCCTGGCGCTGCAATTAGCCGAGACGATTGCGGATCAACTCAATCAAGCGATAGCGGCTAAAGGACAGGCCGTTCTCGCAGTATCCGGCGGCACCACGCCGGTTCATTTGTTTGAAGCGCTTTCCATGCAGAATGTGGCGTGGAAACAGGTCACGATCACGCTTGTTGATGAGCGTTTTGTAGCCCCTGATCATGCGCGTTCCAATGAAAAGCTGGTGCGCGACCATCTCTTGCAAAACAGTGCCGCGCAAGCTGCCTTTGTGGGGCTTTACGGGCCGGCACAAACTGCAAGCGTTGCCGCTGTTACCGCAGCAAACCGCATTGATGCCCTGCCAAAACCTTTTGATGTGGTGGTGCTTGGCATGGGGACAGACGGCCATACGGCCTCTTTTTTCCGGGGCGGCAGCAGGCTGGATCAGGCGCTTGATCCGCAAACCCGCGCGGTTGTGCTGCCAATGCAGGCAGAAGGCGCAGGCGAACCACGCCTGACCCTGACATTACCGGTTATTGCGGGCGCAGATTTGCTGATCCTCCATATTGAAGGGCAGCAAAAACTCAACATTCTGGAAGAAGCCCTTGCCGGAGATGATATTATGGCCATGCCTGTGCGGGCCATTTTTGCCCATGCAAAACATCCGCTTCAGCTCTATTGGGCACCATGAACACAAAACGCCTTACCCTGATCACTGTATTCCGCCAGTTTCAGGGTAAGAAATAAGGCCTGACAATTCTTTTCACGCCTTTCAGCCGGCCTGTCTGTGTCGTGCGTTTTATAGACGCATCTGCCCCTGCCGCCTCTTCCGCTCACATCTGTTCAGGTGTATTAAATCGGTTTAAAAAACTAAATAAAGTGATTAAATATTGCCGGTCTGACCGGCGCGGGAGACTGAAATGACCGTCAATCAAACCCTCAAGGATGTTACAGCACGCATAACAGAACGCTCGCGTGCCACCCGCGAGGCCTATCTTGAGCGGATCGGTGAAGCTGCAAGCCGCAAACCTGTGCGCACAATGCTTGGTTGCGCCAATCTTGCCCATGGTTTTGCTGCCTGCAATGCACCGGATAAGGCAAGCCTTGCCGGTGATGAGCAACTCAATATCGGCATAATTACAGCCTATAATGATATGCTCTCGGCACATCAGCCTTTTGAGACCTTTCCGCAGCTTATCAAACAGGCTGCGCGTGAGGCAGGCGGCGTTGCACAGGTGGCAGGCGGCGTGCCGGCTATGTGTGACGGCGTAACGCAGGGTTTTGCGGGCATGGAATTATCGCTGTTCTCGCGCGATGTCATTGCCATGGCTACGGCTGTCGGTCTTTCACATGATATGTTTGATGCTGCTGTTTATCTCGGTGTGTGCGATAAGATCGTGCCGGGGCTGGTCATCGGCGCACTCACTTTTGGCCATCTTCCGGCAATATTCATTCCGGCAGGCCCCATGACATCCGGCCTGCCCAATGATGAAAAAGCACGTATCCGCCAGCTTTATGCAGAGGGCAAGGTGAGCCGCGCGCAACTTCTGGAATCTGAATCCAGATCCTATCATGGCCCCGGCACCTGCACTTTTTACGGCACGGCTAATTCCAATCAAATGCTGATGGAAATTATGGGGCTGCATATTCCGGGCAGTTCTTTTATCAACCCCAACACGCCGCTGCGTGATGCCATGACCAGGGAAGCCACAAAGCGCGCTTTGCAAATCACCGCCTGCGGCAACGCCTATACGCCTGTGGGCGCCATGCTGGATGAGCGCTCTTTTGTGAATGCGATTGTCGGTCTGAATGCAACCGGCGGTTCCACCAATCACACAATTCATCTTATTGCCATGGCTGCGGCAGCGGGTATCAAGCTGACATGGCATGATATTGCGGAAATTTCCGCCATTGTGCCGCTCCTTGCCCGCGTTTATCCCAATGGCCTTGCTGATGTAAATCATTTCCACGCAGCCGGCGGCATGGGCTATCTTATCCGCGAATTGCTTACCGCCGGTTTGCTGCATGAAAATGTGCGCACAGTATGGGGCGAAGGGCTGCATGATTATGCTATTGAGCCCTATCTTGGCGAGAACGGCACGGTTATTCGCAAGCCAGCGCCGCAGGTCAGCGGCGACCCCAAAATCCTTGCCGCGGCAGAGGCGCCTTTTCAGGCAGATGGCGGCATTAAACTGCTGACCGGCAATATTGGTAAGGCCATTATCAAAATTTCAGCCGTGAAGCCGGAACGCCATATAATTGAGGCGCCGGCGAAAATTTTTCACGATCAGGCTGAATTGCAGGATGCTTTTAAGGCCGGCTTGCTGGAGGGCGATTTTATCGCTGTTGTGCGCTATCAGGGCCCCAAAGCCAACGGCATGCCGGAACTGCACAAGCTGATGACCGTGCTTGGTATTTTGCAGGATCGCGGTCAGAAAGTGGCACTTGTTACCGATGGCCGCCTTTCCGGTGCATCCGGCAAGGTGCCTTCTGCCATCCACGTTACACCGGAGGCGCTGGATCATGGCATAATTGCTAAAATTCAGGAAGGCGATCTTATCCGCCTTGATGCCACAAAAGGCATATTGCACCTTCTGGTCAGTGATGAGGAATTGCAAAACCGCATTGTCCCTATGCCGGATCTGAGCCGCAATCATTATGGCACGGGACGGGAGTTGTTTTCTGCCTTCCGGCAGATTGCAGGCCATGCCGATCAGGGAGCATCCGTGTTTTAAAAACCAGACGGCGCATGCCATAAGGCAGCGCCGTTTTTTTTAAAATCAAAGATTACGGTCAGAACAGAACGGCCGCAGCCGCTCTGAATTCCGCAACAGATCAGGCTGATCAGAATTTTGGCGGATTCACACCGGCTTTACGGCAGGCTGCCACCAGCGTATTGGCCATCAACATGGCAATTGTCATCGGCCCCACGCCGCCCGGTACCGGCGTGATCGCACCGGCAATCTTTACAGCCTCGTCAAAATTCACATCACCGACAAGGCGGGTTTTGCCCTCACCCTTTTCCGGTGCGGCAATGCGGTTAATGCCCACATCAATTACGGTTGCGCCAGGCTTGATCCAATCGCCCCTGATCATTTGCGGACGGCCAACCGCTGCCACCAGAATATCGGCTGTGCGTGCCAGCGCCGGCAAATCTCTGGTGCGGCTATGAGCAATTGTTACAGTGGCATTGGCTGCCAAAAGCAGATTGGCCATCGGCTTGCCGACAATATTGGAGCGCCCCACAACCACGGCAGACAGGCCGGACAAATCGTGCCCCAACCGGCGCTCAATCATGATCATGCAACCGGCAGGCGTGCAGGGCACAAAGGCACTGTCCAGCGCACCGGTGCCAAGCTTGCCAACATTGATATAGTGGAAACCGTCCACATCCTTTTCCGGTGCGATTGCCTGAATAATGCGCCCCTCATCAATATGTCCTGGCAGTGGCAATTGCACCAGAATACCATGAATGGCAGCATCATTATTAAGTTTTCCGATCAGCGCCAGCAAATCCGCCTCGGATGTTTCCGCGTCCAGCGTGTGCTGCACGGAATGAAAACCGCATTCCCGCGCCTTGCGGCCTTTGGAAGCAACATAAACCTGACTGGCCGGATCTTCCCCGACAATAATCACAGCAATACCGGGCTGAATACCGGTGGCCGATAAAAGATCACCGGTTGCGGTTTTAACCCGCGCAACCACATCTTCTGCCAATAATTTACCGTCGATTATTTCTGCGCCGTTCGTCTCAGTTGTCATTTCCTAACTCCGCCAGACAACAATCTGTGCAAACCTACGCTCCTGCCGTCTGTAAACAGTGCGCCATGCATCCCTGCCCCGCATTACTGCGCCCGCAGGATGATGACAATCAAAAAACGATCACACTATCTTCATTCCGCCATAAAAAGACAATTATTCCGTCATGAAAAAACACTTTGCTCGCCATGAAAAAACGCTATGGCTGCGTTGTTTTGCCGGCTTGTTTTTAAAACAGTCTTACCCGCGGAAAGCCCCCGCATCATTTTGTCTGGCCTTGGCCAGCCTCTCATGTTCATGCAATAACTGGCGCACTTCAGCCAATGCATGTGCCAGATCAGGCGCCTGAGGAATGGCTTGCACATCAGCAGAAATTTCCTCCGCAGGAATATCCGCACTGGCCTTGCGCATCGCCGCATAGGTTTTGGAAACCGGATGGCGCTCGTTAGCTGCCTCAGCCATTTCCCCATGCCGGACGGAAACCGCCGCCGCTGACTGCGGGCGTTTTTCTGTTCCTTCCTGCAAGGCCATGGTGCGCACAGGCTGCATATCACGGCCAATGGCACGTGCTGACCCCGCCTGCCGGGCATCAACCGGCTGCCGGTTGGCTTGCTGCTTATCGGCCTGTTTTACGCTCTGCCTGAACAGGCTGCTGACACGCTGCCATAAATTTTTGAGAAACATGGCGGAAGATGATACTGTTTCAGCTTCAAGCTCTGCCACAACCGGTTTGTGCGGCGCCTGCAGATGGCTGCGCAAGGGCTGCACCCCGGTGCGCCCCATTGCAGCCCGTGCGCGATAGGCGCGGGAGTGCTGCGCCTGCAAGCCAAAATCCTGCGGAGCATAAGCCAAGAGCGGTAATGTTCCGGAATATTTACGATCATCTTCCATAACGCTGCCGTCCCGTTGTTTTAAATTATCCACACAGCAATTCATAAAATCTACACATAGGCCACCGGCAGAAACCGAAAGACCGCAAAATGATATTTGCAAACACAGCTGAAGCCCTTGCCAGCCCTGAAAACAGAAGCCGGTAAGGTTTGACCGACCTTGATTAACATCAGAACCGGTCATAAAACTCTTCAAACTATCCGCAGATAAGCGACATGCCGGACACAACGCATTTACACGTAAATTACGTCAACCCTGTACGCCTTTGCAGCGCGGCCGAGGCCTGTGCAAATCACTCTGTCATATGGTTAACAAAACCTTAACGCTTCTGGCAACTGCTGCGGCAAAATAAATTTTATAATCCTGCAATTTCACACCAGTCAGGCGTGCTATATTGCCATTTCCGGCAAAAACCGACTATGAATGTGCAAATCAGATGAGGGACAGACAATGAGCACAAACAGCGTAATTCTGGTCGGTTGCGGTAATATGGGCTATGCAATGCTGCAAGGTTGGCTGGCAGCCGGCAAATTACAGCCTGATGATGTGACTGTTGTTGAACCGGCGCAAGCCTTGCGTGAGCGCGCTTGCGGGCTTGGTGTGCGCACTCTGGAGGATCATAAACAAATCCCCGCCTCCCTTTGCCCGCGCCTGATTATTATTGCTGTTAAACCACAAATTATTCAGACTGTTCTGCCGGCTTATCAAGCCTATGCTGCCAGGGCCACTTTTGTCAGCGTTGCTGCTGGGATACCGGTAGAGAAATTTGAGAGCCTGCTTGGCATAAATTGCGCTGTTATCCGCTGCATGCCAAACACGCCGGCAGCAATCGGCAAAGGCATGATGGTAACTTTTGCCAATAGCAATGTTCAGGCAAAAGACCTCGCCTTTGCCGAAGAATTGCTGCAAACCAGCGGCAGGGTTGCACGAATTGCAACGGAAAATCTCATGGATGCGGTCACCGCGGTTTCCGGCTCCGGCCCTGCTTATGTGTTTCACTTCATCGAATGTTTGACCGAAGCGGGAATTCAGGCAGGCCTGCCGCAGGATATTGCCGCGATGCTGGCCATGCAAACGGTTTATGGTGCTGCATGCCTTGCGCAGGAAAGCACACAAAGCCCCTCACAACTGCGTATCAATGTCACCAGCCCCAATGGCACAACCGCCGCTGCACTGGATGTGTTGATGGGAGAGAACCGCCTGCAAACGCTTATTACCGATGCGGTTAATGCCGCCAAACAACGCTCTGCCGAGCTTGGCAAAAGCTGAAACCGGGCAAAAATAACAAGTTCTTAGCCCGAATTTTAATTTATCAGTCAAAGCATATATAGGCTTATAAACCTTTTGTGCAAAGCATGTTAAAATATTTTTCTCTTTTATCGATATATCTGAAAGATCCGTAGCATATGTATTTACCACAGCATATTTTGCGGTACTCTTAAGGACAGTGATATTTTTTAAATCACTTTCAGGGTCGGACACCGGCCGGTTACGCACATATTATAAATACGCACATATTATAAAATTGTCATATAATTTTGCGATAATCCGGCTCTCCGCTCACAACAGGCAATGTTCTTCAGGTTCATTTTAAAAAAAGATCAGCCTGAAACATCCCTTTTAAAAGCATCGTCTGTTTTGGCGATGCACAAATTTTTCATTCATTGCCGCATCTTTTACAAATGCAAAATGCGGCAACGCACCCACGGAGGAGACAGGAATGTCAAGTTTACTGCCGCCGCTATATAATGGGCATGCATCCATCTATTTGTTGAACGGTTTTTATGAAGCCTTGAATGCCTATGAAGACTGGGACTTGCGCGGGCAAGAGCCGCAAGTGACGATTTACGGAAAATCTGTGCGTATCAGTGTGGTTTTCCGCCGCCTTGCCCAGTGCACAGACCAGCTGCCGCAACATGTTTTACAGGCGCTGCACGCCGCAATTCCTCATATTATGCAATATCAGCCAGAGGATTTTCCGACAACTTACGCACAAGCCGCAGGATTATTGCGCCTCGCAATGCGTAATCATACCCGATATCTGCCGGCTCATCCTGTTTATAATTAACAACAGCAATAAAAAGGCAGGCTTATATGCCTGCCTTACATTTTTGCTCTGTTTTCATACATATATGCTATATAGGCTGTCTTCAGAGTATTTTACTCTTTCAGGATCTGTCCGGCGGACTGCATTTTCACAGCCTATACGGAACCTGTAAAATCCGCAAATATACGGCAAGGGTTCCTCTATGCAACAACGGCAGATCAAGGCATTTATCATTCATCTGGAGCGCGCCTCAGAGCGCCGCCGGCAGGTTGAAGCATTGCAAGCGCAATTGCCGCTGCCTGCACACATTATCAATGCTGTTGATGCGCAAAATTTAAGCGATGATGACATCGCCGCCGTCTACAAGCCACGCCTGCACAAGCCCTATTACCCCTTTCGTCTCAGCCGCAGTGAGATTGCCTGTTTTCTCTCCCACCGCAAAAGCTGGCAGGCTATTATAGATCAGAATCTGGACGGCGCATTTGTGTTTGAAGATGATGTGGCTTTGACAGATGATTTTCCGGATGCATTTGCCGCGGCTCTTGATACGCTTGATCAGGGCAAGCTCATACGCCTGCCCTTTCGTGCAGACCGTGAAACAGGAAAAACCATATATCAGAACCGCTCCACAAAAATCATACGCCCTGTGCCTGCAGGGCTTGGCATGGTCGCTCAATTGATCAGCCGTGATGCTGCAAGCATTCTGTTGGAAAAAACCCGCTATTTTGACAGGCCTGTGGATACTTTTGCCCAGATGACCTGGATCACCGGCCTGCATCCCTTATCCGTTATTCCCGGCGGCGTGCAGGAAATTTCGTCCAATTTAGGCGGCAGCACCTTGAAACAGCGCCGCTCTTTAACGCATAAACTGCACAGAGAACTGATGCGGCCTTTTTACCGGCGCAACGTTACTGTCTATTCCCGTAAAAACGGATTGCCTAAATGACCTCCTCTGTACCTATCCTGATTTATCACTCTGTTGATGTGCCGCCATCGCGCGATAAGCCTTTTCGCAGCCTGCATGTGCATCCGGAAGATTTTCGCAGGCAGATGAAATGGCTGAAACGTTTAGGCTACCAGGGTTTGTCCATGCGCGATGCACGCCCATATCTTGAGGGGAAAAAGCAGGGCAAAATTGCCGTTATCACCTTTGATGACGGATTTTATAATGTTTACCACCATGCCTTGCCGGTGCTGCGTGAATTCGGCTTTACGGCTACCAATTATTTTGTTGCCAATCAGATCGGCGGACGCAATGAATGGGACATCCCCCATGGCGCCGTTGAAATTCCCTGTATGACCGCAGAGCAATTGCGGGACTGGGCGGCCAACGGCCATGAGGTTGGCGCTCATACGCTGGATCACATCTACCTGCCCGATGCCACAAAGCAAGAGGCCGAGCGGCAGATTGCCGGAAGCAAGACCCGGCTGGAAGAAATACTGGGTACGGAGATTCTCAATTTTTGTTACCCCTATGGCGGTGAAAACGCACAAATCCGCGAAATTGTGCGTGAAGCAGGCTATCAATATGCCACAACCACCAAACGCGGGCGCGCCAGAACCGGCGATGACCCTTTTGGCCTGCCGCGGCGCTTTATCCGCCGCACGGATAATGGATTGCTGTTTCTGAAAAAACTCCTCGCCCGATGACTTGCGATCAGGAATATTTTTATCCTATTACTGGCACAAACAGATTTTATTGCCATAAAAAGCCTGTCTTTCGTGGCAATACATCAAGCCGGATATTTGTATTTTGTACGCATTACCATTTTCCAGCGCCGGTTTTTCAAGGCCCGATAAACTGCCCCGATCCGTTGTCATTATTGGCGGCGGTTTTTCCGGAGCAACGCTTGCCTATCACCTTGCCGCCATCACCGATGCGCAGCAAGTGCAGATTATACTTATTGAACCGCGTGAAACACTTGGTGCGGGGCTCGCTTATTCCACGGATGAAGATAGTTTCCGGCTCAATGTCTTGTCAGAGCGGATGAGCATTTTTTATCATGATAAAGCGCATTTTGCCCGTTGGGCGGAAGCAAATAACGCATTTGCAAATGACCCGCAGGCGATGACTGAAAACGGCATTTATGCCCGCCGCTCCCTGTTCGGCAGATATATGGCCGATCAGTTGCAACCTTTACTCGATAGCGGGCGCGTGCGGCATCTGCAGACAAAAGCCATTAATGCCGGAAAAGATGATGATGGCAGCTATCTGGTGAACACAGAGGACGGACAGCTCATCAAGGCCGATTATCTGGTGATTGCTGCTTCCCACCCCCTGCCTGCCCTGCCCGCAGGTTTGCGCAAATTACCCGCAAATACTGCCGGCCTGATCAGGAATCCCTATCAGGCTTGCGCGCTGGAACGGCTCATTGCAGAAAAGGGGGCAAAAGCGCCTGTTCTCATTATTGGCGCCGGCCTGACCTCTGCCGATATGGTTGCCGGCCTCAGTGCTCATGGCCATAGCGGCAAGATCACGGTTTTATCCCGCCATGGCCTGCGCTCGCGTCCCAATATACGCCGCCGGAGTGGCGGGGTTGCCGCGCCGCGCCTTTATGGCGATTTTATCAATCCGCCGCTGCAATCTGCCACGCAATTGCTGCATAAAATCCGGAAAACCATCCGCGAGGCCGCAAACCACTCCATACCATGGCAAGCGGTGATTGATGCCCTGCGCGATCAGGGCAGCATAATATGGCAGGCGCTGCCATTGTGTGAAAAACAGCGTATTGTGCGGCATTTGCGCACCTATTGGGATGCGCATCGTTTCCGGCTGGCCATACAAACCGATAATATTCTGGAACAGCGAAGCCGTGAAAACAGGCTGTGTTTTATTGCGGCTCATGTCTGCGAGGCTGTAACAGATGGTGACGGATTTCTCATCAGCTACCGCAAACGCGGGCAAGAGCAGCATATAAAAGAGCATTTTGGTGCAGTGATTATCACAACCGGTCCGGCACATGGCGATATTATCAGCCAATGTCCGCCGCTTGCCAGCCTGCATGAAGCCGGATTGATAGCCATGGATCCCACAGGGCTTGGCCTGCATACAGATATTATAATGCGGGCGGTTACATGCAGCGGCAAAGTTCAGCAAGATCTGTTTATTGCAGGGCCGCTGGCACGCGGCACATTCGGCGAATTGATGGGCGCGCCTGAAGTGGCGCGCTACACCCAAAGGCTGGCCGAAGTGATAAAACAGGCTTTATCAGGCACAAAAACCTGACATAATTTTCAGTCTTGTTTATCCTGCCTTATTCTGCCGCCTCATAGATCATCTGGCGGCGGTCAAAAATTGCCTGCGCGCCCTCAAGCAATAAAAACATCTTTCTGTCCCACCAATTGCGCGGATCATCGGTCATCATGGCGGTCATAATCGCAATCGGGCGCACAGCATCAGGATTGCGATCTGCCTCTGCCTGCCATGAACGCACAACATTTTCTATGCCGCGCTCCCCGATACGCTTGCTGCGATAAGCCCTGCGCCAGCCTGTGAAAAAATCAAGCGTCATGTCAAAAATACTATCGAGCAATAACACTGCTTCATCGGCAGAAAAGCCGTATTCCTCGAAACGAATGGCAATTTCCGCAAAAGAGCGAATGCCCGATGATGGTGAAACATCCAGTTCCCGCATGGCATCGGCCAGCCCCTGATGCCGGTCAAACAGCTCCCATGCAGCATTGGCAACCACCAGCGCAAATTCACGCCAATGCGGTGTGTTGCTGCGCCAATCCAGCTCCGCAATAGCCAGATCCACAGCAGCAAGCAGCAAATCCTTGCGCCCTTTGACATGGCGATAAAGCGATGAGTGATCAACGCCCAGCGCCTGGCCTACGGCAATCATTGTCACATCATCAAGGCCGATCTCCAGTGCAACACGGGCAATATCCTCAAGCGAGATACGCGCCGGCCTTCCGGCGCGGCATGCCCCCGCAACAGCTACCGTGCCTGTACTGTTCTTTGTCATCTCAACCTGTCTCCGCTTTCTGCCCTGTGGAGGAAAACAAACTTAAGTCATATATTTCACTAAAACGTGTTTAAAAAATTTGCAACAAATTGTTTCAAATAAAGCAAACAAACTGTTTTTTCATCATATTCTTCCTTTGCAAACAATAAAACCTGCCGGAATTGACCAAAATCAATGCAAGATGCCGCCCCTAGGTCTATTTACCGCAGGCATTCTTATAGACCTTTGCGCATGAAAGGATTAGGTAACGGTGAAGAAAAGGAATATACCCTATGGACTATAGCCGGTTTTTTGAAGCGGCCATTGACCGCCTTCACACTGAAAATCGTTACCGTGTCTTTGCTGACCTTGAGCGCATTGTCGGCCGCTTTCCGCAGGCAATCTGGCGCCATCAGGGGCAGGTGCGTGAAATTACTGTCTGGTGCTCCAATGACTATCTGGGTATGGGGCAAAATCCGGATGTGCTGAACGCTATGGCGCAGGCTGCACTCAAGCAGGGCTCCGGTGCAGGTGGTACGCGCAATATTTCCGGAAACAATCATCCGGTTGTCGAGCTGGAACATGAGCTTGCCGATCTGCACGGCAAGGAGGCGGGGCTGGTTTTTACCTCCGGCTTTGTTTCCAATGATGCCTCTATCTCCACAATTGCCAAATTGTTGCCGGATTGCCTCATTCTGTCTGATGAGCTGAACCATGCTTCAATGATTGCCGGTATCCGCCATTCCGGTGCGGAGAAAAAGATTTTCCGTCACAATGATGTGCGCCACCTTGAAGAATTGCTGCAGCAAGCAGGCAAAGAGCGCGCCAAGCTGATTGTCTTTGAATCCATCTATTCCATGGATGGCGATGTGGCACCGCTTAAACAGATTGTTGAACTGGCCGAAAAATATAATGCCATGACCTATCTGGATGAAGTGCATGCCGTGGGCATGTACGGCGCGCGCGGCGGCGGCATTTCCGAACGGGAGGGGCTGAGCCACCGCATTGATATTATTGAAGGCACGCTGGCCAAATCTTTCGGCACACTTGGCGGCTATATTACCGGTTCCGGCATTGTGATTGATGCTGTGCGCTCCTATGCGCCAGGTTTTATCTTTACTTCGGCATTGCCGCCGGCTCTGGCCAGCGCCACGGTTGCGGCTATCCGCCATTTAAAAACCTCCAACCGTGAACGGGAACTGCAGCAAAAAAATGCGCAATTGACCAAAGATACCTTGAGGCGTGCAGGTCTGCCGGTTATGCCCACCGATACGCATATTGTTCCGCTTTTTGTCGGCAATGCCGACCTTTGCAAAAAAGCAAGCGACCGTTTGCTGGAAGTACACGGCATTTACATCCAGCCGATCAATTTCCCAACGGTTCCGCGCGGCACAGAGCGTTTGCGCATCACGCCAACACCTGTGCATGGTGAAGAGCTGATCAACAGGTTAAAAGAGGCCCTTTTGGAAGTCTGGCAAACGCTGAATATTCCCTATGCCACCGATTTTACCGGCCAGCCGCTGAAACAAACCGCCTGATCCGGCACTTATAGTCACCTCATCATCAGCCGTCTAAGCTTCTGCCCGGGCGGCTGATTGCTTTTGCGCATCCGTTTTTTTCAACGCCCGCGCAACAAACGGCACAAAAAGCGCAATCATCATAAAACGCACCACATGATGAGAGGCAACATAGGCAGGATCAACCCCAAGAGAAAAAGCAATAACCGTCAATGCTTCCAGCGCCCCCGGCGCAAAAGCCAGGGCAATTTGCGCCGGATGCAAACCTGTGGCAAGCCATGCCAGCGCGCTGACAATGGCCGCCGTGCCTGTCCCTATAACAAAAGCAGATAATGCCACCGGCAAATAGCGGATAATCGCACCGCGATGCTGCGCCCCCACCCGCGAGCCAATCAGCACACCAAGAACAACCATGCCCAAATCCGCCATTTCCGGTGGTATCTGCACGGTTACAAAGCCTGTGCCATAAATCAGCGCACTGGCAAGCAGGGCACCCAGCATCATGCCGCCCGGCAGGCGGCTGTAATGACCGGCAAGCGCCCCCGCACTGCCTGCAACAAGCAACAACAGCCAATCTGCCTGCTGCTGCGTGTGCGAGACCGCCACATCAATATGCGGCGCAGACTGCCCCAGCACATTAAGCACCGGCGCCAAAAGCCCGATCAAAAGCAACAGGCGCACAGTCTGGATAATAGTAATTTTGACCAGATCAGCGCGGGTTTCACTGGCGGCCGCCATAACAAAGGATAAAGCACCGGGAAGCGATGAGAAAAATGCCGTTTGCGCCTCCCAGCGAAATACATAGCGCAACAATATGAAGGTGAAGCCGGTGACTGCAACCAGCATAACAAATAATAACGCAAAACTTAACGGCCATTCACCAATCTGGTTCAGTGTTTCAGGCCGCACACCGGATCCTGCCTGCACGCCGAGCATGATAAAAACCGCATTGCGCAGCCATGACGGCAGAAAAATATGCAGACCGCATAAAGATGCAATCGTAATTGCAGCCATTGACCCCAGAAGAAAAGGAATGGGAAAACCTGCGAAATAAGCCGTTGCCGCGCCGGAACCGGCAATTGCAAATGTTACAATAAAAGATATCGGGCTGGTTTTCAGCATGGAGAATGTTACATCCGGCATGACGAGGTCTTAAAAAAATCGCCGCTATATCCGGCAACAGAAGAGTATCTCTGCAATACAGGATCAACTCTTGAAAAAGCCGGATAAAAACAGGCTCTGTATGCAAAACCGGCTCCGCAAGGAGCCGGTCTTTTCTTTACAATCCGATCAGGCTTTCTTTGCCAGAAGATCGCGGATTTCTGTCAGCAATTGCTGATCTGCCGGAATCTCAGCCTCTGGCTCCGGCTTGGCTTCTTCCTGTTTCTTCATACGGTTCATAGCCTTAACAACAATAAACAGAACCCATGCAATGATCAGGAAATTGATCAGCAGCGTGATAAAGTTACCATAGGCGATTGTTGCGCCGGCTTCACGCGCGGCGGCCAGTGTGGACTTGGGATCACCGGCGAGCTGGATATACATATTGGAGAAATCAATGCCGCCTGTGATAAGGCCAATCACCGGCATGATAATATCATTGACAACAGAATTGACCAGACCGCCGAATGCGCCGCCAATAATGACGCCGATTGCCAGATCTACCATATTGCCTTTAAGTGCAAATTCGCGAAATTCTTTTAGCATGGATTATCCTTTTTGATAATGGAGGCGCTTGTTTCAGTTTTATTGCAGGCACAGGAATAAAGCTAACAGAGAATATTATATGCTCAAGATCACAAGACAGCATATTACCTTATAATCATATAGCATTACAGGAAAACATAAGGTTCTTTTGCAATATTCAGTATCATACAACACTATTCAAAGGTATTCAGGATATGTTCCGGCTTCATTCTGTGGCATAGCAGAGATATAAATCCACGGGCCGAAACCGGCATGGTTTGCGCCCATATACAGTTTTTTTATTATGATGCAATCGGCAAGCCGCAATATGGGGAAAGGCAGATATGTACGGCTGGATCATTATCGGCACAGCATTTCTCTATCTGATCCTGCTCTTTGCCGTAGCCAGTATCGGCGATCGCAGAGCGGCCTTCTGGAGCAGTAAGCCAAGGCCCTATATTTACGCCTTCAGCCTTGCTGTTTACTGTACGTCATGGACGTTTTTCGGCTCGGTCGGGCTGGCGGCAGAACGCGGGCTGGAATTTCTTGGCATTTATATCGGGCCTGTCCTTGTTTTTACACTCGGCAACACGTTTCTGCGCCATATTGTCCGGCTTGCCAAGGCAGAGCGCATCACTTCCATTGCCGATTTTCTGGCTGCCCGTTACGGCAAAAGCACCAGTGTCGCCACCATTGGCACCTGTATCGCTTTGGTGGGCTCCATGCCCTATATTGCCCTGCAACTCAAGGCCATTTCCGGCAGTGTTGATATGGTGCTGGCGCAATATCAGGTCACCTATGAGCCGATTGTTTATATTTTTGGTGATATTTCATTATTTGTCACCGCGCTGCTGGCGGTCTTTGCCATTTTATTCGGCACCCGCCACACAGATGCAACAGAGCATCAGGATGGCCTTATTCTGGCAATTGCCCTGGAATCGGTTATTAAAATTGCTGCTTTTCTGATTGTCGGCATTGCAACCACATTTTTTCTGTTCGGCTCGCCTTTTGCCTTGCCGCAGGCACTTGCCGGCCACAATATTCACTTAACCGCGCTGATCTCGCAAACCAGCCCCAGCACATGGGTTATTCATACTGTTTTAAGTGCTGCTGCCGTATTGATGCTGCCGCGGCAGTTTCACGTTACCGTTGTTGAAAACCGCAGCGAAAAAGAACTGCGCACCGCCCGCTGGCTGTTTCCCGTCTATCTTATCCTGATCAATCTTTTTGTCCTGCCTGTTGCCCTGCAGGGCATTCTCAATCTCGGTTCATCAGCCAATGCAGATCTTTATGTTTTGGCGCTGCCGCTTGCTGCGGGCTCGCATTTTCTTGCAATGCTGGCTTTTGTAGGCGGCCTTTCTGCCGCAACAGCCATGGTGATTGTCGCCTGTGTGGCGCTTTCGGTTATGATCTCCAATCATTTGCTGCTGCCTTTGCTTATCCGCTATGTTTTCCGCCGTAACAAACATCAGCAACGTGATTTATCACGCCATATTCTCTATACACGCCGCGCAACCATTATTGTCATTCTGGCGGTCACATTCAGCTATTACCGTGCCAGTTCCAGCAGTTTCGGGCTGGCTTCCATCGGTCTTGTTTCTTTTGCCGCCATTGCGCAATTTGCCCCGCCGCTCATCGGCGGGCTGATCTGGCGCAATGCCAATGCACGCGGTGCGGTTGCAGGAATGCTCGGCGGCTTTGCCGTGTGGGCCTATACGTTGCTGCTGCCAACCTTATCCCATCCCGATGCGCCGATTTTGCAGCAAGGGCTGTTCGGCCTGCCCTATTTGCGCCCGCAAGCCCTGTTTGGCAGCGAGGCATTGCCCCTCACCCATGGCGCATTATGGAGCCTGAGCATCAATGCCATCCTGTTTATTATCGGCTCACTTTCACGCCCCTCCACCCCGCTTGAGCGCATTCAGGCCAGCACTTTCATTCCACGCAATCTGAAAACCGTGCCCGCATTGCGCCGTTTTCGCACCAGTGTAACCGTGGGCGAGATCAAACGCACAATTGCCCGTTATCTTGGCGAAGAGCGCGTGGCACAGGCTTTCAGCCGTTATGAGCATAATGGTGAGCAACCGCTGGATAACCACGCTGTGGCCGATGTGCAGCTGATACGTTTTGCCGAGCAGATTCTCGGCAGTGCCATTGGCTCATCCTCGGCGCGTCTGGTTTTATCCCTGCTTTTACAGCGGCAGGATAACACCGCCCCCGATACGCTGCGCCTGCTTGATGATGCTTCTGAAGCCCTGCAACATAACCGCGACCTGCTGCAAACAGCACTGGATCAGATGGAACAGGGTATTACTGTTCTGGACAAGGATTTTCGCCTGACATGCTGGAACCGCCAGTTCCGCCATATGCTGCAACTGCCGGATACATTCACACAGGTTGGCACGCCGATTTCCGATGTGCTTGACCGGTTGCAAAATCAGGGCGAAATTCATGAGACCGATGCCACAGCCATGATGCGCGCGCTGGAACATGCCCATACACCCTGCAGGGTATTGTTGCTCTCAAGCTGCAAAATTATTGAAGTCTCCGCCAATCCAATGCCCGATGGCGGCATTGTGGCCAGCTATACGGATATTACAGCCGCGGTTGAGGCGGATAATGCCATGAAACGGCTGAACGAAACGCTGGAACAGCGGGTTATCGACCGCACCACAGAATTGATGGAAGTTAACAAGCAGCTTGTGCAGGCGCAAAAACTGGCAGAAGAAGCCAATCTTGGTAAAACCCGTTTTCTGGCCGCCGCCGGCCACGATATTTTGCAGCCGCTCAATGCCGCCCGTCTTTACAGCACCGCCCTGAGCGAGCGGCTTGGCACGGCAGAGGCGCAACTTGCCCGCAATATTGATTCCTCACTGGAGGCTGTTGAAGGTATTCTGGGTGCGCTTCTGGATATTTCCCGCCTTGATACCGGCACGCTCAAGCCGGAATTATCACTGTTTCGCCTTGACCGGCTGTTGCAGCAGGTGGCCACGGATTTTACTCCGCTTGCTGCGGCCAAAGGCCTGCAATTGCGTGTGGTGCCCTGCTCCCTCACCATCCGCAGTGACCGCAATCTGCTGCGCCGTGTATTACAAAATCTGATTTCCAATTCCATCAAATATAGCCGCAGCGGAAAAATCCTGCTTGGTGCGCGCCGGCGCGGCGCCAATCTTGAACTTAAAGTGGCAGATACCGGTATTGGCATTGCGCCAGAAAAGCAAAAACTGGTATTTCGTGAATTCTACCGCCTTGATGAGGGGATAAATCAGGCAGAGGGGCTCGGGCTTGGGCTCTCCATCGTGGACAGGATTGTGCGTGTGCTCGGCCTGTCTATTCACCTGCGCTCTGAACATGGCAAAGGCACCTGTTTCAGCCTGATTATACCTGTCTCACAGGAAAGTGCGGGCGAGACTGCCCATAACCACATGCCCGCCCGCCGCCGCAGCGCCGCGCTTGAGAATATGCGTGTTCTCTGCATTGATAATGATCCGCTCATACTGGACGGTATGCGCATTTTACTAAGCGGATGGGGCTGCGATATAACCCTGATACGCGATGGCACGCAGCTGAAAGAATGGTGCAGCACATATCTGCGCTCGGCTGCGGCAGTAAAAACCATGCCTGATATTATTCTTGCCGATTACCATCTCAACCGTGAAAACGGGCTGGATATGATCGGCTATATACGTGAGACGCTTGGCCGGCAGATACCAGCCGTTCTGGTAACGGCAGACCGCTCAAAGGAGGTAAAACTGCGGGCGCATGAAGATAATATCCATGTTTTGCACAAGCCGCTCAAGCCTGCAGCCCTGCGGGCAATGCTGGCGCATTATCATTTGCGCTAGCATTGCCCGGATGTGCAGGCCTGGGCAGAACAATATTTTGCCCCGGCATCCAGAAATTTCCGGAACAGATCAACGGATAGCGCATATCAATGCGCAGTATCAAGCAGGGTAAAACCCGAACCCAGTCTGGAAAGCAGGATAACCGCCTGTGTGCGGCTGTCGACACCAAGTTTTTGCAACACGGCAGAAACATGCGCCTTCACCGTTGCCTCGGAAATATTCAGTTCATAAGCCAGTTGTTTATTAAGCAGCCCCTGCCCAAGCATGGAGAGAACGCGGGTCTGCTGCGGAGTAAGCGCGCGGATACGGGTAATAAGATCGGCAATCTCCTCATCATTTTCCGCGCCAAGCTCCAGATCACCGGATATCCACTCACCGCCAGCCAGCACTGTGCGCACGGCAAGCCCTATCTCCTCCATGCCGGCTGATTTTGATACGAATCCGGAAGCGCCAAACTCCATTGCGCGGCGTATTGTTGCCACATCATCCGTTGCCGAAACAATCATCACCGGTAATTCAGGATATTGCGCTTTAAGATTGATCAGGCCGGAAAGACCGCTCACACCGGGCATGGTAAGATCCAGAAACAACAGATCAATATCCTGCGCCTTTGCCACAACATCCTGCAATTGCTGATAGCTGTCTGCCTCTGCAATTGTGTCCGGCTGAAAGCCATCCTGCAATATCTGCCGTAATGCGCCACGAAACAGAGGATGATCATCAGCAATGATAAAATTCACACTCATATATGCATTACCCCTTACCTGCTCCCTCAGTACAGTTCATGCAAAATATCTCCCGCCCCTGTTCTTTAAGGCAAACAGGAATGATTAAGCCGGAATATTGCCCTCCCTCCTTTGATCTGCCCAATTTATCACGCTATAAATATAAGATCAGGGGGCAATTTTTGTAATAAAAGTGCAATAAAGCCTGCCCTAGTGCAGATGACAAACATTTTTTACGTATTACAGCAATAAAACGGGCAATAATGCCGGTGTTTTTTCATTTTTGCCGTGAAGGTGCCGTATTGTCAGTTACGGTGATGCCTGCTTTATATGCAAGTAAAATTTTCAAGGCCGTGAAAGGGCGCTGTTATAGCGTTTCTGACATAGCCGGATAAATTGCCGCAATAATCAGGCCGGTTTCACCAAAAGTGAATATGCAGCCTGTGTTGATCTTATAATAAGTAAAAAGGATAATCCATGACACGCCACAGCCTCTATCCGGAAATTACCCCCTATCGGGAAGAGATGCTGCAGGTTTCGCCACTGCACCGGATTTATTTTGAGGAATGCGGAAACCCCAATGGCAAACCGGTTATCATGCTGCATGGCGGCCCGGGCGGCGGCATTTCGCCAACCATGCGCCGCCTGCATGATCCCTCTGCCTATCGTATTATCCTGTTTGACCAGCGCGGTTGCGGCCGCTCCACCCCCCATGCGGAATTGCGGGAAAATACCACCTGGGATCTGGTGGCGGATATGGAGCATCTTCGCGCCCATCTCGGCATTGAAAAATGGCAGGTTTTCGGCGGCTCATGGGGCTCCACACTTGGCCTTGCCTATGCGCAAACACATCCTGAGCGTGTGAGCGAGCTGGTATTGCGCGGTATTTTCATGGCGCGCCGCTTTGAGGTGGAGTGGCTCTATACCAATGGTGCGTCCATTATCTATCCGGATCGTTTTGAAGCCTATCAGCTGCATATTCCGGAAGCAGAGCGCGGCGATATGGTGGGTGCCTATTACCGCCGTCTGACGGATCCAAACCCGCAAGTGCAGATTGAGGCCGCACGGCACTGGGCACGCTGGGAAGGCTCTGCCATTTCTCTGCTGCCTGATCCGGAGCGGGAAAATGCCTTTGCCCAGGATCACTTTGCCATCGCTTTTGCCCGTATTGAATGCCACTATTTTCAAAATCGCGGCTTTTTTGAAACCGATGACCAGTTGCTGCGCCATGCCGATCGCATCCGCCATATTCCGGGCGTTATCATCCATGGCCGCTATGATATGTGTACGCCGTTTATTAATGCCTGGCATTTGAAAAAAGTCTGGCCGGAAGCGGATTTGCGCATTGTGGAAGATGCAGGCCATGCTGTGACGGAGCCCGGCATTATTCATGAACTGATCGCCGCCACGCGGCGCTATGCAGGTATCGGCTGATATTTTACAGAATAAAAAAGCGCCTCAAAAGGCGCTTTTTTCAATATAATCTTAAGTGCGGTTGGGAGCCGGCTCATCAAGGCTTTTTGCAACACCCATAAAAGAGCGCATAAAACGCTCCATATAACTCAGGCCTTTTTCAAACTCTTCCTCACTTGGCAACGCGCTGTTTTCCGTCCCTGTCTTTTCAAGTTTTGTGATGCGGGCCGTCAAATCAGCCACCTGTTTTTCCAGAATTTTAATACGCTCATTATCGCTCAGGCCTGCAAGATTGCCTTGGGCACAATCAATCTTGCCCGCCTGCTCCTTGCACAGCACAAATTCACCGGTCTGGCGATCAAGCCGCACAATGCCCGATTGCGTCTTCTCCATAGAATAACGCTGCGTATCCTGTGCGGGAGCAGGTGTTGCGCCAAAACCCAGCATCAATGCAAGCCCTGTCAAAGCCGAGAGCACAGCACTGCGCAGCACAAATGCCGATCTGTCTTCTCTGGCAACAGACAGCGCAATTGCGGATTGTTTTTGCATTGGTCTACTCCCTCGCAGCATGGCAACCAGATCTGAAAGACAGACAAATTCCGGTTCTTATTTTCAGGCCTATCTTATAAACTGTTCATAATATATGGGGCTGCAAATGGCAGTTTCCAGCCTGTTCAGGGCAAAAATAAGGCTTATTCAGGAAGGTTAAGCCGGCAGGTTAACACCTTGTTAAAAATTTAAGCTGGCCTGCAGCCTGATTTTGCCGTAAAAGCAGCCGGATTAATCTTTTGCCGGAAATGCATATTGATGCGCATCTGTATCATCCGTCCACAAATATAGCGTTTTAATGCCAAACAATAATACCGCTCATCACATTATCTATAAAATCACCACCCGCGCCCAATGGGCCGGAGCAGAAAAAACCGGCCACTTCACCGGAGCGCCTGTGGATCTGCAGGATGGTTATATCCATTTTTCCACAGCGGAAACTGTTGCGGAAACGGCTGCCAAACATTTTGCAGGCCAGACGGATCTGCTTTTGATTGCGGTGGATGCAGCACAGCTTGGCGATAATTTACGTTATGAAATCTCCCGCGGCGGCCTTGCCTTTCCGCATCTTTATGCCAATCTCCCGCTCACGGCAGTGCGCTGGGTAAAAGATTTGCCTCTTGGGGGCGGCGGCAAACATCAATTTCCGGAGTTGGAACAATGAGCGGTTTTTTTGAAAATATTGCCCGTCGCGCTCTTTTTACACTGGACGGCGAACAGGCACATGGCTTGTCCGTTGCCGCGCTCAAGACCGGCATTTTCTCCTGCTCCGCACCGGATGACCCTGCCTTGCAACAATGTATTGCCGGACTCAAATTCCGCAATCCGCTTGGCATGGCTGCGGGTTTTGACAAGAATGCAGAAGTACCGGATGCGCTTTTGAAACTTGGTTTTGGTTTTGCAGAAGTTGGCACAATCACCCCGCGCCCGCAGGCAGGCAATCCTAAGCCGCGTATTTTCCGCCTTACGGAAGACCGCGCGGTCATCAATCGTCTTGGCTTCAACAATGAGGGGCATGAAGCGGCTTATAAGCGCCTTAGCCAGCGCAACAGCTGCAATGGCATTGTTGGCGTCAATATAGGCGCCAATAAAGATGCACAGGACCGTGTGGCTGACTATGTGGCCGGTATTGAGCGTTTCTACAGTGTGGCCAAATATTTCACCGCCAATATTTCCTCGCCCAATACGCCGGGCCTGCGCGATCTTCAGGCAAAGGACAGCCTGCATATTCTGCTCGAAAAAATACTGGAAGCCCGCGACAGACAGGCAGAAAAATACACACTGAAACGTCCTGTATTCTTAAAGATCGCACCCGATCTTACAGAAGGCGGCCTCGATGATATTGCCAAAACCGTGCTTGCCCACCCGCTGGACGGGCTGATTATCTCCAACACAACCTTATCGCGCGCCAATCTGATCAATCAAACGCAAGCCAGAGAGGCCGGCGGCCTTTCCGGCGCACCGCTTTTTGAACGCTCAACCATTGTGCTTGCCAAAATGCGCCAGCGCATTGGCAAAGCCATGCCGATTATCGGCGTCGGGGGGGTGGACAGCGGCGCCGGCGCGCTTGCCAAAATCAGAGCCGGCGCGGATCTGGTGCAGCTTTATACCGGCATGATCTATCGCGGCCCTGCTGCGCCAAGGGCAATTGTTAAAGAGCTTTCCGGATTGGTGAAACAGGCAGGTGTTGCCAATATTTCTGAGCTGCGCGACAGTGATACAGCCATCTGGGCGGCTAAAGATATTCCGGCATAATCTTTTTTAAAAGCCAAATAAAAAAAGCCGGAGCAGTTCTCACCGCGCCGGCTTTTCTTTTTATCTATCAGCACGCATTATCTCTCAGCACTCACGCACTGATCTTTGAAAAATCCGCAACCTGTCCGGTAACAAAACGGATTTTGGCCAGCAAGCCCAAACGATTGCCCCGGACGGCCTGATCATCATCATTGACCATCACCTTATCAAAGAAAGCATC
Organism: Pseudochrobactrum albidum; assembly: GCF_051851455.1. Lineage (NCBI taxonomy): Bacteria > Pseudomonadati > Pseudomonadota > Alphaproteobacteria > Hyphomicrobiales > Brucellaceae > Pseudochrobactrum > Pseudochrobactrum albidum. The sequence goes on from NZ_JBPVTR010000024.1 coordinate 390,660, forward strand.
AACCGGCGCACGCAATTCAGCCATAGCTGACATGGCACCGCCAAAATCTTCCTTCGCAATGGCTTCAGCCGCTTTCACTTCTGCCGATTGCACTGCCGCAAACAGAGCCCTCTCCTCATCTGTATTGAAGAGTGCGGCATCAATATCAGCGCCGATAACAGCGCCTTTTTTCTCTTCCGCCGCCAGAATATTGGCAGCGCGCTTAGTGCCAGCCAGCAGGTTTTTGCCATCTTCCGTATTGATGAAAACAATCAGCGCCTCAAGGCGGCGGGCAACAAGCAGCAGATTATCAGCATCAGCCGATAAAACCGCATCAATCGCATCATGACGCGCCCCTTCATCCTTCAAATAGACCTTGAAACGATCATGGAAGAAGGAAAGCAGATCCGCCCCGACATCTTTTGCTGAAAGCCCCGCAATTGCCGCCATCGGCTTTTCAGCCTGCGCAATCAATGTCTTCAATTCTGCCCTGACATCATTTTCCAAAATCAGGCGGATAACCCCCAGTGCCGCACGACGCAGGGCATAAGGATCTTTCGAGCCGGTCGGCTTTTCATCAATCGCCCAGAAACCGGCGAGTGTGTCGATCTTATCGGCAAGCGCCACAGCAACAGAAACCGGATCGCGCGGCACGCGATCAGACGGGCCTTGCGGCTTGTAATGATCTTCCAGAGCCTGCGCAACGCCAGAATTCTCCCCCTGAAGAAGCGCATATTTATGCCCCATTGCGCCTTGCAATTCAGGAAATTCTCCAACAACTTCCGTCTGCAAATCAGCCTTTGCCAAGGTGGCCGCACGTTTTGTCAGTGCCACATCCGCGCCAACCAGCGGTGCGATAAATGCTGCCAATGTCGTGATACGCGCCACACGCTCGCCTTGCGTGCCAAGCTTGGCATGGAAGGTAACAATCAGCGCATCCAGACGTGCCATGCGCTGATCAAGCGGTTTTTTCAGGTCAAGATCAAATTTTTGCGCAGAAGCGCCCAATTTATCAAGATCGGGCAGATCCGCCTGATCCGTATGCCAGAAATACAAGGCATCCGACAAGCGTGCGCGCACCACCTTGCCATTACCAAAAGCAATTTCCCTGCCGCCGTCACAGGCTGCAATATTGGAAACCAGAATAAATTTATTGGACAGCGCCTCTGTTTCACCCTGCTTGCGGGTGACAAAACATTTTTGATTGGCGCGAATGGTCAGCCGGATAACCTCCGGCGGAATGGAGAGAAATTCTTCCTCAAATTCCCCCATCAAAACCACCGGCCATTCAACCAGACCGCACACTTCTTCCAGCAGGCCTTCATCCTCAACCAGTTCCAGACCTGAGGCAAAACTTAGATTGCGCGCATCGGTGAGAATAATCTCTTTACGGCGCTCGGCATCAAGCACCACAAAAGCTTTTTCCAGCTTTTCAACATAATCATCAAAACGGCGCACCGTAATCGGCTGGCCATCGCTCATAAAACGATGCCCGTAGGTGACATTGCCGGAGCGCACACCACCCACTTCAAAATCCACCACCACGGTTTCTTCCGTCTCAGGGCCAAACAGGCAGACAATAGATTTCAGCGGCCGCACCCAGCGCAAGGCGCCGGCTTTAGCCGAAGCCTTGCCCCAGCGCATGGATTTCGGCCACGGGAAATTCTGAATTACATCAGGCACCAGTTCGGCAATAATCTCTTCAGCAAGACGGCCGGATCTGGTGATACGGGCAACGTAAAAATCACCCTTTTTCGGATCATTATGCACATGCGCTTCACTGACATCACTCAAACCCGCTTTGCGCAAAAAGCCCTGAACAGCAGCATCAGGCGCTGAAACAGACGGCCCCTTGATCTCTTCATGCACATCTTTTGAACGCACAGTCAGCCCGCGAATATCCAAAGTCAGGCGGCGCGGCGTCCAATAAGGCGTTGCCGCCTCATAGGTTAAACCAGCCTCCACCAAACCATCGGTGATCATCTTCTTCAAATCACCCGCTGCCTTACGCTGCATGCGTGCCGGAATTTCCTCGGAGAAAAGTTCTAATAATAAATCAGGCATCAGCGTGTCTCATTCTTATGATTAGTGCTAGCGGCATCAGGCTTATAATTTACGCCACCGGCATCCGTCAGCAAAAAGGCTTCACCACATTGGCGCGCCAGATTGCGAACACGCAAAATATAACTCTGGCGCTCGGTCACCGAAATAACACCACGCGCATCCATCAGGTTGAAAATATGCGATGCCTTGATTGCATAGTCATAAGCCGGAAACACGCATTTGTGTAATCCCCCGCTCGTGCCTGCGGCACTCGCCGCCTCTTGTTTGCTCCCTGTCGCGCCTGCGGCGCTCCGCGCCTCTTGTTTTTTGTTCCCGCTCGCGCCTGCGGCGCTCCACGCCTCTTGTTTTACTGCACCAGCAGCGAGCACAGCCTTACACTCTGCCTCCGCGTCAATAAAATGCTGATGCAGCATATCCGTATTGGCAAGCTCAAAATTATAGCGCGAATATTCCTGCTCGGTCTGCAAGAAAACATCGCCATAGGTAACCTTGTCTGCCCCTTCCAGACCGTTAAAATTCAGATCATAAACATTGTCCACGCCCTGCACATACATGGCAAGACGCTCCAGCCCATAGGTCAGTTCACCAGCTACCGGCGAACACTCAATCCCGCAGACCTGCTGAAAATAAGTAAATTGCGAGATTTCCATCCCGTCACACCAGCATTCCCAGCCAAGCCCCCAAGAGCCGGTGGTCGGGTTTTCCCAGTCATCCTCAACAAAGCGGATATCATGCAAATCCGTATCAATGCCAATGGCTTTCAGCGAGCCAAGATAAAGTTCCTGCAAATTGGGCGGGCTTGGCTTGAGCAAAACCTGATACTGATAATAATGCTGCAAACGGTTTGGATTTTCACCATAGCGGCCATCTTTCGGGCGGCGCGAAGGTTGCACATAGGCAACATTCCAGGGCTTTGGCCCCAATGCGCGCAAAGTGGTGGATGGATGCAGTGTCCCTGCCCCGACTTCCATGTCGTAAGGCTGCAAAATAGTGCAGCCATGGCTTGCCCAATAATGTTGGAGCGCCATAATAAAGCCCTGAAAAGAGCGGGTCGGGTGCAAATGGTCAGGCAATGTGCTGGTCATGATACGAGTCACGGGCGGCCTCATAAAAGCATTTCACGCAAACGGCAGATCAGGGCAGCCGATCAGGCAGGCTGATAAGCCCCGCAGATTATGCATAGATAAAACGGTGGGAACTGAGCCTGCCAGCCCAGCCCGCCGAAAACAGATAGTTTGTCCTAATTATTCCGCATTAAACGGTCAAGGCTTGAAACGCATCTTACAGCCAATCATTGCCGGTAACATACTTTCATTATCATTGTGCATTGTCACGGCTTTGCAGCAGGGCTGCCTGGCTGAGGCGAATTGTCAGATTTTGGCTGATTTTCCGGCGCAGCATCCGGCGCTTTCACATCGGCCTTGGCGGTCTGTGTCAGTCCGGTTTTCAGCTTTTTTTCAATCCTTGCAAGGTCTGCCGGTTCCGGCTTGCCGGCAATGGCGTGATTCCACTGGAATGTAGCCTCAAGACCACGCCCCGTCTGCCAATAGGCATCCCCAAGATGATCGTTAATTGTCGGGTCTTCAGGGCGCAGCTTCACGGCCTTTTCCAGTTCCGCAACCGCATCCTGATAACGCCCAAGCTTATAATAGGCCCAGCCAAGGGAATCGACAATATAACCATCCTGCGGGCGCATCTCGACAGCCTTGCGGATCATCTGCAAAGCCTCCTGCAGATTTTCACCCCGATCAACCCATGAATAGCCAAGATAATTCATCACCTGCGGCTGGTTTGGAAACAATTCCAGCGCTTTACGGAAATTCGGCTCAGCCTTGTCCCACTCCTTCAGGCGCTCATAGGCAATGCCGCGCTGATAAAAGACCGACCAGTCCGACCGTTCCGGTGTTTTAATTTCCGCCACAGCCTGATCATAGGTTCTGGCTGCATTTGCCCAGTCTTCCTTTTGTGCATAAACACCGCCAAGCGCGAGATAAGAACGGTTATCCTTATCATTTTCACGCAAGTTATTTTTCAAATGCTCAATCGCCTCATCGGTTTTGCCGATCTCGGCCAGATTAAGCGCCAATTGCATTTCCGCATCACGTTTATACGGAGATTTATCCGCAACGCGGCTATAATATTGAATTGCCTTTTCCGGCTGGCGCAATTTGGCGGCAATATCACCAAGCTGGAACAATGTCGCATCATGGTTTTTACGCAAACCGCCGGCCATCTGCAGATAAAGCGTGGCAAAAGCCTCTGCCCCGCCCCGATTGATAGCTGTGCCGAGAGAATACAGCACCTCTGCCGCCCCCTGTTGGGGGCTGCGCAATTGCGGCTCAAGCTTTTCACCCTTTTCCAGCTTTGTACGCACCTCACGCAGAATCACACGGCCGCTGAGAATTTGCTCGGCCTCTTCCACCAGCCTGATAGCGCCAGCCTTATCCCCCTGGCGCTGTTTAAAATCCGCATAGGCATAAATGATACGCTCATATGTATCCGGCGCGGCGCTGCCGCCCTCTTTATCAGCAACAGCCTGTGCATAAAATTTATCAGCGGTTTTGGGCTGCCCCGCACTGTCAGCAATCAGGGCTGATATATAGGTTTTAAACAAATCATACCAAACCGGCCCGTCCAGTTTGGTAATGGCAGAAAGCGCATCTTTTGGCCGCCCCTCACCCAAGAATGTCCACGCGCCCATCAATCCGGTTGCCAGACGATCCATTTCCGATTGCTGACTAAGGTTCAGGTTAGTGCGGGCTGTGCGGTAATGCTTATTGTTAAATGCTTCAATCGCTAAAACAATACGTGAAAAACGCTCCACTTCCGGCACATTTTTCAAAGCGCGCGCAAAGGGCAGCGCTTCATCCAGCTGGCCATCGGTAAGATAGGACAATAACAGATCACGCTTCATCGACTGGTTAAACGGATCAAACACCAGCGCCTGACGATAATAGGCAATGGCAACGGGAAGATTATTGTCGATCTCGGCAATACGCCCGGCAAGATAGGCACCAGGGAATGAGCTTGCATGCGGCACAATCACAGGCGCTGCCTGCGTTTGTGCCGGCTTTTCTGCTGTGCTTTTGGCTGCGGCCGGCATGACCGCGCCAAAGGCTGCTCCTGCCATCAAAGCCAGAACCAGGGTTTGAGCCTTAACTATATTCCGCCGCATAGGCGCGTCCCCTTGCATTACGTTTCCAGAGCTGCCGGCTTTACCGGCAAAAATGCCGCCCTGTCCTTTGATTAAATGCGGTTTGCGACAAAATTTCATGATGTCTGCCGCAAGCCGCCACTGAACCGGACGAAATATCCGGCAAAGGCGTGTTTTTTATATGGCCGGAGAAGAGACAGTCTTTTTTTAAAAGACCGGCAGCGGAACCATGCGCCCGCACCGGTCAATAATCAGTTTACACGGCTGATGCAAAAATCAATCACGTCAATCAATGCATCTTTTTGTGCTGTTTGCGGCAATGGCGCCAATGCATCGCGGGCAATCTCGCCAAAATGACGGGCACGCTGCACCGTATCAGCAATCGCGCCATGTCTGGTCATCAGGCCGATGGCCTTTTGCAAGGCTTCATCATCATTATTGCCTTGTTCAATGGCAGATTTCCAGAAAGCGCGCTCCTCATCAGAGCCGCGCCGATAACTCAGCAAGAGCGGCATGGTGATTTTACCCTCGCGGAAATCATCGCCGACATTCTTGCCAAGATCGGCTGCAGTACCGCCATAATCCAGCGCATCATCAATCAATTGAAATGCAAGGCCAAGGTTAAGCCCGTAGGAACGCAGACCTGAACGATCCGAACGGCCGGCACCGGCGATAATCGGCCCTACTTCTGCCGCAGCCGAGAACAGCGCCGCCGTCTTAGCCTTGATCACGGCCAGATATTCATCTTCCGTGGTTTCCATGTTTTTGGCTGCGGCAAGCTGCATCACCTCGCCTTCAGCAATCACGGCAGCAGATGTTGCCAGCACGTCCAGCGCCTCCAGCGAACCGACATCAACCATCATTTTAAAAGCCTGACCAAGCAGAAAATCGCCGACCAAAACGCTTGCCTGATTGCCCCAGATCATGCGTGCCGTGCTTTTGCCGCGGCGCAGATCGCTCTCATCCACCACATCATCATGCAGCAATGTTGCCGTATGCATAAATTCCACACTTGTGGCGAGCTGCACATGACCCTCACCCTCATAGCCGAACATTTTGGCGGCTGCGAGTGTCATCATCGGGCGCAAACGCTTGCCGCCGGATGAGATAAGATGATTGGCCACTTCCGGTATCATTTCGACATCGGAGCCGGCCTTGGACAGGATAAGCGCATTGACACGTCCCATATCCGCTCTTGTCAGATCAATCAGCTTCTGAATGGACGCCTGCTGATTTTTTTTCTCATCGAGATTGAGAACCACACCCAATGCTTTATCTCCAGTTCACGCGGCCGAACCTTGCGACCCGTTCTGTAATGCACATTATTCAAGGCCGCCCCTATGCTCAAGCAACAAATGCACCAAAAGACCTGACAAAGGCAAGTGTTGCACAAAACAGCGCGGCACAATAAAGCACTTTAACGCAGTAAAAAGAGTTCAAATCCCCAGTATATAGTAAAATGGCAGCTTCACGACCATATTACAGAATCAGCTAAAAAAGCCCTGAGCCGCTCTTTTAAAAAGTCAGAAAGTAATATTTTATGCCCGCAACGCCCCCTCATGACAGGCAACTGCCCTATGGCGAAACTTCAGATGCCTTTCACCGCGGTGCGTTCCGGCTGATACAGCCTGCACTGAAAGGACATCGCTCCGGCATTGACGCCATGATTCTGGCCGCAGCCGTGCCGGATGGTTTCAGCGGCCGTGTTGCCGATCTTGGCGCCGGCGCCGGCGCTGCCGGACTGGCCGTTGCCGCCCGTTGCAGCAAGGCTGAAGTAACCCTGATTGAACGCTCGGCAGACATGCTGCTCTATGCGGAAAAATCCTGCACCCTGCCTGAAAATGCGCATTTGCGCCCGCGCCTTGCATGGCTGCAGGCAGATGTAACAATGCCCCGCCCTGCCCGCCACGCCGCAGGACTTGCCGATAACAGCTTTGATTTTGTTATTATGAACCCGCCTTTCAACAATCCGCGCGACCGTGCAACACCTGATACGTTGAAAGCCCAGGCTCATATCATGCATGAAGGGATGTTTGAGAGCTGGATACGCACGGCTTCCGGCATTTTGCGCCCGCGCGGGCAGATTGCCATCATTGCCCGCCCCGACAATCTGGGGGATATATTCGCGTCTCTTGAGCGCCGTTTCGGGCACATAACCATCCTGCCTGTGCATGCAAGGCCTGAAGAAACGGCCATTCGCGTGGTAATTACGGGAATAAAAGGCAGTCGGGCACCGGTTTTCCTTGCGCCGGCATTAATTTTGCATAAAAGTTCCGGCCATGAATTCACCCTGCGCGCTCAAAGCGTCATTAACGGATGTTCCGGCCTGCAATAGCCGGTTTCTGTTATGCGCAAGCGCATTTCCAGAAATCAGAAATTTTTAATGTCATCAAGAAGGCAGACCGGTCAGGCTTGATGACCTGTAATGAAAAGGCAATATCGCATGACACAAAGCCAGACCAAGCGCCCCTTCTCAACGCTCCGACATTGGCTGGACAGTGAATCCGCGAGCGGTATTGTTTTAATGATTGCTGCAGCCCTTGCGCTGATTGTTGCCAATTCACCGCTTGCTGAAAGTTATTTCAACATTATGGAAAGCAAAATAGGCCCCATGAGCGTGCTGCATTGGGTTAATGATGCCTTGATGGCTGTGTTTTTTCTGCTTGTCGGACTGGAAATTAAACGAGAATTTCTCGATGGTCAGCTGGCAAGCTGGTCTAACCGAGCCCTGCCCGGCATTGCGGCCGCCGGCGGGGTGATTGTTCCTGCACTGATCTTTTCCGGTTTCAACTGGTCTAATCCGGATACCATCCGCGGCTGGGCCATTCCATCTGCCACGGATATTGCCTTTGCGCTGGGCGTGCTCTCCCTGCTCGGGCCGCGTGTTCCGACCAGCCTTAAAGTATTTCTGGCAACACTTGCCATTCTTGATGATCTGGCGGCGGTGGCAATTATTGCCGTCTTTTACACATCCGAGATTTCCACGCTCTATCTTGCCGGTGCGGCGGGCATTTTTGTGCTGATGTTCATCCTTAACAAGGCAGGCGTGATGCGGCTTGCGCCTTATCTTATCCTTGGTTTTGTGCTGTGGTTCTTTGTGCTGCGGTCAGGGGTTCACGCCACTGTTGCAGGTGTGCTCACAGCCATGACCATTCCGATCAAGCCAGCACTCGGCCGCCCCGATGATATGAGCTCGCCGCTGCATATTCTTGAGCATGCGCTGGCCAAATGGGTTGGTTTTGTTATCGTGCCGATTTTTGGCTTTGCCAATGCAGGCGTGTCTTTTTCTGGCATGAGCCCGTCCATTCTTGGCGATACACTCACACTTGGCATTGCGCTTGGCCTGTTTCTGGGCAAGCAATTTGGCGTTTTTGGCGCGGCATGGCTGGCGATCCGTGCCGGCATTGCCGCAAAGCCGATGGGGGCAAGCTGGTCGCAGCTTTACGGCGTGGCGCTTTTATGCGGTATCGGCTTTACCATGAGCCTGTTTATCGGCCTGTTGTCTTTCGACAATGTGCTTTTGCATAATGAAACCAAAATCGGCGTCCTGCTCGGCTCCAGCATATCGGCGCTTTGCGGCTGGCTTCTGCTGCACATCACCACCCGTGAGCGCGCAGCAAAATAACAGGTTCAGTTTTCACCCGCTATCGCTATAACAGCGGGTGAAAACATTTTTATACCCAGTCTTCCTACGGAGATTTATTGTGCCGACCTGCATTGACCGCTTCATTCCGCGCCGTTTCAGATCTTCTCAGGTTGAAATTCCGGTTGTCCGGCTTTCCGGTGCAATTATGAGCAGCAACAGCCCGCTGCGGCAGGCGCTCTCGCTGGAGGGGATCGCACAGCAGCTTGATAAGGCTTTTGCCCTCAAACACAGCCCTGCCGTGGCGCTTAGCATTAATTCGCCTGGCGGCTCACCGGTGCAATCGCGGCTGATCTATAAGCGCATCCGCGATCTGGCACAGGAGAAAAACAAGAAGGTTCATGTATTTGTTGAGGATGTCGCAGCCTCGGGCGGCTATATGATAGCCATTGCCGGTGATGAAATTATTGCTGATCCCTCTTCAATACTGGGCTCAATCGGTGTGGTTTCTGCTTCTTTCGGCTTTACTGAACTGATCAGGAAAATCGGCGTTGAACGCCGCGTGCATACGGCAGGCAAAAACAAGGTATCCATGGATCCGTTTCAGCCGGAAAAGCCCGCTGATATTGAACATATCAAGGCTTTGCAACTGGAAATCCATGAAACATTCATCGCTATGGTTAAAGAAAGGCGCGGCGCAAAACTCAGCGATCATGAAGATATTTTTACCGGCCAGTTCTGGACAGGCATAACCGCATTAAAACTGGGGCTGATTGACGGGCTTGGCGATATGCGGGCACATCTGCGGCAAATCTACGGTGAAAAAACCAGCCTTAAACTGATACAGGCACCACGCGGCCTGCTGGGGCGCAAAAATAGCGGCGGCATTGCCTATGGCCGGATGCTTGGCGAGGCCGGCTCCGGCCTGATAACGGCAATGGAAGAAAAAGCCCTGTGGTCGCGCTACGGGCTGTAGTATTGCTTGAAATATCACTGCATGCTGATTAAATTTCAGGAAATTCTGCCTCTCTGCCGGAGCATTATCAGTTTATGCCTGAAATATAATGGTGCTCCAGCTTTTGGTTATTATGCATATTCTGTCTGAAAATCATTTGGTATTTTTCAGGATATGCTCTCAAAGGAGCCGGCCATGCCACAGCTGATTTTTCTGATCCTTCTTGTTGCGGCGGCAATCTACGGCTATCGCTCATTCAAACGTGAGGCGGAACGTGTTTCCCGGCGTGTGCGTCAGGCCGAACAGGAGGCCAGAACAGGTGCGAGCGGCACCCTTGTGCAGGATCCTGAAACCGGTGTTTACCGCCCGGCAAACAAAGACTGATCTCTTCACCATGCCAGATATGCCCACCCAACATGCCGGCGCTCTGAACGACACTGATGAAGCCCCCACACTGCATGCCACGGCCTATGCCAAACTAAACCTTGCGCTGCATGTTACCGGCAGGCGGGCAGATGGCTATCACCTGCTGGACAGCCTGGTCGCTTTTGCAGATTACGGTGATGCAATCTCAGTGCGCTTAGCAGAAAAAGACAATTTTACCCTTTGCGGCCGGTTCGGGCAAAATCTGCCGGTTGATGGCAAGAATCTTGCCATCAAAGCCCGCGATCTATTGCGCGCATATTATCCCCATCAGGCGCCGGCTGTTGCCATTCATCTGGAAAAAAAACTGCCCGTTGCCTCCGGCATAGGCAGCGGCTCCGGTGATGCCGCGGCTGTTTTGACATTGTTGCTGCGCCTGTGGAACATCAGGCCGGATCCGGCCACTCTGCAACATATCTGCCTGCAGCTTGGCGCTGATGTGCCAATGTGTTTGCATGGTCAGCTTTACGGCGGCGGCGTGATTGCGCGCGGTATCGGCGAGGAGCTACAGGCAATTCCCGACCTGCCGGCACTGCCGCTGGTGCTTGTCAATGACGGCACTGCCATCGCCACGCCGCAGATTTTTCAGCAATTGCAAAAACGCGATAATCCGCCATTGCCGGATTTGCACTCTGTCCGCAATCATACGGATCTGTGCAACTATCTTGCATCCACACGCAATGATCTTTTTGAACCGGCTATGAGGCTGGCTCCGCAATTGCCGCAAATTTTGCAATTGCTGCGCCAAAGCGGTGCCTTATTGGCGCAGATGTCCGGTTCCGGTGCCACATGTTTCGGAATTTATGCTACACAGACCGCAGCGCAACAGGCAGCGGTATTTTTGCATGAGCATTATCCGCACTGGTTTATCTGCTATACAAACACATTATCATCTCATCCTGAACATTCCGGACAGGGCTTGCCGGACAAGCCAATCCGAACAGGGCTTGCCGGACAGGCCAGCCAACAAGCCAGCCCGGGCGGTCGTCAATAACAAAGGCGGCAAAGCCCTGATTTTGAAGGAGCCGTGATTATGTCTGCAGTCTCTCAAAATGAACGCCCATTCATTCCGGTTGGCATTGCTGTTCTCACGGTTTCAGACAGCCGGATCCTGCAAACAGATACTTCCGGCGCCTATCTCTGCGCCCGTATCGAAGAAGCAGGCCACCGGCTTTGCGACCGGAAAATCGTGCCTGATGATGTGCAAAAAATCCGCGATCAGGTTGTGCATTGGTCAAAAGACCCTGCCATTGATGTGATTATCACCACCGGCGGCACCGGTTTTACTGGCCGCGATGTTACGCCGGATGCGCTGGAGCCGCTTTTTGATAAGAAGATGGACGGGTTCTCAGCAATTTTCCACCAGATATCATTTGCAAATATCGGCACATCTACCATTCAATCCCGCGCAACAGCCGGAATGCTCAACCAGACCTTCATTTTTGTGCTGCCAGGCTCAGGCGGCGCCTGCCGCGATGCATGGAACGGCATTCTCGCCCAACAGCTCGATTATCGCCATCGTCCGTGCAATTTTGTTGAGATAATGCCCCGTCTTGATGAGCATTTGAAACGCAAGAATAAATGAGCTTTATCTTCAAGCATATGGCTCCTTTTATAACTGCCACTTATAACTGCCACCAAATAGTTCTTGATTTGTTCTATTTTTGCGGTTAGATTTTAACGCATTCATGGTGCAACCGAGTCGCAGGCACCGCTCACATTAAGCACGGTTTTATTTTGGGCTCCGGTCAGGTCTTTTTAAGTCTTGGCCGGCAAGGAGAAAGCTATGGCAATTTTACAGGAGGTTTTCGAACCGGCTGATCAGGCCGTTTTCTCCCGCTCCGCCGTTTTTGGCGCAGAGCGCACAGATCAGGCCAATGCAATTATTGAGGCTTCCGGCTTGCGGATTGACCACAGCCGCCGCAGAGGCCGCGGCGCCGGCATTAACCCCTCCGGACGTTTTGAAAACCAGACCCGCCTTGCCGATGATGACGGCTGGAATACCCTTGAAGAGCTCGAACCTTTTAAAACCGAGGTTCAGATTGAAAAGCCGCGCAGCATTATCACCCGCAATGACTCGCCTGATATTCATTTTGACCGTTCTGTTAACCCCTATCGCGGTTGTGAGCATGGCTGCATTTATTGCTTTGCCCGCCCATCGCACAGCTATATGGGGCTTTCAACCGGTCTGGATTTTGAGACCAGGCTGTTTGCCAAGCCGGACGCTGCAAGGCTTTTGGAAAAGGAGCTTGCAAAATCAGGCTATACCCCGAAAACCATTGCCATTGGCACCAATACTGATCCCTATCAGCCGATAGAGAAAAAATGGCGTATTATGCGCGACATTCTCCATGTGCTGGATGGTGCCAATCATCCTGTCGGCATTGTCACCAAATCCGCCCTTGTGATACGGGATCTGGATATTCTGCAATCCATGGCAGAGCGCGGTCTTGCCAAAGTTGCCATTTCAATCACCACGCTGGATGCAAAACTTGCGCGCCAAATGGAGCCACGTGCCGCCACACCGGGGCTGCGGCTACAAACCGTGCGGCAATTGAGCGAAGCCGGCATTCCTGTTTCGGTTATGCTTGGCCCTGTTATTCCCGGAATTAATGATCATGAAATTGAGCGCATATTGGAATGTGCCCACGCTATGGGCGCGCGTGAAGCAGGCTATGTGCTGCTGCGCCTGCCCTATGAAGTGGCACCCTTATTCAAGGACTGGTTGCTGCGCTATTTTCCCGACCGTTACCGTCATGTCATGTCTTTGCTGCGCTCTATGCGCGGGGGCAAGGATTATGATGCGGAATGGAGCAAGCGCATGCGCGGTGAAGGCCCCTATGCGTGGCAGATTGGCCGCCGCTTTGAAATCAGCTGCAAAAAACTTGGGCTCAATATGCATAAATACCGCCTGCGCTGTGATCTTTTCACACCGCCACAACCAAACGGCACCCAGCTTTCACTGTTTTGACGCCTAGCAAAATGCCGGTAAACGCCGCCTTTATTTTACCGGCAGCAGCCACATTGTTCCATCCCTTTGCAATGTGGCCTTGCGGAGAATCAGCAAGAATGCAATCTCGCTTTATGAGCAAAGCACCTTCTGATTCTCCGCTTTTTTCAAAAAAGCATTCAAAATCCGGCCACAAGCCTGATCAGTTTACGCCGGATTATTATCATGAACAGCAATTACAGGCTGCAGGATACAAATTAATCGCAGGGCTGGATGAAGCCGGCCGCGGCCCGCTGGCCGGTCCTGTGGTTGCGGCCTGCGTGATACTGAATGCGGATAACCTGCCGCAAGGGCTTGATGATTCCAAGCGGTTGTCTGCCGCAAAACGCAATCAGCTGTTTGATCATATTATGCAACAGGCAGTGGCTGTCAGCCTGTGCAGCCTGTGTGCCGATACCATTGACCGTAGCAATATTCTTGCCGCCTCACTGCTGGCAATGAAACGCTGCACAGATGCGCTGGCGATCAAACCGGATTATGCATTGATTGACGGCAATAAAATACCTGAAGCCCTGCCCTGCCCTGCACACACATTGGTGAAAGGTGATCAACGCTCACTGACAATTGCGGCAGCATCGATTATTGCCAAGGTTACACGTGACCGGATGATGGAGCGTGCCGGCCTGGTTCATCCTGCTTACGGGCTCGGCAAACATGCCGGCTACGGCACTGCGGCACACAGGGCAGCCATTGAAGATCTCGGACCTGTAAACGGGCTGCATCGCTATAGTTTTGCACCGATCAAGGGCCGCTGGCTGAAAGGTTAACCCTGCTGACCAACACTATGCATAAGTGTATTGCCCTGTACCGATATCAACTGCTGCCAAAACATCTGCCGCCTTGCAAGTTTTCATATAATCAACAATGGCAGGCAGGGTGTGCCGGCGCATAGCGTTTTATCTCATCCTGAGCGCAAAACAGAGCATAGAGACTATGCTTCACCGACATTGGGCTTGAAATAAAAAACGCCGCTGAATGCGGCGTTTCAATAAATTATAGTCTGTTAGAAACTCTGACAGAAACTTAATTGAAGTTTTCCTTAACCTGTTCCAATGAGGACTTGAACAAGGTACCTGCGGTTTTTGCATCAACCTTAGTGGCAATCAATGTACTTGCAGCGGCAACAGCAATTTCAACAGCCGATGCACGCACCTGATTAACCGCATCACTTTCAGCCTGCGCAATTTTCTGTTCAGCAAGCTTGTTGCGGCGGGCAATATATTCCTCAGATTTTGCCTTTGCATCGCTCAGAAGAGCGGCAGCCTCACGCTGTGCACTTGCAACAATCTCACCGGCTTCTTTTTCGGCTTCCTTGCGCTTGCGGTGATATTCCGCCAAAAGTGCCTGCGCCTCTTCGCGCAAGGTGCGCGCTTCATCCAGCTCTTTGGCAATATTTGCTGCACGCTCATCCAGCGAGCGGCCAATCATGCCCGGAACTTTAAGATAAGCCAGCAGCGCCAGGAAAATAACCAGACCAATAAAGGCCCAAAATGTTGCATCCATAATGGTCTCCCTTACGCGCTGACAGCTTTAACTGAAGCTGTGATTTCAGCCTTGTCAGTTTTGACGCCGAGCAATTTCTCAACGATTTCTGCCGCTGTATCTTCAGCAATCGCGCTCAGATCATTCATTGCCTTGTTTTTTATGGCAGCGATATGGGTCTCAGCCTCGGCTAATTTCTTTTCAAGCGATGCTTCGGCAGTTTTACGTTCAGCCTCAATATCAGCTTTTGCCTTGTCGCGGGCTTCCTGGCCAATAATCACAGCGCGCTTACGTGCTTCTGCCAGTTCCTGCTCATAGGCGGCTATAGCATTGTCCGCATCGGTTTTCAGGCGTGCAGCCTGTTCCAGATCCTGGGCAATACGGTCGCGGCGGGTTTCAATCACACCGCCAATACGTGGCAGCACAACGCGCGACATAAACAGATAGAACAGCCCGAAAGTAATCGCAAGCCAAAGCAGCTGCGATGCATAATGGGTGGAATCAAATGGTGGAAACACGCCTTTACCGGCTTCGTGCGCCACACCTGTTTCGGTGTGCACCACAGGGCTGCCACTGTCAGTTCCCGACACAGGCGCCGGCTGAGAATCGGTAGCGGTTTGGGCAAATGCCGTGGACACGAACATCCAATTTTCCCCTTATAAGTCAGGCTTAATAAACGAGAACCAGCCGCATATGCCGCATATCTTTATAAAGACAAACATATGCGGCCGGTTGAATCCGGCAGCTTAAAATTAAACTGCGAACAGGAGAAGAAGCGCGATGAGCAGCGAGAAGATGCCCAGAGCTTCTGTCACAGCGAAGCCGAATACCAGACGGCCGAACTGGCTGTCAGCGGCAGACGGATTACGCAGTGCACCCGAAAGAAAGCTACCGAAAATGTTGCCAAGGCCGAGAGCCGTACCGGCCATACCGAAACAGGCCAGACCTGCACCGATGTACTTTGCTGCTTCCGCTTCCATGATAAGCTCCTTCTGGATTGATATAAATGCGGATTTCAGTTCTGGCGGAAACCCGCCGGCGATATTTCAGAGCGACCTGTAAATCAAATGATGTGTTGCGCACAGTTCATCTAAGATGCAGAGCCTGATTTGTAGGATAGACAGGCTGCCGTCCGGATATCGGGCAGCAGCCAATTCAGTGGTCAGTGCCCCGGATGAACCGCATCATTGATATACATGCAGGTCAAAACGGTGAACACATAGGCCTGCAGGAATGCCACCAGGAATTCCAGAGCCGTAATCGCAACAGTCATGATCAGCGGCAACACAGCACCACCAACACCAAGCGCACCCATTGAAGCCATAGACACGACAAAGCCTGCAAACACTTTCAGTGTGATATGGCCGGCAAGCATGTTAGCAAAAAGACGCACAGAAAGACTGATCGGACGCGACAGGAAAGAGATGATTTCAATAGCAACAACCAGCGGCACAATAATGCCCGGCACGCCACTTGGCACAAACAGCCTGAGGAAGCCGAAACCGTGTTTGAAGAAACCATAGATGATTACAATAGCGATAACGAGCAGCGCCAGAGCAAAAGTGACAATGATCTGACTGGTTACCGTATAAAAATACGGAAACAGGCCGATAAAATTTGCCACAAGGATGAATGTGAACAATGAGAACACAAACGGAAAAAATTTCATACCTTGTGAACCGGCGGAATCTCTCAGCGATCCCGCCACAAATTCATAGGCCATCTCAGAAACTGACTGCAGACGTGTCGGAACAATGCCGCGCCCTGCTGATGTCAGAAACAGAAAAGCGGAAGCGGTTACGACAGTCAGCACCATAAAGGCGGAAACATTCGTAAACGACAGATCGACACCGCCGACATCGATAGGAATCCATCTGGAAACCTCAAACTGATGGATCGGATCGTTTGCCACCTTAACCTCACCTGTCAACGCGTGCCCGAAGGCGTTTCATTCATGCCCGAAGGCGATTTTTGATGCCCGAAGGCAATTTGTCCATGCCCGAAGGCAAATTAACCGCAGGGGGAACCCCAACAGGCCGGAGAAAACCATATATGCACAGCCACCCCGTTTATTTCCGCAGCCGCCCGCAGCCTCAAGCGCAGAGCAGCCGCATATATAAGTTTTACGGCACTTAATAAGCATTTCCTGCCTCAAGCGCCCCTTTGCCTTTACAGGCTTATTGAACATGATGCATTCAGGCAGACACCTTTATGCACATTATTTTTCTTTCTGTTGCTTTCCGCCCACATTATTGCCGTTTTCTGCGACATAACCTGCGGAACGCAAAACATTGAGAATACCGGCGCCAAAACCAAGGAAGAGAAAAATGATCAAGCCCCACGGCGTTGTGCCTGCCACCTGATCAATAAACCATCCCAAACCAGCGCCCGCCACAATGCCGGCAATAAACTCACTGGAAAGCTTGACAGCCTGCCCCATCTGAGTTGAGCCATTTGCGGCCTGTTTGCCATTTGCAGATTTTTCACCCACGCCCTTGGCCGCCAGATGGCTCTCAAGCTTGCGTAAACGATCATCCAGACTTGCCCGAGCAGGATCATCGGCCTTGCTTGCCGCTTTATCGGATTGCTGTGGCTTTTCGGGCATATTCCCGGCGGCCATTCATGCCTCCTCTGGCAAGAAAACGGTCGTTTTCACCCTACTGTGAAGTCGGCCGCAACATATTAACAGGCAGCCCATTCGTCAAGGCACTGTCTGCATAGAAGTTGAAGGTTTTTTGCATTGTTAAATCATATACTTAACATAAGCACAACACATGCAGCGCCTAAATGCCGCCTTTCACCTGCCATCAAAGCGCCGAATCCCTGTCCATTCAGCTCCAGCCACCGCCATAAGTGCGATAGAAAATATGCAGGCCAATTTTTTTGACTTTTTCCATAGTGGAAGCCCAGCGAGGACGCACATAAACAGCGTGATAATGCGTTGCAGAGCCCACTTCCGGCAGCCAGATCTGCCCTGCGGTTACCGCCTTGGCCACTTGTTGTGCAATACGCCAGTGACCGGCTTCAGTGACACGGTGCTTCTGCCCGTCGCAGGCAAAGGAAAACTGGCAAGCATTGCGCCAATCCCTGTTCTGATAGACCACACCACAAATTGTTGACGGATAGGCCGGATTGCGCACACGGTTAAGAATAACCTGCCCCACAGCCGCCTGCCCTTTCAACGGCTCGCCGCGCGCTTCAAAATAAATGCCTTCTGCAAGGCATTTTTGCTCAGCCGCACTAAAAACAGCAGGCGGCAGAGGCGTTGCCGCCCAATTATGATCGCGCGTGCTGATGGGCGGAATAAACCGGCCGCTGTTTTTCTCAGGCGTCAGAATACTCTCAAAAGGTGAGGTCTTGGCATAATCCGGCTTTGATGGCGCATAGCCAAGCGCCAATACATCCGGCTTGTCATTGGTAATCAATGATGCCAGTGCCGTTGGCACCGCAATAGCGGGTTTCACCTCCGGACGATGGAAGGCCAGCGTAATTTCAACTTCCTTGCCGCGAATCGGACCTTTTACAAATGCGGTCTTTATATCTTTTTTACCGGCTACCGGTTGCAGCAGCCTGGGACTCACCGATGAAACCTGCCCGGCAAGCGAGCCGGCATTAAACATCCGCGCCGGCGCCCTGGTCTGCACCGATACCAGACGCCCCTGCTTATCAGCGCGGCTGATGCGATTTTCATCCGGATCAGGATCATCAACCCCGCGTTTGCCGCCCGCTGTTCTGCCGCTTATCACCACGCGGCCCACACCGTTAATATCGGCCGCCGCGCTCAGGCTGCCGGTTATCACGGATGAATCTATAAAAGGCATCTCCGCCTTGTGCACAGAACCGGCAGGAGCATCAACCATATAGGCCATCCAGCGGTGTTCCGGATTTTCCGCCGCGCTCATCATGCTGGCCATATCCTGATAGGCGATGACATTGCTTGAATAGAAAAATAATCCTACTCCGGCAAAAAGCACGGGCAGGGTTGCAGATTTACGTTTTTGTTTCAGTGTGACTGCAACAGGATAATAGCGCCCGTCCTGCGGGCAATATCCTTCAGAAGGATAATACCAGACCTGTGCTGGCTCATTGCCGGAACGGCCAAACAGGGCCCGCAAAGCTACACTACGCACCGGAACACTCCACTCAATCAATAAAATGACTATGCGCAAATAATGGTCTATTAACCTTGATGCTTCGTTAACATGAAATAAGTTTATGCATTGATTTTATTCGTTAATTTTAAATTAATACCGCAATCAAGCCCAATCTTATCCCCCTTGTTTTTGCTTGATAATCCGGCGCCTTTCCCGTGCATTTTTCTGTAAAACCCAACGCCTTTGTAAGAAAAATATTATTCAAGCCGGTCAAAAATTATTGTCTTTTCCGCAGATAAACCACATCCGTCCGCCATGCAGCACAAGCATGACGGGTGAAAATCAACAAACGTTAACTAAAAGCTCTGTCTTTGAAACGCTGCTCAGGCCAATGGAAATTCACCACGATAACGCCGCGGCAGCATTGCCGATAAAGTGATGCCGCGAATAAGCAGGAACATATTCAGCGCCAGCCACAGGCTGTGATTGCCAAGCCAGTCGCGTGTGCCGTAGAGCACGCCAAAGAAAACAAACAGTGACAAAAACATCATATTGCGCATATCTTTTGACCAGGATGCGCCGATGAAAATACTGTCCATCTGGAAAGCATAGAGGCCGGTCAAGGCCGTGAGTGACACCCATGGCAAATAGTAAAGCGCCATGGTCTGCACATGCGGCTCGGTGGTCAGAACATTAATCAGCCACTCACCAAACAGCAGGAAGCCTGCCCCCATAACCAGCGCCATAATCAGCCCCCATAAGAATGTAAGCTGAATGGAGCGGCGGAATGCAGGGCTGTAGCGTGCGCCCAATGCCCGTCCCGCCAATTGTTCGGCGGCTATGGTTACGCCATCAAGAAAAAAGCCCACAACCAGATAAAAATTCATCAATACGGCATTGGCCGCCAGTGTGATTGTGCCAAGTTCATTGCCCACGCGGGCAAAAAACACATAAGTCGACATCAACAACAAGGAGCGGATCATAATATCACGGCTGATAACAATCATCCGCCAAAGGCCGGCTTTATCTAGCAGGCGGGTCATATCAAGCCGGTGCAGCGCGCCGCCGCGCCAGATAAGAAGCCCCATGCCGGCCAATGCGGCAATCGTCTCGCCCGCCACTGTTGCCCATGCCACGCCTGATACTTCCCAGCCAAGACCAAGGCCGAGAACAAGTGCGAGAATAATATTAATCCCATTGAGCAAAAACTGCAGTGCCAGCCCGAATATGCCCCTGCCCCGCCCCAGCAACAGGCCAAGTACTGCAAAATTGACCAGAGCCATCGGCGCTGAAATCATGCGGATTGAAACATATTCATTGAGTGCTTTTGCGGTATCCGAGGCGGGTTTAAGAATATCATTGGCGGCATAAAGTGTGAACGGCAAACAGGCAATCATCAAAAGGCCTGCCATCAGCGCCACAATCACCGCGCGCCAGAAAACAACAAGCTCCTCTTCCGTATCACCGCGTCCCATAGCCTGCGCCACCAGGCCGGTTGTGCCCGAACGCAAAAACCCGAATATCGAAAACAAACAGTCAAAAACCAGCGCCCCCATGGCCAGTCCGCCCAGCATGCCCGCATTGCCAAGCTGACCGATCACGCCGGTATCAACCAGCCCCAGCAAAGGTGTTGTCATGCCGGCAAGTGTCATCGGCACGGCGATGGACAACACCATGCGATGCGTGACATCAAACGGACGGATGAGAGACTGCGCAAGCGCATCACTATCGGGCTTAAACATAACACCACACAGATTTGAGATATATTAAGCGTGTTTTTACTGCCCGTTCCCCGATTACTCTTAGCAAATATATTCTCAGCGGCGCAGAAAATCCTGCTGATTTATAGCCTGTTTTTCCCCGCCGGTCAGCTGGATTCTGCTATTGACCGGAAATTATATTCCGTTCCCTTTTCAAGGATTACACACCATAGAGCATTGCCCAGTAAAGATAATGCGGTTTATCCTCACGAAAGGCATAGGCAAGGCCAAAACGGGTAAAAAGCGGATCAAGAAGATTGCGCCGGTGGCCGGCTGATTTCAGCCATGCATCCAGTACTGAGGCCACATCTTTCTGGCCTGATGCCACATTTTCAGCAGCAGGGCCGCGAATGCCCGCCTGTTTCAACCGCGCTGTAAATGTGTTACTCCAGCCGATATTGTGGCCGATTTTGCCATATTCGGCCATCAATTTTGCCTGATAAAGTGCTGCTTTATCCAGCCTTTCATCAGGTTGCAATGGCGGCACGCCATAGTTTTTGCGCAGCCTGTTTATCTGTATTGTCACATCTGTTGCGGCAAAGGCAGATGAAATGCCCAAGCCGGACGGCGACAATAAAAATGCGCCGCCACCAGCCAGAAGATAACGGCGCGTGAGCAAAAAACGATCAGTCATCCAAACCATCAATGAGAAAGCAGAACACAGAGGCTGCACAAAGTCAGCTATTTTCTATAACTGATAATTCTGAGCAGAATAAAGGCAGGCACAACAACCGCCGCGCCAAGCAACAAATAATCCGCAAAGCGTGACAAGGCAGAAAAGCCCATATTCCAGAGGCTTACAAAAAAATCGCGAATATTGAGCAAAATATCATAAGGCGTCCAGTTAAAAGCGTGCATAACCACACCGACAACCAGCGAAATCACAATCAGCTTGATGAGAACACGCCCCGGCGTATCGCCCAGAAAACGGGTAGCACGATCCGACATAAACAGAACTCCTTTGTTAAAAACAACAAATAAGCACGAATATGACCAATGACAAGCCTTGCAACCGCTGCCTAAAACCAGACTGAAAGCTTCAGCGTCCGGTTTTATAAGTGCGTGGCAAGCTCTGCTTCTGACGCAGAAAAGAACGGTTCATGCTGCGCGTATCCGTGAAACCACTGGCAACGGCCACCTCAAGCAGAGACGACCCGCCCGCCATCAGCAATTCCTTGGCACGTTGCACCCGCAATTCCTCGCGCACCTGAAAAGCGGTTTTACCAAGTCCGGTTTTAAACCCCCGCTCCATCTGGCGTGTTGAAATACCAAGCCTGCGTGCCACATCGGCCATGGCCAGCGGCTCTTCCAGTGTTTCTTCAAAAATACGAATGGCCTTGCGGATCATCGGCGAGCGAACGCCATTAAAACTCAGCGCCGGCTGCTCGGAAGATAATAATTCATAAGGAAACATCAGGATTGATGCACTTTTGCGCGCCATTTCCTCGGATATTTCCACCTGAATAATCGACAACGCCAAAGATGCCGCCCCCAAACCGCCTGCACAGGTAAAATGCGCGCCGCTGCGATGAAACTGGCTCGTGGTATCAGCGGTAAAACCATCAAATAATTGCAGAAAATCTTCTTTATGAAACCAGTTGACGCAGCACTTTCTGTCCTCCAGCAAGCCGGCCTCTGCCACAATAAAGGCAGCCGTACAAAGCCCGACCACATTTTTGCGCTGCCTGTCCATACGGCGCAACAGCTCAATCAGCCTGTTTTGCCCCGGCCGGTAATGGGGCAAAACACCACCAACCACCACAATATAATCACAATCATCAAGTGCGCCGATCGGTGCGGTCGGCTCAACTGCAAGGCCAGAGCTTGAAACGACAGGCAGGCCGGTCAAGGTGCAGATTTTCCAGCCACAACGGATCTGTCTGCTTTTGTCTTTGTCATCAGCGGCCAGACGAAAAGGATCAAGAAACAGACTAAGCGCAGATAAAGTGAAACCCGGCAACACAATAATACCCAGCATCAGCCGGTGAGGCTCACTCCCTGCGGTTTTTATTGTGCGGTGTGTTTCTGTTACCATGATTTTGCGCAGCACTCCCCCAAAAACGCATAAATCCGCCTATCCTTAAAGGACAGATGCATTTTGAGCGATAAAGTCCGCCGCGGCTTTTGTAAAGACTTTGCGAATATTTCCGCACCTTGCGGCCTGAATGCGCCAATATTCAGCGAAAATGCTTGGAAAGCTTCAAACCCTGCGCCTGATAATGGGAACCAAGATCACTGCCATAAAGCGCCTTTGGCCGCTTGAGCATATGTTCATAAATCAGGCGGCCGACAATCTGGCCATGTTCAAGTATGAACGGCACCTCATGGCTTCGCACCTCCAGCACCGCGCGGCTGCCTTTGCCGCCTGCTGCAACATTACCAAAGCCCGGATCAAAGAAACCGGCATAATGCACACGGAACTCACCCACCAGCGGGTCAAACGGGGTCATCTCTGCCGCATAAAGCGGCGGCACATGCACCGCCTCCTGCGAAACAAGAATGTAGAACTCATCCGGATCAAGCACCAGCTCATGCGTGCCCCGATCATAAATCGGCTCCCAGAAATCCAGCACATCATGCTGCGCACGCTTATCCACATCAACAACCGATGTATGATGTTTGCCACGATAGCCGATCAGGCCGTTTTCCTGCCCCTGAAGATCAATTGACAGGGCAATACCACCATTGGATATATTCGGCATTGCGGAAGCAACCAATATTTCCTGCGCATGCAATGCGGCCAGTTGCTCCTCACCCAGCAAAGACGAGCCCTTGCGAAAACGAATTTGTGACAGGCGGGAGCCGGTACGTGCCACAATGGGAAATGTGCGCGGGCTGACCTCCAGATAAAGCGGCCCGTGATAACCGGCAGAGACCTTGTCAAATTCCTGCGCATTATCGGTGATAACACGTGTGAAAATATCAAGTCGCCCTGTCGAGCTTTTAGGATTGGCAGAAGCCGAAAGTTCTGCCGGCAGTGCCAGACTTTCCAGAAGCGGCACGATATAAACACAGCCGGTTTCCAGCACTGCCCCCTCACGCAGATCAATCTCGTGCAGTTTCAGCCGCTCCAGCTTATCCATCACCGGCGTATCGGGCCCCGGCATAAAAGAAGCACGTACCCGATAGGCTTTGGCACCAAGCCGCAGATCAAGGCTTGCAGGCTGTATCTGATCAGAATCAAGCGCGCGTCCGGCCTTAAGCGCCCCTGTTTCAAACAAGGCTGCAATATCGCTGTCTGCCAATATTCCGCTATCTCGGGTCATTATTTTGTCCAGTCCTGCACAAAGAATCCGCAGCAAAAACGCACCCCTTTTTCAGGCGGGCGGGCTGCGGCATTCTCTGTTCCATAGCCTTTAACAGTTAAAAGACAACTACCATAAATTCAGCTTTTTGCAGATCATCCATACGCATTTTTAAATTTTCGGGCAAAATGCCGCTCTTGACAGCATAAACGCAATAGTCTTACAAAATTACCGTGGTGATTTGGCCGGCCGGCTTGCAGCCACGTTAAAGAATTCGCTAAATATGGCCGCGGTTCATAACCGGTCTTTTTGCGTATTCGGGCAAAGGCCGGTTTTTTATTGGCCAGTGCGCTCCGCACCCTGCCGGTTATCCTGCATATGGCCTTATTACAGGTTGGACCGATGACAAAGAAACATATCCGCACATTCCGCCCCGCAACTCAGCTTGTCCATAGCGGCACAACCCGCACCCCATATGGCGAGACATCAGAGGCATTATTTTTAACACAGGGCTTTGTTTATGACAGTGCCGAGGCCTGTGAAGCCCGTTTTACCGGTGAGGATCCCGGCTTTATCTATTCGCGCTATGCTAATCCAACCACCGATATGTTTGAAAAACGCATGTGCGCTATTGAAGGCGCTGAAGAAGCCCGCGCCACCGCTTCCGGCATGGCAGCAGTTGCCGCGGCCATTCTTTGTCAGGTAAAAACAGGTGATCATGTGCTGGCTGCCAAGGCCATGTTCGGCTCATGCCGCTATATTATTGAAACCCTGCTGCCCAAATATGGTGTGGAATTTACCCTGATTGACGGCGTGAAATTTGAAAACTGGGAAAATGCCGTCCGCCCCAATACCAAAGTCATGTTTCTGGAAAGCCCGACCAACCCGACACTGGAAGTGATGGATATTGCAAAAATTGCGGTACTTGCCAATCAAATCGGCGCAAGGCTGATTGTGGATAATGTGTTTGCCACACCGCTCTATCAAAAGCCGCTGCAACTGGGCGCCCATATTGTGGTTTATTCTGCTACCAAACATATTGACGGTCAGGGGCGCTGTCTTGGCGGGGTTATTCTCTCCGACCGTGAATGGACAACAGAAGTGCTGCAGGATTATTTCCGCCATACCGGCCCGGGGCTTAGCCCGTTCAATGCATGGGCGATGCTGAAAGGGCTGGAAACCTTACCGGTGCGCGTAGAAGCACAGACCCGCTCAGCTACACAGATTGCCGATTTTCTGGCGCAACAAAATGCCGTTGCCCGCGTGATTTATCCCGGACGCAAAGACCATCCGCAGGCCGATATTATTGCCAAGCAGATGAGCGGCGGCTCCACCATGATTGCGCTGGAGCTCAAGGGCGGCAAAAAAGCAGCTTTTGCCTTTGAAAATGCGCTGGAAGTCATTCGCATTTCCAATAATCTTGGTGATGCAAAAAGCCTGATCACCCATCCGGCCACATCCACACATAAAAACTTAAGCGATGAGGCCAAAGCTGAACTTGGCATTACTGATGGCTTATTGCGACTTTCCATTGGCCTTGAAGATACAGAAGATCTGCTGGAGGATATTGACTTTGCGCTGAAGGCCGCTCAAGGCTAAAAGATCACGGGGTTGCGGGATAATCCGCAGCCTCTTACCTTAATCTGATGATTTTACGGCTGGTTGCCCATGTATCGCGCGGTTACGCATAATATTGAGGTTATTGTTGAGCCGTTTTATCTGGAAGAGCAATCTTCTCCGGATGAACAGCGGTTTGTCTGGGCTTATCGCGTTACCATTATCAATCATTCTGATATTGCGGTGCAATTGCGCTCGCGCTCATGGAAAATCACCGATGCCAATGGCCGCACGGAAGAAGTGCACGGCCCAGGCGTTGTGGGTGAGGAACCGTTTTTGAAACCGGGTGACAGCTATCAATATTCATCCGGATGCCCGCTCACAACATCTTCCGGCATGATGTCCGGCAGCTATATGATGCAAAATCATGAGGCCGGCAGTACAGATGAGGGAAAATTATTTCCCATTACCATTCCCGCATTTTCACTCGATATGCCGGGGTATAAACCCGTCCTGAACTAAAATATACGGATGGCAAGTGCCTGCCGGATCCGGCAGGCACTGTTTTTATATTGTCCTGTCATTGTGCGGCGGTGATTTCTGCCGGATCAAAATCATAGTGTGTGGAGCAGAATTCGCAGGTCACCGAGATTTTGCCGTTTTCCGTGCTGTGTTCAAGTTCCTCTGCCGAAAAACCTTTCAGCACGCCAAAAATCTTGTCCCGCGAGCAGGCACAGCGATCTGCCACTTTGGTGCCCTCATAGACACGCACGCCGCGCTCATGAAACAACCGGTACAGCAGGCGTTCTGACGGCACCTGCGGATCAGTCAATTCAGAATCCTCAATGGTTGCAACCAATGAACGGGCTTCCTGCCACTCATCCTCAACCCTCGCCTGTGTTGTCGCAGAGCCGTCCGGATTATCGCCGCCATCCAGATCACGCTGGCGGGCGCGTAATTCGGATTGCGGCAAAAACTGCACCATCAGCCCGCCTGCGCGCCATTGTTCCGTTGGCTTGCCGTCAGCACCGCGCTCCAGCAAACGCGCAACAGCCAGCTGCACTTCCGTTGCAATCTGCTCCGATTGCATAAAATAATTGCGGGCAATATCTTCCAGCGATGAGCCGTCCAGCGCAACAATCCCCTGATAACGCTGGGTAAACTCCCCCTGATCAACGGTAAGCGCCAATGTGCCCTTCCCGAGCATATCTTCAGGTCTGGTTTTTCCCGAAGCCACAAATTCACTCACACGAGATTCATCAAAACGGGCATAGGCGCGGATTGCATCCGGCGTGCGAAAATCCACCACCAG
This sequence comes from Pseudochrobactrum albidum, assembly GCF_051851455.1. Taxonomy (NCBI): domain Bacteria; kingdom Pseudomonadati; phylum Pseudomonadota; class Alphaproteobacteria; order Hyphomicrobiales; family Brucellaceae; genus Pseudochrobactrum; species Pseudochrobactrum albidum. The sequence goes on from NZ_JBPVTR010000024.1 coordinate 417,278, forward strand.
CATATCCACAGGGCCGTCAGAGCGGGTCTGAAAAATGAATTTACCCTCAAATTTCAGCGATGTGCCAAGCAAGACTGTTAAAACAACAGCTTCACCAAGCAGACGGGAGACAACTTCCGGATAGTTATGGCGCTTCAAAATACTGTCAAGCGCCTGCCCGAGCTGAACGGTGCGGCCACGCACATCCAGCCCCTCAACCTGAAACGGCACAACAACATCATCACCGGACAGGGAAACAGGATCGGGCATCGGCTTTAGCATTATCTGGTCTGTGCTGGTCTGGTGGTTCATCTTTACATCTCTTTATACAGGCAGCAAATCCGCCCCGCAAAATGGCAGGCGGCCTGCAGGGTGTTCACCAAACTGCAAGCCGCAAATGCGTGCAACCCAAACCGGCACCATGCCGGCTGTCAAGTTGGTTTATAGATAGGGAAGGATCAGCGTCCTTCAAGGCACCAGGTCAAAATCGCCTTTTGTGCATGAAGCCGGTTTTCCGCCTCGTCAAACACAACCGATTGCGGGCCGTCAATCACTTCATCGGTGACTTCCTCACCACGATGCGCCGGCAAGCAATGCATGAACAGGGCATCCGGACTGGCCTTGGCCATCAAGGCGGCATTAACCTGATAAGGCATGAAAACATTGTTCCCGCGGGCATTATCTTCCTGCCCCATAGAGACCCATGTATCCGTTACCACACAATCAGCATTGGCAGCCGCTTCCTGCGCATTGGTGGTGGAGAAGATTTTTGCACCGCGTGTTTTTGCCCAGTCAAGAAAATGCGGCAAGGGCTCGCTGCCGGCGGGGGTGGCAATATTCAGACGAAAATCAAACTGTGCCGCCGCCTCAATAAAGGAGTGCAGCACATTATTGCCATCACCGCTCCAGGTAACAGTGCGGCCTTTGATCGGGCCGCGATGCTCTTCAAAGGTAAGAATATCGGCCATGATCTGGCAGGGATGGGTATCATCCGTCAATGCGTTGATCACCGGCACACTCGCATGTTCAGCCAGCTCCAGCATGCGATCATGCGAGGTGGTGCGGATCATGATAGCATCAACAAAGCGTGACAGGACTTTTGCCGTATCCGCAATGGTTTCACTGCGGCCAAGCTGCATTTCCGAACCGGTCAGCATGATTGTTTCACCGCCGAGCTGACGCATGCCCACATCAAAGGATACGCGGGTGCGGGTTGACGGTTTTTCAAAAATCATCGCCAGAACCTTGCCTTCCAGCGGCTTGTCACGCTCACCGGCTTTCAAACGTTCCTTGCGGGCGCGCGCCTCATCCAGAATAAAGCGCAGATCCTGCGGGCTTACTGCTGAGAGATCGGTAAAATGCCTTAAAGTCTTGTCACTTGTCATTATTATCACCGTTTACGCAGCAGCTTTGGAAAGCTTGGCTGCGACATTTTCAATCCGGTTCAGTGCCTCACGCATATCATCCGCCGTTACTGTGAGCGGCGGCAACAGGCGCACAACATTATCACCCGCACCAACGCTGAGCATTTTCTCTGCACGCAGACCGGTAATAACATCTGTATTGGGCACGGCACATTTGAGGCCGATCATCAGGCCGCGCCCGCGCACTTCCGTAAACACATCCGGATAGCGGTCGATGATTGACGCCATGCCCTGCCGGAACTGCGAGGCCACTTCATTGACATGTTCAAAAAAGCCGTCTGCCAGCATCACATCAAGCACCGCCTCACCAACAGCCATTGCCAGCGGGTTGCCGCCATAAGTGGTGCCGTGAACACCGGCAACCATGCCCTTGGCTGCCTCTGCCGTTGCAAGGCAGGCCCCCATAGGAAAGCCGCCGCCAATACCCTTGGCAGTTGCCAGAATATCAGGCTCAATGCCCGCCCATTCATAGGCATAGAATTTGCCGGTGCGGCCAACGCCGGTCTGCACTTCATCCAAAATCAGCAACAAGCCGTTTTCATCACAGATCTGACGAATAAGACGCAGAAACTCATTCGGGAAAACGCGCAGACCACCCTCCCCCTGCACCGGTTCCAGCAGGATAGCTGCGGTTTCAGTTGTGATTGCGGCACGCAGGGCAGCCTCATCACCAAACGGCACCTGATCAAAACCATCAACCTTAGGGCCAAAGCCCTCCAGATATTTGGCCTGACCGCCGGCTGCGATGGTTGCAAGGGTGCGGCCATGAAACGCGCCTTCAAAAGTAATGATGCGGTAGCGCCCTGCCTCTCCATTGGCATAATGATAGCGGCGGGCGGTTTTGATGGCGCATTCCAGTGCTTCTGCACCGGAATTGGTGAAAAATACCTTATCGGCAAAAGTATTCTCAACAAGGCGCTTACCCAAACGTTCCTGCCCCGGCACCTCATAGACATTGGACAAATGCCACAATTTTGCAGCCTGCTCCTGCAATGTCTTTACCAGATGCGGATGGCTGTGGCCAAGGGAGTTAACAGCAATGCCCGCTGCAAAATCCAGATAGCGATCCCCCTCCTCGGTAATCAGCCAAACGCCTTCCCCTCGCTCAAAGCGCAACGCTGCACGATTATAGGTGTCGTAAAGCGGGTGCACAGTCGCAGTCGTCATGCCAATAAGGCCTCCAAAGCCTTTAAAATTGAAGCGGCAGCACCACCAGCCATCCCCGTTCTCCAAAAATTTTTAAAAACTGCCATGTGGCAGATCCCGCGGGGAGGTGTGATGTTGTGCGCAAATGAAATCAAAAAGCCGCCCTCGGGGCGGCTCGACAATGCACTATTGTTCGGCATGAATTAAATGTCAATCAAAAGACGCTGTTTCATTTACCTGAAAATACAATATCGGGCGGCGCAAAATGACGCTGCCCCTGTATTTTATACATATTACGTATTTTGCACATAGTACAAAACCGCCCTTGCAACCATGGCACGGTTAAAAGATCAGGCTTTCAGCATATCCCCCCTTCACATTAGCCGTTCAGAGGCATAGATATAAAATAAACCTGCCAGTGTTGCACGAAAACCTTGTATTTTAAAAAAACCGGCCTATTAAATGCCCGCTGACCCCCAAGGTTGGGGAAAACCATTTCAGCACCGGATGCCGTGCTTGTCACTGCGTCCTTGCTTAAGGTAGTTTCATATTAAAGCAAGACTAGATTAAGTGCGACAGCGCCAGCTGTCCGGTACATATGACGCCTGTTTGATCAGGCGCTGAAAAATGTCAGCCGGACGCTATAAAGATTATAAAGAACGGAGCCTGAGCCACAATGAACTGGACAGATGAACGCGTCGAGCTTCTCAAGAAGTTGTGGAGTGAGGGGCTGAGTGCAAGCCAGATCGCAGCCCAGCTGGGCGGTGTGAGCCGCAATGCGGTGATTGGCAAAGTGCACCGGCTTAAACTTTCCGGACGCGGCAAAACCACAACTGCCGCACCGCGCAGCAAAAAAACCGCAGCAGCACCGGTTGCAGCACCACGTGCGGCCAATACCGCCAGCGCCCCTTCCGGCAATGCCAGCGCCGCGCCACAGCCTGCTATGCGCGCCACCGTGATGAAAACGGCAGGTGCTGCAGCATTGCAGGCCGAGGTTCTGGCGGATGCCGTTGCCGAACCGGCTATCCTGCCAAATGAAAATGTGGTTGTGCCAATCTCCCGCCACCTGACCCTGCTGCAACTTACCGAGCGCACCTGCAAATGGCCGATCGGTGACCCGCTGCATGAAGATTTTCATTTTTGCGGCCATGAATCCGGAGAATCCAGCCCCTATTGCAGCTATCATTCCAAGCTTGCATTCCAGCCGACAGCGGAGCGCCGCCGCGCCCGCTAAGGCAATATTTACGGCACCTGAAAATATGCCGCGCCTTTGCGCGCTGATGCGAGAGAATAAAATTGTCAAAGCGGCTCCGGCGTTTCATTTCAACCGGAGCCGCCCTGATAAAAAGCCAAAGCCTGAATTCACAAAACTTGTAAGAAGTATACAGGTAAAATTCAGAGCAGACGCCGATAAACCGCCAAAGTCTGATCGGCAATTCCTGCCCAGCCATAGGTTTTAGCCACATCCGCACTTTGCTGTGCAGCCTGTTCGGCGCTGAAAGGCTGGTCAAGCTTGCCCGCCACTTGTGTTGCGAGCGCCTCAACATCACCTAAAGTAAAATAATCCGCTTTTGGCAATCCAACTTCCAGATTGGCAGTGATATTGCTGGCCAGCACCGGCAGCCCGTATCCCATGGCTTCCATCAGGGCAATGGGCATTCCCTCATGGCTTGATGGCAGCACAAATAAAGCCGCATGGCCAAACAACGCCGCCAGATCATCGCCCCGCTGCACGCCGGTTAACACCACACCGGGTGTATCATGTGCAAGTTTTTCCACCTGCCGGGCATAGGGCGATTGATGATCTGCCGCACCGACAAGCACCAGTTTCTTATCCCGGTGCAAGCCCGATGCCTGCATGGCAGCAAAGGCAGCAATAAGATCATGCTGGTTTTTCTCCGGCACAATACGTGCCACCATGATCACATATTTTTTGGCTTCCAGCCCGAATTTCTGCAATATATTGCTTTGCCCTGTATTGGCGCGCAGGGTTACGCCATTGGGCACAAATTGCACCGGCACATGGTAACGATCACTCATTGCCCTGGCGATATGACCGGAAACCGCAATGCGCTCACCGGCAAAACGCATGCCCGCCCATTCACCGGTTTTCAGCATTTTGCGCGCCAAGGTGCCCCATTTATCACGGTTATAATCAAACCCATGATGCGTGACGACAGTTTTAAGCCCCAGCAACCGTGCCAACGGGGTGAGCAAAGCAGGGCCGATTGCGTGAATATGCAAAATATCCGGCCTTTTGAAAGCCGCCACCAGCACGCCAAGAAATGTATGGGCGATTGCTTCAAATTTAGCGGAGACCGGCGCCCAGAGCGGGGTTACCTGCACGCCCTCCCATTGATAGGGTTTCTTTTGCGCCACATAGGGCTTGCGCGCCAAAACCTCGACATCCCAGCCTTTTTCAACAAAAACACGGGCAAGCTCCTCCACATGTTTTTCCACCCCGCCCTGTATTTGCGGCACGCCGCGCAGCCCCAGCATCATCACTTTAGGTTTTTGGTGTGCAGTCATGCGCCTACTCCAAGCGAGGCATATAGCTCGAGCATACGGTTGCGATAAGCAGAAGCGGAAAAATCGCTCAAGATCCATTCACGCCCCGTAAGCCCCATGGCCTTGCGCTGCGCATCGGGCAAAGCAGCCATGCGGCGCAATTGATCTGCCAGATCATCCGCATTGCCCGCTTCAGCAATCAGCCCCGTTTGCCCTTGCCGGATCATCTCGGGAATACCGCCAATGCGCGCCCCGATCACCGGTGTGCCAAGCGCATAAGCCTCCAGAATACTGACCGGCGCGTTCTCATACCATTCAGACGGCAGCACCAGCGCCCTTGCCTCGCCGATCAGGCGGTGCAGTTTTTCACCGGTTACATAGCCGGCAAAATCAACCGGCGCCTCAAGCTCTGCAGCCAGCGCCTTCAATTCTGCCTCATCAGGCCCTGTGCCTGCGACCACCAGTTTTACACCCGCTTTTGCCGCAGCGCGGATTAATGTGCCAAGCCCCTTTTCCGGTGCCAGACGACCGGCAAACAGAAAATAATCCTGCGCCTCATAAACCGGCTGCAAATGCCTGGTTTCAACAAAATTAGGAATATAGACCAGCTGTTCCTGCGGCCAGCCCCATTCAATCAGCTTTTCACGATAAAAACGGCTTGGCACAACAAAGCGGTCAACCTTATTGCGATAAAGCCCAAGCATGCGGTGGATTGCGGTTTCAACAAACACCAGACCGCTTAAAGGCAGCGAACCCTTGATACAGCGATTGGCAACAACATTGTAAATCCGCCCGCCTTTACATTGCTCACACACATGGCCATCCACCAGCATCTTATAAGCGGGGCAGGCCAGTTTAAGATCATGCACCGTCATCACCACCGGAATATTCTGCGCTTTCAGCGTGGCAAATATTGCTGGCGACAAATGGTGATAAACATTATGCGCATGGGCGATATCGGGCCTTGCAACCTCCAGCAAGCGGCTCAAATTCTGCTGCGCCTCGCGGGAATAAATGATTTTTGCCGCCTGACGCAGTTTTGTCAGTGCCGAGCTTTGCCGGCCATATTCAATTTCAGATACAAAATAACGCGCCCAGTCTGACGGCAGATTATCGGGATGCTGCATGGCAAAAGGCACAACATCCCAGCCGATTTCCTCAAACATACGGATATGATCAAGAAAAATCGCCTCTGCGCCGCCGCGCCGGTAGAAATAATTATTAATAGCCAGCAGACGTTGCGGCTTATGATCAGCTTTCATATCTCATCCTGTCACCAGCCTTGCGGCCAAACATCATATTTATGCCGGTTGCCGCTGCGTATAATAATCCAGCGCCTCATCAACCGTTAAAACCGTACAGCCACTATCAACTGTATGGCGTATAAGCTCTTCAAAATTTTCAGGTGTACAGCCATAGCTTGTGGGGTTTGCCGCCACATCATGGGTGAAAAAAATCAGCCAGCCCGGTTGCGCCTTCAGCGCATCAATCTGCTGTTTCAATTGCAGGCATTGCTCTTGCGGCCCGCCAATCTCCATACCATAGAGCATCTGCAGGCTAACGGCGCCGCGATTGATCCGGTTTTCACCCGCACGGCAGGAACGGTAATTGCGCGCCAGACATGCACGGGCAAAATATGAAACCGCATTATAGGGATAGGCAAAATTCAGCCTGCGCCCCTGCCCGTTTTGCACAGCGCCCAAAACACGGTTAAGAAACGCTTTGTTTTGCTCAATATCCTGCTGCAATTGCGCAAGACTGAGCCTTGCCGTATTGCGATGGGCAAAACTATGACACCCCACTTCATGGCCGCGTTGCGCTAAAGTGCGGATGCCCTGCTCATCAATCAGGCTGCGGTCAGTTTCCACCCGCCCCGCAAGGCCGCCGGCAATATAGAATGTGCCGCGCAATCCATATTTTTCCAAAAGCGCAGCCCCCTCGTGCAGGGCACTATCGGGCACATCATCAAAGGTAAAAGAAACAACCGGTTTATCCGCTGCCACATTGAATGTTCTGGCAGCAAGACGGCGCATGGCATATGCCTGTATTCGCCCTGCCCAATATTGCAATTTTTTCTTCACGTTTCAGGCCCCTTTGCGGCCAAGGCCGATCCAGCCGGTTGAGATTTTTTTTGTTGCACTGCCACCTTGCCTGCTGCAGCAAGCGGCACTGCCACCACTTGCAGCCGAAGGCCGAAGACAACCATCATCATGCTCATCCACAACAAACTGCCGGTTTCAAAAAACGCACTTTCAAGCGCGCTGCCAAACAATCCGTAAAGCCAGATGCGAACATAAAGCCGCACAAGGGGTGAATAGGCGTTTTTCCGGCTTATCCGCCCAATATAAAATAAAGGCATCAACAGAACCAGAAAGAATAACAGGATAAAACCGAATATTCCCAAGTTGATCAAAACATCAACCCAGGCATTGTGCCCGTTAAATGCTGTGGGCGCCCAGTTTTCAACCGTATCATTATGAACCAGCGCATCAGATAACCAGTAACCATGCAGACCATGCCCCAGAAAAGGCCTGTCGGCAATCGGCCGCACAGCCAGCCGCCAGATATCAGCGCGATTGGTAAAGGTCGGATCAACCCCAAGCGATTCCACAAAATCATAAACCGGCGGGAGCAATGCTGCCCCGACAGTCAGAAAATTCATCACAGCCACACCGCCAATCACGATCAGCCAGCGTGTCCAGCGCAATTTTTCAAAAACAAATGCAATCAATAATATCAGCGGAAACATCGCCGTGGAGGTTTTTCCCCCCGTATGTGTTAAAAAAAACACGGATAAAATCAGGATCAGCCAGCCTGCCAGCCGAAAGCCTTTATCCTTCACGTAAAAGGCATAAAAACCGCTGATAGCCATAGCCGCGGATGCAACATTTTTATGAATAAAATGGCCGCGCCAATTGCCCAGCAACTCATCGCCCAGCTGTGTTGAAAACTGGTGAATTGCCTGTGCCGGCTTGAATATAACACCAAAATAGGCAAAGCCCAGCATGATAAACAAGCCTGTTATCATCATTTTGGCAAATTGCTCTTCAGAGCGCGGCAGCAATAACATGACAGAGGCATTGATCATAAGAATTGCCGAAAGCACAAATTGCTTGAAAGCATCAAAAGGCTGCGGCGAAAATATCGCCGTCACAAATAGCCAGCCCAGCATCAGCCCTGTCAAAAGCCTTGGCTGCAGAATTAACGCCCTGCGCGGGCTATAAACAAAAAAACAAAACGCACCGCCAAGCAAAGCAATTGCAAAAAGCTGGTTCAGCAGATTAGGCGCTGACTCAACCGTTGCGGAGGCTGATTCCGGTGCATAGGGAGATACAGTCACCCATAAATAGAAAAACTGCATCATAAACAAAATGACTGCCAGAATATTTTTTATATCCGGCTGCACAGCGCCAGCCTGACCGGGCATATATACCGGCAGATCAGCTAATTTTCCGGCTCTTTTAGAGTGAAGATCAACCTGCAACAGAGACATGGCGACGCTGTCCGCGCATCAATCCGGCAAAACCAAGCATCATAGCCACGGCAACACCAATACAGCCGCCTGCAACTGCACCGCCAATGGCAAGCAGTGCCGTTCCCGGAGGCCAGGAGCGGCTTTTAGGCGGCAAGGCCGGCGAGACAATCCGGATATTGGTAGCGTCAATTTGCTGGCGCTGGGCAATTTCCTGCGCACGGGTCAGATAAGTCTGGTAAAGCGTTGTCTTTGCCTGACGATCCCGTTCCAGATCATTCAGCGTAACCTGCGCATCCGTATCCAGTGACACGACAGAACGCGCGCCTTCTGTCTGGCGGCGCAGCGATTCAACCACTGAATTTGCCTGATCAAGATCAAGCTTTGCCGCACGCAGAATGCGGTTTGTTTCCTGTGTGATCTGCGCCTGCAATCCGGCCAATTGGGATTGCGCGCTCACAAGCTCAGGGTAGCGGGGCCCGTAAGTCATGGCCATTGCATCCAGACGCTGCTTCAATGTTGCATATTGTGTGCGCAAGGCAGTCAGTGTGGGAGATTGCAGGGTGCTTGACGGGTCAAGCGCCTGATTTTTAGCACCAGTCAATTCATCATAGCGTGATTTGGCCTCGGCCTGACGTGTCAGGGCGCTGATAAGCTGGGTATTGATCTGGGTCAAAGACTGCGTGCTCACCAGCTCGCCATTTGTGCTGGCCTGCAACCCCTGTGCATTGCGGAATTGCGCCACTTTCATCTCGGCTTCTGTTGCAGCCTTTTTCAGCTCATCCAGCGGTTCAGCAAGAGCGCGGGCGGCACGGGCAGCTCCGTCCTGCTCATTCTGCGCCACCTCCTCCTGAAAGGCTGTCGCCATTGCATTGGCCAGCAGAACTGCCTTTTCAGGCTCATGCGCCCATACTGTTAAATTGATCAAGTAAGAGCGCTCCGGACGACGCGCGTCAACACGCGAGGATAATTCACGCAATGCCGCAATATTTTTCGCCTGTTGCGGATCAATACCAGCATCTGTTTTGGAAGAAGCTCCGAAAATTCCGCTCAAAAATCCGGCTTCAGTGCCATTAAATTCCGGATCGTCCTGCAATTTCAGCTCATCAACCACGCGCTGCAGCACATTGACGGCTGTCAGGATGCGCAATTTACTTTCCACATCCATCAACTGGCTTTCGGCCTGCATGCTGGGCATGTATACATCATTTGGCACAACCTGAAGATTGGAAGGAGAAACCAGAATATCTGTTGTGGCGCTAAAACGCGGCTTTGAAAACTTGCCATAACCAATACCGGCCGCGGCACCTAAAAGAGCCAGAAGCAAAATCAGCACCCAATAGCGCAATATCCAGCCAACCAGCGCGGTAAATGTTACCGAGGCCAGCCCCTCACTCAACATGACTGCCGGATCATTCACGCTTTCAACCTGATCATATGAACGGGCCTGCGCTGCTGTATAAGCCCGCGACTGACCTGCATAAGATTGCACTGCAGGATGAGAGCCCCGACTCTCGCCGGAGGTGGCCTTTGCCTTTTGTGCCAGTTCTTGCAAAGTATACATAGAGCGCTTCACTATCGTGATCAGTTTGACATTACCAGATTTATCATTGCCGGAGCATTTTACCCTGAATCCAGCCCTGTCAGACGGGTTCGAAATCACCGCGGATCAGTGCAACACAATCCTGTGCATGCCCCGATAATATGTTTAAAAAAAAATGGTTAACAAATAGGGTATATTGGGATTTTCCTGAATTTATAATTTACTTCATGTGTATTCAAATATTAGTAATATAAGCGGTAAATATTATATTTTTTCTAAAATTTACCTTTGTAAAACGGTTTCAATTGTCGGCTAAATATTCTAGAGCGGTTTATATCCAAAGAGGTTACGGGGCATAAAGAGAATGAAGAATATGGAATTGAAGGATGGCAGTTTGCTTGCACGGGTTCGCCATTATCTTCCTTCTCTCCTTTCCTATATGGCCTCCAGCGGCAGCCTGATTTTGGCAAGCGCAGCTCAGCTTGTTACCTTTGCCGTACTTGCGCGCTTTCTCGGTGCATCAGAATTTGGCCTGTTTATCACCATCATGGCGGTTACCAGCATAGCAGTTCATGTCTGTGGTATGGGCGGGGCGGAATGTCTGCTGCGCCGTGTTGCGCAGAACAAAGCCATATATCCGGCTATGCTCGGGCATAATCTCATTCTTATCACGATCAGCGGCGCATTGCTGGTGGCTGCCGGTATGATTATTTTACCCTTCTGGATTACATTTTCTGATGATCCGGTTACCAGCAATACAGATATGTTTCTTTATCTTATTACCAATATTGTATTGCTGCGCCTTATCCTACTGGTAGAGGCAATCTATATCGGCCACAGCAATTTCAAGGCTGCCAATCTCTCTGTTGTCGGCTTTGCCTTTGCTCGTACATTGGCGGCAATATTTGGTTGCGTGGTTTTTGGTGTCAGCACGATTCATGGCTGGGCATGGTGGCAGTTTTTCTGCCATTTGCTGGTTTTGCTGGTCTATTGGGCAATATTACTGCGCCTTGGCAAACCGCAATTTCGTCTGGTGCGGGAAGAGATAAAACTTGGCATTTTCTTCGCAACACCGTTTATTTTCCGCTCCCTGCGCCAGAATATAGATTTATTGCTGCTCGGCCTGTTGCTCTCCCCTGCCATTATCGGCAGTTATGGTGTTGCAAGGCGCATTGTTGACAGCAGCTATCTTAATATTGACGCTATGAACCGGCTGCTTTATCCGCGGCTGGCACGGCTGAGCGCCAACGGGATCGACAAAGCCTGGCCTCTGGCAAAAAAGGCGTTGTTTATTGCGCTTGGCATCGCCTTTTTTACCGCAATTGTTATTTACTGCCTTGCCCCTTATCTGCCGCTGATCTTCGGTCATGAATATCAGCTGATGGTCTATTTCACACAGATCCTGTGCTGGGTAATCATACCTTATGCGCTCTGGTCAATCGGGGTTGAAACCATGGGCGCAGCCGGCGAACATGGCTATCGCGCGGTTATTCTCAATATTGGCAATCTGCTAGGCGCGCCGGTTCTGGCGCTTGCCACATGGGCAATGCCGCCGCAGGGTACATTTATTTCAATCTATCTGATTGAATTTGCAATCGCTGCCGCTGTCTGGTGGATGTTGCGCCGGCTGATCCGCCGGCAAACAACAAGTGCGCGTTAAAATGTTTTAACAGACTGACAAAACCTTATGCGTGGCAGAACCGGCACTTCCAGGCTGGTTTCACCCTGATCAGGATGCCTGTTCCGGCTTATGAATGATCTTGCTTTCAATAGTGGCTGCCGGATCAATCCGTGGTGAAAAGAAACCCAGCGGCAAGGCGGCGGCATGAAAAAACCACGCCACTACCGAATAAAGACCAATTTGCAAATTCTTATGCCTGATACCCATTAACAGCACAGCACCGATCAGCCAGCACAGGTCAATCAGCAATGCAAGCCTGATATCCGAAATTAGAACCAGCACCATGATCATGGCAAAAATCCAGCCATAAACCATCATCCACAAGCGCAATTCAGGTAATTCAGCAAAAAGATTTTTCAAATATGGCTTGCCGACAGCGCCACGCAATAACTCACCAATACCACGGATATATTTTGACCGCCAACGCCTGACAAGAAGGTTATAGGCATTCACCTCATGACCGGTATGATAAACAAAGCGCCGGTCAAGACGGTATAATGTCCAGCCTTTTGTGCGCAGACGCACCCCAAGATCATATTCCTCATAGGAATGCAGATTACGATCAGAAAAATATCCTGCTTCCTCAATCGCCTCACGCCTGTAGAGGCCGCCACAATTGATGCGGTCCACCACGCCCACACCTTTATAGGCCACCTTCACCTGATCACGGCGCACATATTCCAAACTGTCCTGATTTTGCTCAACAACATGGCCGGCAACACCGGCAACACGCGGATTTTCCTGCAAAAACTGCATTGCAGGCTTGATAAAATCAGGCGCAATTTCCATATCGCCGTCAATCAGGCAAATATAAGGATAGCGGCTATATTGAAAGCCCAATTGCGGCCCCAGCCCGCAACTGGGCTTTGCCGGTGCTTCAATCTGCGCAATGATAATCGGATATTGACGGGCAATCTCAACAGTTTTGTCACTGGAGCCGCTATCAGCCAGAATAACCTCGCCCTGCCCGTCCGGCAAAGCCGCCAGAGCGCTCTCAATCGCCGCTGCAATCCGCCGCTCTTCATTCAGCGCCTTAATAATGATTGAGACCGTCATTCTAACCTCTGCCTGCCTGATCATTACAATTTTCAGCCGCATATAGGCACAAGAATGATAAAATACAATTAATAATGACCGGAAGTATAAATCTATAATATTTTACTTTACTTATATACACGCAAAAATATATAAATATTAACTCAGGATTTACCTTTTCTGTAAATTATTAAGGTAATTATGTCATATATAATTTTCTCTAAGAGATTATTTACACAATTGCGTCAGCGTACCCTTGTTCGCGACGGATGATTGTATCTGCGGCGCTTTGGCCTTCTCAATTATCAATGGAGCGGGATAAATAATATGGCATTTTCCGGTTCAGCACGGCTTCTTGTTAATGAGATGAATATCAGCCTGACCAAGGCTATGGGCATGCCTGAGAAAAACCGCAGCACTCCAACCGGCAATCCGCTTGTATTGCTTTATACCCGCTACAATATCCGTTGTTATCACAAGGCGGATGATGTTTCTGCCGAATGGCCTTCCGCACAAAAAGACGCCCCCGGAAAGCTCCAAACGCATACCAGCCCCAATTATCATATTTTTCAGACCACAACTTTTCTGAAAATATGGGAACAAACCTATGCACCTGTTCTAAAAGCACAATTATGCCTTATTGAAGTACGCACAGAAGATGGCCTGCCGGTTATTTTTCTGCCGCTCGCCATTTTTAAACGCAATGGCGTCAAGATACTTTCCTTCACCGATCAGGGCGTTGCCGATTATAATGCGCCCATTATATTTTCCTGCGGCATAGAATGGACGCGTTTGCAGGCTGAAAATCTGTGGCAGCAAATTATCAAAGCCCTGCCGCCTTTTGATTTTGCTGATTTCAATAATATGCCGGAAAAACTGGGCAAGCTGCATAATCCGTTGTTCTTATTGGCAAACCATAATAATGGCGCCAACAGCCATGCCACTGTTCTGACCCATGATTGGGAGCGCATTGAACAAAGCCTTGTGCGCCCCAAGGCACTGCGCCGCAAATTGCGCAATCTTGAAAAAATCGGCCGATGTGAATTTGTGGTGGCACAAAGTGATGCCGAGCGGCAAAATTTCCTGAATTTTATGCTTGAGGCAAAACAACAGCGTTTTATAGCAACGCAAGTCCCCGGCTTTGAACAATATCCGGAAAAACGCCATTATTTCATCGCGGCCACACAGGCTTTTCATGATGCCGGCGTGTTACATTTCTCGGCACTCAAACTGGATGGCGAAATTATTGCCACTATGTGGGGCTTAGTCAGCGGCCCGCATTATTACGGCATTATGATTGCCTCTGATCTGCAAGGCTGGGCCAAATATTCGCCCGGTCATATTCTGCATTATTTGTTGCTTAAAGACCTGAAAAAACAAGGCTATGATTGCCTGGATCTTGGTGTTGGCGATGAAGAGTGGAAATTGCGCAATTGCAATCTGACTATTCCGCTGATGCGCATGGTATTATGCAACAGTTTGAAAGGCAAAATCTATTATATACGCCAAAGGTCTATGGCTGCGCTGCGCGCAACATCGCTCTGGCAGAAAATACGGCCGTTCAAATGGCGGATCATACGGTTTTTTCAGTATAAGTGAGTTTGCCCTGCATTTTGCGCCGGAATTGCCGGTTTTCAATTACCGGTAAAAACAGCCGTAAAGACCGAACCCTTCCCCAATTGTGAACGGATAATTAAACGGCCGCGATGACGGGTAAGGATATGTTTGACAATTGCCAGCCCCAGCCCCGTACCTTTATGAGAGCGGCTGCTGTCCACATCCACACGATAAAAACGCTCAGTCAGACGCGGGATATGCTCCGCGGGAATGCCGGGGCCGAAATCCTCGACACGAACGGAAAAGCCGCGCATATTCTCCGCTTCATTAGGTATCGGTTTATTGTCATACTCATCCAGCGTTACCACAACACGCTTGCCTGACTGGCCGTATTTGCAGGCATTTTCAATCAAATTTTGAAATACCTGAATAAGCTCATCCTTATCCCCCGGTAGCCAGACAGGATGATCCGGCTTTGTCCACTCAATGCGCACACCAGCCTCAGTGGCCATTGGCGAGAGTGTTTCAACAACATGGCTCAGGATCAGACCAATATCCACCCGCTCTTTTAAAGGAATAGCCGCTTTCATCTCCAAGCGCGACAGAGACAGAAGATCATCAATGAGACGCGACATGCGGTCTGCCTGCTTTTGCATAACTCCTAAAAAGCGATCACGTGCAGCAGCATCATCCCTTGCAGCCCCCTGCAAAGTCTCGATAAACCCGCGCAAAGATGCCAGGGGCGTGCGCAATTCATGGCTGGCATTGGCAATAAAATCCGCGCGCATCCGGTCAATACGGCGCAGATCTGTTTGATCCCGAAATATAAGAATGAAACAATCCGCTTCGCCCTCAGCCGTTTCAAATGTCATGACCGATGCACGATACCAGCGCTCCAGCGGCAGGCGTTCCAGATAATCTGTAGATCGCGCCTGACCATCCGCAAGAATGCCCTGTATAAGCGCATGCATTTCCGGTGAACGAAAACACAAATATAAGGATGTATCACGTGCAAGCGGCGGAAAAGCCTCCCGCGCAGCATGATTGATGTAAAGAATTGTGCCATCAGCATCAAAAAGCACCAGTGGATCCGGCAAAAAATCGGCAAGCCGCTCTCCGGAAAGGCGTGATAAAGGCCCATCCCCTTTGCCGGTTTTAACGGCAACAGCAACCGGTTGCGGGGCACTGAGCCCCATGGCAACAGCCAGCGTTCCATACAACAAGCAACAGATAATCAGCGCAATGAGAAGCGAAACGCCCCAATAAAGCAACAACAATAATAGCGGGAACAAGATAAACAGCGAAGGCACGCAACGGCGCATATGATTGATAAGGCTGCGTAATCTGCCCTGCCGCATTTCCCCGTCCCCAATATTTGCCACTGCAGGCGCAGTGTGCCCATTATATTGTTTTTGACCTGTTGCCATCTATCTGCAAATTGCCCTTACATCTGCCATCCTGCCCTTACATTTGTCATCTTGCATGTATGCAGGCAGTGCGTTACGCCTCAATCCCTTATAACGAGGCTGGTTGTGACGCCAGATTATTTTGCCGCCAAAAGAAATAAATCCGGCTAAAATCGCGCCCGTCTATCAGCCCTCCCGCATAAGAAACAGAGGCAAAGCCAAATCCAAACTGGTAAGATTTTAGCAATTATCAGTGATTTGCATTACCGGCTTGTGACAAGGATGAAAATGTCTGTTTTCTCAAGCAGGATTGCCCTAAAGAACGGGCAGCAAATGGCGCAAGCTTATGCTTTTCCGGTGTGGGCTCAAAAAAACGGCTTGGGAAATGCGGTGTCTTTTCCCAATGATGCGGCGCTGTAAACATTTGATATAATGCACGCCATGACGCCACAGATAATAATACCCAATAAAATGGAACACCCCAGAGATAAAAATAGCGGTGTTTTTCTTCATGGCGCAGCGTTTTCCGGCATAAAATATGAAACCCCAGATAGGCTGTTATCAAGTTCATGCCATTAAAAATCAGCATAGCTGCTGCCGCCTGATTATCAGGATCTTCAGCCACAAGAACACCGCCCCAGAACAGGCTGAGCAACATAAAGGGGTGTAAAAGCGCAGAAAGCAGCAAGCCGGTTGTATAAAGAAAATAAAGGCTGAAACGTGCCATACCAATCTGACGGCAGGTTTTTAGCGGTGCCCGCATATGCACAAGCCATGTCTGCATCCAGCCTTTAAACCAGCGCGTGCGTTGTGTTTTCCAGTCTTTGTAGTTTTCAGGTGCATCTTCAATTGTCGGGCGGTTGATTACCCCCACCTGATAACCAAAACGCGCCAGCCGCATCCCCAGATCCGCGTCCTCTGTGACATTGAAACTGTCCCAGCCGCCCACTTTACGCAACACATCCCGGCGCAGATGGTTGGATGTGCCGCCAAGCGGCATAACAGCGCCGCGCCGGCCAAACCATGGCAAAAGCCCGCGAAACAAACCGGCATATTCAAATGAAAAATAACGTGTCAGATAATTAACCTGAAAATTACTGATCACCAGCGGCGCCTGCACACATGCAAGCCGCGCAGAACCGCTTCTGAATGCCTGCCATGCCTCCAGAAGCTGATCACGGTGCGGCCTGTCCTCAGCGTCATACACAACAACAAAGGCACCACGGGCAAATTGCAAGGCATAATTCAAGGCTTTGGGCTTGGTGCGCGGGCCTATTGCCGGTACTTTGAGAACCTCAAAATGCGGCGGCAGTTTCTGTCTGGCCAGTGCGGCCAATGTGGCACTGTCATCGGCCTCACAAACCAGCTTGATATCCAGCTTGGTAACAGGCCAATGAAGCGCCATTAAAGAGCGCACAATCTGCGGTACCACGCCAGCCTCTTTATACAGAGGCACCAAAACCGTATAGACCGGCAACTCCTGCAGGCTGTAAAGTGGTAATGCGTCTATATACAAGGGCCGCGCGCAAAAAGCGGCACATAAACGGATTGCCACACAGGCGAAAAAAAATGGCGTCAGTACCCAATATAGCAATGGAAAATATGCGCCGCCCTGTGTGAGAAACAGCCATAACAGACCTACAAGCAACAAGCCAAAGCAGAAGCCCTGCCAGCCATTGAGCACAAAACGCGCAGAAAGATGCTGCGGGGTCATGGCCTGCGCATGGCCGGCTGCTGCCTTGCCATAACGATGATGCAAAAGTGCTACCAGAATTGACGGCGGACATAATCTGAAACGGTCACGCATTTGCGGATATTGTTTTAAATAAAGTTTCAGCAACGCCAGTTCTTTTATATCCGGCGCCATATAAAGCAGGCTGCGCCCCCCGGCACCGGCAACAAGAACATGGCGTATATTGCCAAGACGCGCAGGCCCGTCGAATGGCCGCAGCAATATATTTTCCGCCCGTGGCGCCTCATCATAGATCAGTCCCGTTTCCTCAGCCCACAAGCTGTAAAGCTGCCTTTCCGACACGGCTCCGCGATGTATCAGCTCGTCATTAAAAGACGTGTGGTGCCTGACAGCGCCAGAAAAAGCGGCAATAATATCACTTTTACAAATTCCGGCCGCAACCAGCCGCGCAGAAAAAGCAGCGCAAAGCCTTATAGACGGCTGAGAAAACAAGATATGGGTCGTCATTCCGCCCCTCAGGAAATAACCGGCCGGTCTTAATTTCTACAGGCATTTTACACAGCATGCTATTCAGAACGTCTCTTATAAAGGATTCTGAATTTAATTAATTTTACATATAATAATTCGACATTTATCGCAAAATTAATAATAATACTAAAAATATTAAAATATCAACTGTAAAAAATACATTATACACTTCTTTGAACATCAACAATATTAAAATTAAAACAAAATTATAAAGTATATTATTATAATATATTATTTATTTTATTTTAAATGAAGAAAATTTATAATCACATCACGCGCTAAAAATGCCTTGCCCGCTCCGGTTAAATAAAATCGCTGGAACCGCTCTTAAATATTTGTTTTAACAGATTGGGTAAATGCCAAACCGCTTCACATTTCAGGTCACAATGCTCTAGTAAAGATGGCGCGTAGAATCATGTCTCTCCGGCGCATAGCTGCAAGCCTGCATATTTATGCAAGATATATTGCACTCACATTGCTTCTCAGCAATGTGATGGCGCAGGCCGCGCCGCCACGTCTGGCAAGTGACAATCAAAAACCGGCCAGATCGGATATTTCACAAAGAAGCCAGATTCGTTTTATCACCGGAACGGATTTTTTCCCCTTCAACACTCTCTCCGGTCAGGGGCGTCTGAGCGGCTATAATATTGATCTGGTTCGCGCAATTTGTCAGGAATTATCTGCCACCAATCGTTGCCAGATTGAAGCCCGCCCCTGGGATGAACTTTTGCCGGCACTGCGCAATAATGAGGCAGATGCGTTGATTGCCGGCCTGATGCCTGACCGCGAAAAGCGGATAAGTTTCAGTTTTACCCGCCCCTATTTCAGCCTGCCTGCCCGCTTTATAGCCCCAAAGCAGAATAAGATGACAGATAGCGCTTTTTCACCTGATGCCAAGGCAACCGGTGTTTTGGCCGGCACAGCCCATGAAGCCTTATTGAAGAGCTATTTTCCCAAGGCAAAAGCTGTGCCCTATAAAAACCAAACGCAGATGTATAACGATCTGCGTAATGGCAGGCTGCAATTGATTTTTGGCGATGCTATGAGCCTCTCCCTGCAGATGAACCCCGCCCGCATAAAACAGAACAGCAACAAGCTTGAAGGCGATAAAGAAAAGGATATAGCAGAGGATTTATCCTGCTGTCATTTTGTCGGCGGCGCTTATCCGGCGCCGGAATTTCTTGGCAAGGGAATGGCAATTGCGCTGCGCAAACAGGATGATGATCTGCGCATTGCTTTCAACAATGCGCTTAATGCGCTGGAGCGCAAGGGCGTGCTTGATGATTTATATCTGCGCTATTTTCCGGTAGATTTTTACTAATCATAATACCGGCTGCAACAGGCTGAAAATTACAATTTACGGTAACGCACACGTGCGCTGCGCTCAATGGCAGCAACACTCAGCTCATCCAGATTCCACAGATCACGCATTAATTGCAAAAAAGCCAGCTCTTCCTGTTCCACATGCAAATCAGCCGCAGCCACCTCTACCGCCAGCGCATAGGCTGTTTCATAGAGTTTTTCCGGCAATGCCTGGTGAGCAATATCCAGAATGCGGTCAAGCCCGTCATCCTTTGTAAGAAGCTCATAGCATCGCTCTGCAATTTCCGGAACTTTATCAGCATCAAATCCGGTGAAAACCGGCAGACGGCGCATAAGATTACCGATAGAGGATAATTCCGCATCTGTCATCCGCGTATCTGCAGCTGATACTGTTACCATAATATAGATCAGAGCTTCCTGCGGTGTAATTTTCATTATCAGAACTCCTGCAACGGCTTTTTCATTATGCAGACCCTAGCAGCCATGATTTAACAAGTGCTCAATTCTGCTTACGATGCATAAATTCCCATAACAGAAGTGCAATTTCCACACCAGATGCATATCACCTGCCAGAAAGCACATCAAATCATTGACGAAACCTGTATCTCACCATAGACCTGATATTCCGCAGCGTTTAAAAATGCGGATATTGCAACCAACC
The DNA here is from genome assembly GCF_051851455.1 of Pseudochrobactrum albidum. Taxonomy (NCBI): domain Bacteria; kingdom Pseudomonadati; phylum Pseudomonadota; class Alphaproteobacteria; order Hyphomicrobiales; family Brucellaceae; genus Pseudochrobactrum; species Pseudochrobactrum albidum. Next base: position 437,234 of record NZ_JBPVTR010000024.1, read on the forward strand.
CTCCTGTCAGGAAAGATATGATGATAACCGACCGCTCAAACCACACCGACCTTGCGCCCGACCTGATTGCGGCAGCAGCACAGGCGAAAGCGTGGCCCTTTGAAGAGGCTCGGAAAATCATAAAACGCTATGAGAAGACCGGTTTTCCCGACACCGTGATTTTTGAAACCGGTTACGGCCCTTCCGGCTTGCCGCATATTGGCACATTTGGCGAGGTTGCGCGCACATCCATGGTGCGCCATGCTTTCCACATTCTCACACAGGGCAAGGTCAGGTCAAAGCTGATTTGCTTCTCCGATGATATGGATGGCATGCGCAAAATTCCGGATAATGTGCCGGACAGGGCTTTTCTTGAGTCTTATCTGCATATGCCATTGTCTGCCGTGCCTAATCCTTTTGGCGGCGACTACAAGAGTTTTGCCGATCATAACAACACCATGCTGTGCCGCTTTCTGGACACTTTCGGTTTTGATTATGAATTTGCAAGCGCCACGGAATATTATAAATCCGGCCGTTTTGATGAAGTGCTGCTGCGCGCAGCCAAGCGTTATGACGATATTATGGCCGTGATGCTGCCAACATTAGGCGCGGAACGTCAGGCAACCTACAGCCCGTTTTTACCAATTTCCCCGACGACAGGCCGTGTGCTTTATGTGCCGATGAAAAAGGTGGACGCCAAAGCAGGCACCATAACTTTTGACGATGAAGACGGCACTGAAATTACACTGCCGGTAACAGGCGGCAATGTGAAGCTGCAGTGGAAGCCGGATTTTGGCATGCGCTGGGCAGCCCTTGGCGTTGATTTTGAAATGTTTGGCAAAGATCACCAGACCAATCAGGCGATCTATGACCGCATTTGCGAAATTCTTGGTGGCCGTGCACCGGAGCATTTTGTTTATGAACTGTTCCTTGATGATCTTGGCCAAAAAATTTCCAAGTCAAAAGGCAATGGTATCAGCATTGATGAATGGCTCACATACGCGCCGGAAACCAGCCTTGGCCTCTATATGTATCAAAAGCCAAGAACGGCAAAAAAGCTCTATTTTGATGTAATTCCCAAAGCCGTGGATGAATATTTTTCCTATCTGGCTGCCTATGAAAAACAAGACTGGGCCAACCGTCTCAATAATCCGGTTTGGCATTTGCATTACGGCAACCCGCCAAAGATTGATCTGCCGGTGCCTTTTGCCATGTTGCTCAATCTTGTCAGTGCATCCAATGCAGAGAATGCCGCTACTTTATGGGGCTTTATCTCACGTTATGCACCAGGAGCCTCACCGCAAACACATCCGGAGCTCAACGCCCTGGTGGAATATGCTATCCGCTACTTCAATGATTTTGTGAAACCAACCAAGAAATTCCGTGCGCCGGATGAGGTTGAATGCGGGGCATTGCATAATCTTGATGCAGCACTTGATGCTCTGAATAAAAATGCTGACGGAACGGCAATCCAGAATGCTATTCTGGATGTCGCACGCGTAATTGAGCGTTATCAGGACCACAATAAGAAGAGCCCCGATGGCGGCCCTGGTGTTTCTGTCTCCTTCTTCCAGATGCTCTATGAAGTATTGATCGGTCAGGAGCGTGGCCCGCGTTTTGGTTCATTCGTTGCGCTTTACGGCATTGATGAAACACGCGGGCTGATTGCTGAGGCGCTAAAACGCGCCTGAACACCGGAGCCTATAAATCAGTAAGCCGCGTTTTTTAAAAAACGCGGCTTATTTACATTCATTATTGCGGGACAGGCGGAAATGGCAGATCAGACCCTGTCTCCTGTGCCGGCATAGAAGGTGCAGGGGCAGTATTTTCCGGATCAGCCGGCATAGAATCCTCCGGCACTGTGGCGGAGGATTCCGGCATATGCGTTGCAGGTTTACGGCCAAAAACGCCAAGAAGCTTCTTTTCAGCCTGTGTCTGACTTTCAGTATAGGCGCCGCCAAAAGTTGCCCGCGCCCAGCCATTTTCCACCAGCCAGCGGGCAATATCGGTTCCGGCCAATGAACAGGTGGTGCGGATCAATGGCTGATCCTGCGCCACACCATCCATATTGCAGGCCACGGCACGGCCACGTAACCATGAACGGAAAGCCGTGCGCGCCTGCATTCCGCATTGCCAGATATCGCCGTTAATATCTGCACAAACTGCGTCCGGCTCCACAATATCAATACCGTTAAGCTCGATTGTGCGGCTACCGACAGCCAGCCTGCCGGCAGCCAATGCCACAGGGCGATAAAACAGACCGCCCTCTGCCGCCTGTTCTTCAGAGGGTGCTGTTTCAGCAGGCTTTTCCTGCACCGGTGTTGCCAGTGACAAAGCACTTAAGGGCGGGCGCGGTTCTATCCGCTCCAGCGGCTTATTCTGCATGGCACCGGAAGCATCAGGCAGCGGGTTTTTCACCTTTTCTTCATCGCCGCCTGATTGACCGCCTGATTGGCCGGATAACTGCATATCTTCCGGCATATCAAAATTTTCAATAATAATAGCGCCTTCACCACTGCCAGCCTCGTGATCAAGCGCACCATAAAACGGCGCGACATAGGCTGCAAACAATGTTGCGCCAACACCAAAAGCAAGTAATGGCGGCAAAATTGTCCGGAGGGTTGCCGGTTTACGCATAATCACTCCCGTTTATTGCCATACAGTGCGGCAGAGATGCCGGATTGCCTTTCGCCCTTTATAAGCTTGCGCAAATGTAAGCATATCTGTGGCGGCCAGTCCAAGAATTCCCGCCAGAGATTGTATTGACGGCCAGAACGGGCGGCCGTCTGCTGCATAATATCCGCACTTGTTGCATATTATGAGATCAAGCCGGCACGGGTGCCGGACCGGATGGTGTTAATTGAGCATTCTTTGCCGGCAAGTCAATCGCTGACATATGTCAGGATATGAAAATATTGGCATCAGCCATGACCGGAAATAAATATGGCGCGGAGAATATCCGCGCCATATCCAATTGCAAAACCTGGTGCATTCTCACAAGGCATGCCCCGCATAGCTGCAAGATGCCTTATCCGATGCCGGTTTATGCAGCCTTATAGGGATTAAAACGCTCGTAAAAGGTCTCATCATTTTCTGCCATATCGGTCAGCAATTTAGGTGCCTTAAACTGTGCGCCATAATCTTTCTGCAGTTTCTTCGCCAGCTTGACGAAAGCCTTTGCACCCATACCATCAATATAGGACAGGGTGCCGCCGGTATAAGGGGCAAAACCAAAAGCAAGGATAGAGCCGACATCAGCCTCACGCGGATCTGTCACAATACCTTCTTCCATCACGCGGGCTGCCTCCAAAGCAATCGTGACAAGGAAACGCTGTTTAAGCACCTCCACATCCACTTTATCAGCATCCTGCTGCGGATAAAGCGTGGCAAGCTCCGGCCACAGATATTTCTTGGCAGGTTTTGCCGGATAATCATAGAAGCCTTTGCCATTCTTTCGGCCAAGGCGGCCATATTTATCCACCAGCGTATTAACCAGCTCGACATGACGCGGATCAACAGCTTTTTCACCCAGATCAGCCAAAGTGGCCTTCAGGATTTTTTGTGACAAATCAATTGCTGTTTCATCATTAAGCGCCAGCGGCCCGACCGGCATGCCGGCCATTTTGGCAGCATTTTCAATCATTGCAGGCGGAACGCCTTCCACCAGCATATTATAGGCTTCAGACATATAGCGCAGCACACAGCGATTGACATAGAAACCGCGTGTATCATTGACAACAATCGGTGTTTTCTTGATCGCACGCACATAATCAAGCGCCATTGCCAGCGCCTTATCGCCGGTCTTTTTGCCCATGATCACTTCCACCAGCATCATCTTGTCAACCGGTGAGAAGAAGTGAATGCCGATGAAGTTTTTCGGACGCTGCGAAACCTTGGCAAGACCGGTAATCGGCAAGGTCGAGGTATTGGATGCAAAAATTGCATTCTGCCCCAGCACGGCTTCTGCCTGCTCGGTTGCTGCTTTTTTAACATCGCGGTCTTCAAATACGGCTTCAATCACCATATCGGCACCATCAAGCGCCGCATAATCGGCAGATGGTGTAATAAGCGCCAGAAGCTTGTCCTTATCTTCCGCTGTCATCCGGCCTTTCTGCATCTCCTTGGCAATGAGATCTGCAGAATGCGCCTTGCCCTTTTCAGCCGCTTCCAATGTGCGGTCGATCAATACCACGGGAATGCCGGCCTTTGCGGTTACATAAGCAATGCCTGCCCCCATGAAACCGGCACCAATAACGCCGATTTTCTCGAACTTTGTCGGCTTGATGCCTTCCGGACGGCGTGCACCCTTATTCAGTTCCTGCAAGGATACAAAGAGCGAGCGGATCATCGACTGCGCTTCTGTTGTCTGCAGAATATGGGTGAAATAACGCTGTTCAATCTTCAGGCCGGTATCAAACGGCACCAGAAGCCCTTCATAAACGCATTTGAGAATGGTGAGAGCTGCCGGATAATTGCCGGAGGTTTCACGGCGCAGAATAGCTGTCGCCGCAGGCCAGAGATTGGCGCCGGCTGCAGAATAAATTGCACCACCGGGCAGTTTGAAGCCTTTTTCATCCCAAGGCTGCACCGGCTTCAAACCGTTGCGGATCATCTTCTTGGCGGTTTCAAGCAGTTTTTTAGCCGGAGCCACTTCATGCACCAGCCCCATTGCCTTGGCACGTCCCGGATTAAGGCTTGAACCGGTGGTCATCATCTGCAATGCGTCTTGTTGATTAACCAGACGCGGCACACGCTGCGTGCCCCCTGCCCCCGGGAGCAGGCCGACTTTTACTTCCGGCAATGCCAGTTTAACGCCTTCCGCATCCGACACAACACGGCCATGGCACGCCAGCGACAATTCCAGTGCGCCGCCCATACAGGTGCCGTTAATTGCGGCAACCCAAGGCTTGCCGCAGGTTTCAAGCTTGCGGTAAAGACCGGTCATCCGGCCAACATTATTGAACAGGTTCTCAACAGCTTTATCGGGATCCTGCTTCTGTTCCTTTTTGAAAATGCTGAGCATTTTCTGCATCATGGTGAGATCAGCCCCACCGGAGAATGTATCCTTGCCCGATGTGATTACCGCACCTTTGACCGCAGCATCCGCCACAACCTGATCAATGATGCTGTCAAGCTCGGTCATCACTTCTTCTGTGAGCACATTCATGCTCTTGTCCGGCATATTCCATGTGACAACGGCAATACCGTCAGCGCCGGTTTCAACTTTAAAATTCTTGTAATTTGTCATTGGTCTCAACTCCCTCACACACGCTCAATGATGGTCGCCGTGCCCATACCCGCACCGATACAAAGCGTTACCAGTGCCGTGTTGAGATCGCGCCGTTCCAGTTCATCAAGCACAGTGCCGAGAATCATTGCGCCGGTCGCCCCCAGAGGGTGCCCCATGGCAATCGCACCGCCATTCACATTGATTTTGCTGTGCGGAATATTAAAGGCCTGCATATAGCGCAGCACCACAGCCGCAAAAGCTTCATTAAGCTCAAACAGATCAATATCCGAGAGCTTCATTTTTGCCCGTTCCAGCAATTTTTCTGTCACATCCACGGGGCCTGTCAGCATCAATGCCGGATCCGAACCAATATTGGTGAAGGCGCGGATACGGGCGCGCGGCTTGATATCCAGCATTTTGCCGGCGCGTTTGGAACCAACCAATACAGCTGCCGCACCATCAACAATACCCGATGAGTTGCCGGCATGATGCACGTGATTGACAGCCTCAACCTCCGGATGCGCCTGAATACCGACAGCGTTAAAGCCGCCCATTTCCCCCGGCATCACAAAAGAAGGATTAAGACCCGACAAAGCCGCAAGATCTGTGCCCGGGCGCATATGCTCATCATGATCAAGAATGGTCAGGCCGTTTATATCCCTGATCGGAATAACGGAGTTTTTAAAATAGCCTTTTGCCCAGCTTTCCGCCGCACGGCGCTGACTTTCCACCGCGTAAGAATCCACATCTTCACGGGTAAAGCCATATTTTGTAGCGATAAGATCAGCAGAAACGCCCTGCGGCATGAACCAGCCCGGAAAACCAACCGACGGATCCATATACCATGCGCCGCCGGACATCCCCATACCAACGCGGGACATGCTCTCCACACCACCGGCAATCACCAGCTCATCGCTGCCGCCTGCAATCTTGGCTGCGGCAAAATTGATGGCATCAAGGCCGGATGCGCAAAAACGTGAAATCTGTATGCCCGGCGCCTTGAAATCGTAACCGGCCTCAAAAGCTGCCGAGCGCGGAATAACCGCCCCTGCTTCCCCCACCGGATCAACACAGCCAAAGATAATATCGTCAACTTTGGCTGTATCAATGCCATTGCGATCGCGTAAGGCCTCCAGCACTTTTGCGCCAAGGCGCACGGCCGGCACTTCATGCAGGCTGCCGTCCTTTTTGCCGCGCCCGCGCGGTGTGCGCACATGATCATAAATAAAAGCGGTCATAATTCATTTAACTCCCAAATCTCACAGTGCTGTATCAAAAAGCGCCATGCCGCTTCCTGATACAGCCACCAGCCTTTCAGCGGTTCTTAAAACGCATCTTGCGGCAATGCCATCAGCGTATCAGCGCCGGTCTGAATGCGCGCCAGACGCAACTGAGTTTCCGGCATAATACGTTCCATATAAAAACGGGCTGTGACAAGCTTGGTTTCAAGGAAGGCCTTGTCGCCGTCACCCGCATTCAGACGGGCCTGTGCGGCCTTGGCCATTTTTGCCCACATAAAGCCAAGCGCCACCAAACCGAAAAGATGCATATAATCTGTGGAAGCCGCACCGGCATTATCCGGTTTGGCCATGGCATTCTGCATCAGCCACATAGATGCGCCCTGCAGATCATTCAGGCCTTTTTTCAAATGTTTGGTGAAGAAGGACAAGGCTTCATCGCTGCGGTTTTCTTCACAGAAATCGCCGATTTCCTTGAAATAGGCCATAAGGGCACGGCCGCCATTGGCAGGCAGTTTACGCCCCACCAGATCCAGCGCCTGAATACCATTGGCGCCTTCATAAATCATGGTGATACGGGCATCGCGCACATATTGGCTCATGCCGTTTTCTTCAATATAGCCGTGGCCGCCAAAAACCTGCTGCGCCATGACCGCATGGTCAAAGCCCTTATCGGTCAGCACGCCTTTTAGCACCGGTGTGAGCAGGCCAACATAATCATCAGCCGCCTGACGGGCTGCCTCATCAGAAGAGTGATGGGCAATATCTGCCTGCAAGGCAGTGCTCAGCACCAAAGCGCGGCCGGCCTCGTTAAAGGCGCGAATGGTGAGAAGAGCACGACGGATATCCGGATGCACAATGATCGGATCTGCCTTCTTATCCGGACAGGCCGCACCGGTGAGCGCACGGCCCTGGAGGCGCTCACGCGCATAATCAGCGGCATTCTGATAAGCAGTTTCAGAAATTGAAAGCCCCTGCAATGCCACACCAAGCCGTGCTTCATTCATCATGGTGAACATGGCGCGCAGGCCTTTATTCTCCCCGCCAATGAGGAAGCCTGTTGCATCATCATAATTCATCACGCAGGTGGAATTGCCGTGAATCCCCATCTTTTCTTCAATGGAGCCGCAGGTAACGCCATTGCGCCCTGCCACATCACCATTGGCATCAAGGTTGAATTTCGGCACAATAAACAGCGAAATACCCTTGTTCCCTTCCGGTGCGCCTTCAATACGTGCAAGCACCAGATGGATAATATTTTCCGTCATGCCATGTTCACCGGCAGAGATGAAAATCTTTGAACCGGTAATCTTGTAAGAGCCGTCAGCCTGCGGCACAGCCCGCGAGCGCAGCAAGCCAAGATCCGTGCCGCAATGCGGCTCGGTCAGGTTCATCGTGCCCGACCAGCGCCCTTCAATCATCTTTGGCAGATAGGTCTTTTTCTGTTCATCCGTGCCGTGGGTGAGAATGGCGGCAATTGCGCCCTGCGTCAGCCCCGGATACATCATCAGCGCCATATTGGCTGATGACATATATTCTCCAACCGCCGAGTGCAACAAATATGGCAGCCCCTGCCCGCCAAATTCCTCCGGAGCGGCAAGGCCAACCCAGCCACCGGCACAATATTCATCATAGGCTTCCTTAAAGCCCTGCGGAACCTTAACGGAGGCATCCGGCAGCCGCTCGCAACCTTCACGGTCACCGCTGTGGTTAAGCGGAAACAATGTCTGTTCGGCAAGTTTTGCACCTTCCTGCAAAATCGCCTCTGTCACATCGCCGCTCATTTCAGCATAGGCTGGTATGTCCTTGCAGGACGCAATATCCAGCACATCATTGAGAATAAACTGCGTATCACGAACCGGTGCGCGATAAATTGGCATGCACTTCCTCCAGTTTTATAGCAGCAATCATGCAGATGCTGCCCGGCAAACCTAGGCTGAATTTGCAACAAGGCTTGCGCATAAGTTACATTCTTCCAATATCAGGGCATTAAAAACACCCAGCCGTGCCATTCACTTTCTGCGGTTTTGCCACTCCTCCCGGGCAGCCATTCAGCCTGTATCCGGCTGCAAACAGCCTTTTTATCACAAGCCGAAACAGCAGCCTCCCATAAAGGGATGTCATTTTACGGCTCTTAACCACAAGAAATCTGACCCGTTAAACGCAGACTAGTCAATTTTGACGTTTCCGTAAACGTCAAAATTCAATTCCGAGGTTTAAATTTTCCGTGTTTATAACACTTATATGCAGGTTTGTGATAATGAAGGGCCTTTCAACCTGCCGTTTTAACACCGATTACCGTATAAATCCGCTTCCACAGTGATAAAAAAGCGAAAACCGGCGCGGCATCAGCGCGGATTATTTTACCCCGGATCTGAAAAGCAATTAAAGGCTGCGATTCCGTGAAAAGCGAGTCTTTTCTCAGCCTGCACAGATAAAATGAGCCTCTCCCCCCTGAAAAGCGGGGCATTTTTGCAACACTCTCCGGCTCACAAAACCTGCATCATATCTGCAGGTTTAGATAAAAAGACTATTGCGTCATCCAATATTCTTTAATTCTCATTAAACGTAATATGTTGAATTATTGCGAAAATTTTTATCAAAATATATTTTTGCCGCTTAAATTATCGTAAAACAATTATATTTTAGTTCCGCTAAATATAATGGTTAAGGATTTGTGAACTATATTTTCCGCCTTTTCATTAATTTTTTCACGGCTATTGTTACAGCAATCTTTGTAACAAACGGACTATAGACATGAAAAAATTTGCAGCCCTTCTCGCAATGACCGTATTTGCCGGCCATGCCTTTGCAGCAGATGCGATTGTTTCTGCGCCAGAGCCTGCACCGGTTGAATATCCTGCTTTCAGCTGGACAGGTGGCTATATCGGTGCCCATGGCGGTTACGGCTGGGCTTCTATGCATGATGTGAACAATCCGGAAGCCAGTAAGGTTAAACCGAAAGGTGGTTTTGGTGGTCTTCAGGCTGGTTACAACTGGCAGTTCGACAACAATGTTGTTCTTGGTGCAGAAGCCGATGTTTCTTTCGGCAAGATCAAAAAGTCATGGGATGGACGAGACACCAACCAATACGACTCTTACTATGGCGAAGACAAAATCGGCACACATGGCACTGTTCGTGCCCGTCTTGGTTATGCAGTTGATCGTTTCCTGCCATATGTAACCGGTGGTATTGCTTTTGCCGAAGCAAAACATACCCTTGGTTGTGATGTTGCTCGCGTTTCGAACACAACCGGTTGCGGTGGGAAAGCTAATAACGGTAAATTTGAAGATAAAGCCTCCAAAACCCGCGTTGGTTATACTGTAGGTGCCGGCGTAGAATATGCTGTTACAGACAACTGGACAGTTAAAGCTGAATATCTCTACTCCAATTATGGCAAGAAAAACGTAACACTTTACGATCCATATAAGACCCAATACAATGAACGCCGTTTCAAGACAGACCTCAACGAAGTACGTTTCGGCGTAAATTACAAGTTCTGATCTGCCGGCCATTTATGATCACAGTCTAAGTTTTAGCCCTGTCTTCTCCAAGGCAGGGCTTTTTTCTGTTACAGTCTTTGCACTATAATCTGCTTAAACAGCTGCAGAGCTGCATCTCTTATAAATTAAACTTCAGGCATATTGCATATTCTTCTCCTGCCAATACCCCCCCCCGCACAAAGCCGGCGCTATATGCGGATGCTTTCAATGAGGCTTATTTTAATACCCTCAAGCGTAAATCTTTTTAAAAGTTAAAGAATAATTTCAAAAATTAACCGCTTATTTACCACGTTTCGACAAAATTGGGGGCACGGCAAAATCCGTATTATGCGCCGTTTATGTGCCGGCCTGAAAATTGCGGACAGCCATAAACGCATCATGTGACCCATCCGCTGGATAAATATTTAAAGATAAATATCAAAAGCGGCACAGTTGAAAGAGTGTAATCGGCGATGACAAATCAGCAATCCCCCCTCGATAGCCTGAATATGCGCCGCGAGCGCCGCCCGCTTGCATCACTTGATGAGCTGAACCGCACTCTTGCAGCTCTGGAAGATCATTTGCGCAGCCGCAAATATAATGAGGAAAATACGCCCCTGCCCGCACAGTCCGGCGCAGAACCAATGCAGGATTTGCAACATCAGGCCGGTTTTTCACCTCAGGATTACGCTGCACAGCCTGCACAAAAAGCTTCAACAGCAGATAATCCGCATCAGCATGCCCTTGCTGAAATTGCAGAAGAATTGCAGCGTTTGCGCGCAATTGATGAATTAAAACAGGCCGCTGCTATCAGCGATCATTTGCAAACCTCCGGCAGCAGCCATCAGCCGCTTTCCTCAGCGGAGCGTTTTATTGCAGGCACCAGCCGTTATACAGGCAATATCAGCCAAAGCGATAATACGGACAGGATTATGCGCCGTGATTTTGAAGAACTCAAACGCACAGTGGAAACATTGGCGCGTGAGGAAACCTTGCGCCGTATGAGCCACCGCTGGGATGCGCTGGATGAGCGTTTTGATAATTTTGCGCAGGAGCAATCAGAAAAACTGCAGGCGCAGCAGGCTATAGACCCCGCGCTTGATGCCATCAGCACAAGGCTGGAAGATATACGCCGGATGATTGTGCAATTGCCGGATGATCAAAACCGCTCGCTGCAGCAACTGGATGAAAGGCTGAATGAAATCAGCCGCGCTATCCTTGCCGCCAGCTATCAGCGCCCGCAGGCGGAAGAGGCTCGTATTGCTGAAGAACTGGACCGCCGCTTTGCAGCATTGACCGATTATCTTGATGAGCAATATCAAAACAGCCTGCATAAAAACGCCCTCAATGATGATCGCTTCATCGAAGCACTGGAAAACCGGCTTGATCATATTACCCGTCAGGTCAGCGAGCAGACTGCTTTTATACAGAACACCCCTGTTGCAGAGGCTGCAGATCAGCAATTGCTGCGCAATCTGGAAAAACAGCTTGCCTTTATCACCGAGCATCTTGGCAAACCTGAAAGGCTTGTGCCGGAACTGGCGGAAATCAAGCCGCGCCTTGATGAGATTGAGCGGTCCATTGATATCAGCCGTGATACGGTGCTCAATGCCGCGCGGGAAGCTGCGGAAGAGGCAATTCGTCAGGCTGTGCACAAAAGCCCGGCCGAAGAGACAGAACTTGCCCGCCAACTGGCCAATGACCTCAAAGCACTGGAAAAACTGACGCGCGATACCAATGCGCAAAACAGCCGTAGCTTTGAGCGCGTTCAGGATACATTGCTGAAGATTGCCGATCGTCTGGCGCAAATTGAAAAAGGCAGCCTGCATAAGGCGCCACATCTGCGCCCTGCATCACTGAATATACAGGAAAATAAAGAGCGATTTATCAATCAATTCTCTTTTCCTGAGCAGGACAGCGCGCCTTTTACCGGTCTTAATAATGCGCTTATTCGCAACAACGCAGGTGATGAAGCCGCACCTGCAGAAAAAAAATCCTTTTTGAGCGGGCTTGCAAAGGCTGTACGCGGCAAAAAGCCGGAAGCTGCGCCTTCAGCCGATGCAGATGATTTTTATATTGACGATGCGGATCTGCAGCCTGAAGCCGGAACCGGCAGCCTGCTATCCCAAACCCGTCCCTTGAAGACGTCTGAACAATCAGAACATATACCGGCCGCCCAGACATTGGCTGCCATGCCGGATCTCAATGCCATTATCCGCCGTGTGCGCGATGAACAGCGCGGCCGTAATGCCGGCATGTCTTCACAAGATGGCGGCAAGGCCGAGCTTATCAGCGCCGCACGCCGCACCCTGCAGGCCGCGGCAGAAGAAACCGGACGCCTGCGCGATCAGGATGAGCCGGCAGAAACCGGCAATACGCCGTGCAAGGATGATCTTTGTGCAGGCGCAGAGCCGGTTGCTGAACAGAACAAGCCAAAACGCTCTTTACGCAAGCCGCTGCTGCTGGCTATTTGCGCCATCATCATGGCAGGCACCGGCCTGCAGCTTGGCCATTCATATCTGGCAGAGCGCGACAGTTTTTTGACAAAACAACAGCCGGATGCAAGCCGCAACCAGCCTGCCATAACTCAGCCGGCAGCTAAAAAAAGCGGCCAGCCCCTGCCTGCCCAGCCTCTTTCTGCAAAGCCTCTTTCTGTAATGCCGGCAAAGCCTGACATTGCATCCGCGCCTGAACAGGAAAAACTTGCACAATTGCCTGCCCAACCGGCAGTGTTGATGCCTGACAGCGCCCAAAAGCCGGATAATATTACCACACAGGCCATTTCTCCCAAAGAAACGGCTGCGGCCACACCTGAGCCGGAAGTGAGGGAAAAGGCAGAAGAAAAAGCTGAGACCGCTGTTGAAAAACTCAAGCCGATCCCGGCCATTGCGCCGGAAGCCGGCCCTGATGCCCTGCGCAAGGCGGCTGAAAACGGCGATGCCCGTGCCCTCTACGCAATTGGTGTGCGTTATACAGACGGGATTGGTGTGACAAGCAACTTCACAGAAGCGGCCAAATGGTATGAATTATCGGCAGAGCGCGGCTTTGCGCCTGCACAATACCGCCTTGGTAATTTTAACGAAAAAGGCCTTGGCATGCCGCGCGATATCGCAAAGGCTGCCGGCTTCTACGAACAGGCCGCAAAACAGGGCAATGCCAGTGCCATGCATAATCTTGCAGTCCTCCATGCTATGGGCACAGATGGCAAGGCCGATAATCTGGCAGCGGCAAAATGGTTTTTCAAGGCTGCAGAGCTTGGCATAAAAGACAGCCAGTTTAATCTTGGCATTCTTGCTGCCAAAGGCCTTGGCATGCCGCAAAATCTGGAAGAGAGCTATAAATGGTTTGCCCTTGCCGCTGATGCCGGCGATGCGGATGCCGCTGAAAAACGTGATCAGATTGCCAAATCCATGAGACCTGATCAGCTTGAGCGTGCCACCAAACTCGTCAGGCTGTGGAAGCCTAAGCCGCTGATTGAGGAAGCCAATAATGTAACAATTCCGGCGGACTGGAATGATGAAAAAACCGTCACCACAGCTTCGGTGGATATGAAAAAGGCTGTGCGCAATATTCAGCTGATTCTGCAAAAAAACGGCTATGATACCGGTGCGGCAGATGGGTTAATGGGGGCAAAGACCCGCCACGCAATTGCCGCTTTCCAGAAAGATAACGGCATGAAGGCAACCGGTGAGGTTGATCAGCGTCTGGTTGAAGCCTTGCTGGCAAAAAACAGCTGATTTGCCACAAGGCTGCAGCCATATCAGTCTAAACCTAAGCAATTTAACAAGACGGGGCATTCACTCTTATGCCCCGTCTTTTGTTTTGCCCTGATTATCCAGCCGGCTGTGCCATGGCTGTGATTCAATTTTAACATGGCTTTACACCGGTAAGCGGCTTTTATTTTACGCAAAATACCGTTCAGATTGCGTCCTTCATGCAACACTGTGCCATTACATTTCCTCCTCTACTTTGCCTGCACTTATTTCGCATCATCTTATGCACAGTGAAGGTTTGACTTGGCGCAAGCAAAGGCGCAGAAAATTAACAGTTTTTTGCAAAGATAGATGCGTTGCCGCCATTGGAGCGCAAAAGCCTGAGCATTCCCTGTTTCAAGACCTGAACGCTATATCAGTATTCAAGTCTTCATAATTCTGTCAGTTCACCGATAATCATCGCGACTGCCATCGAAAAGCTGCAAAGTCTGCCGATAGGCACCCGATATAATCACAGAGCCGACAGGCTTTTATACAGCATTCGGAAAGACCTGCAGGTGCAATCCCCGCAAGCCGCAAAAGGCTTATAGAGATAACCACCGCAGCAACAAATAAACGGTAGTCGGTCGTGGGTATTTATCTGCCAATCGCTGAAATTTCAGTCAATATGCTGGTTCTTCTCGGCATGGGGGCTGCTGTCGGGTTTTTATCCGGCCTGTTTGGTGTTGGCGGCGGGTTTCTCATCACCCCGCTTCTGATCTTTTACAATATTCCGCCTGCTATTGCTGTTGCAACCGGCGCCAATCAGGTTATTGCCTCTTCTGTCTCCGGCGCGCTTTCCCATTTCAAACGCCGCACGCTGGATTTCAAGCTTGGCATATTGCTGGTTATTGGCGGCTTGCTCGGCTCTCTGGCCGGTATTCATCTGTTTTCGCTCCTGCGCAATCTGGGGCAGCTCGATCTGATCATTTCGCTGCTTTATGTCATTTTGCTTGGTTCTGTCGGCGGATTGATGGCGGTTGAAAGCTGGCACACCCTGCGCCAGAGCAAACAGGGCAAGGCGCCTGATGCCCGCCGCCCGGGGCAACATAACTGGATCCACCGCATGCCGTTTAAAGCGCGTTTCCGCGCTTCCATGATTTATGTTTCCGTCATTCCCGTGCTTGCAATCGGTTTTGCAATTGGTCTTCTGTCCTCGGTTATGGGGGTTGGCGGCGGCTTTATCATGGTGCCCGCACTGATTTATCTCTTGCGCGTGCCTACCAATGTGGTTGTCGGAACATCCCTGTTTCAGATCACTTTCGTAACTGCTTTTACCACCGTGATGCAGGCAACCAATAACCATACGGTTGATATTGTGCTGGCATTTCTCCTGATGATCGGCGGCGTGATCGGCGCGCAATATGGCGCGCGCGCCGGACGCAAATTGCGCGGTGAGCAATTGCGCATGTTGCTGGCTTTGCTGGTGCTGGCCGTTGCATTGCGGCTGGCTTTCAGCCTGTTTATCCAGCCGGATAATGTATTCTCCATCGGTTTTGCGGATGAATAAGATGCGGCATTCTCTCAACAAAACCATCATCCTTCTGGGCATAGTGGTTTTTGCCCTGTCAGCACAGGCCGGCATTGCCGCCCCGCGCAAGGAGCGCGGATATGAACTGGCAAATATCAAGAATATACAGGAACCGCTGCCCTTGCCGGAAACGATCGAGATTGGCCTTTCCACCGAGACAATCGCCATTGCTTCCAATTTCAGCGGCACAAATCTTACAATTTTTGGCGCATTGGACAATGCTGATCCGCTGATCCGCAGGCAGGGGCGCTATGATATTATTGTGGTGCTGGAAGGGCCGCAGCGCAATCTTGTGGTACGTGAAAAATCCCGTTATCTCGGCATCTGGGTTAATGCGGATTCTGAAACTTTTCTTTCCGTACCGCTGTCCTATTCGCTGGCATCCACCAGACCCTTGCAGGATATTACCGATGAGCGCACTTACCGGCAATTATCGCTTGGTGTTAATTATTTCGCGCTTAATCCGGAATATGGCACCCTGAATTATCCAAATGCCGCCCGCTTTGGCCAGGAATTGCGTGAGATTAAATCACATCAGGGGCTTTATACGCAAAAGGTCGGCGCGGTGGAATTTGTATCACAAACCTTGTTCCGCGCCACTTTATCGCTTTCAGCCAATGTGCCTGTCGGCCGCCACAAGGCACGTGCCCTCTTGTTCCGGCATGGTGTTTTTATTGGTGAGGCCAATACACATCTTAATATCGTCAAGGCCGGCTTTGAACAACGGATTTATGAAGCCGCCCACCAATATAGCCTTGCTTATGGTTTGTTTGCTGTCTTTCTCGCCGGTCTCACCGGCTGGCTCGGTCAGCTTTTATTCCGCAATGACTGATAAAATATTTCAGGATTTTTGCGCCAGAAAAACATAAGCCGGAAGATATTCCCCCCGATCAAGCCGTATCGGAAATAATTGGCGTTCTAACAGGGCAAAACCACATTGTTGTAAAAGATTTTCAATATAACGGGCAGAATGGGTAAAACGCAGTGAAGGCTGTAAAATCATATCCTCACATGAACCGGCCGTACCTTCGCTATCAGGCCTGTCATGTGTTTCCACCGAGAAGGCAAATAGCCCTCCCTTGCGCAAACATTCTGCCGCAAGGGCAAATGCCCGCTCCAGCTGGCCGATATAAATAAACACATCCGCAGCCAAAATCATATCAGGCCGGGGCAGATTATCATCAACAAGATCCGATGACCGGCACTGATTGACATCTGCCTTGATCAAACGCGCATAAATCTGCTTTTCTTCTGCCTTTTTGAGCATAGCCTCAGAAAGATCGGCGCCGCTTAAAAGATCAGCGCTGCGATATATCTCACCGCCCATCAAGCCGGTACCGCAACCAAGATCAAGAATATGCTGAAAAATCCGCTCCGGATAATGTTTACGGATCAGTTGTGCCAGTTTTTGCGGCGCGCAATAATGCAGCTTTTCCACCAGGGCATGTTCAAAATCCGGTGCATAAGCATCAAAAAGCGCCTCAATATATGCAGGCGGCGCGGCATCAGGCGTTTTGCCCAAACCCGATTGAGCCAGTTTCAGCCCCGCGCCAAAACGATCTTGCGGATCAAGCTTGAGCAATTGCCGCCACAAGGCAACCGCCTCATCGGTCTGCCCGGCTTTTTCATACATTTCGCTGAGTAAAAACATGCCCGCAGGCCATTGCCCGCAGCCGGAATTTGCATAATCAAGCGCCTGACGCATCAAATCGGCTGCGGCGGCATAGTCGCCCGCCTCAGACATCATGACCGCATAATGAGCACGGCGATCCGCTATAAGATCGCCGGAAGATAAAAATGCTCGCGCCATTGTTTTCCGCATAATGTTGCGGCAGGCGGTATGCAGTGATACGCGGCTTTTGACAAGCGTTTTTTTATCATGTCTGTGACTTACACAAATCTGCCACAGGAAGGGCTATGTCAGGGCGTGGTTTTTACCCGGATTGCGTAAATATCAACACTCTTGCCCGCACCGCTCATATCGCTGATAAAAATGATGCGCCCGCTGCCTTTGGCTGGTTTTGTTTCCGGCATTGTCATATCAAATAACAGGCTGCTTTGCTGGTCTGTCACATCATAACGCTTGCGCCCGCAATTGCCCAATGCGCCAAAATCACAGCTGACCGACATCTGCACGGTGCCGCCGTCATCACTGCGCAGGATCACCTCAAAAGTTGCCTGTTTACCGCGAAGCTGATCCAAAACGCCTTTGCCGATATCAAAACTGACCGTATCCGCAGTACCTGGTGATTTGATACGCGCATAACGGGCATTACCGGAGCCGCCAATTTCTACCGTTGCCCTGCCCTGCACGGAAATGCGATCCGCCTGAGCGGCGGTGAATAAAGTCTGCCAGTCCTTACGATCTGCCTCATTACCCTGCAAGGCAGGCCCGGAACTGATGGCAGGACGGGACAAAGGACCTGACCTTACAGGTACAAAACTGTTATAAAATGACCAGCCGATAAAACCCGCTGTCAGCAGCAGACCCAGCGGCAAAACCAGTGACAGGAAACGGGAATTTTTGCGCTTTTTTCGTGGCGCAGGCTGTATATCCGGCTCATAACCAAGGTCAGGCTCGTGCGATTGCGCGCGGCGGCGTGACATTTTCTTATGGTTATTCTTCTTCTGGTTGTTTCGGGGACGGATATCCTCACGATCAAGATCAGGCATGCCCAGCCCGCCGTCATATTGCGGTGCGGCCTGACTTTCTGCCGCGGCAGGGCGCAGGCCAAGCGCCCGCATCTCCTGCTCAACGCGGGAAATAACATTTTTCAAACCGTCGCGGCGCTCGGTGCGCTGCTGATCGGAAAGCCTCGCATTCGCGGCCATAGCGCGCTCATGCGCACTCCAGACAGATTCGTAAATCCGCTGGCGCATTGCCGGATCAGTCGAATCCGCCTTGGCCAAAGCGTTGCGTATTGCACTTTCGATCCCTTGCAAAAACTATCCTTTCCAGGCTTCCGGTTCTGCTTTATGCAGAAAATTTAACGGATATACGCATTAACTGATTTTTAAGCTTTATAAAATCCCAACCGTTCAGGTGAGAAAAAAGATTATAAACAGCTTTAACATATTGTTCCACATAGATTTTTTACAAAAAATCCATCCGATTACGTTATTTTCAGATTATTTATTGCAAAAAATCCAAGCCTTTTCAGGGCATAAAAGCAGCATAGAAAATATTTTCTCACAAAATTTTTTAGTAAAACACATACAAGCCGCAAGCATTTCAATGCCGGTTTTCCATTTTTCCTTTGACAAGCGGACATAGCTTCCAACAATATGACTTTTACGTTTACGTCAAAATTTTGGATTTGTATCAATGGCTCTTCCCGACATTCTCAAACAGCATCTGCGCTTACCGGCAATTGGTGCGCCTCTCTTCATTATTGCCAATCCGGCGCTGGTTATGGCGCAATGTAAAAGCGGTATTATCGGCGCATTTCCGGCACTCAATGCCCGCACCACAGCACAACTTGATGAATGGCTGGCAGAAATTACGGAAGGATTACGGGATTATAATGCAGCGCATCCTGATCTGCCTGCAGCGCCTTTCGCTGTAAATCAGATTGTTCACCGCTCCAATCAGCGGCTTGAGCAGGATCTGGCACTTTGTGTAAAATATAAGGTGCCGGTGGTTATTTCTTCCCTCGGCGCCGTGCCGGAGGTTAATGCTGCCATTCATTCCTATGGTGGCATTGTGCTGCATGATGTGATCAATAACCGCCATGCCAATTCCGCAATCCGCAAAGGCGCAGACGGGCTGATTGCCGTTGCAGCCGGTGCCGGCGGCCATGCCGGAACCCTGTCGCCCTTTGCGCTGATAGCAGAAATCCGTGAATGGTTTGCAGGGCCGCTTGCCTTATCCGGCGCCATTTCCAGCGGCTCTGCCATTCTTGCGGCGCAGGCTATGGGAGCAGATCTTGCCTATATCGGCTCGCCATTTATTGCCACCACCCAGGCCAATGCTGTTGATGGCTATAAGGAAATGATCACCCAATCCAGCGCCAAGGATATTGTCTATTCCAATTATTTCACCGGTATTCACGGCAATTATCTGCGCCCGTCAATCGAGGCTGCCGGCATGGATCCCGATAATCTGCCGGAAGCCGACCCGAGCAAAATGGATTTTGCCAAGGCAAGCAGCGGCGCAAAAGCCTGGAAAGATATCTGGGGATGCGGCCAGGGTATCAATGCGGTTAAGGAAATTTTGCCGGCAGAAAAGCTTATTGCCAAATGGGCTAAAGAATATAAGCAAGCCAAAGCCGCACTCTGCGGGTAAAACCGCTTCAGGCACGCATTTGCCATCTTACTGGCATGCAAAAGCCCTGTAATGACAACGGCAGTTCATATCTGTAACGGAGCGGTTGCCAATCAACCGCTCCGCACAATTTTGCCCGGCTGCGCCCTGCCCTGTCATCTCACATAAGCAAAACATGGCAGCAGATAATTATGGCGCACCAAAGCCGCCGCCTGTCGGTGTTATCACCGTAAAGGCCTCTCCGGCCTGCAACACCACCTGATCACAGCCTTTCAACACCTCAACCGTGCCATCCTTGCGGCGCACCTCATTGCGTCCGGTCTCACCATCCCCGCCCCCCTCAAGCCCGAAAGGACGCACCCGGCGATGGCCGGAAAGAATGGCAAAATCCAGCTCTGTCAGCGCACGAATGGTGCGTTTGGTGCCATTACCCGCACACCATTTGCCGCGCCCGCCGGAATTTTCACGAATATGAAAATCCTCCAGCATGACCGGAAAACGGGTCTCCAGAATTTCCGGATCGGTAAGGCGCGAATTGGTCATATGGGTGTGAACCGCATCAGCACCATTAAAGCCCGGGCCTGCCGGTGCGCCCGAGCATATGGTTTCATAATATTGATAATGATCATTGCCGAAGGTCAGATTATTCATCGTGCCCTGTGCAGCCGCCATGGCTCCTGTTGCACCAAACAGGCAATTGGTCACCGCCTGACTGACCTCCACATTGCCAGCCACAACAGCCGCAGGAAAACGCGGCGACAGCATGGAACCTTGCGGAACAATGATTTTAATCGGGCGCAGACAGCCCGCATTCATCGGAATATCACCCTGCACCAATACACGAAAAACATATAGCACAGCAGCGCGGGTTACCGGCTCGGGCGCATTGAAATTATCTTCCCGCTGTGCGGATGTGCCGGTAAAATCAACCACAGCTTCACGCTTTTTGCGGTCGATTGTCAATTTCACCTCAATTTTGCAGCCCTGATCTATCTCATAGGTAAACCGGCCGTCAGGCAGCTGATCCAGTACACGGCGCACACTCTCGGCAGCATTATCCTGCACATGCCCCATATAGGCCCTGACAACATCCTCGCCGAAATGGGCAATCATTTTGCGCAATTCTGCCACGCCTTTTTCATTGGCGGCAATCTGCGCTTTCAGGTCATTGACATTCTGGGTGAGGTTGCGCACCGGATATCTGGCACCGGTGAGAAGCCTGCCAAGCTCCTCCTCGCAGAACCGCCCCTGATCGACCAGTTTAAAATTATCAATATAGACACCTTCCTGCTCAATATTCACCGCCAGCGGCGACATGGAACCAGGTGCAATACCGCCAATATCCGCATGGTGCCCGCGGCTGGCAACCCAAAAGCGGATTTCCGCCCCGCCATCATCAAAAACCGGTGTGCAAACCGTCAAATCGGGCAAGTGCGTGCCACCATTATAAGGCGCATTGATGAGAAAAACATCGCCAGGCCGGATCACCGGATTTTCACGGATCGCCGTTGCAACAGATGCATCCATAGAACCAAGATGCACCGGCATATGCGGAGCATTGGCCACCAGATTGCCTTGCGCATCAAAAACGGCACAGGAGAAATCCAGCCGCTCCTTGATATTGACCGAATAGGCCGTGTTCTGCAATGTCACGCCCATCTGTTCAGCAATCGACATGAAAAGATTGTTAAAAATCTCCAGCATCACAGGATCGGCCTGCGTGCCGATCGCCATGCGCTCCGGCAGGGCTTTGATGCGGGTGAGCACCACATGATCATGTCTGGTAAGACGCGCCTGCCAGCCATCTTCAACAATAATAGTCTGGTTTTTTTCGATAATAATTGCAGGCCCCGTCACAGTCTGACCGGGTTGCAAATCCTCACGCAGGACAATACCCGCATCATGAAATGCCCCTTGGGAATAAAACCGTGTCCGGCGCGTGGCTTGTGCCTCACCACTTTGCTCCGATGTGGCTGCGCGCTCATGTCCGGCCGCTCCGCCACCCACGGCCTCCACCTCCACGGCCTCAACCACCAGTGCTTTATTATCTGCAACAAAGCCAAAACGGCGCTTATGTGCCGCCTCAAAAGCCGCGCGCAAACGCGCCGCATGATCCGGAGCCGGATAACTTACCTCCACCGGCAGCAGCGTATCCGTGCCCGCATAGCGAATATGGGCGCGCAATATGCAATGCACAGCCTGCGCCTGTGCGCCTTGCGCCACCAGTTCGGCCACACATTCGGTGCTCAGTTCATCACCATAAGCGTGCAATAAAGCCGGCGCCGCATCATCCAGCGCAATGCCGGCGGTTTTCTGACGTGTGGCGCGAATATCCGCAAGCCCCATGCCATAGGCCGATAAAAGACCGGACATCGGGTGCAGCAGAATATGTTTTATCCCCAGCGCATCGGCCACAAGGCAGGCATGCTGCCCGCCCGCGCCGCCAAAGCAATTCAGCGCATAGCGGCTAACATCATAGCCGCGCTGTACGGAAATTTTCTTAATCGCTTCCACCATATTGGCAACAGCAATACGAATAAAACCATCCGCTACATTTTCTGCTGTGCGGCCATCGCCGATCTGTGCGGCAAGCGCGGTGAACAATGCACGCACACGCGCCACATCCAGCGGTTCATTTTGCGCCGCGCCGAAAATCGGCGGAAAATATTCCGGCAGCAATTTGCCAAGCATAACATTGGCGTCGGTCACAGCCAGCGGCCCGCCATTGCGGTAACAGGCCGGTCCCGGAAAGGCTCCGGCAGAATCCGGCCCGACACGGAAACGACCGGCATCATAATGCAAAACAGAGCCGCCGCCTGCCGCAACCGTGTGAATCAGCATCATTGGCGCACGCACACGCACACCGGCAACTTCCGTCTCAAAAGCGCGCTCATATTCGCCGTCAAAATGCGCCACATCCGTGGAGGTTCCGCCCATATCAAAGCCGATGACCTGACCAAAACCGGCCGTCTCACCGGTGCGCGCCAGCCCGACAACCCCGCCCGCAGGCCCGGAAAGAATGGCATCCTTGCCCTGAAACATATCTGCGGCAGTAAGCCCGCCGGAAGACATCATAAACATCAGCCTTGTGCCGGTGCGCTCCACATCCAGCTCACGCGCAACCTGTGCCACATAGCGGCGCAGAACCGGCGACAAATAGGCATCAACCACGGTTGTATCGCCGCGCCCCACCAGCTTGATGAGTGGTGAAACCTCATGGCTGACAGAGACCTGACTGATACCGATCTCACGGGCAATTGCGGCAACAGCGGCCTCATGACCCGGAAATTTATACGCATGCATAAAAACAATAGCGACAGCATCATAGCCCTGCATTTTCAGGGCGCGCAAGGATGCCTGCGCCTGTGCAATATCAAGCGGAACCTCTATACTGCCATCAGCCAGCACGCGCTCATCAATCTCCACCACACAGTCATAAAGCGCATCCGGCTTAATAATTTCAGTGGCAAAAATATTCTTGCGCTCCTGATAGCCGATACGCAGCGCATCACGAAAACCTCTGGTGGTGATCAGTGCCAGTTTTTCGCCCTTGCGCTCAAGCAGCGCATTGGTGGCAACAGTGGTGCCCATGCGCACTTCAGCAATTTTGCCGGCCGGCACCGGCGCACCGGCTGCAAGCCCCAAAAGCTGGCGGATACCATGCACCGCAGCATCGGGATAGGCTGCGGGATTTTCTGACAGAACTTTACAACTATGTAAAATGCCTTGTTCATCACGGCCGATAATATCGGTAAATGTGCCGCCGCGATCAATCCAGAAATCCCACATGCCCTGCCCCGTACCGTTTATTATCTGTGTTCTTCAGATCTTGAAGCTGCCCGCTGCAGAATTTCAACCACCATTTCTGAGGCTTTCTGCAGGGAGCGAACCGGTAAAAACTCATAAATAGAGTGGAAATTATGCGCCCCGCAAAACAGGTTCGGGCATGGCAGGCCTTTTTCTGAAAGAACCGCGCCGTCATAGCCCCCGCGCATAGGAATGGCATTTGGCTCAACGCCAATGGCTTTCATTGCCTCCAGTGCCAGTTCCACAGGGTAACGGTTGCCTTGCAGGCTTTCTGCCGCATTGCGATACATCGGGCGATAGTCCACACTCACGGTCTGTTCGCCATAGAGCTGGTTGAAACTTGCTGCCAGCTTTTGCAAAAACTGATGCCGCGCCTCGTAGCCGGCTTTGATGAAATCCCGGATATCCACCACGATTTTTGCCTCGGCAACGCTACCCTGAATGCCCTTGACCCAATAATAGCCTTCACGGTTCTCAGTATATTCCGGCCGCTCGCCGGCGGGCAACATAGCAATAAATTGCTGCGCATAAAGTATAGCATTGCGCAACTTGCCCTTGGCTGACATCGGGTGAGCTGTCTGCCCGCGGAAAGTGATGTGAAACTCACCGGCATTCCAGTTTTCATAAACAATTTCGCCCACGGCACAGCAATCAAGCGTATAGGCAAAATCTGCCTCAAGGCTTGGCACATCCAGCGCCTTGGCACCCAGAAGGCCAATTTCCTCATCCGGCACAAACACCACTTTTACCGTGCCGTGCTCAATCTGCGGATTATCGCGCAAGACCTGCATGGCATGCATGATCTCGGCAATTGCTGATTTATTATCCGCGCCTAACAGGCTGGTGCCGTCCGTGACGATGATCCGGTCGCCCTGATAATTTTGCAATTCCGGAAATTCTTCCAGCCGCATCACAATATCGCGCTCCTTGTTCAGCACAATATCGCCGCCATTATACGCAACAACCTGCGCATGGGTGTCGGTATTATATTCGCTGCTGGTATCCATATGGGCAACCCAGGCAATAGTGGGCACCTTGCGCGATGCATCTTTGATATTAGATTGCAGGGTGCCAACCACAATGGAATGAGCCCGCATCTCAACCGACAAGCCCAGATCGCGCAGCTCCTGTGCCAGAAGATTGGCAAGCACAGTCTGCCCGTCGCTGGACGGCAGGCGGCCTGCATCCGGCACAGCGGTTGTATTAATCCGCGTATAATTCAGGAAGCGTTCAACAATATCCATCGGACTTTTCTCAATTCACTCCGGCGGGGGCTCTCTGCGGTTTTTTTTTGGCACAGCCAGTGTTCAAATAAAAATCGCCGCAGCCATCCGCATGCTTTGTTTTTTGCATTATCCGGACATAAAACCGCATCGCGATTTTAACGGAAATGCTCTGTAAAAACGGCGCCTGCAACAGCGCCGTTTTGTGCAATATTTTCAGGCTATACCTTTCAAAAGACGGGCTTATTCCTCAATATCCACATCCTCAAACAGGAAACCGCCAAAAGGATCCACCCGGAAATCCTTAACCTTGGCGCTCAGCGGCTGCTCCACAATCTGATGGGCAATTGTGAGCCATGGTGCCTGCTCCTTGAAAATCACCTGTGCCTGCTCATAAAGCTTGGCGCGCTCGGCCTGATCGGTGGTGAGCTTGGCTGCCTGAATAAGTTTTTCAAAATCAGCATTGCACCAATTGGCGCGGTTACTGCTGCCAACGGCCTCGCAGCCCAGCAGCGCCGCAAGGAAATTATCAGGATCGGCAATACCGCCGGTCCAGCCCAGCATCACCGCCCCGTCACGGTCCTTTTCAAGCGACCGTTTCAGATATTCGCTCCAGTCATAGGTCACAATTTCAGCCTTGACGCCAACCTTTGCCAGATCCGCCTGCATCAATTCAGCCGCGCGGCGGGCATTGGGCATATAAGGGCGCTGCACCGGCATAGCCCATAATTGCATGGACAGGTCTTTTACCCCGGCTTCTTCAAGCAGTTTGCGTGACTGTTCCGCATCATAAGGATCATCCTTGATATCCTTATTATATCCCCACACACCCGGCGGCAGCGGATTAACCGCAACAATGCCTGTGGTTTCAAACACCGCATCAATGATTGCCTGTTTATTAATCGCCATATTAAGGGCTTTGCGCACCCGCACATCATCGAACGGGGCTTTTGTCGTATTATAGGCCAGGAATGCGATATTCATCGCTTCCTTGGACAGGATATTGATCGACTTATCCTCCTTCATCTCCGCAAGATCTGCAGGATTAGGATAGGCGATAATATGGCATTCTCCGGCTTTCAGCTTCTGATAGCGCACTGATGCATCCGGTGTGATCGCAAAAATAAGATTATCAATTTTCTGCTTGCCGCCCCAATAATCCGGATTGGCCTGATAGCGGATTGCGCTGTTTGTCTGATAACCGACAAATTGATAAGGGCCTGTGCCGATTGGCATCTGGTTGAACTGATCAATATTGCCTTCTGCAAGCAGCTTATCGGCATATTCCTTGGATTGAATCACCGCAAATGTCAGCGACAGGGTTGCGATCATGGTCGCTTCAGGGCGGGTGAGAATGAATTTCACCGTATGATCATCGATTTTCTTAATTTCCTTGATCAGCGCGGGAAAAGAATAAGCGCCATATTGCGGCCATGTACCCTTACCGTAAAACGGATTATCCTTATTGCCCTGACGGTCAAAGGTAAAAATCACATCATCGGCATTAAATTCCCGTGTTGGGGTAAAATAGCTCGTGGTGTGGAATTTCACACCCTTGCGCAGCTTAAATGTATATTCCTTGCCGTCTTCCGAGATTTCCCAGCTTTCTGCCAGCCCGGGCTCCAATTCGGTTGAACCGCGCCTGATCTTGATCAAACCGTTGGAAATATTACGTGCAGAGGCATCATAAGTCGCGCCTGACGTTGTCATGGCGGCATCAAAGCCGTCTGGTGCTGCTTCAGAGCAGTAAATCAGCGTTTTGGCTGCCGCCGGCATCAAGGCCGCAGCACTGACCGCAATCATTGCCGCCGATGCTGAAAGCAGTTTTTTATATATATTCATTATCCGTTTTCCGATCCCGTTTTCCGAGTTCTGAATGATATCGCAGGCAAAATGCATTATGCAGCTGACCAATCCGATATCCATTCCCCCATCTGCGCCTTGTGCAGGCAGCGTGATTCCATAACTATAATAGTTGTATGTTTCCGGCGCCAACGCCATTGATTATTTTTTACAAATTTACTTTTATTCAAAATATTTAAAATTTAACATGAGAGAAAAATTCCAAAGGCCGCCGACATGAAATATTTTTACGGATTATCCGGCGTGCCGGCGCTTCTGTTTTTGGCATATGTTACAAGCGCCCATGCCGCAGGAACAAACTGGCAGCCCATTGAAAAAACACAGACCTATGCCATTTCCGGCCGCACAGGTGCACAGCTTTATCACTCCATCGGGCAAAACGGGCCGCGGATCAACAAAAGCAACGGCAAAAATATCCGCACGATTGCGCACACCAATTTCACGCTGACATGGGCACGACGCTATAAAACCGACGACGGTAATTGCACATTGGTTTCAGCCACCCCCAAACTGACAATCACCTATACTTTGCCGAAACCTGCACAAAAGCTGCCCCCCCGAGACCGCAAAATTATGGGCAGTTTTTATTGCCGGTATTGAACAGCATGAGCATGTGCATGGTGAATATATCAAGGAGATGGTACGCAAGATCGAGATGGCAACCACAGGTATGTCTGTTGCCAATGACCCCCGATGCCGGAAGTTCAAAACCGAACTGAACAAGGTTTTATCAGCACTGTTTCAGGAGCAACGTCAGAAAGGCCGTGACTTTGACCGCGCTGATATGGCAGAAGGCGGCAATATTCATCAACTTATTCTGGGGCTGGTCAACGGACACTGAAATGCAGAAACCGCGCATTATGAACCAAAACAACACTTGAATGATGCGCCGGAGAATTTTATCAGCACTTGAAAATATTTTAATACAAATGCGCGGGCAAATCTGCCAGCATAACACAATGCGCCTTAAAACGCCTTACCTCAGGGTTATACAATGATCTCTGCATTCATCATAAACAGCCAGCCGGAAGCATTATGAAGCAGCTCAGCTTTTTTGAAATTCTCAGCTTTGGTCCGGATGGCTGGGGAAAGGTACTGCTTATCGGTGCAATGATGAGTGTTACCCTTGCTGTCTCCGGCTTTTTGCTTGGCGCGGTTATCGGAGTTTTCGGTGCCTGGGCAAAAATCTCCGGCGGGCGTATAATCCGCGCAATTGCCGATGGCTATACCACCATTATTCGCGGTATTCCTGATCTTCTGATCATCTACCTGTTTTATTTCGGCGGCAGTGCTGCCATCACTGCCATTGGAAAATTCTTCGGCTCAGAAGGTTTTCTCGGTTTTCCGGGTTTTCTTGCCGGCGTGCTGGCCATTGCCATTTCTTGTGGCGCCCATCACACAGAGGTTTTTCGCGGCGCCTTCAAGGCTGTTGCCAAAGGCGAGATTGAAGCCGCTACCGCTTGCGGCATGGGGCGCTGGCTCAAATTCCGCCGCATTATTGCGCCTTTATCGCTGCGCCATGCCCTGCCCGGTCTTGGTAATGTCTGGCAGGTAAGCCTGAAAGAATCCGCGCTGGTCTCCGTTACCGGTGTGGTGGAACTGCTGCGGCAAGCACAGATCGGCGCAGGCTCCACCGGCCTGCCATTCAATTTCTTCCTGATTGCCGGTGCGCTTTATCTTTTGATTTCCTCTGTCTCAGGCAGCCTGTTGCAAATGGCAGAGCGTTACTTCTCCCGCGGCGTAAGGAGAGCCTGATGAGTTTTGACTTTTTCATACAATCTTTCATGGCTATGGCGGCAGGCATTCCGCTGACGCTGAAACTTGCATCCAGCGCCATTGCGCTTGGGGCCTGCCTTGCGCTGCTGATTGCCATGATGCGCCTGTCCGGCATTGCTGTGCTGGACTGGATTGCCCGTATTTATATTTTTATCTTTCGCGGCACGCCGCTTCTGGTGCAGATTTTCATCATTTATTACGGTCTGAGCCAGTTTCCTGTCATCCGTTATTCTTTTCTGTGGCCGGTTCTGCGTGAAGCTTACTGGTGCGCCATTATTGCGCTGACCATGAATACAGCCGCCTATGCCGGAGAGATTATCCGTGGCGGCCTGCTTTCTGTGCCCCACGGGCAGGTTGAAGCAGCCAAAGCCTGCGGCATGTCGCGTTTTACCTGTTTTCGCCGCATTATCATGCCGCTTGCCATACGTCAGGCTTTGCCGGCCTATGGCAATGAGATGATCTCCATGGTCAAGGCCACATCGCTTGCCTCAATCATCACGCTGATGGAAGTAACAGGGATTGCCGCCAAGCTGATTGCCGAAAGCTACCGTGCGATTGAAATTTTTATTGTTGCCGGCGCCATTTACCTGATCATCAATTTTGTGCTGACGCGGCTTCTTCTTCTGGCTGAATATCGCCTGACGCCTTATCTGCGCCAGCCCGTTCCTGCCGATATAGCACTTGCCGGCGTTAAAGCTCCTACAGGGGGAAAATCATCGTGAGTCAATTAATCTCTCCTTCCGCGCCGGTGGCTTTGAAAGTCGAGGGCTTGCGTAAAAATTTCGGCCAAGTGGAAGTGCTCAAGGGTATCTCGCTTGAAGCCCGAGAGGGTGAAGTGATTTCCATTCTCGGCTCATCCGGATCGGGCAAATCCACATTGCTGCGCTGCATCAATCTTCTGGAAATTCCGACAGCCGGCAAAGTGACAATTTCCGGCGAGACCATTAAAATGGCGCAAAATTCCAAAGGTGAGAACTATCCCGCAGATAAAAAACAGATCTCGCGCATCCGTTCAGAACTTGGCATGGTGTTCCAGAATTTCAATCTCTGGTCACACAAGACCATTCTGGAAAATGTGATTGAGGCGCCAATCTATGTGCAGCGGCGCAATCGCACGGAAGTGATTGAAGAAGCAGAAGCCCTGCTTGCCAAAGTGGGCATTGCCGATAAGCGTCATTATTACCCCGCGCATCTGTCCGGCGGGCAACAGCAACGTGCCGCAATTGCCCGTGCATTGGCCATGAAGCCAAAAGTTATGCTGTTTGACGAGCCGACTTCCGCGCTTGATCCGGAGCTGGTGGGCGAAGTGTTGCGTGTGATGCGCAGCCTTGCTGAAGAAGGGCGCACCATGCTGGTTGTGACCCATGAAATGGGCTTTGCCCGCGATGTCTCTAACCGCGTGATTTTTGTGCATCAAGGCCAGGTTGAGGAAGACGGTGCACCGGCAGATGTCTTCAGCAATTCCAGATCCGAGCGCTTCCGCAAATTCATTGCGCATGAAAACGCAGCCTGAATTATTATTTTTCTCCAACAAGGTGCTTCTATGAAAACCAGACTTCTCACCAAATCACTTATCGCCTCTGGCGCGATGCTTGCCGCCCTGTCGGCCAGCCTTACCGCACAGGCAGAAGAAAAAAAATGGACAAAGGTCACCATCGCCACAGAAGGTGCTTATCGTCCTTATAATTTCACCAGGGCAGACGGCACGCTTGACGGCTATGAAATTGAGCTCAGCAAATATCTCTGCGATCATATGAAAGTGGAATGCACCCTTGTTGCAACACCATTTGACAGCATGATACCGGCGCTCAATGCCGGCAAGTTTGATGCAATTATGGCAGGCCTCACCGCTACTGCCAAACGTGAGGAAACCATTGATTTTTCCGTTTCCTATGGGCTGACACCACAGACTTTTGCCACGCTGAAAGACAGCCCTTTTGCCAAATTGCCCCATAGCGGCGAAACGCTTTATCTTGCAAAAGATGATGAAGAAACCAAAAAAGCACTCAGCGAATTTGCCACATCAATTGAAGGCCGCACCATTGGCGTGCAAACCGCTTCGCTCGGCCTGACCCTGCTTAATACTTATTTCAAGGACGGCACTGATATCCGTGAATACAAAACCACAGAACAGCACGATCTGGATCTCAAATCCGGCCGTGTTGATCTGGTTGTTGCCTCACTGGCCTATCTGGCCGATGCCGCCAAAAAACCGGGTAATGAAGATATGGTTCTGACCGGCCCTTACTTCAAAGGCGGCGTGCTGGGGCGTGGCGTTGCCGTTGGCCTGCGCAAAAACGAGCCTGAACTGCAAAAAATGTTCAGCGAAGCCATTGAGGCAGCAAAGGCAGACGGCACCATCAAAAAACTGTCTGAAAAATGGTTTGGTTTCGACGTAACCCCATAACCTGATGAACAGGCATATTTTAATTTATGGCCGCATATTCTGCGGCCATATTTTTATCGGCCTGCCAAAGATTGGCAAGAAAACAACCCTTGCGCCGTTATTTTGGAAATGCCTGCTTTGCCTTTTGTTTCACAAGAAGGTAAGTTTCTGATATTTCAAGAAAAATGAGGCAGGAAAGGCAATCAATATGGTTATGATTGACCGCACTTTCTTTAACCTGCAAGCGATATGATCATGAGCACAGCAAAAACCTGTTCTGCCATTGCGCCCACACCGGTTCAATTGCGTGCCAGCGCCTTGCTGGCAGGCATTGAAAATATGCTGGCAGCACTCTGTGCGGTTTTACTTGGCGCATTGCTGCTGATTGTGCTGATAGCGGTTATATTACGCTACGGCTTCAATACCGGGCTTACCGGCACTGAAGAACTGGCCATCTGGTTTTATATTGCATTGATAGCCTTTGGTGCGCCGCTGGCCATTAATGCGGCACTGGCCATGCGGCTTGATCTGTTAACAGCGCGTCTTACGCCTGCAGGCCAGCGCATCACCACCATTATTGCCGATATTTTTACCCTGATGAGCGGGCTGGTTTTGGGTTTTGGCAGCGCGCGGATTGCAACACTTCTTGGCGGCATTTCTCCCGCACTCGGCCTGCCGGAATGGATCCGGTTCGGATTTATGGGGCTTGGCGGTGTTTTCATTCTGATTGTTTGCGCCTTGCAACGCATCAGCGAAAATAAAATACCCGATCTGCTGATTGCCTTTCTGATCGCGGCCACCCTTTATAGTGCTGTCAGCCATATCCATCTCGACACTGATCTGCATCCGAGCATGATTTTGGGGATAATAACATTTATCGGCCTGCTGGCGGCTGCCCCGCTGCCCCATGCTTTTCTCACCGGCGCTTATTGTGCCATCGCCTTTGGCAGCACCCTGCCGGAACCGGCCGTTGTATCAACCACAGTCAGCGGTCTTTCCAAATTCCTGCTTCTGGCCATCCCGTTTTTTCTTCTGGCCGGCAACCTGCTCACGGCTGCGGGACTTGCACAAAAGATCATACAATTTGCCGCCTCTCTTGTAGGGCATCACCGTGGCGGACTTGCACAAACAACATTACTTACAAGTGTATTATTTTCAGGCACTTCCGGCTCTTCCGTGGCCAATGCCGCTTTTGGCGCGGCAACCTTTCAGCCGGAACTGGTCAAACACGGTTATCCTCCGGTACAGGCCGGAGCAATTATCGCGGCCTCATCGGTGCTGGATAATGTCATCCCGCCTTCCATTGCCTTTCTCATTCTGGCAACGGCTACCAATCTCTCGGTTGGCGCATTGCTGGTCGGCGGGTTCTTTGCCGGTGCCATTATGGCAATCTGCCTTGCAGTTGCCATTCACCTGACTGTGCATAATCAGATTGCCCGGCCCCGCGCCGGCGGGCGGGAGAAGCTGCAATCCGCTTTCAGCGCATTACCGGCCTTTGGCCTTGGCATTATCGTTGTTGCAGGCATCCGCATGGGCATTGTCACCACAACGGAAGCCGCGGCTCTTGCCGCTTTCTACACGCTGATCACTGCCATAACCGGCAAAGTTCGCCTCGCCGCGCTTTACGATATTTTCAAACAATCCGGCAAGGAGGCTTCTGCCATCGGCCTGCTGATCGGCACTGCCGGCCCCTTTGCCTTTTTGCTGGCAGTGGATGATATTTCCGGCACAGTTTCCGGCCTCATAACCGGCTTTACTGCCAATCCCGTTATGATCCTGATCATCATCAATCTTGTGCTGCTGATTGCCGGCCTTGTGCTGGATATTGGCGCGGCGATTTTGCTGTTCGGCCCGATTTTTATGCCAATAGCTGTTGCCGCCGGAATTGATCCCATAATGTTTGGCATCATTCTCGTCGTCAATCTGATGCTTGGCGGGCTGACCCCGCCGGCGGGCATGCTGATTTTTGTAGTAAGCGGCATAACCCGTCTGCCCGCCACAGCCTTGTTCAGGGCTGTAATACCTTATTTCATCGCATTGTTGTTTTCACTCGTCATTCTTTGCGCATGGGCGCTTTTTGCCTGACTGGTTTTCTGTAAGGACTATCCGCCATGACCACATTTGACCGCCGCCATTTTCTGCATATTGCAGCCCTTGGCGCTGCCAATGCCCTTGCCATGCCGGCACTCATTCGCAAGGCACAGGCCAAAACCACCGTGACCATTGCCTCGCTATTTGGCGATGATAAGCCGGAAACCAGAATCTGGCTGAAAATCCGCGATCTTGCGGAAGAGCAATTGCCTGGCCAGTTCCGCTTCAATATTGTTAAGGACAGCGCCCTTGGCGGCGAAAAGGAAGTGGCTGAAGGTATACGCCTTGGCTCGGTGCAAGGCAGTCTCTCCACTGTTTCGGCCTTATCCGGCTGGGTGCCGGAGCTGCAAATTCTCGATTTGCCATTCCTGTTCAAGGATGCAGACCATGTGCTGAAAACCGTACAGGGTGCTACCGGCAATGACCTGAAGGACAAGCTGAAAGCCCAGAATTTTATCGCCACCGCTTTTATCAATTATGGCGCGCGGCATTTGCTGAGCAAAGAGGCCGTGGTCAGGCCGGAACAAATCAAAGGCAAACACATCCGCGTTATTCAAAGCCCGCTGCATACCAAACTCTGGAACAATCTTGGCACCACGCCGGTCGGCATTCCTGTAACCGAGACCTATAATGCGCTGCAAACCGGCGTTGTTGATGCGATGGATTTGACAAAATCGGCCTATGCGGGTTTCAGGCTTTATGAGGTCGTGCCTTTTATTACAGAAACAGGGCATATCTGGGCATCAGGCGTCGTATATTTCTCTGCCCCGTTCTGGAACAGCCTCAATGCAGAACAGCAACAGGTATTGCAGCAGGCCTCTATGGAAGCGGCAGATTATTTCAACCAGCTGATTATTGAGGATGAGGCTGCAGCCATTGCCACAGCCAAACAACATGGCGCACAGGTTCTGGTGCCGGAAGATCATGATGAATGGCAGGCCGGAGCCAAAACCGTGTGGGATGATTTTGCACCGATTGTTGGCGGCATTGACCGGGTCAATGCGATTAAAGCTTTATAACCGCCGCGATAAAAAGCTACTCCCTGTCCGGTTTCAATGGCTTTTCTAATTTCAGGCAAATGGCTCCATCATATTGAAAGACGGTTGGGTGAACCATTCCGCACCTTGTTCCGTCATATAGAAATGATCTTCCAGACGGATGCCGAATTGCTCTGGCACGACAATCATCGGTTCAACAGAACAACACATGCCCTCTTGCAGCATAGTCTTATTACCGCGCACCAGATAAGGCGCCTCGTGAATGGTCATGCCAATACCGTGACCGGTGCGATGCGGCAGCCCCGGCAACCGGTAATCAGGCCCGAGACCATGGCGCTCCAAAACCGCACGCGCGGCATCATCCACAGAGCCGCAACTTATGCCGGCCTTTGCAGCATCAAAGGCAGCAAGCTGCGCCTCTTTCTCAATATTCCAGATACGCAGTTGTTGTGCAGTCGGCGTGCCAAAAATATAAGTGCGCGTCAGATCAGAATTATAGCCCTGTACCAGACAACCGGTATCGACCAGCACGATATCATTTTCAGCCAGCACATCATCCTGCGGCAAACCATGGGGAAAAGCAGTTGAACGGCCAAATTGCACGGCGCAAAAAGTGCTGCCATTGCTGCCGATCGCCTTATGTGTTTCATGGATAAAATTGCGCACTGTGCTGGCTTTGATACCGACATGAAGAATACGTGCCGCGCGGCGCTGCACCTCCAGCGTCATCTGCATCGCCTGTTTCATAATTGCGATTTCTGCCGGTGATTTCACACAGCGGCAGCCATCAATCACGGCTGCGGCATCTATCAGGCGCACATTGCTGGCAGCTTTGCCGATCTTGCTTGCCATGCCAAAAGGCAGCGCCGGATCAACGGCCAGAACCTTGCAATTCTCATCTCTAAGAATTTGTGCAACAAGAGCTGAGGGGCTCTCATGCTCTTCCCAAAGCCGGAGATGCGCATCTATAATTCGTACAGCCTCCAGCGAACCCGCCTCAAAAGCCGGACAAACCAGATAAGGCTCCCCTTCAAGCGGCAGCACCATCGCCACCAGACGCTCAATCATGCTCCAGCCGATACCGGTAAAATAGTCAAGGCTGGTGCCTGCCCCCACGATCAATGCATCAGCACCGCTGGCCACCATCAGTTCGCGGGCTTTTTCAAGGCGTGCCAGCCGCTCGCGCACTGTAATTGCCGGTGCAATATCCGTCCAAGAGCGAACAAAAGCCAGTTCCGTTGCATAATCAGAACCACCAATCATTGGATTACCTTCCTGCAAAGTCCGATTTGCAATCTCATATATCAGTTTTATATGGCAGCAGATATTATTTTTTGCTCAACACTACGGATGCAACCCAATAAATTACCTTGCTGATTTGCTTTGCGCTGTTCTTTCTGGTTATGACGGGTTTTGGCCATTAAAATGCAGCAAAGCCGCCCCGCCATTAAGCCCGGCACCGGCTGCCGTTAACAAAACCAGATCCCCCTTGTGGTATTGATGCCGCCCCAAAGACAGGCTGAGCGGAATGGTGGCTGCCGATGAATTGCCGTAATCCGTGATGGTGCGCGCGGTGACAGCATTGTTCAGTTGCAGCTGCGAGGCCACGGCATCAAAAATCCGCGCATTGGCCTGATGCGGCACAAAATGGCGGATTGCATCCGGTGCAATATTGGCTTGATGCAAAACTTTTCTGCCGCATTCTGTCATGATCCTGACCGCCTGTGCAAACATGGTGCGGCCGTCACGCATGGTCATCAATGTTTCACCTGCGGGAATGCTGATAAGATCATAATAGCTGCCATCGCTGGTGAGTGCGGAACTGACAAGATGGCAATATCCGTGGCCGGATGGCGCCAGCACAACCGCGCCCGCCGCATCCCCGAATATAATTGCCGATGCCCGCTCCTGCCGGTTTATACGGCGCGAGAGAATATTGGCCGCAACAATCAGCACCATTTGCCCCTGTGTGCGCACCAGCCCATCGCCCAGCACCAGAGCATGGAGAAAACCGGAACAGGCTCCGGCAAGATCGACCGCGCCGGCACACGCCAGCCCTAATTTATGCGCCAGCAAAGGTGCGGAAGGTGGCAACAAATGATCCGGCGTTGAGGTTGCCAGTATCACCATCCCTATTTCTGACGGGGATATTGCCGCATGATCCAGCGCCATGCGCCCGGCCTGTGCCGCAAGATCGGTTAAACAATCTTTCTCCCCGACCCAATAGCGGCTGCGGATGCCGGTGCGGCGTTCGATCCAGCCATGGTCAAGCCCGAGCTCTGCCTCAATTTCTGCATTAAAAACCTGACGCTTTGGCACAGCATGGCCAAAGCCGATAAGAGATGACGGATAAAAGCCGCTCATAATTTGCCACATTGCAACAGTGTGGCAGCCTCATCTATCAACTGATAGCCCTGCTGCAACTCCTGCTCTGTTACGCAATAAGGCGGCATAAGATAAAGCACATTGCCAAGCGGGCGCAGCAACACATTATGCGCACGAAAAAACGCCTTCAGCCGCAAGGCAATATCTGAGAGATAGCCGCCCGATTGTGTTTTGAAATCCAGTGCTGTGATGGTTCCGCATTGGCGGATATTTTCAAAACGCGGATCATCTTTAAAACGTGCCAGCCCGCGGCTCTGCATGGCCTGCACATTGTGCACACGCTGCAAAACCGGCTCATTACGCCAGAGCTGCACATTGGCAAGCCCTGCCGCACAGGCAATCGGATTTGCCGTGTAGGAACTTGAATGATAGAAAGTGCGGCTGCGATCGGTTGAAAGATGCGCCTCAAAAATCTTCGGCACACAAAGTGTTGCCGCCAGGGGCAGAGCCCCGCCGGTAATGCCTTTGGACAGACACAGAATATCCGGTGTGATCCCGGCCTGCTCACTGGCAAATAAAGTGCCGGTGCGTCCCCAGCCGGTCATCACCTCATCACAGATGAGTAAAACACCATAGGCCTCGGCAATAGATTTTAACTGCCGCAGCACATATGCCGGATAAATTTTCATGCCGCCTGCGCCAAGCACCAGCGGTTCAACGAGCAAGGCCGCCAGGTCACCATGGCGGCAAAGCTGTTCAAATACATCCAGCGTTTGTTGTTCGCGCCCCTCAGCAGGAAAGGGAATTGTCGCCACATCATAAAGCAATGCTCCGTAGGCGGCATTAAATACACCGCGCTCACCGGCCGACATGGTGCCGATTGTATCGCCGTGATAACTGCCCGCCATAACCGCAACTTTTGAGCGCTTTTCACCGCGGTTATGGAAATAGCCAAGCGCCATTTTCAAGCCCACTTCCACCGAGGTTGAGCCGCTGTCAGAATAAAAAACATGGGCAAGCCCCTGCGGCGCAATATGGATTAATTCCTGCGCCAGTTGCTCGGCAGGCTCATGACTGTAATCTGCAAAAATAATCTGATCATAATGTTCTGTCGCCTGCCGGATGGCCTGCATGACAGCAGGATAGCGGTGACCATGGGTGATGACCCACCATGATGAGATAAGGTCAAGGATTTTGCGTCCGTCTTCATCAATAAGATATGCGCCTTCAGTGTGAATAATTTTTTTTGTAACCGGCTCCAGCATATGCTGGGTAAAGGGATGCCAGACCGGTGAAGAATAGCGGGTCATTGCACCACTCCGGTAAAATCAGCCCTGTTGAAATTTGCCGCAAAAGCCTGCGCCAGTGATTGCGGATTCAGATCATCCAGCAGCGGCAGGCGGCCAAGACGGCGCACATTGCCCAGTTCACAGATTATCCCTTCACTATCCTCATGCGCATGACCGATAAAGGCCATGCCCAATACCGGAATATTGCGACTGCGCAATGCTTGCAGCGATAACAGGCTATGATTGATTGTGCCAAGCTGTGTGCGGGCACAAAGAATGACCGGATATTGCCAGCGGGCAAAGACATCAAGATAAGTTTGCCTGCGGCTCAGCGGCACC
The DNA here is from genome assembly GCF_051851455.1 of Pseudochrobactrum albidum. Classification (NCBI taxonomy): domain Bacteria; kingdom Pseudomonadati; phylum Pseudomonadota; class Alphaproteobacteria; order Hyphomicrobiales; family Brucellaceae; genus Pseudochrobactrum; species Pseudochrobactrum albidum. The sequence goes on from NZ_JBPVTR010000024.1 coordinate 474,808, forward strand.
ATCAGCCCGCCAGCCCCTTCCACCACCAGCGGCTTGCTGCAGCGGGGAATATTTAATTTTTCAGGATCAATCTCCACACCTTCACGGCTTGCTGAAAGATGCGGGGAAGCTGGCAATTGCAGGCGCCATTGTTCCGGCAAGACAGAGCAATCCGGTGCCAAACGGCGCACAATTGCACTATCTGTCTCTTCCTCCAGACCCGATTGCACCGGTTTCCAGTAACCGGCCTGCAGAGCCTGGGCAAGTGCTGCGCTGAAAATGGTTTTGCCAATGCCGGTATCGGTACCACTAACAATAAAGACAGGATTATTCATAAGAATTTGCACTCTCTTTTAGCAGGTCAGCCATATGGCTGATCTGCGCCTCATTACTATGAAGTGTAATGGAAATACGCAGCTGTGCCGTGCCGGGCGGCACTGTTGGCGGACGAATGGCACGAATGTCAAAACCATGATCCTGCATGGCCGCAGCCAGCATTACAGCGCGCTGATTATCGCCCACAATAAACGGAATGATCTGTGAGCCGCTTTGCGGCAAATATTGCCCTGCATGGCGCATAAGTGTGTGCAATCGCTCCCGTCTTTGCGGCTCTGCTGCCAGAATTTTCAGGCTGCCGCGCACAATGGCCGCCTGCAGGGGGGATGGCGCTGTGGTAAAAATAAAGCCGCGCGCACGGTTGATCAGCACATCAATCAAAGGTTTAGCGGCGCAAAGCAACGCACCGGAAGCACCAAGCGCCTTGCCGCAAGTGTGCAGGATCAACACATTATCCCGTCCGGCCAGACCGGCAGCCAAGCCCCGCCCGTGCGCACCGAATATGCCGGTTGCATGCGCCTCATCAATATAAAGAAAACAGCCGTAGCGGTCAGCCAGCGCGCCAAGCTCTGCCAGCGGCGCGCGGTCACCATCCATGGAATAGAGGCTCTCCGCCACCAGCCAAATAGCGCCGCCCTTTTCTATTGCGCGAAAATTGCGAATAGCTGTTTCAAAGGCGGCTATATCATTATGCGGCACGCTTTGTATTCTTGCCTTGCCTGCCTGCATTCCCGCATGGATACTGGCATGAACAAGCGCATCATAAAGCACCAGATCGCCCATCTGCGGCAGTGTTGCAAACACCGCCTGATTGGCATCATAACCACTGGCAAAATATAAAACCTGCTCTGCGCTGAAAAAATCTGCAGCCTCGGCTTCAAGCGCCTCATGTTCAGGGTGATGGCCACGCAAAAGACGTGAGCCACCGGAGCCAACCGGTACACCACGCTCCAGCGCCTCACGGGCAACATCCCGTAGTTGCGTTGACCCTGCCAGCGCCAGATAATCATTGGATGAAAAATCGGCACCCTGCGCCATAGTCAACTTGCGCAGCCGCCCCTTACCCGCAAGCCGTTGCAAAAGTGCATGATAGGGCTGCATCAGCATGTGCAGCCAGCCTCATCTGCGGTTTCGGCCTGCAGACCCAAGCGTTTGAGCAAAGCGGCATCGCGGTCATCGCCGGCATTGGCGGCGGTAAGCAAAACATCACCGATGAAAATAGAATTGGCACCGGCGAAAAAACACATCGCCTGCATTTCATCGCTCATATTGCTGCGCCCTGCCGTGAGACGCACATGCGATGTTGGCATCATAATCCGTGCCAGGGCAATAATACGGATAAAGGCAATGGAATCCACCGGTTTGGCATCGGCAAGTCTGGAGCCCTCAATCGGGATCAGCATATTGATCGGCACGCTTTGCGGCACTTGCTCAAGATTGGCCAGCGTCACCAGCATATTAACGCGATCCTGCTCGCTCTCGCCCATGCCTAAAATACCGCCGGAACAAACATTGATACCGGCCATGCGCACATTATCCAGCGTATCCAGCCTATCTGCAAAGGTGCGGGTGGTGATAATCTGCGGATAAAATTCCTCTGATGTATCAATATTATGATTATAATAATCCAGCCCCGCCGCACGCAGCCGCTGCGCTTGCGGCAGCGACAACATGCCAAGTGTCATGCAGGTTTCCATACCAAGCGCCTTAACGCCCTCAACCATGGCAACAACCATATCCATATCGCGCTCTTTAGGGCTGCGCCAGGCAGCCCCCATGCAATAACGCGTGGCGCCTTCTGCTTTTGCCTGACGCGCCTGTGCCAATACGCGCTCAACCTCCATGAGTTTGGATGCTTTCAACCCTGTGGAATTGTGTGCTGATTGACTGCAATAAAAACAGTCCTCCGGACAACCGCCGGTCTTGATACTCAGCAATTTGCTCATCTGCAGGCGGTTGGGATCAAAATTTTTCCGGTGAATAACATGTGCCTGAAACAGCAAGTCATTGAAGGGCTGATCATAAATCCGCCGCGCTTCCTCCGGTGTCCAGCGATTGATCTTGGTTTGCTCTCTCACTTCACATTCCGGCATTTGTTTCAACCTCAAATTATAGATAATTTATAAAGAATCGCAATTTTTAGCATGGATAAGACGTAAAATACGCGCCGTCCAGACATTAATATCTATTTTATTTTCTAATTCTATATTAAATATTATAAATTATCTATAATTTTAAAAGTGCCGTCAAATTTCTCACAATGCCGGCTACCGGCACTCCCTCAGACTTGCCTTATGTGCGTAATTGCCGTTTTTACCTGTTATGCCGGCAGCAATCCCGCCCTGCAGGGCTGAGGGCTCAAAATATCGCGCCAGTTATCGGGCTGCGGAAAATGCTGTTTTTCTGCGCCATTATCTACACAGCATCAGCTGTGCAGATTGCGGCCGAGCGCCGTAAAGGCTGCCTCCTGAAAAGCCTCGCCGCGGGTTGGATGGGCATGAATTGTCTGCGCCACATCTTCCAGCACAGCCCCCATTTCCACCGCCAGGGCAAAACCATTGACAAGCTCGGACACATCATGGCCAACCGCCTGAATACCCAGCACCAGATGATTATCCGCCCGTGCAATAATACGCACAAAACCGCTTTCATCCTGCTGGGTCATGGCGCGGCCATTGGCGGTGAAGGGAAAAATACCGGTGACAATCTCATAATCTTCGCGTTTTGCCTGATCAGGCATCAAGCCCACACAAACCACCTCCGGATCCGTAAAGCAAACAGAAGGAATGACCGGTTCCTCAAAGGCTGATTTTTTTCCGGCAAGATGCTCGGCCAGCATAGTGCCCTGTGCCATCGCACGATGCGCCAGCATCGGCTCGCCGGTTATATCCCCGATTGCCCACACATTGAGCATTGATGTTGCGCAATATTTATCAATGCGGATGAAAGCGCCGTTCATCGCCAGATCAAGGCGCTCCAGACCGAAACCGCCAATATTAGGCCGCCTGCCAACAGCAACCAGAAAACGATCCGCCTCCACCGGCACCGCCGCACCGCTGCCATGCTGATGCACCTGCAAAATGCGCCCGTCTTCACTCAGCTCCCGTGCTTCACTGCGGGTCATGACCGTTACCCCCAGTGCTGTCAGCCTTTTACGAACCGGCGCAGTTAATTCCAGATCCCATAGCGGCAAAATACGATCTGCCGCTTCAATAAGCGTTACCTGTGAGCCGAGTTTGGCAAAGGCTGTACTCAATTCCACCCCGATATAACCGGCACCAACCACCGCCAGTTTTTTCGGTATTTCCGTAAGTGCCAATGCATCGGTTGAGGAAATAACATTGCCCCCGAACGGCAGTGCCGGAATTTGTAATGGTGCAGAACCTGTTGCCAGCACCAGATGCTGGGTACGGATGCGTGTTGTGCCGGCTTTGCCATGCACCAGCACGGTTTTGCCATCCTGTATCTCTGCCGTGCCTTTCAGCACCGTTACCCTTTGCTTGCGCAACAGCCCTTCCACACCGCCGGTCAGACGCCGCACAATGGCGTTTTTCCATTTCAGAGTTTTAGCCCAATCCAGCGTAACATCTCCCGTCTGCAGGCCAAATACCGAGCCCTGCTGCCGGCCAAGCGCCTGATAATAGGCATCTGCCGCATGGATCAGCGCTTTAGAGGGAATACAGCCGATATTAAGACAAGTGCCGCCCAGCTGATCTTTTTCAACCAATATCACCGGTAGCCCCAATTGTCCGGCGCGGATGGCAGCAACATAGCCGGCAGGTCCGCCGCCGATGATCAGAATTTTTGTTGCAATATCTTCCATCTTACACCTCGATAAAAAGTGTTGCGGGAACTTCAAGCAATTGTTTGATGCGGCGGATAAAAGCCGCAGCCTCATAGCCATCAATCATCCGGTGGTCAAAAGAGGAAGACAGGTTCATCATTCTGCGCGGCACAAACTGGTTATCCTGCCATTGCGGACGCACGGCAATGCGGTTAATGCCGATAATTGCCACTTCCGGCTGATTAATCACCGGCGCTGTCACCAGCCCGCCAAGCTCGCCTAAGCTGGTAATGGTAATTGTGGAGCCGGTCAGTTCTTCACGCCTTGCCGTTCCCTCACGTGCGGCACCGGCAAGGCGCACAATCTCCGCCGCCGCTGCCCAGAGATCCATGGCCTCTGCGTGGTGCAGAACCGGCACCATAAGCCCGTTTGGCGTCTGTGTTGCCACTCCGATATGCGCCGCCTCATGGCGGGTTAAAATTTGCGCCTCTTCATCATAAAGCGCGTTCATTTGCGGAAAATCACGCAAGGCCACAACCAGCGCCCGCACAATAAATGGCAGCACAGTCAGCTTGCCGCGTGAAGCCGCATGGCTGTTATTGAGGGATGCCCGTAAAAGCTCCAGATCCGTAACATCCACTTCCTCAACATAGGAAAAATGCGCCACTTCACGGCAGGCTCTGGCCATGCGCTCGGCTATTTTACGGCGCAGACCGCTGACCTTGATCACCTCCACGCCATCGCGGCGTGCATAGTGGCTGCCATGCGCGCTGCCGCCGCTTTTCACAAATTTATCCAGATCATCACGGGTAATGCGCCCTGCAGGGCCGCTGCCCCTGATCTGCGCCAGATCAATCGCAAGCTCCCGCGCCAATGCCCGCACCGCCGGTGAGGCAACAGGCTTATTTTGCGCAATCTTCAAAGATGCGGGCGATGAAGCGGGCATCACAACCGGTGCTAAAACCGAAACCGGTGCTGATTTTTCCGGCTCTCCCTGCGGCGCATCCGGCGTGAATTGTGTTGCAGCAATGGTCTGATGCGGCAATTCCTCCCCAGCCTCTGTGCCCTCCACCTCGATCTCAGCCAGCATGGCACCAACAGCCATTACTGTTCCCGCCTCAGCCCCGATGGCCAGCACGGTTCCTGCAACAGGCGACGGCACTTCCACCGTTGCCTTATCGGTCATCACTGCCGCAAGCAGCTGATCCTCGGCAATCACATCACCTGTTTTTACATGCCATTCAATAATTTCAACTTCTGCGACACCTTCACCGATATCCGGCATTTTAATGATCTTTTTTACCATTTATGCCTCCATCACCTGAATAAGCGCACGGCCGACACGCTCAGGCCCTGGGAAATAATCCCATTCATGGGCATGCGGATAGGGCGTATCCCAGCCGGTTACGCGCAGGATCGGCGCTTCAAGATGATAAAAACAACGCTCCTGCACTTCTGCCGCCAATTGCGTGCCAAAACCTGAAAGCCGCGTGGCTTCATGCACGATTACGCAGCGTCCGGTTTTGGCAACAGAGGCGGTAATCGTATCAATATCCAGCGGCACCAGCGAGCGCAGATCAATCACCTCTGCATCAATGCCGGTTTCAGCCGCAGCCGCCTCAGCCACATGCACCATTGTGCCATAAGCCAGCACTGTTACCGCCGCCCCCTCTCGCCGGATAGCCGCCTTGCCGATAGGAATGGAATAATAGCCCTCCGGCGTCTCGCTCAAAACATGCTTTGACCACGGCACAACCGGCTGATCATAATGGCCGTTGAAAGGCCCGTTATAGAGCCGCTTCGGCTCCAGAAAAATCACCGGATCATCATTCTCGATTGCCGCAATCAGCAGGCCTTTGGCATCATGGGGATTGGAAGGAATAATGGTCTGCAAACCGGCCACATGGGTAAACACCGCCTCCGGGCTCTGGCTATGGGTTTGCGCCCCGAAAATACCGCCGCCGCAGGGCATGCGGATGACCATTGGCGCATTATAATCGCCGGCAGAGCGAAACCGCAAACGCGCGGCTTCCGAGACAATCTGATCATAAGCAGGATAGACATAATCGGCAAACTGAATTTCCACCACAGGACGCAGACCATAAGCCCCCATGCCGACAGCAACACCGACAATGCCTGTTTCCGAGATCGGCGTATCAAAACACCGCGCCTCGCCATATTTGCGCTGCAACCCTTCCGTACAGCGGAAAACACCACCGAAAAAGCCGACATCCTGACCAAACACGATCACCTTGTCATCGCGCTCCATCATCACATCCATCGCCTCACGGATGGCCTCAATCATTGTACGTCTTGGCGCTGATTTCTGTGCGGACATGATCAATACCCCATCTGCTGGCGCTGTTCGCGCAAATGTTGCGGCATGTCTTTATAAACATCTTCAAACATTGTGGCCGGGCTGGCCTTCGGCCCCTCATGCAATGTGCCATATTTCAACGCTTCGCGGGCAGCATCATTGATCTCCGCATCAATGCCGGCAAGAAGCTGCACATTGCGCTCCTCACTCCACTCCCCCTTGCCGATCAAATGCTGTTTCAGCCGCTCAACCGGATCACCCAGCGGCCAGCTCGTCTCCTCCTCCTTGGCGCGATATTTGCTCGGATCATCGGATGTGGAATGAGGTGCCACACGATAGGTTACCCATTCAATCAATGTCGGGCCCAGATTGCGCCGCGCCCGCTCCGCAGCCCAGCTGGCAGCGGCATAAACAGCCAGATAATCATTGCCATCCACACGCAGGGACGGAATGGCAAAACCATGGGCACGGGCTGCAAAACTGATATTTTCACCCCCCGCCACAGTTTGCGGCGATGAAATCGCCCATTGATTATTGACAATATTAAGCACCACCGGCGGGCGGTAAACGGACGCAAAAACCAGCGCCGCATGAAAATCGCTCTCGGCGGTGGAGCCATCGCCGATCCATCCGGCGGCAATCTTGCTGTCACCGCGCAAGGCTGAGGCCATAGCCCAGCCCACAGCCTGCACAAATTGCGTGCCGAGATTGCCGGAAATAGAGAAAAAACCGGCCTCCGGTGCCGAGTAAAAAATCGGCAATTGCCGCCCTTTAAGATGATCTTTTTCGTTGGAGAGCACCTGACACATCATATCTGTCAGCGACCATTCCTGTGCAATCAGCAATCCCTGCTGGCGATAGGTGGGAAAATTCATATCCCCTTTTTGCATCACCATCTGAAAAGCGCAGGCAATTGCCTCTTCTCCGGTGCATTGCATGTAAAAGGAAGTCTGCCCCTGGCGCTGCATGCGCATCATGCGCCGGTCATAGGCGCGGGTTTTCAGCATCGAGCGCAGGCCTTGCCGCAATTGCTCTGCGCTCAGATCCGGCACCCATTCGCCTTTTGCCTCGCCATCATCATCCAGCACGCGGATAAGGCTATAGGCCAGATCGTGAATATCAAACGGATCTGCATCAACAGGCGGGCGGCGCATTTCCCCAGCCGCAGCAAAGCGCAGGCGGGGATTGGCAGGCTCCATATTTTCTCCCCGCGCCATTCTTGGCATATGTAATGAGAGTGGCGGATATGACATGACTGTACTTCTCCAATGGCTGGAACTGACACTGCATGCTGTCTCTGCCGCGCTTTCATCTGCGGCAGAGTTTATTCCGTTTATCCCCTGTTATTCCCCCCTTGATAATTTAAAATTCCGGCCACGGCCTTTGCTGCGGGCGCAGGGTTTCATAAGCGCGGGCAAGGCGCAATACACCAAGATCATCAAAACGCTGGCCGATAATCTGCAGGCCGATTGGCAGGCCTTTTTCCGTATAGCCGCAATTCAGTGACACTGCAGGCTGTTCTGACATATTCATGGCAACAGTAAAGGCGATATGCTCAAACGGGCGCTGCGGATCATTAAGCGGCGAAGCCCATTCTGCCGGATAAGCCGGCATAGGCGCTGTTGGCGAAATCATGAAATCATAAGGGCTAATTGCGGCAAGGGCTGCATGGCGCATGGCATCAATCTGGGCAAAACCTGCATAAACCTGTGCGCCGTCCAGATTTTTCCCGCCTTCCGCCCATTGATAAATATAGGGCAGAATTTTCTGCTGATTTTCCGGTGTCATTGCGCAAATATCTTTCCATGAACGCACACGCCAGAAATGATCCAGCCCGTCAATCATCTCACGGGTAAGATATGCAGGCACAGCTTCAACAATCGCTCCCGCATTGGCAAAAGTTTGCGCCGCGGCCTCCACTGCAGCCCTGACCTGCGGCTCCACAGCAGAGCCAAAACCGGCATCCAGCCATAAGCCGATGCGCAAACCTTTGATATCACGCTCCAGATCCATCCAGTCCATATGCTGATAAGGCAGGCTCATCGCATCACGCCGGTCAGGTCTGGAGAGAACAGACATATAAAGGGCAGCATCTGTAACCGTGCGGGTCATCGGGCCTGCCACACGGCCGATAAAGGGCGGATCAATCGGAATACGCCCGAAAGACGGCTTGAGCCCCACAATCCCGCACCAGCCGGCAGGCAGGCGGATGGAGCCGCCAATATCCGTACCGATATGCAACGGCCCATAGCCGGCAGCAGCGGCAGCCCCTGCACCCGCACTTGAACCGCCGGGATTGGCTGCCACATCCCAGGGGTTGCGCGCCAATTCATGAAAACTCGACAAGCCGGAAGACAACATACCAAGATCAGGCATTGTGGTTTTACCAAGAATAATCCCCCCGCTCTCCCGGGAGCGTGCAGCAGGCGGGGCATCTTTGGCCGCCGGATCAAGGGCAATGGCCGCACAGCCAAGCGGCACCGGCAAGCCCTTTGTGGCGATATTTTCTTTAATTGTCAGCGGCACGCCATCAATCGGCCCGCGCTCTTCCCTGCGCCTCCAGCGCGCCTCCGATTGTGTTGCTGCGGCAAGCGCCGCTTCCGGCTCAAAGGCCCACATCGCATGAAGATGCGGTTCATAAGCCTCAATACGGTCAATTACCGCTTCTGTCACCTCAACCGGCGAAAGGCTGCCCGTCCTGAAACCGGCGACCATTTCCACTGCACTTAAATCTGCAAGCTCAGACATATATGTCTCCCATTTTCTGCTGCCCGCAACCTCTTGGCGGGTTTTACGGGCACACAGACTTTCCGTCTTTCATCATAATATTTTTTTCACTGCGGTTTCACCCGCATTTTGCGGCGGCCGCAAAATGGTTTTGGCACTGCCTGTACCAGTCTTTGAGTGTAAGGATGCTGCGGATGATCAAAAACCGTATTGGTCGCACCTTCTTCAACAATTTTACCCTGATAGATGACTGCAACACGATCTGTTATCACCCGCATGACTCCAAGATCATGGCTGATAAACAGATAAGACAGGCCAAATTGCTCCTGCAGATCCATCATCAGGTTAAGAACCTGCGCCTGAATGGAAACATCCAGCGCCGAAACCGGCTCATCGGCCACAATCAGCGACGGACGCGTGATCAATGCACGGGCAATGGCGATACGCTGGCGTTGCCCGCCGGAAAATTCATGCGGATATTTATCCGCGGCAGATGCCGGCAGGCCAACAGCTTCAAGAACTTGGCTTATACGCTGCTCGCGGCTTTGCGCGGTGGTGCCGCCCTCCAGTGACAAAACCGGCTCGGCAAGAATACGGCGCACCGTATGGCGCGGATCAAGTGAACCGTAAGGATCCTGAAAAATCGCCTGAAACTCTTTACGCGCCGCTTTCAGCGCCGTGCGGTTGAGGCTGTAAATATCCTTGCCGTTAATTGTCACACTGCCTGATTGCGGGCGCTCCAGCCCCATGACGGAGCGGGCAAGTGTGGATTTGCCAGAGCCGGATTCACCAACAATGCCAAGGCTTTCGCCTTTTTGCAAAGTAAGGCTCACACCATGCAGCACCCGCAGGCTTTGCGGTTTGGACAGCAAGGATTGTTTGGGCAGCCTATATTCGCGTATCAGATCACGCACTTCCAAAAGCACAGTCATAGCGCCACCTCATCCATAAGCATTTCTGTTTTAAGACAAATCATCAGAAATGCTCTATCTCTCAGTTTTCGCGCATTGCGGATGTAAAACCGGTTCCCCCTTTTGCTGGAAATGCTCCAGCGGATGGAAACAGGCGACATAATGGCTATTTTCCAAAAAGGCGCACCCCTGCAGCGCCGGAACCGATGCGCGGCAATCATCCTGCACATAAGGGCAGCGATCGGCAAAACCGCATTGCGGCAAACGGCTGAACGGATCCGGCACCACACCGGGAATAGCGGTAAGACGCCGGCGTTTTTCCCCGCTGTGCTGACCGGGCAAAACAGCCAGACTATGGGGCGAGGCTGCAAACAGCCCGCGTGTATAAGGGTGTGCCATGCGGGCAAACACATCATCTGTCGCCCCGCTTTCCACCACTCGCCCCGCATACATCACCGCGATATGATCTGTCATTTCAGACACCACACCAAGATCATGGGTAATCAGCAGCAAGGCCGTGCCGCTTTCGTCAATCAACTCATCCAGAAGATCAAGAATTTGCGCCTGCACTGTCACATCCAGTGCGGTTGTTGGTTCATCGGCAATCAGCAGTTCCGGTTCGCAGGCCAGAGCCATGGCAATCATCACGCGCTGGCGCTGCCCGCCGGATAATTGATGGGGGTAAAGATCAAGATCAAAACGCGGAGAGCCAAGCCCCACACGATCAAGCAGACGGCGTGCGGCCTTTTCGGCATCGGCGCGGTTTTCGCCCATATGCAGGCGGCGGCCTTCACTGATCTGCGCCCCGATAGTCCTGATCGGGTTCAGCGCCGTCATCGGCTCCTGAAAAATCATCGCCATTTGCCGCCCGCGCATGGAGCAGCGTGCGCTCTCACCAAGCATAGCCAGATCCTGCCCTGCAAAGCACATCTTGCCGCGCATTGTCATACGATGCGGCAAAAGCCCCATCACCGCCAGCGCGGTCACCGATTTACCGGAGCCGGATTCCCCCACTATGCCAAGGCGTTCGCCACGGTGCACTGTCAGGTGAATATCCGATAAAATCTCGGCATGCCTGCCGCCTGCAGACAGCAATATATCAAGATTGCGGATTTCAAGAAGCGGCTCCCTCATCTCTGCCTCCTGACCCGGGGATCAAGCGTATCGCGCAATCCGTCGCCAAGCATATTCAGCCCCAACACCGCAAGCGTAATTGCAAGCCCCGGAAAAATTGCCAGATGCGGCGCATCATAAATATAGGTTTGCGCATCATTGAGCATCTTCCCCCAGCTTGGATGCGGCGGCTGCGTGCCAAGGCCGACATAGGACAACCCCGCTTCAGCAACAATTGCAAGCGCGAACTGAATGGTTGCCTGCACAATCAGCACATGGCCGATATTGGGCAGGATATGATCAAGCGTTATCGCCACATCGCCACGCCCTGCACAACGGGCAGCCAGCACATAATCGCGGCTCCACAACCCCATGGATGCGCCGCGTGTGATACGGGCAAAAACCGGAATATTGAAAATACCAATGGCAATCATTGCATTAACCGCACCGGGGCCGAACACGGCTGTGATGATTACCGCTGTCAAAAGTGCGGGAAAGGCAAAAGCAAGATCCGTCATGCGCATCACTAAACCATCGGCCATGCCGCCGCGCGCTGCGGCAAAACTGCCGAGCGGCACCCCAAGCCCCATACCCACAGCAACGGCAATGAGCGCCACAAACAGGGAGTTGCGGGCACCAACCATAATCATTGACAAGACATCACGGCCAAATGCATCTGTGCCAAGCCAGTGCTGCGCCGAGGGTGCTTGCAATTTGTGCATAAAATTCATCGCTGTGGCACTGTAAGGTGTCCAGAACAGCGATAAAAACGCCATTGCCAGCAGAAAAACTGTAATCAGCGTGCCGATAAACAGGCTGCGGCTCATGCCAAAAGCCAAAACAAGCTTGTGCCCGCTACGCGTGAGCCCTTGCATCATAGTCATACACGCCCCCCTGAAGACAGACGCGGATCCAGATAGCCATAGGCCATATCGACCAGAAAATTGACCGCTATCACGCTTGCGGCAAGCAGGGTTACCAGCGATTGCACAGTGACCAGATCACGCTGGGCAATAGACTGAAAAATCAACCTTCCCAAACCCGGCAAATTGAACACGTTTTCAATAATAATTGTGCCTGCCAGAAGAAATGAGAATTGCAGGCCAAGAATTGTCACCACAGGTATAAGCGCATTGGGGGTTGCATGTTTCCACAAGGCGGCATTGCGGCTCAAACCTTTGGCGCGGGCAGTGCGCACAAAGTCCTCATTCAGCGTTTCAAGCACCGCAGAACGGGTAACACGCGCCAGAATGGCTGCCAGAGGCAGAGCCAGTGCCACAGCAGGCAAGACAAGGGAACGGATGCCGGCCCACAGGCCATTTTCCCAACCGGCAAAACCTGAGGCAGGAAACCAGCCAAGCGTGAGCGCGAAAAACAGGATCAGCAACAGCCCGAGCCAGAAATTGGGCACAGCCACACCAATCTGCGCCACGCCCATGCCCAGAACATCCGTGGCGCTGCCGCGCTTTGCAGCAGCAATCACCCCAAGCGGGATGGCCATGACAACAGACAAAACCATTGCCATAACCGCCAGCGGCAAAGTTACCTGAAGGCGCGGGCCGAGCAGCTCACTGACGGGGACGGAATAGGTATAGCTTGTGCCAAAATCGCCGATAAAAAACCCGCCGATCCAGTCAAAATACCGCATAATCAACGGCGCATCGAGCCCGAGTTGTTTATGCAATGCCGCCAGGGTATCAGGCTGCGCATTAATGCCGAGCATAATCGCCGCAGGGTCACCAGGCAGCACCTGCATCAAAAGAAATATGATGATTGAGGCCGCAAGGGTGGTCAGGATCAGAGAAATCAGACGCCCCGTAAAATAACGTAACAAATGCGGCCTCCCTTCATTTCATAACAAGATTGAAACATTGCCCTTGCGGCCGATCCGCAGGGCAATGGCCTTACTTGTCCCAGTAAACATGGGTCAGATCATTGGCCGGAATGGTCTGGTTCTTCCACATGCCTTTCAGCCTCTTATCCCAGACACCTATTTTCGGCAGCGCGTAGAGGAATATATTCGGCTCATCCTCGGCAAGTTTGCGCTGCAGCCGGCCAAGCAGATCAAGCTGTTGTTTCTCATCCACAGTTTCCGAGAATTGCTTATAAAGCGCCTTATATTCAGGGCTGTTATAGTTGAAATAATATTTATCCCGCGCATAAATATCGAGATCGCGGGTTTCAACATGTGCAATAATCGTTGCGTCAAAATCGCTGCGGGCAAAGACCTGATCCAGCCATTGTGCAAATTCCACCGGCACCAATCTGGCCTGAATGCCTATCTCGGCCAGCATAGCGGCAATCACCTCGCCGCCACGGCGCGCATAGGCAGGCGGCGGCAGCATAATGGTCATTTCTGTTCCCGCAGGCACGCCTGCCTGCGCAAGCAGTTCTTTGGCCTTTGCCACATCATAAGGATAGGTATCGCTCAAATCGATATAGCCGGGCTCTGCCGGCGTGTAATGGGCGCCGATTGTTTTGGCAAGGCCGGTGGTAATCGCCTCCTGCACCCCGTTGCGGTCAATAGCATGGGCTAGCGCACGGCGCACACGCACATCATCAAACGGCTTGCGCGCATTATTGAGCGACATGATCACCTTGCCCGCCGTAGAGCCGATCTCAACGGCAAGGCGCTCATCACCCTGCAAGCGGCCGATCAGCTCCGGCGCCGGAAATTCCGGAAAAGCATCAACATCACCGGCCATAACCGCCGCCGCTGCCGCAGACGGATCGCTGATAAAGCGGAAAGTAACAGCAGAAAGTCTGGCAGGCTCACCCCAATAATCAGGATTGCGCTCAAACTCCACGCGGTCCCCCTGCACCCAGCGTTTGAATTTGAACGGGCCTGTACCAACCGGATTGGTCTTATTGGTGGCAACCGTATCCGGCGCCATCATCACCGCATCACCCCAGCCCATTCCAAACAGAAAAGTGGATGACGGACGCTTGAGTGTGACAACAGCCGTTGCCCGATCAGGGCACTCTGTCTTTTCAATCGGTGCAAATAATGCTTTCTGCGCATTGGTGGAATCCGGTGCCATCGCCCTGTCATAGGTAAATTTTACCACCGAGCAGTCAAATGGCGTACCGTTATGAAATTTTACGCCGTCACGCAGTTTGAATGTATAGGTCAGATTATCCGGCGAAATCGTCCAGCTTTCTGCCAGATTTGGCTTAACCGCGCCATCCTCATCAATGCGCACCAAACCTTCATAAAGATTATTATAGGTCAGGCGGCGAATGGAGGCAGCAGCATTTGCCGTTGGATCCAGACCCGGAGGCTCCAGAACCTCACCAATTGCCAATGTGTCTTTTGCCAGCCCCGCACCGCTTGCCGCCGCAACCGCAACACTTGTCATTGCTGCCAGTATAAGCTGCCTGGTTATATATTGATATCGCATCGCCTGTCCCCTTGTTTATACCATGCTGATAGTGCTCAGGCATGGCCGGAATAGAACCCGTCAACCTTATCGTGAACCATTATCAGTTCAAAGGCCTATCACCGCTCAGATCCTCGTTTTCAGATTGAACGCCCGCCATCCACATCCAATGCAACACCGGTGATCATACTGGCAGCCGGCGAACACAGAAATGCCGCGCTCTGCGCCAGATCTTCCGGTTTCAGCAGGCGGCCAAGCGGGATGGAAGCGCGGAATTTCTGCCGGATTTCTTCCGTATCCTCCCCCATAAAAGTTGTGAGCAACGGGGTTTCACCAGCCACAGGGTTAAGCGCATTAACGCGTATATTATAAGCGGCAAGCTCAATTGCCAGTGCCTTTGTGGCAGAAACCACCCAGCCTTTGGTGGCATTATACCAAGCGAGGTTGGGGCGCGGGCGGGCAGCACCGGTTGATGCAATATTGAGAATGACACCCCCGCCATTCTCTTTAAAATGCGGAATCAACGCGCGGCTCATCAGATAAATTCCGCGAATATTGACCCCGACAATCCGGTCGAATTCATCCGGCTGTATATCTTCTGCCGGCTGCGGCTTGTGGCCTATACCGGCATTATTGACCAGAATATCCACCCGCCCGAAATGCATGACCGCCTGACGCACGGCCTCAGCCACGGCATCTTGCCGGGCAATATCGGCTTCAACCGCCAGCGCCTGTGCGCCAAGCTCACCCGCCACACGTTTTGCGCCTGCAGCATCACGATCCGCCACCACAATATTTGCACCCTCACGGGCAAATTTGCGTGCCATGGCCTTTCCAAAACCTGAGCCCGCGCCGGTGATGATTGCGGTTTTCCTGTCAAGCGAACCAGTCATCAGATCCATTCTCCCATGCGTATTTTCAGGTTAACCGTGATAAACCGAAATGGTTTTCAGCGTGGCAAATCCATAAAGTGCCTCAAAGCCTTTTTCCCGCCCGTGGCCGGAGCGTTTAACCCCGCCAAAGGGCAGTTCAATCCCGCCGCCCGCACCATAATTATTGATAAAAACCTGCCCCGCTTGCACAGCATGTGCCATACGCAACTGCAGCGCACCATCCCTTGTCCACACACCGCAAACCAGCCCGTAAGCCGTGCCATTGGCCAGCCGTACCGCCTCCTCCTCCGTATCAAACGGCATAATGACCTGTACGGGGCCAAAAATCTCTTCCTGTGCAAGCCGATGCTGTGGCGGCACATCACGCAGCAAGGTTGGCCGCACATAAGCGCCGGATTGCGGTGCATCACCGGCAATCTCGCCCTGGGCTGCAATCTTCAAACCATCTTGCTGCGCCAGTTGCAGATAATTTTCGACAATCGCCTTCTGACGCTCAGAAACCACAGGCCCGAGGGAGAGATCTGTCTCGGCATTGCCGGCTGTCAAAGTGCGGTAATGTGCGCTCATGGCGGCAATAACCTGCTCATAAACTGCGCGCTGCACAAGAATGCGTGACGATGCTGAACAGGTCTGACCTGCATTTTGAATGCCTGCATTAACCAGAAACGGCACTGCACGTTCAATATCGGCATCAGCAAATACGATTTGCGGGGATTTGCCGCCAAGCTCCAATGTTACCGGCACCGCATTTTGTGCAGCCGCCGCCTGCACGGCCTGCCCCGTGCGCAGAGAGCCGGTAAAGGAAATATGATTGACATCCGGATGTGAAGACAGGGCGGCGCCGACCTCTGCCCCAAGCCCGGTCACCACATTCAGGGCGCCATCCGGCAAACCTGCCTGCTGTGCGATACGCGCAAATTCCAGAATGGTCAGGCAGGCCTCCTCCGCAGGCTTCACCACCGCAGCATTGCCCATGGCAAGAGCTGCGCCAAGGCTGCGGCCAAGGATCTGCATCGGATAGTTCCACGGAATAATATGCCCCGTCACCCCATGCGGCTCATAGACTGACAGCACAGTAAAACCGTTTTGATAAGGCAGCGTCTCACCATGCACTTTATCTGCCGCCGCACCGTAAAACTCCAGATAACGCGCCAGTGCCACCACATCGGCACGGGCCTGTGTCAAGGGTTTGCCGACATCGCGGGCTTCAAGCACAGATAAAAGATCAATTTCGCGCAATACCGCCTCAGAAATTTTATGCAAAAGCCGGCCACGCCCGGTTGCGCTCATACCGCCCCATGCGCCGGATAGAGCCGCACGTGCCGCCTTGACCGCCAGATCAATATCGGCCGCCGTGCCACGGGCAATCAGCGCCAGTTCACTGCCATCGGAGGGGTTTTTCAGCGTCAGTGTTTCACCCTGCTCGGCATCCTGCCAAATACCACTGATAAAATTACCGTAATGCCGCAACCCGTTTTCTGCCTCTGATACCATGCCATTCTCTCCCGCAGGATATTGCCCTCTGATTTTATTTCAGAATAATGCCTGCTCACCATTGCTGTTTTTTGCCTGTTTGAGACTCTCAATCGTTCTGCGGATATGCTGCCGTGCAAGTTCTTCTGCGGCCATGCCATCCTTGGCGGCAATTGCCTCAACAATCCGGCCATGTTCTTCAATGGCGTTTTTTGCCCGCGTTGCGGTGAGCGAGAAAAATGGCGCAAATACCTGTGAGGTCATGCGCAATAGCGGCACAAAACCATCCAGAGACGCATTGCCGCCGGCGGCCATAACCGCCAGATGAAAATCAACATTGGATTGCGTATAGGCTTTGGCATCCCACGGCTCAACAATGGTGCGCTGACGGGCTACGAGCTGATAAAGGCCGGCAATCGCGGCTTCATCTGCACGCTCTGCGGCAAAGCGGGCAGCAACACCATCAATCACCTCACGCACTGCATAGGCATCAAGCAGATGGGGAAGATCAACATTGGCAACACGCACACCGCGCCCGGGGAGATAAACAATCAGCCCGTCACGCTCCAGCACCCGCAATGCCTCGCGCAAAGGAGTGCGGCTGACACCAAATTCGGCTGCAATCTGCTCCTGCCGCAAGATTGTGCCCGGCGCATATTGCCCCGCATAGATACTCTCACGAAGTGCTTGCGCAATTTCGTCCAGCAGCCTGGTCTGGCTGCTCCATTTATAACCGGACAAGCTTTATGTTCCCTTATGTTTTTTTATATGATTATCCAGGATACAAAATTGATCAAGCGCAAAATAAGCCATGACATCAATTTGTATCATCTGTGCCCATACAAATCTGTGTCAATGTAAATCTGTGCCAGTGTAAACCGTTGCTCATGCAAACCGGTGCACAGGCACAAATGCGCATGAGCCTTGCTGTGATCAGCGGTGCAGAAAAAACGGATCGCGTTTTTCAACAAAGGCGCTCATGCCTTCCTTCTGATCATGGCCGGCAAAACCGGCATGGAACAGACGGCGCTCGAATTGCACCCCTTGAGACAATGTTGTTTCATAGGCCGTATTGACGGCCTCCTTGACCATCATGGTGACAGGCAGGGATTTTTCCGCGATTTTTGCCGCCACATCCAGGGCCTCCGGCACCAGCTGATCCGCCGGCACAATGCGCGAAACAAGGCCGCAGCGCTCGGCTTCTTCCGCCTCCATCATCCGCCCTGTCAGGCACATTTCCATAGCCTTTGATTTGCCGACAAAGCGTGTCAGGCGCTGTGAGCCGCCCATGCCCGGAATAACGCCAAGGCGAATTTCCGGCTGGCCAAATCTGGCATTATCAGCCGCAAGAATAAAATCGCACATCATCGCCAATTCGCAGCCGCCACCCAGCGCATAGCCTGCCACCGCCGCAATAACCGGCTTGCGAACAGCTGTAAAACGCTCCCATTCGCCAAACCAATCTGCTGCATACATGGTGCTGAAATCCTGCGCCTGCATCTCTTTGATATCCGCTCCCGCGGCAAAAGCTTTGGCAGAACCGGTTACAACAAGGCAGCCGATTGCAGGGTCTTTATCGGCTGCCTGCGCCGCCGCAATCAATTCTGCTGCCAATTGCCGGTTCAGTGCATTAAGCGCCTGCGGGCGATTGAGCGTAACAAGCAGCACGCGGCCATGCTGTTCTGTCAGGATGGTTTCATAACTCATTGCTTATTCTCCTTGCCCCGCAACATACGAATAATGCCGGAAAAATCCTCATTACCGCAGCCAATTGCGTTAAACAGGTTATAAAGCTGTGCGGCCTGCGCACCCAAAGGCGTTGTGGCACCGGCAGAGGCTGCCGCGGCCTGCGCCAGTTTCAAATCTTTCAGCATCAGGCTGGCAGCAAAACCGGGCTGATAATCCCTGTTGGCAGGGGATGCGGGCACGGGCCCTGGCACCGGACAATTGGTGGTAAGCGCCCAGCACTGGCCGGAAGACGTGGATGCCACATCAAACAGAGCCTGTTGTGACAGACCTAATTTTTCTCCCAGTGCAAAGGCCTCGCACACACCAATCATGGAAATGCCAAGGATCATATTATTGCAAATTTTGGCGGCCTGCCCTGCACCGGTATCACCACAATGCACTATGCGCCTGCCCATTGCCGCCAGCACAGGCGCGGCGCGCTCAAAGGCGGCCTTCTCTCCACCTGCCATAAAGGTTAGTGTGCCGGCTCCTGCCCCCACAACACCGCCCGAAACCGGCGCATCAATGCTGAGTAACCGGTGTTCTGCCGCCATTTGATGTGCTTTACGCGCATTTTCAACATCAATCGTGGAACAATCAATCAGCAGCGTATCCGGTGCTGCCAGCGCCATCAGTTCCTTCCAGACGCTTATTACATGTTTACCGGCCGGCAACATGGTAATGATTATTGTTGCATTCTGCACTGCCTGTTGCACATCAATAGCAATCCGCACCCCATCGGCCTGCGCCTGTGCCCTTGCCGCTTCTGACAGGTCAAAACCACAGACACTATAGCCGGCTCTGACCAGATTGGCCGCCATGGGTGCGCCCATGTGACCAAGGCCGATAAAACCAATAATCTCCGTAGTCATTTCCCTCTCCCATTTAATAACTCACGGGCGATAATCACCCGCATGATCTCATTGGTGCCTTCCAGAATTTGGTGCACGCGCAGATCGCGCACCAGTTTTTCCATCCCATATTCATGAAGGTAGCCATAGCCGCCATGTAGCTGCAGTGCCTGATTGGCAATATTAAAACCAATATCTGTCACAAAACGCTTGGCCATGGCACATAGTTTCACCGCATCCGCATCCCTGCGGTCGAGAGAGCGGGCGGCGCGGTGCAAAAAGGTGCGCGCCACTTCCAGCTCTGTGGCCATATCGGCAAGGCAAAATTGCAGTGCCTGAAACTGATGCAGTTTTGAACCGAAAGCCTTGCGCTCCTCCATATAGGCCAGCGCCTTGTCAAATGCGGCCTGTGCGCCGCCAAGCGAACAGGCGGCAATATTAAGCCTGCCGCCATCAAGAGCCGACATGGCAATTTTAAAACCAATGCCCTCCTCGCCGATCAGGTTTTCTGCCGGAATACGCAGATTATCAAACATCACTGTGCGGGTGGGTTGGGCGTTCCAGCCCATTTTCTTTTCACTGGCACCAAAAGAAATCCCATCAGCCTCTTTGGGCACGATAAAAGCCGATATGCCTTTTGCGCCTGCTGCACCGGTGCGTGCCATGACAATATAAACATCGCTTGCACCGGCGCCGGAGATAAATTGTTTTTGCCCTGTAATAAGATAATCATCGCCATCGCGCACGGCTCTGGTGGTGAGACTGGCCGCATCGGAACCGCAGCATGGTTCAGTCAGGCAATAGCTGGCGATCAGTTCCATTGTGTTCAGCCGCGGCAACCATTTGCGGCGTTGCGCATCCGAGCCATAGGCATCAATCACCCAGCCGCACATATTATGAATCGACAAGAATGATGCCACAACCGGACAACCCCGGGAGAGCGCCTCAAAAATCAAGGCCGCATCCATACGGCCAAGGCCTGAACCACCCACATCTTCACGAATATAAATACCTCCCATGCCAAGTTCTGCCGCCTTGCGCAGCACATCAAGAGGGAAATGCCTCTGCTCATCCCATTGCAGGGCATGGGGCTTAAGTTCCTGCGCGGCAAAATCCGCAGCCATTGCAAAAATACCGCGCTGCTCCTCAGCAAGCTCAGCGAACATGATTTTCCTCTCCAATTTGTGCAGGCCGGTTGCGCCCGATATTCAGCTCAGGAAATTCGGTTTCACAAAAAACAACACCGCGGAAAACATCGTCTTGCCTGCCCTCACACTCCATACGGCGCAATTGCACGCGGCGGATTTTTCCGGAAATTGTTTTTGGTAATTCCCGCACAAATTCCAGCGAACGGATACGCTTGAACGGTGCCAGACGCTCATTGGCATATTGCAGAACAGAAAGGGCAAGCGCACGTGAAGGTTCTTCACCGGTACGCAAGAGAAGATAGGCCTTGGGAACAGACAGGCGTATTGGATCATCCACCGGAATAACCGCAGCTTCTATCACCGCCTCATGCTCCAAAAGCACGCTTTCCAGCTCAAACGGGCTGATGCGATAATCAGATGACTTGAACACATCATCGGCACGGCCGACAAAGTGCAAATAGCCATCCTCATCCTGATAGGCGACATCACCGGTGCGGTATACGCGGCCATCTGTTCCGCCAAGCCGTCCGTCAGCTTCCTGATAACCTTGCATCAGCCCTGCCGGATGCTTGTCGCCCAATAGCAGGCACACCTCGCCTTCTTGTGCCGCATGGCCGTCTGCATCAAGAATGACCACTTCATAACCCGGCAACGGCCTGCCCATGGCACCTTTTTTTACATTTTGTGCCGGACTATTGGCTATTTGGGCTGTGGTCTCTGTCTGGCCGTAACCATCGCGGATTGTCAGCCCCCACGCCTCATATACCCGCTCAATAATTTCAGGATTGAGCGGCTCACCGGCTCCCACCAATTCACGCAGGCTCATTTTGCAGGCCTTAAGATCCTGCTGTATCAGCATGCGCCACACGGTTGGCGGCGCACAAAGCGTGGTGACTGCGCAACGCTGCATTTCTGCCAGCAGCACCCTGGCACTGAAAGCCGGCTGATTAATAATCAATACTGTTGCACCGGCATTCCAGGGGGCAAAAAGCGAGCTCCACGCATGTTTTGCCCAGCCCGGCGAAGAAACATTGAGATGCACATCCCCCGGCTGCAAGCCAATCCAATACATTGTAGACAAAGAGCCAACCGGATAGCTGCGATGACTATGGCGCACCAGTTTCGGCTTGGCTGTGGTGCCGGAGGTAAAATAAAGCAACATCGGGTCATGCGGCTGTGTTTCACCCTCCGGCACAAACACCGCAGGCTGACTGTAGGCCTGCGTATAATCATGCCAGTTGTCTTGCCGGACAGGAGAGCCATCAGGCACCTGAATGCGCAATATCTCCGCCCCTGCCAGCCCCTCACATTTTAAAAGCTGTTCACCGGTTGCAAGAATGGCGCGGGCATTGCCACGCTCCAGCCGGTCGGATAATTCATCCGGTGTCAGCAAGGTGGTGGCGGGGATAACAATAATGCCAAGCTTCATCGCAGCCAGCATCACCTCCCACAAGGCGGGCACATTACCAAGCAGCACCAGCAGATGATCGCCACGCTTCAGGCCAAGCCCGCGCAGATAATTGGCAAGCCGGCAAGAGCGGATACTCAGATCAGCAAAGCTCAGCTTTGTTTCTGTTTTTTTATCCGTATCAACAATCCACAGCGCAGTCTGATCACGGCTTTGCGGATTGGCGGCCAGTTCTGCATCAAACCAGTCCAGCGCCCAGTTAAAGGGCAGCGCCTGCGGCCAGACAAAACCTTTTTTTGCAGCCTGATAATCTTCACGATGCCGCAATAAAAAATCACGCGCCTCTTTAAAGCTCTCCGTACTCAGTTGCCTCATGCCATCCTCCCAAAAAGCATAAATCACTGTGTGCGCGGCTGAACAAACCGCTATAAATCTATAATCTCAATGAAAACGCTCCAGCCCTATGGCTGTGGCCTCACCACCGCCGATACAAATACTGGCTATGCCGCGCTGCAGATCATGAGTCTGCAAGGCCGCGAGCAAGGTCACCAGAATGCGCGCGCCTGATGCGCCAATCGGATGACCGAGCGCACAGGCGCCGCCATGAATATTGACCTTTTCCGCAGGCAGGTTCAGCTCCTGCATTGCAGCCATTGTCACCACGGCAAAAGCCTCGTTGATCTCAAAAAGATCAACATCGCCGGCTGTCCAGCCAGTTTTTTCATAGAGTTTGCGTATCGCCCCGACCGGCGCCGTGGCAAACAAACGCGGCTCATGGGCATAAGTTGTTTGTGCAACAATGCGGGCAAGCGGCGCTAAGCCGCGCTTCTCCGCCTGTGACAGGCGCATCAATACCAATGCCGCTGCCCCGTCTGATATTGAACTGGAATTGGCCGGTGTCACTGTGCCGTCCTCACGAAAGGCCGGACGCAAAAACGGAATTTTCTCCGGCCGGGCTCTGGCAGGTTGCTCATCCATATCAATGCGATGCGCAGAATTACCATTGCCAGCGATAACAGGTGCAATTTCCTGCCTGAAAAAACCGCGTTCCAGCGCCGTCTGGGCGCGCTTCAGAGAGCGCAATGCGAATTCATCCTGCGCCATACGGCTGAACCGGAAGGCCTCAGCACAATCTTCTGCAAAACTCCCCATCAGGCGGCCTTTCTCATAAGCATCTTCCAGCCCGTCAAGAAACATATGATCCGTGATTTTGCCATGCCCCATGCGATAGCCAGCGCGAGCCCTGTCCAGCAGATAGGGCGCATTGGTCATGCTCTCCATTCCGCCAGCCACAATAATATCAGCACTGCCGCAAGCCAGCATATCATGTGCCAGCATCACCGCTTTCATGCCGGAGCCGCACATTTTATTAATGGTTGTTGCCCCTGTTGCCAGAGGTATTGCCGCGGCAATTGCAGCCTGACGCGCCGGCGCCTGCCCCTGCCCTGCAGAGAGCACGCAACCAAGCAGCACCTCATCAATATCATCCTGTGCAATGCCTGCCCGCTCAATAGCGGCCTGTAGCACAACCGCGCCCAGTTTGGCGGCCTGCAAATTGCTGAAACAGCCCTGAAAAGCCCCTAAGGGCGTGCGCGCCATGCCGACAATAACCACCGGATCTGTCATCTGCATGCCCTCCCGAAACTGCAAATTCAGATAGATGCATTTTGAGCCTAATCCGAAGGTCTATGGTTCATAATGACAGTTTGAACTTTATTTTATGATCGTTTTTGCCATATCATTTCCTTAAGAAGCAGGAGAAAAATCATGATCGGCAGTGGCTTTGTTGAGGATGCGCTGGCAGCCTTGCAGCATTATGCACCTGCAAAAGCACCGCTTGTGCTTGCTGCTGCAGGCATTGATGAAGACACTCTAAAACAACCGGATTTTAAACTGGATGCCGCCCGCTATGCGCGCCTCTGGCTGGCAATTGCGGAGGAAATTCAATGTGAGTTCTTCCGCTTCGGGCAGCGTCCCATGCCGCCTGGCAGTTTTGCCATGTTATGCCATGCAGCACTTTCCAGCGATAATCTCGAACATGCCATCCGCCGCTCCCTGCGCTTTTTAACCTTGCTGATCGGGGAGCCGAAAGGTGAATTAATTCTGGATGACGGATTGGCTGTTATTATATTGCGAGAGATCAGCCCTGCACGGCCTGCCTTTGCCTATCGCACATTTTTCCTTATTCTTTATGGCGTTTTGTGCTGGCTGGTTAAACGGCGCCTGCCCATTCGTGATATTGCCTTCCGTGGCGCACCGCCGGAAAACCGGCCCGATTATCTGGATTTCTTCAATGCCAGAGTGCGTTTTTTCAACCCGCAGACCAGCCTTGCCCTTGATGCCGAATTGCTGACTCTGAAAATTCACCGCAGCAAGGCAGCCTTACGGCAATTTCTGGCACAAGCGCCGGCCAATATTTTGCTGCGTTATCGTTATGATCGCGGCAGTACCTCTCTGCTCTACAAATTGCTGCGCGAAATCCCGCCCGCCAATTGGCCGGATTTTGCGCAAGCTGCACAGATTATGCGCCTGTCAGAGCCGACCTTGCGCCGGCATTTGCGGGCAGATGGCATGAGTTTTAACAACATAAAACAGGAACTGCGCCGTCAATATGCGCTCAACTGGCTGCAGGAAACGGATAAACCTGTGGGCATTATTGCAGCAGATCTTGGATATACGGAGCCAAGCGCCTTTCACCGGGCATTTAAAAAATGGACCGGCACCAGCCCTGATGCTTACCGCAAGCTCGAAAAACAAGCACAGATGCGCCGTCCGGCTTTGAACACAAAGTGATCAATCCCCGCCTTATGTGAATGAAAAACCGGCCACAACCAGGCCATGACAAGGGCAACAAACAGCCATGACAGCACAATATCCGATAAAAAATGCGCCCCCATAGCCACCCGGTTTAATGAAAAGGCAAAAGCAGCCACAGCAGTTATAAGCAATAAAGGTGTGCGATATATGCCGCCAATCGCCAGCGGAACAGCCAGCATTGCCATGGCGCTTGCAGCCTCACCTGAAGGGAAAGAACAATTCTTATGGCATATATGTGCAATCTGCCATGCCGGCGTAAACAGCAATTCGCCACCAAATTCCGCAATTTCATTTGGCCGTGCACGCCCTACCAGAAATTTAAGACTATGCACAACAGCCACTGCGCCAATGGTATAAACCGAAAGAATATATAACAGCTTATGCGGCGCGGGCAGCCAGCAGCGGCTGAAGAATGCCTGTATCATAAGGGTGAGCAGCAAAGCAGGGATAATCAGTGCAGGCAATATACGATGCAGATCACGCAAGGCCAGCAAATTCTGATTATTATGCAGGTAGAAATTTCCCGCACTATCTGTGAACCAGCCAGATACAACAAGATCGGCTACAGGCAGGATCATAAAGAAAATACTTACGAAAAAAGTCAATCTCAATAATAAAGATTGCCAAATTTGGCTGGTCGTCTGCGGTATAAGCGAAGAGCTACCATTTATTCTTAAGAAAAATGAAGATATATTATTTAAAATCATAAAAAATCACTGATAAAAACAACAAGTAAAAATAGAACATAAATATAAATCATCTTTTATAATGTTTTTCAAAATCGCTTCAATTACGATATAAATTAAACAAAGCATTTTTTATTGGATTTATTCATATATTTTATTTCCAGACACCAATTTTCTGCCATGCTCAAGAAAATGTAATTTGCAGATATCGCGTTTGGTAACCGCCTCGCGCATTGCTGCATTGCGCAGCGGCAGCCGATAGCCAAAATGCCGGCATCGCACGCCGCCGCGTTCTTTCCAGTAATGATCGAGATCGGAATGCATCTTCTTACGGCGGGATGAACTGCGAAAATTAATAACATGTTCCGCATTACCCACAGCCAACAGGTGTTTTGCACCGAAAATACCGGCCATCCCTTCGGCCAAAAGCAGCAAGGCATCCTTAGGGCGCAGGCCATAAAGATCACGGGTTACATCAATCACCGCGCGCTTGGCATCAGCGCCCTTTGCCCCTTGCAAACCACCAATAGCCAGACTGACCCCTTGTGTGCGAGTACGAACAAAAATAAAGCTCATCATACAAAGCATATCCTGTTCTGCACCGCGCCTGATACCAAGGGTAAAACCGCCCTCATGGCGCGCACCGGCATGATCAGACAGGCACAATACAATCTCATATCCCTGCCTGCGCCCTGCCACCTCTGCGCAAATCAACGCCTCCCCCGCCCACAGGCGGCGCAATAGCTGCGCATCCATCATCTGTGCGGCGATTAAAAAATGATCTCTCAGCCATTGCAGTCTTTCAGAGCGGGCGGCTTTATAAAGAAAGAAATTGGGGATCGCCTTACGGATAATATCATCATGCGGCGCTCCCAATTGGTATTGCGCCGCAAATTCGGCCAGAAACCGGTACCAGCGCCATGACAAGACCGGGTAACCTATCAACCGCAATGTAAAACTGGCCGCTTTTCTGAAGCTTGTGCGCGAACCGATACTCAAGGCCTGCCCGAGAATCTTGTTATATTTTACAGTTTCTCTATCGGCTATTGCGCAGCAATATAGTGAAGACGAACGGGAAACAGCCTTTGCGGCATTTTCAGTTTTATATAATCTGGAAGACATGATATGCTACAATTCTCACTTCCTGTGGGAAGGAGTTATGCAACTGAACTGTCAAGATTTAACCGGTAAATAATGTGAGGTTTTTTAAGGTATATTATAATACGATAATCTTTTTTGTTTCTGATGTCTGATTTGCCTATTTTCTCGGAAAAATCATTGTTATCATGGCACCGCCTGCCTGTGGCGTACTGCACTCCACCCTGCCGCCATGGGCGCGCACAATAGCCTGCACAATGGAGAGGCCAAGGCCGGAACCACCGGTTGATCTGGAACGGGAAGGCTCCGCCCGCCAAAAAATATCAATAGAATGCCCGACAAGTTCCCGTGCCAAACCAGGGCCATGGTCAATCACCCGCAAAAATGCTTCCTCCCTGTTCAGATAGCCGCATTCACAACGCAAATATCTGCCCGATGCCGCATAGCGGATTGCATTTTCGACCACGGCCAGCAATGCCTGCCGCAGACGCTGGCCATCTGCGGGAATGATTGCGGTTTTCAAGCTGGTTTCAACAATTATATCCGCCTCATCAAACAGCGGGCGTGAAGCCTGAAGCACCTGTTCTGCAGCTTGCGCAATGTCTATATGTCTGCGCTGAGTAACCAGTTTCTGGCTGGCAGCCAGCGATAATGTGCGTAAATCCTCCACCAGACGCGACAAGCCTTCCACCTGTGTCAGCAGGTCTTCGATCCGGCCATCATCACGGGGGAAAACCTTATCCGCCATACCCTGCAATGTGCCCTGCACGATGGTCAGGGGTGTGCGTAATTCATGCGCCACAGCCATTGTATTAAACCGCAGCCGCCGTTCCATATTTTCCAATTCTTCTGCCAGTGCATTAAAACGGCTGATAAGCAACAAAACCTCGCCGGTACCACGGACATTATCCGGCACGCGCACTGAAAAATCCCCCCGCCGGAGATTATTGACCACACCGGTCAGTAAATTGAGCGGGCGGCTGATTTTGCGCGCCAGCCAAAAGCCGATAAGACTGCAAATAAAAGCTGCGATAAAACCGGATTTAAGCACCAGCCAGTACAGATCATTCTCACTGCCCTCATAAAGCTGGCGCAATTGCCTGATCAGTGCCAGAAAATCCTCATGCAATGGCAATTCGCCATTTTCCAGCATATCATAAGCCCTGCGGGCATTCTCCGTGAGCATACCAAGATAGCTCTGCTCCTGCATCTCCAGCACCCAGAGAATGCCAAAAAACATTATCACCGTACTCAATAAAAGCATGGCCGCCGTTACAAGGGCAGAAACAGTGCCAAGAGACAGGCGGGACAATGACACAGCGGAGAAAAGAGAGCGGAATAATTTCATCGTGGTTCTGACAGCCGGTAACCAATGCCACGCACTGCCGGAAACAGGCCGGACGGCCCGCCATGAACTTCAATCTTACGGCGCAAATTGGCAATATGCGTATCAATCGTGCGCACCAGCGCATCACTTTGCGGCAAACAGGCATCCAGAAGATCATTACGCTGAAAAGCATGGGTGGGACGGCGGATCATATATGCCAGAATACGGTACTCGCTCAAGGTCAGCGGCAATAATTTGCGCTCCTCCTCCGTATCCACAAAAGCGGCATGGGCATCAAAATCAATCAGGATATTTTCAAAGCGGACAGTCATGTTAGCCATATTATTGCGGGTGCGGCGCAGCACGGCATTCACCCGCGCCACCACCTCCTGCGGGTTAAACGGCTTGATAATATAATCATCCGCCCCCAGCCGCAGCCCCGACAAACGGTCAATATCCTCGGCCAGCGCACTGACCATAATCACCGGCACATTGCTTTCCCTGCGCAACCGCGTCAAAACCTCAAAACCATCAATTTTGGGAATGCGCACATCCAGCAGAACCAGATCAGGTGACAACATGGCATAATGGCGCAAGGCTATTTCGCCATCAGCGGCTGAAATTGTGCGATAGCCATCACGGATAAGATAGGCCTCCAGAATACCGGCAATTGCCGGTTCATCCTCAACAATCAGTATCAGACCTTTATCAATCATGACGCACCTGTTTTTCAATTACCCGCGGTCAGATGTTGAGCCCATCTGCGGCCGGTGTCATCCTGTCCGGAAAAGCAGTTGCAACTATAGGAAAATTGTCAAGATTATATGTGTTTATGACCAAGCACTGAAAGACACATGCAGATAAATCGTTAAGAGCCGGCTTTTCCTGAATTTTGCCCGCAGCATTCCTGTCACTCAAATTATTGCCACTCATTGTTTATTTTCAGCAATAATTTTCTGCTGCCCCCTTGCAGAAACCTAAAAAACCGGCCTGACTGCAACAGAGAATAACCAGGCCGCCAGCTATCCGGCAGCCCTTAAGCCAGCAATCGGGAGAGATCATGACTGAGCGCACCTATTACGCCCCTGCAGGCGGCGCGCCAAAGCAAACACAATTGCTAAGCGATCGCGCGGTATTTACGGAAAGCTATGCCGTTATCCCCAAAGGCGTGATGATGGATATCGTCACATCCTGTCTGCCTTTCTGGGATAAAACGCGGGTTTGGATCTTATCACGCCCGCTTTCCGGCTTTGCCGAGACTTTTGCGCAATATATCGTAGAGCTGGAACCGCAGGGCGGCAGCGAGAAACCTGAGCCGGATGCTGATGCAGAAGCCGGTATTTTTGTGGTTGAAGGCAATATTGTTATTACGCTTGATGGCAAGGAACACGCTTTACGTGCAGGCAGCTATGCTTTTCTGCCGCCCAAAAGCCGCTGGACAATCCGCAATAAAAGCGATGCGCCTGCCCGCTTCCACTGGATCAGAAAGCGTTTTGAATATGTCAATGGCCTTGATGTGCCGGAGGCATTTTTCAGGCATGAGTCTGAAATAGAACCGGTTGCCATGCCGGATACAGATGGCAAATGGGCAACCACCCGTTTTGTCGATCCGGCTGATCTGCGCCATGATATGCATGTCAATATTGTTACTTTTGAACCCGGCGCGGTTATTCCTTTTGCTGAAACCCATGTCATGGAACACGGTCTTTATGTGCTGGAAGGCAAGGCCGTCTACCGGCTCAATCAGGACTGGGTAGAGGTGGAAGCCGGTGACTATATGTGGCTGCGCGCCTTCTGCCCGCAAGCCTGTTATGCCGGCGGCCCCGGCAAATTCCGCTACCTGCTTTATAAGGATGTAAACCGCCATGTTAAGCTGAAACTCTGAGGCCGCCACAATAATTTTAACAAGAAAGCCGCCGGTTTTACACAGGCCGCGCGGCTTCAACTCATTGAAAAATAACAATTTTGATTTTTTAAAAAGCCATAATCCTCACAAACATATAAAAAACCATGCATTAATTAAAAATATCCGTTAAAAACGATTTATTAATTTATTTTCACCGTAAAAACGCCATATTCACTTCAGCCGAAAGTGCTTCGGAGTCCTGTTACCGATGAATGCTATCATTGCTTTTTTAAATACAATCCTCTGGAATTATGTTCTCGTCTATGGCCTGCTTGCCGCCGGAATTTATTTTTCCGTGCGACTCGGCTTTCTCCAGATCCGCCATTTTCCTGAATTTTTCCGCTCGGTTATGCGCACTCCCAAGCAGGATAACAGCGGCATCACACCATTTCAGGCATTGTGTACCAGCCTTGCCTCCCGTGTAGGTACCGGCAATATTGCCGGTGTGGCGGTTGCGCTTTATCTCGGCGGCGCTGGTGCAATTTTCTGGATGTGGATTGTTGCATTTGTGGGCATGGCAACAGCCTATGCAGAAAGCACGCTGGCACAGCTTTACAAAACCCGCGATGCAGATGGCCAGTTTCGCGGCGGCCCTGCCTTTTATATTTCAAAGGGTCTTAAAGCACCCTGGGCAGCCATTATTTTTTCCATCTGCCTGATCATTGCCTTTGGCCTTGTGTTTAATGCCGTGCAGGCCAATGCCATTGCCGATGCCATGAACGGCTCTTTCGGCATTTCCAAAATTGCAGTTGGTGTTGTCATCGCCATACTTGCCGGTATTGTGATTTTTGGCGGTATCCGGCAAATTGCCCGCGTGGCCGAGCTTGTTGTGCCATTTATGGCGGCAATCTATCTTGGCGTGGCTATTTATGTGCTCATTGCCAATATTGCTGAAGTGCCGGCGCTGATTGCCCTGATTGTTAAAAGCGCCTTTGGCGTGGAAGCTGCAGCAGGCGGTATTGCCGGCGCCTTGATGAACGGCGTAAAACGCGGCCTGTTCTCCAATGAGGCCGGTATGGGGTCTGCGCCCAATATTGCCGCTTCAGCCACGCCAAATCCGCATCACCCGTCCTCACAGGGTTTTGTGCAGGCGCTTGGCGTGTTTATTGATACAATCCTGATCTGTACAGCCACAGCAATCATGATCCTGCTATCGCACAAGCTTGACCCGAGCTCAGGCCTCACCGGCACATTGCTGACTCAGGAAGCCATGACTGTGCATATTGGCTGGTTTGGCAGCTATTTCATCAGTATTGCGATTTTCTTCTTCGCATTCACCTCAATCATCGGCAATTATGCCTATGCTGAAAATGCCATGATCTATCTTGGTGCCGGCAAACATTTCTGGCTGACATTGCTGCGTTGCGGCACATTGCTGATGGTAATCTGGGGCGCTTATGAAAGCATTCTCACTGTTTTTGATGCTGCAGATGCAGCAATGGGGCTGATGGCAACCATCAACCTTATTGCTATTACATTGCTCTCAGGCACTGTTGTGAAAGTGACAAAGGATTATTTTGAGCAGAAAAAAGCCGGCACACCGCATTTTACGCTGCAAAATTATCCTGAACTCAGCGGCAAGGTCGATGGTGAAATCTGGAAATAAACCGCTTCCGGTTTTTTAAACAGCAAAACAGGCCGCTTCAGATATGAAGCGGCCTGTTCCATTTTCAAATATATGCTCTCATGTAAAATATATACTCTCAGGCGGCCTGCTCTTTCTCTGCCCGTTTTTTCGCAAATAATTCCAAACGTTGCTGCAATTTTTCTGCGCCGGATGCAAAATGCGCCGCATGTTTGAAAACCGGCACCTGCGCCTCAAAGTGACAGGCCACCTGATGGCCGTCCTGCACATCCTGCAACGCCGGCGCCTGCGCACGGCATTTATCCTGTGCCAGCGGGCAACGTGTATGGAAGCGGCAGCCGGAAGGCGGATTAAGCGGGCTTGGCACATCCCCGCCCAGCACTTTCCATGAGCCGCGGGAAGCCGGATCAGGCTGGGGCGCGGCAGCCAGCAAAGCCTGCGTATAGGGATGACGCGGATTATTATAAAGCCGGTGCTTATCGGCAATTTCCATTACCTGCCCCAGATACATAACCGCCACACGATCAGCCATATGCTTGACCACCGGAAGCCCGTGCGAAATAAACAGATAGGACAGCCCCATTTCTTTCTGCAAATCCTTGAGCAGATTGACCACCTGCGCCTGAATAGATACATCAAGTGCCGAAACCGGCTCATCACACACAATCAGTTTGGGCGATAATGAAAGCGCACGGGCAATGCCGATACGCTGGCGCTGGCCGCCGGAAAACTCATGCGGGTAACGGGCGGCATGGTAGGGAGCCAGATCAACGCGGCGCAGCAATTCAATCACCCGTTCACGGCGCGAGGCATCTGTTCCCACACCATGCACCAGCATCGGCTCGGCAATCAATTCGCCAACGGTCATACGCGGATTGAGGCTTGCATAGGGATCCTGAAACACCACCTGCATTTTGCGGCGCAGATCACGCAATTTGCTGCCGTTTGCATGTGTGACATCCTCGCCTTCAAACAACACACGGCCGGCAGTTGGCTCCAGCAAGCGCAATGCCAGACGCGCCGTGGTCGATTTTCCGCAACCGCTCTCGCCCACAATCGCCAGCGTTTCCCCTGCCATCAGCTTGAAGGATACCTCATCCACAGCACGCACTGTGCCGACAACTTTTTGCCGGATCAGCCCTTTTTTGACAGGAAAATGTTTGGAAATACCCTGCAACTCCAGAAGCGGCTGTGTCATAGAAAATCCTCCACCGGTGCTTTATGGCAGGCAACAAGATGATTGGTCTTTAATTCATGCAATTCAGGCAGGTTTGCCGTGCATTGCTCATCAGAAAACGGACAACGCGGATTAAACCTGCAACCGGATGGCAAACGGAACGGCGGCGGCACCACACCGCTGATGGCCACAAGGCGCTCCACATCTTCATCCATACGCGGCATAGAGCCCATAAGCCCGATCGTATAGGGGTGCTGCGGATCTTGAAAAACAGCATTAACAGAAGCGCGTTCCGCCACTTTGCCGGCATACATCACCGCCACATCATCGGCCACCTGCGCCACCACGCCAAGATCATGGGTGATGAGGATAATTGCCATATTGGTCTCCTGCTGCAACTCCCGCAGCAGGTTGAGAATCTGCGCCTGAATGGTCACATCCAGCGCCGTTGTCGGCTCATCGGCAATCAGCAGCACCGGTTTGCAAACCAGCGCCATGGCAATCATCACACGCTGGCGCATACCGCCGGACAATTGATGCGGATATTCATCAAAGCGGCGCTCCGGTGCGGGAATACGTACTCTGCGCAAGGCTTCAATTGCCTCCTCACGCATCTCCTTATACGGTTTTTTATGATGAGCCTGCAGGGCCTCAACCAACTGATAGCCGATTGTATGCACCGGATTAAGCGAGGTCATCGGCTCCTGAAAGATCATCGCAATGCGGTTGCCACGCAGCTTGCGCATGTCATCGGGCGACAGTTTTAAAAGATCCTGCCCCTCAAAGATCACCTCACCGCCGGCATTCTTGCCCGGTGGCGGCACCAGCCCCATCACCGAGAGTGACAACATGGACTTGCCACAGCCGCTCTCTCCCACAATACCCAGCGTCTTGCCGCGCTCCACTTTCAGCGAGATACCGTCCACAGCGCGGATGGTGCCATTTGGTGTTTTAAATTCCGTGACCAGATTGCGGATTTCGAGAACCGGTTCTGTCATATATTTATCTCCAGACCGCTCAGGCAAAACCATAAGCGGTGATTTATATCCGCCCTTTAGTTCAGACCGGAAAATGAATGCGGGGCATAGGCGCTGACGGGACGTTTTGCCCAGTCTTCCTGCGGTGCCCGCAAAACTGTACGTTGCTGTGCGGCGTGAAGCTCTTCTGCCGCCTGCTCAAAATCAATCGTCAGGCAGCAGCCTTTCTCAACCACTTTTACACCATCGACATAAACCGTATCCACCGCGCGTTCGGCTGCCGCATAAATCATGCTGCGGATCGGATCATAGCCCGGCCGCATCATCGGGTGCCTGAGATCAACCAGCACCAGATCGGCCTTGCAGCCTGCCTCCAGCCGCCCGATATCATTGCGTCCGAGAAGGTCGGCACCGCCCATTGTCGCCGCGGTAAAAATCTCACCTGATGTAACAGTGCGCGGGTTTTCAGCCATCATCCGCGCCACGTAACCGACATGGCGCATCTCTTCGAGCATATTATGCGGATAGGTATCAGTGCCGATGCCAAGACGCACACCGGCGCGCAAATAACGGCCAAAATCACGCATGGCTATGCCACGGCGCATAAAAACAGTGGGGCAATGGGCAACAGCTGTGCGGCTCTCGGCCAAAAGGGCAAGATCACGGCGCGTATGCCAGTTATTACGCGGATAATCGTCAAGAAAAATCCCGTGGCTGACAATGCTGGTCTCGCCCAGAACATCCAGCTGTTCCAGCCACTGAACAGGCGAGACACCATGACGGCGGGTAATCTCATGAAACTCAACCGTTGATTGTGCGGCATGGATCTGCCAGGGGATATTGCGCCGCCTTGCCTCCCTATAGCTCTCCCTGATCAGGCCTTCACTGCAGGTATCAATCTGTGCCGGACACAACATGGAGAACAGGCGGCCGGAGGGATGCGCTTCAGCGGCATCTGCTATTTGCAGTGCCTCTGCCAGTGCTTTTTCACCTGCAGCCTCGTCCCATTCATATTCAACCACATGGCCGTTTTTGGTGTACCAACGGGCGGTGCGGAACATGGGGGTGATACATATGCGCAGGCCGCTTTGGCCTGCCAGATCAATCCATGAGGGATGGGCAACGGAAAGATCTGCCAATGTTGTAACGCCGGATTTGAGCAATTCCGCATAGGCTACTTTCCATGCCGCCTCCGCACCCTGACTGTCAGGGCGGATGATTGGCATAAATTCATAAAGCGCAGAATTATACAGCCCCGGGGAACCAAGTTCATCAAGGATACTCTTATTAAGCGGCTCACTAGCAGGATGGGAGTGAATATTGACCAGCCCCGGCATAACCATAAAACCACGGCCGTCCTGCTCTTTGTCTACAACGCCGCAATAATCCTTGCCTATATGAACAAGCTTACCATCTTCAAACGCGACATCTGCGTTTTTTAAATAAATATGGCTTTGCGCTTCCTTGTCCCATGCAACAACAATATCGGCATTCTTGATAACTGTTACAGTCACCGCATCACTCCCCTGCGCTCTTATTCCGGATCTGCGCCCGTATTCCTGACCTGCAATTGCGGCACGGCCTCCTCGCAATGCCGCAATTTTTTGTTGTTAGCGTTTCAGAGAAATATCCAGACCTTTATAGATACCGGCGCCATAAATACCGTGGGCTTTGGCACCTTCCACGCGGTCACCGGAGATCAGCCACATAGGTTCAGACGACAGGGTGACCCACAGATTTTCTTCTGTAAGATTGCGTTGCAGGCTTGCCAGCGCCTCATGGCGCTCTTTCTGGTCTGTGGTGGTGGCGGCTTTGCGCAACAGCTCATCCGTTGCCGGATCTTTCCAGTTCATACGGTTTGGCGTTGGTGCCTGACGGCTCGGAAAATACAGGCCAATGGCTTCAAGCGCGGTTAATGCCGGATAATTCATATAAAAAGCATCAAATTCCTGCGTTGCCAGCTTGCCCCAGCCAACAGTTGCATCCCAAAGCTGGATTTTCATATCAATACCAACCTTGCGCAGGTCAGCCTGCATGGCCTCACTCACTGTGGGATTGGTGGCATTGCGCAGACCATAAACAAGGAAGGATGCTTTCTGCCCGTCTTTTTCACGGATACCGTCTGCCCCCGTTTTCCAGCCGGCTTCATCCAGCATTTTATTGGCGCCATCCACATCAAAGGCCGGCATTAATTTGGCAGATTCCGGATCATAATCAATAATTGCCGGATTAAGGAGCGATTTCATCTCCTTGCCATGGCCAAAATAGACAGCCTGTGTAATCGCGGCCTTGTTTGTCGCCATATTGACGGCCTTGCGGATCACCGGATCGGATACGACAGGCTTATCAATCTTGAAGCCCATAAACATATCGTAAATATAATTTTCCTGCTTGGAAACGCTGATGCCCGGCATGTTTTCCATAGTGCTTAGCGCAATAGGCGGCATATAATAGGTCATATCCGCCTGCCGCGCCTGAATGGCTGCCATCAGCGTATTAGCTTCCGGAATGACGCGCCAGACAATCTCATCAACCTGCGGGCTTGGATTTTTATAGAAAGACGGCCCCCATGTATAATACGGGTTTTTCTTCAGCTTCAGCTCCTGCCGCGGCTGCCAGCTCACCCAGCAATAAGGGCCGGTGCCGTTAAAGCCCTGCACACCGAAATTCTCACCCAGTTTCTCAACCGTTGCTTTGTCCACGACACTGGAAAACGGCATTGTCAATTGCGGCAAAAGATCAGAATAAGGCTCTTCCAGCTCATAAATTACCGTGTAATCATCCTTGGCGGTGACACTTTTCACCTTCCCGCCGCGAAAAGCGGTTGGTGAGCGTTTTTCAGGATTTTGCCAGCGTTCGATCGTATAAACCACATCTGCAGCAGTCATCGGCCGACCATCGCAGAATTTGACATCCTTGCGCAGATGGAATGTATAGGTCTTGCCATCTTCTGAAACCGACCATGTTTCAGCCAGCCCCGGCCTGATGGTTTTCATATCAAAATCAAGTGATACCAGCGTATCACCCAGCATTGCCATCACTTCAACCATGGCCGTTGCTGTGGAGCGGATCGGGTCATAATTATCCGCATCAATCACCCGCAAAATAGATAGCGGCGCCTTGGTCTGGGCATAGGCTGCGCCGGTCATTACGGCTGCTGCTGCCACACCGGCAGTCAGAATGGAAGCAAGATAGTTTCTCATTTCAGTCCTCCTGATGAGGCGCCCACTGTTCTGTGCAGTGATACGCCGCCAAAAATGATGTTATTTACGCAATTTAGGATCGAGCGCATCGCGCAGGGAATCTCCAAGCACGTTGAATGCCAGAACAATGATGAAGATCACCAGACTTGGCAGCACCGAGACATGAGGGGCAAAGAACAGGAAATTACGCCCTTCTGAGGCCATGGCGCCAAGCTCAGCCGTTGGCGGCTGTGCGCCAAGACCGATGAATGAGAGCGCTGCGCCCAGCAATATCACCTGCCCGAAACGCAATGTCACAAATACAAAGATTGAGGACAGGCAATTGGGCAGCACATATTTGAAAATAATGCGGCTGTCAGACATGCCGAGCGAACGGGCGCTTTCAATATAATCCTGCTGCAGAACCACAATTGCACCACCACGTACCACACGCGCCATCAACGGCACTGTGGCTATTGACAGCGCAATGATAACAGCCGTGAGCCCCGGGCCAAAGATAGCGGCGATTGCCAGCCCGAATAAAATAGCCGGAAAAGACAAAAGCACATCCATAAAGCGCATCAATAGCCCGCTCCAGCGGGTGTAATAGGCGGCAATAAAGCCGATTATACCGCCAACAACACAGCCAAAAAACACCGACACAAAGCCCATGAATAATGTGGTGCGGATGCCATAGAGCAAACGTGTAACCATACCACGCCCCTGCCCGTCTGTGCCAAGCAGATAGCCCGCCTCGCCAACCGGTTTCAGCATCATTGCAAGATTGCCGCCATAAGGATCTTCCGGTGCAAGCCAGGGGGCAAACAATCCGCAAAACAATGTTATTGCCACCAGAAGCAGGGCAATCACTGAGCCGGCATCAGACATCAGCATACGTAAAACACTGACACGTTTAAATGCGATTTCCTGCTCCG
Source organism: Pseudochrobactrum albidum (assembly GCF_051851455.1). Lineage (NCBI taxonomy): Bacteria > Pseudomonadati > Pseudomonadota > Alphaproteobacteria > Hyphomicrobiales > Brucellaceae > Pseudochrobactrum > Pseudochrobactrum albidum. Next base: position 512,546 of record NZ_JBPVTR010000024.1, read on the forward strand.
CCTGTGTGGCGGCCTGATCAGCGGTTGGTTTTGCAATACTGGTCATCATGCACCTCTCACACGCGGATCGAGCACGGCATAGAGAATATCAACGCCGAGATTGACGAGAATAAAGCCAAGCGACATCACAATAATTGTTCCCTGTGCCATGGGCAGGTCACTGGAAAGAATGGCGCCAACGGCAAGGCGGCCGATACCCGGCCATGAAAATACGGTTTCGACAACCACGGCACCGCCAAGCAAAAACCCGATCTGCAAACCAATCAGCGTTACCACCGGCACCAGCGCATTGCGCAAGGCATGGCGCATAACCACCAGACGTTCAGTCAAGCCTTTAGCGCGGGCAGTGCGGATATGGTCCGCGCCCAATACATCAAGCACGGATGTGCGCGTCATACGGGCGACAGGGCCGACAAAAACACCGCCAAGCGTGATTGCAGGCAAAATGATGCTGGTGAAACCTTCCCATGTCCATAACGGCCCCAGACGGCCGGTGAATGGTAAAACCGGATATTTGAAGCCAAACAGCCAGATCAGAACAAGTCCCAAAAAAAACACAGGAACGGAAACACCGGCAACAGACACGGCCATGATGGAGCGATCAAGCAGCGAGCCGCGATAATAAGCGCCCACCGTGCCCAGTAAAATGCCCAAGGGAATAGCCCAGACAAGTGAAGCAAACATCAGCTCCAGCGTGGGGCCGATGGTTGCGCCGAGCTCCTGCGAAACCGGCACATTATTGATAATGGATACGCCAAGATCACCCTGCAGCAAACGGCCGATATAATAAAAAAACTGCTTCCATAAAGGTTGATCAAGGCCAAGATCACGCCGGATGGCCTCAATCAATTCCTGGGTGGCGGTTGGCCCTGCACGCACCTGTGCCGGATCGGTTGGCACCACCTGCATCAGCAAAAAGCCAAGCAACAAAACACCAAACATTACCGGAAGAGCAAGAAGCAAACGCTGTAACGTGTGCCGGAGCATGAATTTGCCTTTCTCTGATTATCGGGATGAAGCGCAATGCGCCTGATCAAATCAGCTATATTTGCCGCTCAAAGACGATTTTGCCGTCCAGCACTGTCATATCGCAAACCACATCATTGCGGATTTCCTCTGCATCGCACGCAAAAATATCCCGCGATAAAACCGCAATATCCGCAGCCATGCCGGGCACAAGTTTTCCTATCCTGTGTTCGGCAAATTGCGTATAAGCGCCAAAATGCGTATAGGCGTGAATTGCCTCTTCCGTTGTCAGGCACTGATCACCACCAATGACTGTGCCTGCCTTGGTCTTGCGGGTGACAAGAGTATAAAGATTTTGGAACGGATTGGTGGAGGTTACCGGCGCATCAGATGAAGCTGCCGGATGCAGGCCTGCATCCACCCATTTGCGCATCGGATAGGATGCATAAGCGCGCTTTTCACCGAGATTGGCCACATAAAGATCGCCAAACTCATAGATAAACATCGGCTGCGGCACCGGATCAATACCGGCTTTGGCCATACGCTCAATCTGCCCGTCACTCAAAAAGCCGCAATGCTCAATACGGTGGCGGCGGGTTTTAACCGGATATTGCGCGCTATCGGCCTTTTCAATCCCTGACAACACCTGCTCTATCGCGGCATCGCCAATGGCATGAATTGCCAGTTGATAGCCAAGCTCATGATAGTGCCTGAGAGATTTATGCATTTCTTCTTCTGAATAGCAAAAAATGCCAAAATTATTGGGATCACCCGCCACATAAGGCTCGCTCATGGCGGCTGTCAGCCCGCCGGCACTGCCATCAGAAAATACTTTCATCGCGCCATAGCGCAACAGACCGGTCTCACGCCCGGCGCAGAACCCCTGGTCATAAGCCTCATCACCAATACCATCATGATTGCCATAAATGCACACCCAGGTGCGCAGCGGCAAATCGCCGGCCTTGGCCAGCTCCTCATAGGCATGGAGTTCTTCCATACCATAGCCCATACCAACGGCCGCATCCATCACCGAGGTAAAACCCTGAGACAGCATATAACGGCCTGCGCGGATAATGGCCGCTTTCAGTTCTTCACGGCTTAATGGCGGTATTTTATCTGTCACCACACGCATGCCGGACTCTGCCAGCAGGCCGGATAATTTCCCGTTGCGCTTCTCAATCAACCCGCCGGACGGGCTTGGCGTATCATCCGCAATTCCGGCCAGCCGCATTGCGGCACTATTGGCAATACCAACATGGCCGCAGGTGCGGGTGATATAAACCGGATGATCAGGGGCAACCGCATCCAGCTCCTCAATTGCAGGATGACGCTGCTCGGCAAGCTCAAAATGATCATAACCGCCGCCGCGGATCCATTCACCGGCAGGCTTTTTTGCTGCTTCTGCAGCAATACGTCTGAAAATTTCATCAAGGCTGCGAACGCCCGATTCAGGCCGAAGATTAATCTCATTCATGCCAATGCCAAGCATCAAAAGATGCATATGGGCATCATTCAATCCGGGAATTGCCACACGCCCTTTAAGATCAATATAGCGTGTATTTTCACCTGTGAGCACCGCAATTTCTGCACTTGTGCCCGTTGCCAGCACCTTGCCATCTGCAACCGCTAAAGCCTCAGAGAAGCCTTCCTCAAGGCCGCAGAAAACCTGCCCGCCCGAAAGGACGAGATCTGCATATTTCATAATTTGTTATACTCCCGCAGCCCTGCACAAAAGCACAAGGCATAATTTTGCTATCCGCCCCGGCACAAGGCCGGGAAGGCTGGTGTGTGAGTTGAGGAAAAGCCTCACTCCTGCAAAATCGGATGGCTTTTATATTCCCCTTGCCTGCTGGTTTTGTTTTCTTTCAAAGGAAAACTTTCCCGCAATGTTATTTTATATTTTTAGCATGCTTGCAAAAAACAGGGCCCAAAGCAAGAGCGGGAGAAATAAAATGCTAACAATTTTTCATACTAAAATTGCATAATGCAATATCAATCTTGCATATAATCGTTTACATTTGCAATAATATGATAAAAACACCGGCATTTCGCCTAAATGTCGGGAACAGGCTGACAGGGTTGTTTTTTCTGCCACAGCAACAAGGCAAAAAAAGCCAGCATGAAACAAATTTATCATGCAAAAAACAGGAACAGAATCAAACTTCTCCTTGCCATTGAAAAATCCTGTCGCCGCCATAAAAAAGCCGCTGATCCATGCGCCGCTAGCTGGATAGCGACAATCCGTCCCACCTTGCGACAATCATGATAAAATATGAGAATGCCTGCTCTCAAACCATTGGGAAAACCTGTTTTTCTTATCAAGCCCCCAATATCGAATTTACAGAAATTCCTGTAATTTCGATATTGGGAAAACTTACACAAAAATCCATTAAATTGTTGAATTTTATAAATTAATTCACTTAAAAAATAAAAAACTTTTCTCTAAACAACTTTCAGAAAAGTTCATATTTTTTATTGACGAAAAATCACCTCTCCCCCTGCCACAGCCCACTAGAAATACAGCCTTATCATGCCATTATCCGGCTCTCTTGCCGCAGGCGTGCTTGATTTAAATCAAAGACGGAAAATGGTAACCCCTGTAATAATTCTATGATGCCGGAATTGTAGGTTTTCCCGAAACCGTCCGGTGGTACCAGTTATGCTCGCGAGGGGTCTCTCAATGAATTACGCTGCGGGAATTGTAATCTCGGGGCTCGGTGCATTTTTTGCACTGTTGCTTGCCGGGTTTACACATGATCCATTATTCAGAAGCCATATGTGGGTTCTGTTCTTTACACTTGTTATTTTTACTATCCTGCTGCTCCGCAATGCGGATTACAGCCTGAAACCCGTAAAACAAGACAAGACCGGCTATATGGACGGCCCGATCCGCTATGGCATTATTGCTACGGTTTTCTGGGGCGTTACCGGTTTTTTGGTCGGCGTTATCGTAGCAGCGCAGCTTGCGTTTCCTGATCTTAATATTGCGCCATGGTTTAATTTCGGCCGTGTGCGTCCGCTGCATACATCAGCGGTTATTTTTGCCTTCTGCGGCAATGCGCTGATTGCCACTTCCTTCTATGTTGTACAGCGCACCTGCCGTGCACGTCTCTTCGGCGGAGATCTGGCCTGGTTTGTTTTCTGGGGCTATAATCTTTTTATCGTTATGGCCGGCACCGGTTATCTTCTCGGTATTACCCAATCCCGCGAATATGCTGAACCGGAATGGTATCTTGATGCCTGGCTCACGCTTGTCTGGGTTGTTTATCTTGTGATCTTCATGGGAACACTTCTCAAGCGTAAAGAACCGCATATTTATGTGGCCAACTGGTTCTACCTGTCCTTCATCATCACAATCGCCATGCTGCATGTCGTTAACAATCTGGCGATCCCTGTGTCATTCCTCGGTGTAAAGAGCTATTCTGCTTTCTCCGGTGTGCAGGATGCGGTTACACAATGGTGGTACGGGCACAATGCGGTGGCATTCTTCCTCACCGTGCCTTTCCTTGCGATGATGTATTATTTTGTGCCAAAGCAGGTAAACCGTCCGGTTTATTCCTATCGCCTGTCTATTGTGCACTTCTGGTCAATCATCTTTCTCTATATCTGGGCAGGCCCGCACCATCTGCATTATACAGCCCTGCCTGACTGGGCGCAGACACTGGGCATGGTCTTCTCCATCATGCTATGGATGCCTTCATGGGGCGGTATGATCAATGGTCTTATGACGCTTTCTGGCGCATGGGATAAAATCCGCACAGATCCTGTTGTGCGTCTGATGGTTGCTGCGATTGCCTTCTATGGTATGGCTACATTTGAAGGCCCGCTGATGTCGATCAAGGCTGTGAACTCCCTGTCGCATTATACAGACTGGACAATCGGCCATGTTCATGCCGGTGCGCTCGGCTGGAACGGCATGATCACCTTCTCCGCTGTATATTTCCTTGTTCCGCGCCTGTGGAACCGCCAGCGGCTTTATTCTGTGCGCATGGTCAACTGGCATTTCTGGCTGGCAACACTCGGTATCGTGCTTTATGCGGCCTCCATGTGGGTGGCCGGTATTCAGCAGGGGCTGATGTGGCGTGAATATGATGATCAGGGCTTCCTGGTCTATTCCTTCGCCGAAACGGTTGTGGCCATGTTCCCTTATTATGTCATCCGTACACTTGGCGGCCTGATGTATCTGAGCGGCGGCTTTGTGATGGCATGGAATGTCTACAAAACCATCAAGGGAGAACTGCGTGAAGAAGCAGCCATTCCCGGTTCTGCACCGGCTTCCCATGAAACACCAACCCCCGCGCTGAAGCCGGCAGAATAAGGAGCAGGTGAGGTATGTCTATACTCAAAAAACACTCACTCATTGAGAAAAATGCGACTTTACTGCTGATCGGCTCGCTTGTTGTGGTCACAATCGGCGGTCTTGTGGAGATCGCGCCGTTGTTCTATCTGCAGAACACCATCGAGAAAGTAGAGGGCATGCGCCCCTACTCTCCGCTTGAACTGGCGGGACGCGATATTTATGTGCGCGAGGGCTGCTATCTCTGCCATTCCCAGATGATCCGCCCGTTCCGTGATGAGGTGGAGCGCTATGGCCATTACAGCCTTGCCGCTGAAAGCATGTATGACCATTCCTTCCAGTGGGGGTCAAAGCGCACAGGGCCTGATCTTGCCCGTGTCGGCGGCCGCTATTCCAATGAATGGCACGTGCAGCATCTGATCGAGCCGCGCGATGTTGTGCCGGAATCTGTGATGCCGAGCTATGCCTTCCTGAAAGATACGCCTCTCAACATGAACGGCATTACGGCAAATCTGAAAGCCAATATTGCCGTTGGCGTGCCCTATACACCGGAAATGGTTGATAATGCTTTGGCCGATATGAAGGCACAGGCTGATCCGGAAGCGGATACAGAAGCATTGCTTGCCCGCTACCCTAAAGCCAAAACCGGCGATTTCGACGGCAATCCGCGCATGATAAGCGAAATGGATGCGTTGATTGCCTATCTGCAAATGCTGGGAACACTGGTTGACTTCTCAACCTATGACCAGTCACCGCAGTCACGCTGAGGAGACTGACCATGGATTACAACACCCTGCGTCATTTTGCTGACAGCTGGGGACTACTGGGGATGTTCCTGTTCTTCCTCTTTGTAGTTTTCTTCACATTCCGCCCGGGCAGCAAGCAAAAGGCGGAAGATGCACAAGCCATTCTCTTCAAGGATGACTCCAATGACTGAAAAACAGATTGATGATGTTACAGGCGTTGAAACAACCGGCCATGAATGGGATGGTATCAAGGAACTCGACAATCCTATGCCACGCTGGTGGCTCTATGTTTATTATGCAACGATTGTCTGGGCCCTTGCCTATACAATCGCCTATCCGGCATGGCCGTTGATCAACGGCGCAACATCCGGCGTGCTGCAATGGTCGAGCCGCGGTGAATTCTGGAAGGAAAATTCCAAAATCCAGACCGAACGCCAGGATATTATGGCTGCGATCAAGGAAAAATCCGTGCAGGAGATCATGGCGGATCCACAGCTTAACCAGTTTGCCATTGCAGGCGGCGCTGCGGCTTTCCGTGTAAACTGCGTGCAATGTCACGGTTCCGGCGCGCAGGGCGCTCCCGGCTATCCGAACCTCAACGATGATGACTGGCTCTGGGGCGGTTCCATTGATGAGATTCTCCAGACTGTCCGCCACGGCATCCGCTCGCAGGATGATGAAGAAACCCGCGTGTCTGAAATGCCGGCCTATGGTGATATTCTTGAGCCGCAGCAAATCCGTGAAGTGGCAGCCTATGTCACCAGCCTGACCTCAACACCGCGCGATGCAAGCATGATCCCGGCAGGAGAAAAGATTTTTGCCGAGAACTGCGCCGCCTGCCATGGTGAAGATGCTAAGGGCAGCAAGGAATTCGGTGCACCGAACCTGACCGATGCCATCTGGCTTTATGGTTCAGGCGAAGATGCCATTGCAAGACAGGTCAGAAGCCCAAAACACGGTGTTATGCCGGCATGGGAAGTCCGTCTTGGTGACACAACCGTCAAACAGCTTGCCATTTATGTGCATTCACTTGGCGGCGGTGAATAAAATATTGCCTCCGGCTGGAAAACGGCCGGAGGCTTCCTATGCCACGGCAAATCTAGCGGCTTTCTGATATGCGCCGCTTCTTCAAAAGTGGTTCAGAATAAACGAGAGCATTTCATCGCTCCTGTAAAAAAACTGAAATGCTCAAACAACAGCAATTGCAGCTATCTGCGGATAGTGCGAATGCGGGGTTCAGAATGTCTGATGTCAGTGAGGTTGAGCGCATAGAAGCGCAGGCGGTTAATTCGTCTGAAAAGCGTGGTCCGCTTTATGCAGCGCGTGTTAAAATTTTCCCGAAACGGGTCCATGGCGAATTTCGCCGTTTCAAATGGATCATAATGTTCATCACTTTGGGCATTTATTATCTCACCCCCTGGCTGCGCTGGGATCGCGGGCCTTTTGCTCCCGATCAGGCGGTTTTGATTGATATTGCACACCGGCGCTTCTATTTCTTCTTTATCGAAATCTGGCCGCAGGAATTTTATTATGTGGCCGGTATGCTGATCATGGCCGGTATCGGCCTGTTTCTGGTTACCAGTATCGCAGGGCGTGCATGGTGCGGCTATACCTGCCCGCAAACAGTCTGGGTTGATCTGTTCATGGCAATTGAACGCGCCGTGGAGGGTGATCGCAATGCCCGTATCAAACTCGACAAGGCGCCGATGACGGCCGACAAGCTCATCAAGCGTGTTACCAAACATGCAATATGGCTGATTGTTGCGGTTATGACCGGCGGTGCATGGATTTTCTATTTTGCCGATGCGCCAACCTTGCTGATGGATTTTGTTACCGGCCAGGCCGCAATGGTTGCCTATGCGACTGTCGCCATTCTTACCGCTACAACCTATGTTTTTGGCGGCTTGATGCGTGAACAGGTTTGCACCTATATGTGCCCGTGGCCGCGCATTCAGGCCTCGATGCTGGATGAAAACTCCCTCACCGTCACCTATAATGACTGGCGTGGTGAACCACGCACCCGCAATTCCAAAAAAGCCATTGCGGCCGGTGAGACTGTGGGCGATTGCGTGGATTGCAATGCCTGTGTTGCGGCCTGCCCGATGGGTATTGATATCCGCGATGGCCAGCAGCTGGAATGTATCACCTGTGCTTTGTGTATTGATGCCTGTAACTCGGTTATGGACAAGCTTAACAAGCCGCGCGGCCTGATCTCTTATTCCACACTCTCGGATTATGATGCCAATATGGCTCTGGCTACCGCAAATGGCAGCGCATCAATTAATCCGGAGCGGGTTTATTCATCGAAAAACACCCTCAGTGATAAAGTGCGGCAGTTGAAAATGTCCAGCATTTTCCGCCCGCGCAGCCTGTTCTATTTCTCGGTCTGGGCGCTGATTGGTCTGGCGCTGATTACCTCGCTCTTGCTGCGTGAACGTATCGGCATTAATGTCCTGCAGGATCGTAACCCGCAATATGTCCTGTTGTCAGACGGCTCAATCCGCAATGGCTATACAGTGAAACTGCTCAATATGGTCAATGAGCCGCGGCAGTTTGAATTACTGGTAGACGGCTTGCCAAATGCCCATATCAATATTGCCGATCAGGTTGCAGACAATAACGGGCGGTTTATTTTTGAGGCCGATCCGGATCGTCTGAAAACATTGAAAGTCTTTATCATTGTGCCAAAAGATGCAGCTGCAGGCGGCAGCACGCCTTTTACAATGACAGTGCGTGATTTTAACGGAACAGAATCCGCCACCTATAAAGCCACTTTCATTGCGCCTGAAAAGAAATAAAGCCTTGCTGCCCTTACAATCAGGGCGGCAGACAAATGCGCAGACCACATAGCAACAGGGCATTTCCGATTTGCAGATAAATGAGGCAATGCCCGCAAGGGAGCACAATGATGATCAAGCACAACACACCGGCACAGACAGAGCAGCAGGGCAGTTTTACCGGATGGCATATGCTGGGCATCATGATCGCCTTTTTCGGCGTGATCATTGTGGTCAATCTCATTATGGCGACATCGGCCATTCGCAGCTGGTCTGGCCTTGTTGTGCAGAATTCCTATGTTGCCAGTCAGGAATTCAACAAAAAATCCATCACCGGCAAAGCCCATGCCGCGCTCAACTGGCGTGAGCATCTGACCTATGAGAACGGCCTTGTCACCTATCGCCTGACCGATGCCAACGGCAAGCCTGTCAGGGTGACCGGCGCCACGGCCGTTTTCCGCCGCCCTGTTAATGAAAAAGAAGACCAGACACTTAATATGCTGCCCTCTGCCGGCAATGTGCTGACCGCCGAGGCCGACCTGAAAGATGGCAATTGGGTGGTTGAGGTTAATACTTATGCCGGACTTGAGGAGCCGTACCGGCAGATTCACCGCATTAATATCAGCAATGGCCTGTTCGTAATCAAAGAAGATGAGCAGGATGTAAAAGGATCAGCGCAATGAGTTGCTGTGGCACCGGCATTCAGTTTTCCGCGGCTGATTACCGCCCGGAAGAATTGTTGCTCGCCAGCCGTGTGCTTGGCGATGGCCAGCGCCAGCTTGATCTTTCCGTACCGTCCGTTCATTGCGGATTATGCATTCAAACCATAGAAACCGCCCTTAAAAAACTGCCCGGAATTACCTATGCGCGCGTCAATCTCTCTTCAAAGCGCGTTTCAGTGCGCTGGAAAGACGGTACAGAGCCGCCCCATATTATTGATGCGCTGCAACGGGCAGGCTATCCCGCGCATATTTTTGAACTCGGAGAAGACAAGGATCCGCAACTGTCGCGCCTTTTGATCGCGCTGGCCGTTGCCGGCTTTGCCTCCATGAATATCATGTTGTTCTCCGTCTCTGTCTGGTCGGGTGCGGATGCCGCAACACGGGATATGTTCCATTGGCTCTCAGGCCTGATTGCCTTGCCGACACTGGTCTTTTCCGGGCGTATTTTCTATCTCTCCGCCTGGAATGCCCTCAAGCACGGGCGCACCAATATGGATGTGCCGATTTCACTTGCCATCAGCCTTGCCTTTGCCATGAGTGTTTATGAAACACTCAATTCCGGCGAACATGCCTATTTTGATGCTTCTGCCACATTGCTGTTCTTTTTGCTGATCGGCCGCACGCTGGATCATGTGATGCGTGAGCGTGCGCGCTCTGCTGTCAAAGGCCTTTCACAGCTCAGCCCGCGCGGTGCGGTGGTGATTGATGACAATCACCAGCACAGTTTTGTGCCGATTGCAGAGATACGCCCCTCCATGCGGATTATTCTGGCTGTCGGCGAGCGCGTGCCGGTTGATGCCGTGGTTATAAGCGGCCATTCTGATCTGGATTGCTCGATTGCAACCGGAGAAAGCGTGCCGGTGCCGGTGATGCAGGGCTCACAAATCCGCGCCGGCACCATGAATTTAACCGCTCCGCTGACCATTCAGGCCACAGCCTCTGCCGATAACTCCTTCCTTGCAGAAATGGTGCGCCTTATGGATGCCGCTGAAGGCGGCAGGGCACGCTACCGTCAGCTGGCAGATCGCGCCTCGGCGCTTTATGTACCGCTGGTTCATACCACAGCATTGCTGGCTTTTATTATCTGGCTCTATCTCTCCGGTGACTGGCACAAATCCATCTATGTTGCCATCACCACCCTGATCATTACCTGCCCCTGCGCTCTGGCGCTGGCCGTGCCGATTGTGCAGGTTGTTGCCGCACGCCGCCTGTTTGAAAACGGTATCATGATCAAAGATGGCTCTGCTATGGAGCGCATGGCGGAAATTGACAGTGTGATGTTTGACAAGACCGGTACGCTGACCCTTGGCCGGCCGCAACTGACCGGATATGACAGCCTTAACCGCCATGCACTTGAACTGGCTGCAGAACTGGCACTTTATTCACGTCACCCCCTTTCGCGTGCGCTCACTGGTTACACAAACCCTGCTGCCGCAATCCGTTTTGAGAAGATTGAAGAAATCAGCGGTTATGGAATTGAAGCCCGTAAAGGGGCTGATATTTATCGTCTTGGCCGGCGCGACTGGGCTGTGATGCAGGATACAGGAAACAACGCCAATAACGGCACAGAAACAGTATTGTCATGCAATGGCAATCTTGTTGAAACCTTCTGCTTTGAAGACCGTCCGCGTGAAGATGCCGCTCAGGCAATCCGGAGCCTGAAAGATGAGAAACTTCGTGTGGAAATTCTCTCCGGCGATAAAAAACAGGCTGTCAGCACCCTCGCGCAACAGCTTGGCATTGAAACCTACCACGCGGAAATTCTGCCGGCAGAAAAATCACAGCTGGTTTCTGAATGCGCGCATCAGGGCCGCAAGGTGCTGATGGTTGGTGACGGGCTCAATGATGCGCCGGCGCTGATGTCTGCCTATGTTTCCATGGCGCCGGCAACGGCAGCTGATATCGGGCGCAATGCTGCGGATTTTGTGTTCCTGCATGATAGTCTTGCTGCCGTACCGCTGGCACATACCATCTCGCGAGAGGCAGGGAAGCTGATCCGGCAGAATTTTGGCCTGTCGCTCATATATAATATCATTGCGGTGCCGATTGCCCTGTTTGGTTATGTTACACCGCTGATTGCCGCACTTTCCATGTCGCTGTCCTCCATACTTGTTGTCAGCAACGCCCTGCGTTTACGAGCTGGCAAAAAAACACCGCAGCGCCACCCCCTCTCCCCCGGGGTTTTTCCAAAAAAAGTTTAAAATGTTTTTAGTATATAATACGGGGAAATGAATATCCGGAGCGGTTGCTTTGCTGCTGTTTCACCCGCAGCCGCTCTTAAAAGCCTCTTTAAGTGGCAAAAGGCCAGAAAATGAATATATTGCTCTTCCTCATCCCTATTGCCCTGCTGTTTGGATTATTGTGGCTCGGCGTTTTTTTATGGTCACTCAAAAACGGGCAATATGAGGATATGGACGGAGCGGCAAACCGGATTTTCCTCACAGATGATGATAAGCCGGCACCCGACAAGCCATCACAATGAATGGCGCAATTGCTTAAGATAATGCACAAATTTTTCTCCGGCGGCATGTAATTCGCCTGAATTATCAATCACCTGCAAAGGCAGGCCGCAGGTCTCCACAGTTTCGTTTCTATGCAGCCTTGCTGCAATGGATTGTGGTGACTCACGGCCGCGCGCTGCCAAACGCTGCGCCAGCACATCATGATTTGCCGTAATGTGCACAATGGCACTCTTGGCAAAACGCCCTGCCACTTGCCCGAGCACACGGCGGGAAAGATTGGCAATCACCACCGCGCCTTGCCCCAGCGCATCCTCTGCCGATCGCGGCAGGCCGTAATAAAGTCCGTGCGCCTGCCAGTACAGGCAAAAAGCGCCGGCTTGTACGGCGTTCAAAAATTCTGCCTGTGACATAGAATCATGATCCTCCGCATTGCCATCGGCTTTACGGGTGACAACACGGCGCACAAAATGATAGCTGCCATCCTGCGGCAGGTGTTTGCGGGCATAATCAATAACCGTGTCTTTGCCGGCGCCGCTTGGCCCGACCACAGCGACAAAAATACCATTCATATTTTCAAAACCCGCCCAAACCTGCCAATCCAGTGCCAGATATTATACCAAATATCGTCATCAAATCATGAAACAGCAAGCCTGCAGCTTATAGTCATTTTATGATCATCCCGCAAAATTGATCTGACACTTTTATTTCATTTTGAAGAAACCCGCCTGTCCCCCATCAAACGCGAGCGCAGCGCATTGGAAACCGCATCAAAAACAAATACGACAATCAAAATCAGCACCACCATATAGGCAACATTGGCCCAATTGGCATTGGTGCGCATGGCTTCCCATAATTTCAACCCGATGCCCCCAGCGCCAACCGCCCCGATAATCGTTGCAGAACGGGTATTTGATTCCCAAAAATACAGCATCTGGCTAAGAAAAACCGGCATAACCTGCGGAATAACCCCATAACGCTGTACATTGACCGGTGATGCGCCAACAGATTTCATCCCCTCACGCTGCTTGTCATCAATATTTTCCAGCGTTTCGGAATAAAGTTTGCCGAGTGTTCCCGTATCTGTGAAAAAAATCGCCGAGATGCCGGCCAGAGGCCCGGGGCCAAAGGCACGGGTGAAGAACAATGCCCAGATAAACATATCCACCGAGCGCAGAAAATCAAACAGGCGTTTGGTGAGCTGATTGGCAAGAAAATTTGGCGTGATATTGCGCGCGGCAATAAAGGCCAGCGGCAATGCCAGAAGCCCTGCAAAAAATGTGCCAACAAATGCCATAACAATCGTTTGCAGCATCTTGGTCCACACATCGCCATGCTGCCACTCGGCATTGTTCCAGATATTATCAAAAGCAAGTGACAGATTGGACATGTCCGGCTTGATACGCTCACCGGATACAATCATGGCGGCCACTTCAGAAAAAGATTTGCCCCAGAACGGGGAATTGGTATCAAAAACAAAATTCGGCCAGCCCAGAAAACGCCGCGCAATGCTGATGCGCTCCGGCATAATGCGCGCTTCACCGGCAAAACCGAAATCCAGCTGCACCTCATTATCACGCAGTAACACCCATGATGGCACAGCAGTGCCGGCTGCCAGGCGCGCGGCATCATCATTGATAACAATTGACACAATTTCATCATTCCGCTGTGCAACAACGGATTTTCCATTAAGATGCAATGCCTGTGATGCACCGAAACTAACCGTTGTGGTGCCGTCAACCTGTCTTACCCAATCGGGATCAGGGTTTTTGCCAAGCACCGAAAAACGCGGATAAGTGACCTTTGCCGCATCACCATTCATGCGGATTGTCGGGCGTATTTCATAAGAATACCACTGCCGTGCAGTAATATTTGCGCGCTGCCACTGCCCTTCTGCAAGCACAGTGCCAATAGAAAAAAACCACCAGCAATAAACAAGGTAAGCAATAACGCCAAGGCCGATCAATGGCAGCATATAATGTTTGCCGGATGTGCGGCGGAAAATTTCCGGATAGCGGGTTTCATAATCGGAAATCTGTGCGGAACCAAGAGTGATTGCAGCCATTATCACGCTCCAAACTGAAAGGCCTGTGCACCAACAAGACGGCGGCGCAGCCATGCCGAAGTCTGATCAACGGCAATGATTGTTACAAATAACAGCAGCACAATAGCCAGTGTTTTGGCCTGATGGCCGTGCCCGATGGAAAGACGCAGCGCCTCCCCGATACCTCCGCCACCAACAGCCCCGATAATGGTGGAAGCACGCACATTGATCTCAAATCGCAAAAAGGCATAAGACATAAAATTGGGCATAACCTGCGGCACAATGCCAAAACCAACACGCTCCACCCAATTAGCGCCCACTGCACGCAAGCCCTCTTCTGCCTTCATATCGGCATTTTCAACCACTTCGAAAAAAAGTTTGCCCAATGCGCCGATCGTGTGAATACCAACGGCAAAAATTGCCGGAATGGGGCCGAAAGATAAAACTGCCGCGAAAAATCCGGCAATAACAATTTCCGGAAAAGCACGCAGGATTTCCATATAACGGCGCACAACAAAACGCAGGGCACGACTGGCCGTCAGATTTTTGGCGGCGAAAAAGCAAAGCATAAACCCAAAGAAAAATCCGATTAAAGTTGCCATCATCGCAATATTGAGCGTTTCCAGCATTTTATAAAAATATTCCGGAATGTAAAAATGACTGCCGAAGAGATAAATACGACCGGCCTCATAGTCATATTTCTGGCTGCCATCAAAATAAGGTGATGGCAGATCAAAAAGCGCACGCCATACCTCCAGACCATCGCGCGGCATCATATCGCCGATAAAATCAAAAAAATGCGGCAGGCGATCCCAGAATTTTCCGGCATTGGTTTCATTGGCAAACCACAGCGATGCGGCAAGAGCTGCCAATAAACCAATGGCAATCAATATGGAATAAATACGACGGCGAAAAACAAGCTCCTGCCAATGTTTTTCAACCAGTGCCGCCTCGCCGGAAGCCGGCGCTGAAAGAAATGGTTTCAAATCAAGATGTGTCATCAGCCTGCCATAACCAGACCCTTCCAGACCCTGTATTCTAATACAAGTTCTGCAATGGTTCAGAACAAGGACAAAAACGGCCGGTATCAGAATGATAACCGGCCGCAGCGCATTTTATTGACCAATTTCAGCCTTGCGGGCATCAATAATCGGCTGATAAAAATCTTTGCTGACCTCAATATAAGATTTGAAATCACCGCCCATAATCGCGCCGAAACATTCAGGATCTGTCTTCGGAAGATCCAGCATAAAGGCCTTGAACTTGTCTTTAAGGGCAGGATCAATTGTTGTGCGGATAACAACCGGACCATTCGGAATCAGCGGTGATCGCCAGACTTCATTAAAGTCTTTCATATCGATCAGCCCCTTATCCACCATTTTGCGCAAATTGCCGGATGTATAGCCCTCATCAAAGTTCCCGACACCGGAACCCCAGGTTGTTCCGGCATCAAATTTGCCATCCTTAACCGCCAAAACCAGATTTTCATGGCCGCCGCCAAAACCGGTTTCGCTGAAATAATCCTTAACCGTTGCCCCCTTCAGATCTTTTGGCAGCGCAGTAACAGGAATAAGATAGCCTGATGTTGAATCCGGATCAGCGAAACCCAGTTTCTTACCCTTCATATCCTCAAGTGTTTTGATGCCACTGTCCTTGCGGGCAACCATGATAGAATAATAACCGGTTGAGCCATCGGTTTGCTCTGTTGTCAAAATCGGCTCAACAGCATCTTCTTTGGTCAGATAGATTTTGGCATAGCCGGATGCGCCAAGCTCCGCATAGTCCAGCGTGCCGCCAAGCAGCCCCTGAATTACACCATCATAATCAGAAGCAGGAAACAATTTGACTTCCTTAACCCCGATTGCTTCCGGCAGCTTGTCAACAATACATTGGTAGTTGCGCAAACGGTCTGCCTCATTCTCTCCGCCGATAATGCCAACGCGGAAAATCTCAGGCTTGTCAGCCTGCGCAGCCGTTGCTGTTGCCACGGCAGACAGCGCAACAGCGCCGAGCAAAAACTTTCTCAAAACCATAAACCAATCTCCTGTTAAACGGTCATTATTTATATTTCCGCGCCGGATATACTGCCGCCTCGCCCGATATTTTCTTGGTTATTGCGGCAAACGAAATATTTGCAGACAATATCTGCTCTGGGTCTGGGCAGGGCTGAGCATATTTTCCGGTCATGTTTTATTGAGCATCAGCCACAAGTCTGGCGACTTGCCGCGCCACTTGCGGGGCAAGGGAGGGCAAAGGCTGTGCCACAGGCTCCAGAGCGGTTGAAGTAACCGCTTCCGAGAAGCTTGCATCATCAGCCTGTGCACCATAGATTTTGCGGGCAGCCGCCTGTGTCAGCTCAACCGGACTGCCATCAAACACCACTTTGCCACCCTGCATGCCTACTATACGGTCACAATAAGTGCCCGCCGTATCCAGCGTATGCAGATTCGTAATAACAGTAAGACCTTCACGCTTATTGATATCGCGCAGCGCACTCATCACCACCTGCGCATTGCGCGGATCAAGCGAGGCTATCGGCTCATCTGCAAGAACAATTTTAGGATTTTGCATTAAAGCGCGGGCAATCGCCACGCGCTGCTGCTGGCCGCCGGATAATGTGCCTGCAGGCTGCAACGCCGTTTTAACAATATCAAGACGCTCAATATTGGCGATGGCCTGCGCCCGCTCCTCACGGGAAAAAACACCAAACAGACTCTTAACCGTTGAACGCTGATTAAGACGGCCAAGCAGCACATTGGTCAATACATCAAGCCGCGGCACCAGATTGAACTGTTGAAAAATCATGGCGCAATCACTGCGCCAGCGGCGCAGTTCACGCCCGCGCAACCGTGATACATCCTGCCCCTTGAACATTACCGCACCGTCAGATGTATCAATCAGCCGGTTGATCATACGCAGCAAGGTCGATTTCCCTGCGCCTGACGCCCCGATAATCCCCACCATCTGTCCCTGCGGGATTTCCAGACTAACATCTGAAACTGCAATATTGCTGCCAAACCGGCGGGTCACATTCTCAAGTTTAAGCATCAGCGGCCTCAATCCGTTTTTTGCGAAACTAGAGGCGTGATATGAAACCGCGATGTGATTTTGATTGCAGTTACATGAAAGTTTCAAAACAGTTTTGTAGCAGTCAACGGGCAGCCAACAGGCGGTGTGCGCCAATCAATGTTGATACCAACACGACGGATCGGGAATAAACTGTTGCCTGCAGGCACTTTTTATCATTATCTGCATCCGGCATAACGCTTAAACAGCAAGGCATATATTATGGCTTTTTATCTTGGTCTTGATCTTGGAACATCCGGCCTCAAGGCACTGCTGATTGATGAAAAACAGAAAATCATCGCCTCTGCCCATGCTCCGCTCCATGTCTCCCGCCTGCAGGACGGCTGGTCTGAACAAGATCCGCAGGAATGGATAAAAGTTGCCGAACAGGTGCTGGACAGTTTAAAGAGCGATCACAGTGCGGCACTTGGCCGGTTACGCGGTATAGGCCTTTCCGGCCAGATGCATGGCGCAGTGCTGCTTGATGCTGAAGACAGAATATTGCGTCCTGCCATTTTGTGGAATGATACACGCAGCCACAAACAGGCAGCAGCCCTTGATGCCGACCCGCAATTTCACAAGCTGACCGGCAATATTGTTTTTCCGGGTTTTACTGCCCCCAAACTATTATGGGTAAAGGAAAATGAGCCGGAGACTTTTAGCCGTATTAAAAAAATTTTACTGCCCAAGGATTATTTGCGCCTGTGGCTAAGCGGGGAATATGCCAGTGAAATGTCTGACGCATCCGGCACTGCATGGCTGGATGTGGCACAGCGCAAATGGTCGCCCGCCCTGCTGGCCGCAACGGATCTTGATCAAAGCCATATGCCGCGCCTTACAGAAGGCACAGATATATCCGGCACCATGCGCAAAGACCTGTGCGCCCGCTGGGGCATGCCTGCCAATATTGCTGTGGCGGGCGGCGCCGGTGATAATGCAGCCTCAGCCTGCGGCATCGGCACGATCAAGGCCGGTGAGGCTTTTGCCTCGCTTGGCACATCCGGTGTGATTTTTGCCGCCAATAACCGTTTCCTCCCCCGTCCTGACAGTGCCGTTCATGCCTTTTGCCATGCCCTGCCCCGGACATGGCACCAAATGGGCGTTATCCTTTCAGCAACAGATGCGCTGAACTGGTATAGCAGCATTACCGGCCATGAGGCCGCAGCCCTGACGCAGGAATTGGGGGATATATTACGTGCGCCTTCTCCGGTTCGTTTTCTGCCTTATCTCTCCGGCGAGCGCACCCCCTATAATGACAGCCGCATCCGCGGCAGTTTTACAGGGCTCAGCCATTATGACAGCCGCGCCACTCTCACACAAAGCGTGCTTGAGGGGGTGGCTTTTGCCTTTCGCGATAATGCAGAAGCACTGGCAAAAGCCGGCACAAAGCTTGACAATATCACCGCAATCGGCGGCGGCTCACGCTCAGCCTATTGGCTGAAAGCATTGGCCACCGCCCTGAATATACCGGTTCACCTGCCGGCAGACGGCGATTTTGGCGCTGCCTTTGGCGCTGCCCGTCTTGGACTGATTGCAGCGGAAAATTCTGATCCCGTTACCATTTGCAAGCCACCGCAAATTATTCGCACCATTGAGCCGGATAAACAATTGCTTGCAGCCTATGAGAGCGCCTATCATCAATATAAAGCGCTTTATCAGGCATTGCGGCCATTGGCCTGAGTTTTACAAAGCTGAGTTTTACAAAACAGGAAGAACCGGTTTAAGCTTCAAAATCTCTTTTAAAAACCAGCCTTGGTACGGCCTCAACCAGCTGGCGCGTGGCTTGTGCCTGCGGATTGCGCAAAACAGCATCCGGCACGCCCTGTTCAACAATTTCTCCCTCATGCAACACCGCCATGCGGTCGCTAAAGGCTCGCACAATTGCAAGATCATGGGAAATAAACAAATAGGCAATTGCCCTTTCCTGCTGCAAATCTGCCAGAAGATTGAGAATTTTTGCCCGCACCGACACATCAAGCGCAGAAACCGGCTCATCCAGCACGATCAGATCAGGCTGGCTCAGCAGGGCACGGGCAATGGCCACGCGCTGGCGCTGCCCGCCTGAAAGCTCACGCGGGTAGCGCCGTGCCATGGCGCCGTCAAGACCAACACGCTCCAATATCGCAGCAATCTGCCCCTGCGCCTGTTTTGCATCACCATGCAAGGCAAGCGGCACCTGTAAAATCTGCCCGATCGTGCGGCGCGGATTAAATGCCGCCAACGAATCCTGAAACACCATCTGAAAACGGGCGCGCATGGCCCGCAGCCGGCTGCCCTTAAGAGTGCTAAGATCTATGCCGTTGAGCTCAATATGCCCGCTGTCAGGCACATCCAGCTGCATAATCAGCCGCGCCAATGTGGTTTTTCCGGAGCCTGAGCGCCCTATCAGCGCCAGTGTTTCCCCCGTATACAAGCTAAGATTGATATTTTTCAGCCCGTTTTCAGAGCCATTACCAAAACGCTTATACAGGGCTGAAACCCGCAATATGGCGCTGCCATCTGTTTTATGAGGCATCCTGCCCTGCTCCATTCAATGCCGGCAGAGCAATTTCCGGCAATCGCGCCTGCCGCTGCCAGTCAAGCCCGATATATGTGGCCAGAAATGCTCTTGTATAGGCATGTTGCGGCGCGGTGATCACCTGCCGCGCCGTGCCAAATTCCACCAATTTGCCGCGATAAAGTACCGCAATTTTATCAGCAAGCTGCGAGGCAAGAGCAATATCATGAGTGACAAAAATCAGTGTAAGCCCCCGGGCACGCACCAGCGCATCCAGCACCTGCACCACATGTTGCTGCACCACACTATCCAGCGCACTGGTCGGCTCATCGGCAATCAGCAATTGCGGCTTGCCCGCAAGTGCTGCTGCCAGTGCAATGCGCTGTTTCTGCCCGCCTGAAAATTCATGCGGATAGCTGCGCAGGCGCTTCACACTATCGGCAATCTGCACCTGCTCCAGCAATGATGCTGCCTGCAGGCGCGCCTCCCGCCATGATGTTTTAAGATGGGTTACAATAACTTCCGCTATCTGGTCGCCCACGCGCATCACCGGATCAAGCGAACCGTCGGGATCCTGAAACAGCACACCAATATCGCGCCCTGCAACAGGCATATGGCTAAAAGCCGGAAAAATAACCTGTCCTTCAAGGCATGCATTATCCGGCAGCAATCCGGCAAGTGCCATGGCAAATGTGGTTTTACCCGAGCCGCTCTCGCCAATCAGCGCCAGCCGTTCCCCCCGCCGCAATGAAAGATTTACCGGTTGCAACACATAGTGCCCGGCATAAGAGACACGCAAATTCTGCACATGGAGAAAATCACCCATCAATCCTCTCCCTGCCATCTTGCTGCACATGGCCACCGCGCTGTGTTAAAGCCTGCCCTGTTAAATATACAGCCAGAACAGTGATTACCAATGCCAGACCTGGAATAACCGAGAGATAGGGCGCTGAGCGCAAAACCGCGCGCCCTTCTGCAATCATGGTGCCCCATGTTACGCTGTTCGGATCCCCAAAACCCAAAAAAGCCAAAGACGCCTCGATCAGAATGGCGGCCGCCACAGAAACAGCTGCCAGCGATGCCGCAGGCTGAAAGGCATTGGGCAAAATCTCCCGGAAAGCGATGGAAAACGCCCCCTGCCCCAATATGCGCGCCGCAGCAACAAAATCACGCTCGCGCAATGATAATACCTCCGCCCGCGTAACCCGCGCAGCCTGTGTCCAGCTGCCAATACTGATTGCAATAATCAGTGCCGGTATGCTTGAACCCAGAATATTGATGGTAGCCAGCGCTAATAAAAATCCGGGTACGGTCTGAAAAGCCTCGGTAATACGCATCAGCACATTATCGGCAAAGCCACCGAGAAATCCTGCCAATAATCCCACCAGACTGCCTGCAATAAGCGCTGCAGCCGCAGAGCTCAGCGTCACCAGCAAGGTGGTGCGCGCACCATAAAACAAACCGGCCAGCACATCACGCCCCAAACGATCTGTGCCAAGCCAATGTGCAGGATCAGTAAAAGGGCGCAGCATCGGCTCGCCAACAATTGCCAGCGGATCACCGGCAAAAAGAAGAGGCGCCGACAAAGCCATCAATATCAACAGGCCAAGAAGAACAATGCCAGCCTTTCCCTGCCGGTTTAAAGTGAGCCAATAGCGCATTATCGTGGCTTTCTCACCCGCGGATCAAGCCGCGCATAAGCAAGATCAACCAGCAAATTGGCAATAATCACGGTAAAGGCTCCGAACAGGATAACGCCAAGCAGCAAAGCTGTATCGCGCTTTGCCACAGCCTCTGCTGCCAGACGACCAAAACCGGGAATAGCAAAAACACTCTCGATCACCACGCTGCCGCCAAGCATAACACCGGCCTGAAGCCCCAGCATTGTTACCACCGGCAGCACGGCATTGCGGGCAATATGCCGCCAGATAATTCTGCTTTGCCGCAAACCCCGCGCCCTGAGCGCCAGCACAAACGGCTCCTGATGCAGCTCCGCCATACGATCACGCATCAACCGCAAATAAAGTGTGAGATAAACACAGGATAAAGACAAGACCGGCAACACCAGATGACGGGCAATATCCTGCGCCCTTGCCAGCCCCGTTTTACCTGAGGCTATGGTTTCCAGCCCGCCAACCGGCAGCCAGCGCAATGTTACGCCAAAAACAACAATCAACACCAGCCCGAGCCAAAAGCCCGGCACTGCATAAAGCGCCAATGATGTGAGCGATATAATATGATCACACCCGGAATGCGGCTTTGAACCGGCAAGAATACCGAGCAGCGAACCGGCAAAAAAAGCAAGGAAAGTTGCAATACCCATCAAAAGCAGGGTTGCAGGCAGCCGTTCCAGAATAATATCCAGAACCGGTTTTTGAAAAGCCACGGACCAGCCAAAATCACCGGAAAAAAGCGCACCTATATAAGTAATAAACCGCGAGAGCATTCCCTGATCCAGCCCCCACAAACGGCGCAGTGCCTCCAGCTGGCCGGCATCTGCACCGCCGATTTGCGCAATATAGGCATCAACGGCATCGCCTGGTGCGGCTTCCAGCAACAAAAAACCGCCCGCCAGAACAAGACCAAGCACCGGAATAATACTGACAAGACGACGAATAAAAAACCGCACCGAAAACCCGCTTTATCCTGTTTGATTACCCGGCAATACCGGTATTGCCCCAGTTTGAAACAGCCCAGCGCGGATTATCCGACACATTCTGCACCTTGTCACTTGCCACGGTGATAAATGAGAAATCCGCAACATTAATCAGCGGCAGATCCTGCGCTGCAAGCCGCTGCAGATCCTGATAGATTGCAGCCCGCGCTTTATCATCCAGCGTTACCGCGCCTTTGGCAATCAGTGCATCCGCCGCAGCATTGTTATAGCCATATTGATTGGTAAACGGCACGCCTGCCGGCAGGCCGCCTTGCAGAAGAACCGTTGTGGAAATTGCCGGATCTGAGCGATAAACCGGCGTTGCCACCGCAATATCAAAATCATGATCGGTATAAACCGCCTTGAGATGGGCTGGTGTGTCATTGGCAACAATCACCGCATCAATGCCGATTTTTGCCAGCGCCTGACGCAGATAATCGCCAAATTGACGGGTTTCATTGAAAAATGGCGCAGGTAACAGCTTTAAGCGAAAACGGATACCGTCCCCGCCCCTTTTATAACCGGCTTCATCCAGCAGTTTTTCTGCTTTGGTTATATCAAAAGGATATTGCTGTGTGTCAGCTGCATAAAACACCTTGTCAAAGGCGGGCACCAGCCCTGTTGCCGGCCTGGCAAAGCCGAGAAAGATGGTTTTAACCACAAAATCCTTGTCAATTGCATGGGCAATAGCCTGACGCACTTTAAGATCGGCCAGTTCCTTGCGGCGATGATTGATCTCAACGCATAGCTGATAGGTCAGCGCCTCATAACCATTGGTATAGACTTTCAGCCCCGGTACTTTGGCAATGCGCCCGAGATTGGCAAGCGGCACTGCGGAAAAAGCTGCCAGCTGAATCTGATCTGCTTCCAGTGCGTTGCCGGCCGCAGCGCGGTCTGGCAGCACCTGATAAATAATCTCATCCAGCGCCGGCTCCCGAGTGTTCCAGTAATTATTATTGCGCTTCAGCAGATAATATTCACCCGGCTTATGCTCGCCATAGATAAAAGGCCCTGTGCCAACCAGTTTTTCATTGGCAGGATTTTTGGCAATATCTGTGCCTTGATAGAGGTGTTTTGGCAAAACCGCAGTTACAATCGGCAAGGCATTGCGGATCAGCTGAAAAGGCGTTGGCTCAGAAAAACGGAATATAGCGGTGTGTTCATCCGGCATTTCAACATCTGCCAGATTTTTGAAGACCGAACGGCCAAGATTTTGCAATGGTTTCCACACTTCAAGCGCCGAGAAAGCCACATCCGCTGAAGTAAACGGCTTGCCGTCATGCCATTTTACCCCTTCACGCAGTGTAAATGTGGCTGAAAGACCATCTTCCGAGCCTTGCCAGCCGGTTGCCAGCAGCGGTTTTAATCCGTCCGGATGCTGCGCATCCGCATAGACCTGCTCTGCCAGCGGCTCAATCACTTTGCTGGCCACATAAAATACGCCGTTGGAAGCAATAATTGCCGGATTGAGATTGGCCGGCTCACTATCTGCTGCCACCACCAGACGCCCGCCGCGCGCAGGCTCAACTGAGGGTGTTTTTTCCATGCTTTGCGCAAAGGAAAACCGCGGCAGAACAGCACCCGCTGCCAAGGCGGCGGTGCTCGCCAGCAAGC
The DNA here is from genome assembly GCF_051851455.1 of Pseudochrobactrum albidum. Lineage (NCBI taxonomy): Bacteria > Pseudomonadati > Pseudomonadota > Alphaproteobacteria > Hyphomicrobiales > Brucellaceae > Pseudochrobactrum > Pseudochrobactrum albidum. Next base: position 536,390 of record NZ_JBPVTR010000024.1, read on the forward strand.
TGCGGCGGCTGAGCAAAAATCCTGTCATCATACCAATCTCTCTTCACAAATGAGGCAGCCTTGTCACCGCTGTCTGCTTTGGCTGCTACAGGCTGATGCCCTTAGCCCGCCAGACACAAATCCCGTTTTTACAGAGCATCATAGAAGGGCTTGCCTGCTTCTCCAAGGGGTGTGATTTTTTCGCAAATCCAGTTTTTTGAAACAAGGTTTCTTTTCAGGATTGTTGTAAAAATCTTTTCCTGAAAACCTATTGTTTCAATCAAATAATATGACCCGCGGAATAAATACAGCCAAGACTGGCATAACAGCACTTATTCTGCACGGGCCGGAAAAGCACAATAATGCAGGCCGGAAACATGAAAACATTCCGGTTTTGCGCAGGCGTTGAAATAGCCTCATTTATAAGCCTTGCGCAAAACACGCTGCGCAAGGCCTGTCATCCCAGAAGAAAAATCAGGCAGCGCGGTTCATTGCATCCCCAAGGATGGAGACAATTTTTGCAATTTCCTCCCGGCTGACAATAAGCGGCGGGGAAAGCGCAATCACATCACCGGTCACACGGATCAGCAGCCCTTTTTTGAAGCAATCAACAAATATATCATAAGCACGCGCCCCCGCATTTTGATCACGCGGAGCCAGTTCAATGCCGGCCACCAGACCGAGCGTGCGGATATCAATCACATTTTTTGCAGATTTCAGTGAATGGATCGCCTCCTGCCAGCCATCTGCCAGTGCTGCAGCACGGGTGAGCAATGCTTCTTCCGCATAAATATCCAGCGTTGCAAGCCCTGCCGCGCAGGCTGCCGGATGGCCGGAATAGGTATAACCGTGAAACAGTTCAATCGCGCCTTCCGGCCCTTGCATCAAAGCGTCATAAATATGCCGGCCGGCAAAAACCGCCCCCATCGGAACAGCGCCGTTGGTCAGGCCTTTTGCAGTGGTGATCATATCCGGTGTCACACCAAAATAATCGGATGCAAAAGGCGCACCAAGGCGGCCGAAGCCGGTGATTACTTCATCAAAAATCAACAAAATACCGTGTTTTTTGGCAATCGCTGCAAGGCGCTCCAGATAGCCTTTGGGGGGCACCAGCACGCCGGTGGAACCGGCCAGCGGCTCAACAATCACAGCGGCAATGGTTTCTGCCCCGTGCAGCGCCACCATACGTTCCAGATCATCGGCCAGTTCTGCGCCATGTTCCGGCTGCCCCTTGCTGAAGGCGTTTTTTTCAGGATCATGGGTATGGCGCAGATGATCAGCCCCGGGCAAAAGCGGGAATACACGGCGGTTATTCACCAGACCGCCGACAGAAATACCGCCAAATCCCACACCATGATAGCCGCGCTCACGGCCGATCACACGGGTGCGGGTGCCCTGCCCGATGGCACGCTGATAGGCGATGGCAATTTTCAAAGCAGTATCAACAGATTCAGAACCTGAACCGGTGAAAAAAATGCGGTCGAGAATCTTGCCGTCCCCCCGCGGCGCAATCTCGCCAAGACGGGTGGCAAAATCAAAGGCAATATTGTGCCCCATCTGAAAGGTCGGCGCAAAATCCATGGTCGAGAGCTGTTTTTCAACAGCGGAGGAAATCTGTTTACGGCCATGGCCGGCATTCACGCACCACAAGCCCGCAGTGCCGTCCAGCACCGCATTGCCATCAATATCCGTATAATACATGCCCTCAGCTGTTGCCAGCATGCGCGGCGCAGCCTTGAACTGGCGATTTGCCGTAAACGGCATCCAGAAATTGTCCAGTTTCGGACTATTGGTAAAATCGGCCATAATTTCGCTCCTTGTCACACAGTTTTCCTGCAATAAAAACTGCCCTCTCTCCTTTATGCCGCTTCAAGTTGGCCATGTCCTGAAGAGCGAAACAAGTCTATTTCTTCTCTTATTTATCTGATTGATTTTTATTGTATAAAATGCAATATGTTTAAAATATTTAACAAGTGCAACAAAGGATGGCATCTGTCATGTCCGGTGAGATTGATATTGGCGGCCGTTTACGCTTTATTCGTGAGAAATCCGGCCTCTCCCAGCGCGAACTGGCAAAGCGCAGCGGTGTGACCAATGCCACAATTTCCCTGATTGAGGCTAATCAGACCAACCCTTCTGTCGGCGCATTAAAACGCATTCTCGACGGATTGCCGATCGGCATGGCCGAATTCTTTGCCCTGCAGCCGGATATGCCGCAAAAAGCCTTTTATCAGGCAGAGGAATTTGTTGAGATCGGCAAAGGCAAAATTTCCTTCCGTCAACTTGGTGACAATCTGTTTGGCCGCGCCTTGCAAATTCTCAAGGAGCGTTATGAGCCGGGTGCCGATACCGGCAAGGTGCCGCTCGTGCATGAGGGGGAAGAAGGCGGCATTATTATTGCCGGCCGCCTTGAAGTGACCGTAGACAGTGAGAGGCGCATATTAGGCCCTGGTGACGGCTATTATTTTGAAAGCCGCAGACCTCATCGTTTTCGCTGTGTGGGGCCTGTGGCCTGCGATGTGATCAGCGCCTGCACGCCGCCAAGTTTTTAAGAAAAATCCTATAAACAGGCGCGATCTGAAATGAAGCCCTGTTAATCTGCATGCCGTAATATTATCTTATAAATAAGCAGCAAAGAGCAACCTAATGCCAGAAAACCGCCAAAGAGGCTTGCATATTTTTACCGGAACTTCTTTTTACCGGAACTTCGTGATATTGCGGACAGAATAATCATGACACAAAAAACAGCAATCCTATTAAAACCAGTGCTGCGCATTGATTTTCCGGAAAATGAGCGCCTTGGACGCGGCAAAATCCAGCTTATGGAACATATTCGCGATACCGGCTCCATTTCTGCCGCAGGGCGCGCCATGGATATGTCTTATCGCCGGGCATGGCAGCTGACAGATGCACTCAACACCATGTTTGATGAGCCTTGCGTCATCTCCCAGCGCGGCGGCAAACAAGGCGGCGGCGCTGTTCTCACTCCTTTCGGGGAAGAAGTGATCCGCCGCTTCCGCCGGATGGAGGCGCTATTGGCACAGGCTCTTAATGACGATCTTGAATGGCTGCAAACAGCCAGCAAGCATAATAAGCCGTAGTGCAAAAAACTTTCCGCAAAAAATTATTATGTCGCCTGCATGAATAAAATATCCATGCAATTATTGCTGTTTCTTTCAAAGAGGCTCAACAAGCCGAGTACATAGCCTCTGCAGTTCTCCGGCCTATATTACCGCAAATTATATCCCACAATAACTCTATAGCTCAAAGCTGCAATATTAATTGCATAAGTAATAAATCATATTGCAAGTGTTATTAATCATATAATGGTGGGACATAATGAATAATTTAAAATTTAATTTAACAACAATTATATTAATACTTAACAGTAATATTTGCTATGCCGCCGATAATACCACAACTCCGGACGATGAAAATATCCACTACGTACGGGTGTGCGATACCTATGGCAAAGGCTATTTTACGATTCCCGGCACAGAATCCTGTCTGGCACTCAATGGTTATGTGCGCTTTCTCATGCAAGGTGGCCATGATCCTTATGACAATAGCAGCTATCACAGCCCTGTCAGCCAAACCCGTTTTCACCTGTCGCCCAAAATCGCCACCGAAACAGAGTTTGGCACATTAAAAACCGAGGCAACCATACGTTTCCAGTGGGGGGACGGTAAAGACAGCAAAAGCAGCGGCACTTTGCGCAAGGCAGTCATCAGTCTTGGCGGCTTGCAGATTGGCCTTGCAAATTCTGCCTTTGTCGATTTCAGCGACTATCTGGGCAATATCATCAATGATGATGTCATTGCTTACGGAGGAGCGCGCACCAATTTTATCAGTTATACCTATAAAAATGCCGGCGGCTTTTCGGCCATTTTGTCGCTGGAACAAGGCAATAATAGCGATTCCGGCTTCAAAACCATCAAAGATGACGATAACAGCCTGACCTATGGCGGGGTTATCACCGGTTATATGCCCCATATAGTCACCGGCGCAAAATATGAACAGGGCTGGGGCAGCATCGCTCTGGTTACTGCCTATGATAGTATCAATAAATCCTGGGCAGGTAAAACCAAACTGAATTTGAAAGCCAATGATTCCCTGTCTTTCTGGGTTCAGGGCGCTTATAAAAACAATGAAGATATATATTTTGACGGGCTGCGCCAAAAAACCAGCTTTTACGGGCAGTGGGGCGGCAAATGGGCGATATGGGGCGGCAGCGCCTACAAGCTCAACGACAAAACCAGCCTGAATATACAATTGGCTTATGATGCCAGTAAAACTTTCGCAACCAGCGCCAATTTTGAATATCAACTGGTGCGGGGGCTGATTATTCAGCCGGAAATCTCCTATACGCGCTGGAATGATCCGCTGGCAACCAAGCTCTACAAGCAAGATGCCATTGGGGGGACGGTGCTCATCCAGCGCAGTTTTTAAAACAATGGAAAAGAGAGCGGCGACACCCTTTGCTGCCGCTCCGATTAGCCGCAAGGAATGCAGATAAGCGCCAGAAAACCGCTATTCCTGCGCGACTGGCGTAAAATCAGCTGCCCGCCATGCAGTGCCGCAATTTCATCAACAATAGAAAGCCCGAGCCCGCTGCCCTGTGGCGGGCGGGCTATATTATTATGACCGGATGAATTTTGAAAAATACCACGGTCAAAGCGTTTGCGGATCAGCTTAAGCTGCTCCTTTGGCACGCCAATGCCATTATCCTCCACGGCAAGGCAGGCCTGCCTGCCCTCCCTGTACACACTTACCGTTACCATTGCCTGCGCGCCGGCATAAAGCAGGGCATTGCCAAGCAGGTTTTTTAACGCCTCCTCCAAGAGCAGCCTGTCCCCGCGAATGATCAGGCTCTCCTCCCCCTCATAGCCAAGATCAATCTCGCCCTTCGCCGCATCGCGCACATAATCGCCGGTAATCTGCCGCGCTATCTGTGCCAGATCAACCGGCGCCAGCAATTGCACAGCCTGATCACCGGAAGCATCAATCTTTGCCAGCAACAGCAATTGCGCCAGAATTCGCTCCGCATGCGCCACAGCCTGATCGGCCTGTGCCACGGCCTCCAGCATAGCCTGCCGGTCCGGCTTGCGCCCTGCAAGGGCAAGCTGCGTGCGGATAATGGCCAAAGGCGTGCGCAATTGATGGCTGGCATTACCGGTAAAATGGCGCAGCGCATCCAGCGCCGATTGCAGCCGCACCATAAAAGAATTGACCGTATCCACCAAGCCCTGCACCTCATTTGGCACATGTTCCCTGATCGGGTGCAGATCCTGCGGGTTGCGCTCGGCTATCGCATCGCTCAAACGGTCGAGCGGGCGCAGTGCATAGGTAACCGCAACCCAAACCACCAATGCAGTGCCGCCAATCATCAATAATAGGCGCAATGCCGAGCGCAGCAAAATAGTATGGGTGAGTTGGCGCCGTGCCATCGTTGTTTCGGCAACAGTCACAGTAAAAGGCACAGAATTAACACCGGTTGAAGCGGAGCGGCGCAACATAGCCAGCCTTATCGGCTCACCACGATAAATACTGTCACCAAATTGCGGATTTTTATTTTCCCGGCCATTTAACAGCGGCAAGGTTTCATAGCCGGTAATAAACTGCCCCGGAGCACTATCAACACGGTAAAATACCCGGTCCTGCGCTGCTGAAGTCAGCATTTCCAGAGCTACATAAGGAATATCCACCTCCAGCCCGCCATGCTCCGAGACCACAACACGTTCTGCAATTGCCAGAGCCGAGCCGCCAAGCACACGGTCAGCCACATTATTGGCGGTATTGACAGCCTCCTGATAGGTATCAATCAGCGCAATCAGGCCAATAAGACAGGTGGAAACCAGCATCCAGCCAAGCAGCCTTTTGCGTAAGGAATAGGCCGCCTGCCGCATCATCCCGCACCCGCAGAAATATCCGGCTTATGCGTTGACAGGCGATCAAGATAATAGCCAAGCCCCCGCGCTGTTTTGACCGTCAGCCCGTAAGGCGCAAGCCTTTTGCGCAACCGGCTCACATATTGCTCAATCGCATTGGAGCTTAAATCATGATCAAAACCGCTGAGCGACTGTACAATCGCCTCCTTGGCCACCACCTTGCCGCCGCGCACAAAAAGCAGTTCAAGCAGGCCAAGCTCCCGCGCGGGAATATCGATATTCTGCCCCTCATAGCTGAAACTGCGTGTATTAAGATCAAGCGTCACGGCACCAAAATGCACCAGCGCATGGCGCAGCCCCGCCTGTCTGCGCAACAAAACCCTGACCCGCGCTTCAAATTCACTGATATCAAACGGTTTGATCATATAATCATCAGCACCCAGATCCAGCCCGCGTACCCGCTCCTCGGGTGCGCCGCGTGCGGTGAGAATCATAACCGCAGCCTGATTTTGCCGCGCCCGCATGGCGCGCAGCACCTCCAGCCCGTCCATTTCCGGCAGGTTGAGATCAAGAATCACAAGATCAAAATTCTCCACCGCTGCCGCAGCATGTGCCGATGCACCATCGCCCACAATATCAACAATATAACCACTGCCGCGCAGCAATGCGCCAAGCCCTTCCGACAAGGCCTTATTATCTTCAACCAATAATATACGCACGCAAAACCACCTCCCCACATCCCTGCAGCCATCCGGCAAAAGGGCATATTGTTTCTCCCCCGGGGCAGCATATAATCATCGCCGGAACAATGTCAGCGCCGCATAGCCGGACAGGGTATAAAAATATCATATCAACAAAGCGGCATCTGCAAAATTCAGAGGGAGAACAGGAGTTGCGGCATATTTGGCTGAGCGCAATCTGTGGCTGGCTGGTTTTATGGCACAGTGCGGCACAGGCTTCGGTTGCATTTTTTCCGGCGCTGAACGGCAATAAAAATGCCTCTGTTCTTGTGGTTTACTCTTCCCTTGATGAACCTATTGCCCGCCCGATGATAAAGGGTTTTCAAAACAGCAATCCGGATATTGCCGTGCGCTATGAGGATATGCTCACCACCGAAATTTATGAACGTATTGTGCATGAAACTGATAATGGCCGGAAAACCGCCGATTTTGCCTTTTCCTCAGCGATGGATCTGCAGGTTAAACTTACCAATGACGGCTATGCACAACCAAGCCAGCTGCCAATGAGCCCAAACTGGCCGGCCTGGGCAAACTGGCGCAATACCGCTTATGCGCTCACCTTTGAACCGGCTGTTTTTATTTATCATAAACCGGAGTTCAGGGATCGCAAACCGCCATCCACCCGCGCGGAATTCATCACTTATCTTAAAGAGCGCGGAGAAGCGGTTTTTGGCCGTATCGGCACTTATGATATTGAACGTTCGGGCGTTGGTTTTCTGTTCATGTCGCGTGATCAGGAGCAGTTTGACGATATATGGACTGTTATTCAGGCGATGGGCGATGCAGGCGTCAAACTTTATTCCACCAGTCAGGCCATTGTAGAGCGGGTTGCCGACGGGCGCTTTGTTCTTGGTTATAATATTCTCGGCTCCTACGCGGCAGACTGGGCAGCGCGCAATCCTGATGTCGGCATTGTTCTGCCCAGAGATTACACCGTGGTCATGTCCCGCATCGGTTTGGTGCCGCAAGCGGCTGCCTCACCTGAACTGGGGCGGCGCTATCTTGCCTTTTTCATGTCTAAAGAGGGGCAGACCATATTGGCGCGGCAATTACAAATTCCGGCGGTAAGCCCGGAGGTTGCCGGAGAGAATACAGCTCTTACAATGCAGGAAATTCATGGCAACAAGCTCAGGCCGGTGCCGGTCAGCCCCGGACTGATGGTTTATCTTGATCAGGTAAAACGCAGCCGGCTGATTGCCAAATGGAATAAAGTGCTGCGCCAACATTAAAATATTGGCGTACAGGCTTAGAGCGGCTTTTGGCCTGCAAAACGCACAGAAGAAAAAATGTCAGGTTTATGTCAGCTTTATATGATGGACTGACAGAACTGCTATCCGTGGAGGCGGAGCGGCAGTAACGGGGAGGATATCATCATTCTGTCAGGGCGCCTTTGTGCCTGATCCTGCCCGTGCAACATCAGTCTGCGTCTTAAACGCAGCATCGGAGGATCAGACGTGAAAAAGTTTCTTATTGCCTGTCTTTTCGCAAGTGCAGCAGCACTGCCGGCCTATGCAACCGATTATACAATTATTGCCCCCGCCAATCCGGGCGGCGGCTGGGATCAAACTGCCCGCGCCCTGCAAACCGTATTGCAGCAGGAGGGCATCTCCGGCAAGGTTCAGGTGCAAAATGTTCCCGGAGCTGGCGGCACAATCGGCCTTGCACAATTTGCCAGTCAGCAAAAAGGCAAAGATGATGCACTGATCGTTGGCGGCTATGTGATGGTTGGCGCCATTCTGACCAATAAATCACCGGTAACACTGAAAGATGTTACCCCGATTGCCCGCCTTACCGGTGAATATGAAGCCATTGTTGTACCGGCCTCTTCCCCTTTCAAAACTATCGGAGATCTGGTTGAGGCGCTGAAAAATGATCCCGGTGCGGTTTCATGGGGTGGCGGCTCTGCCGGCGGCACCGACCATATTGCTGTCGGCCTGATTGCCAAGGCTGCAGGCGTTGACCCTAAGAAAATCAATTATATTGCCTATTCCGGCGGCGGCGAGGCACTTGCAGCCATTCTTGGCAGCCAGGTTTCTGCCGGTGTTTCCGGCTATGGCGAATTTGAATCGCAGATCCAGTCCGGTGACCTGCGGCTTTTGGCCATTACCAGCGCCGAACGCATTGAGGGCATTGACGCCCCGACACTGAAAGAATCCGGCCTTGATGTGGTGTTGCAGAACTGGCGCATGCTGGCCGCTGCACCCGGCATTACCGCAGAGCAAAAAGCCGCAATTAATGCGGATATCGAAAAGCTCGTTCACACCAAAGCCTGGCAGGAGACACTGAAAACCAAAGGCTGGGCAGATACCTATCTGGCAGGCGATGCTTTTGATGCACAGCTGGACAAGGATATTCAGGCGACCGAAACTGTCCTGAAAGATATTGGTCTGGTACAATGAGCAGGCTGAAACCCGCAATGAAGCGCCGCCCTGACAAGGCGGCGCTCGGCATCGCCGCCGCGCTTTTTGCGGTTGCAGCTATTATGCTGTGGGATATGGCGCGCTTAAGCGGTGCTGCCGGATATTCACAAATCGGCCCTGCTACCGTGCCGAAGGTCATCGCTTTTGCACTGGCCGGATTGGGCGTGTGGACGATTATTGCCGCTTTTCGCCATGATTTCCCTGAGCGTGAGCCGCAGGAAGTCAAGCCGGTTCTCTGGATTATAGGCGGGCTGACAGCACAAATGCTGCTGCTCAACAGTGCCGGATTTTCTGTTGCAACCGGACTTATGTTTGCCCTTACGGCCTATGGCTTCGGAAAGCGCAAATTATGGCTTTCAATCCCGTCCGGCATAGCAATTTGCTATGTCATCTGGCTGATCTTTGCCAAATTGCTGCAATTGTCTCTGCCTGCCGGCCCGCTGGAGCGGCTGTTTTTTTAAAATGCAGATTGCCTGCCGGCTTGCGCTTTGCCTGCAAAAGGCGGGCAAAGCATTCAGGCAATCTGCCGATAGCGGGATATGAGCCCTCTTTTTTGTTCTGACGCGCAACCTCAAAACATATGATGTTTGCAAGGCTGCGCTTAACACAGGAACAGTATTTTAATGTCTACATTTGAATTTCTGATGCAGGGGCTTGTGGTTGCGATGCAGCCGATGAACCTGCTTTATGCACTGATCGGTGTGACACTGGGGACGGCTGTGGGTGTTTTGCCCGGCATCGGCCCTGCCCTTACCGTTGCGCTGTTGCTGCCTGTTACCTATCAGCTTGATGCTGCGGGTTCGCTGATCATGTTTGCAGGTATTTATTATGGCGGTATGTATGGCGGCTCCACCACTTCTATTCTTCTCAACACCCCCGGTGAAAGCGCCTCGATTGTGACCGCTCTGGAAGGTAATAAAATGGCGCGCAAAGGCCGCGGGGGGCCTGCACTGGCAACCGCTGCCATCGGCTCCTTTGTTGCCGGTCTTATCGCCACTATCGGGCTTGCTTTTATTGCGCCTTATATTGTCAAACTTGCACTGGTTTTTGGCCCTAGGGAATATTTTGCGCTGATGGTGCTGGCTTTTGTCACGGTTTCTTCCGCTTTTGGTGACAGCGCCCTGCGCGGTCTCACCTCGCTCTTCATCGGCCTTGCCCTTGCCACTATTGGCATTGACCAGCTGACCGGGCAGGCGCGGCTTTCTTTCGGCATTCCCGATCTTCTTGACGGTATTGAGGTTACCACGCTTGCCGTTGCCATGTTTGCAATTGGTGAAACATTATTTATCGCCGCTCAAGGCAATCGCGCACCCGATAAGGTTGAAGCGGTAAAAGGCTCGCTCTGGATGTCTGCCGCAGACTGGGCACGGTCATGGAAGCCGTGGCTGCGGGGTACTTTTATCGGCTTTCCTATTGGCGCCATGCCCGCAGGCGGTGCAGAAATCGGCACTTTTCTCTCTTATGCCGCAGAGCGCCGGCTGACAAAACATCCCGAGGAATTCGGCCATGGCGCTATTGAAGGCGTGGCCGGCCCCGAAGCTGCCAATAATGCTTCTGCTGCCGGCACGCTTGTTCCGCTTCTTACCCTTGGCCTGCCCACAACCGCAACAGCTGCCATCATGCTGGCGGGCTTTCAGCAATATGGCCTGCAACCGGGGCCGCTGCTTTTTGCCAGCAATCCGCAATTGGTATGGGGGCTGATTGCCAGCCTTTTGATTGCTAATTTTATGCTTTTGGTGCTTAATCTGCCAATGATCGGCCTGTGGGTAAAACTGCTCACCATCCCCAAACCCTGGCTTTATGCCGGTATTTTGCTGTTTGCCACACTCGGCACTATCGGCGCCAATCCTTCTGTATTTGAACTTGGTATGCTGCTTGCATTTGGCCTGATGGGTTATGGTATGCGGGTTTTTGGCTATCCGATTGCGCCTGCGGTGGTGGGGCTCATTCTGGGGCCGCTTGCGGAACAGCAATTGCGCCGCGCCCTGTCAATCAGCCAGGGCGATGTGACAGTGCTTTTTACCTCTCCCATTGCGGCCACCTTGCTTACCATTGCGGCATTGGCGCTTATTATACCGCTGATCATGCGTGCCCGCGGACGCGGTGAGGTTCTTGCACAGCTTGCAGCAAATGAAGACTAAAAACATACAAAACCTGTTAAACCCGCCGCAGACACGGCGGGTTTTGCTTTTTTGTAAAAAACAGTAATGCCATGCACAGACTGCATGGCAGACCTGCTTTTGTGTCCGTTGTGCAGGATGCCTGATGCGCCCATCTTTATGTCATAAGATAAAGTTCTGCATAGTGCAGGCAATCCGCACGGAGAAGCAAGATGACTGTAAGCACAAGGCATTCCCGTAATTTCATCAGCCGCGCATTGCGTGTTTTTGGCGCTGCTGCCTCTGCCGCCGCTGCCGTTGAAGGCCGCCGCCGCCCCCATGACAGGGATCTGCGTGCGCTCGGTATCAATCCTGCTGATTTCAAATAATAGTAAGTCTCTGATAATTTAAGCCTTTCAAGCCCCACGCTTTGGTTGAAGCGGCGGGGCTTTTTTGCCAGACTATGCCGGACAAAACGGAATCAATCATGATTGCCGGAGAGGACAAAATGAGAGTTTATATCTGCGCGGATATTGAAGGTGTTGCCGGTGTGGTAACATCACAGCAAGGCCAGCCCGGCAATACGGAATATGAACGGGCGCGCCGTTTGATGACAGAAGAGGTTAATGCCGCAATTGAAGGCGCATTGGCAGGTGGCGCGGATTATATTCTGGTCAACGACTCTCACGGCCCTATGGTCAATATTATTCCGGAAATGCTGCATCCGGCGGCAGAACTGATCCTTGGCCGTCCGAAAAAATTTAACATGGCTGCCGGTCTTGATGAGAGTTTCGACCTGATGTTTCTCACCGGCCACCATGCCAGTGCCGCACAATATGGCGTGCTTGCCCATACTACCAACGGTTTTGCCTTCCGCACCATCAGGCTCAACGGACAGATTGTGGGCGAGCCTGGCTTTTACGGTGCCTATGCGGGCGAGCTTGGCGTGCCTGTGGCGCTGATTTCCGGCGATGACCGCACAGAACAGGAAAACCGCCCATTCTTCCCCCATGCGGAATTTGCCGTTGTCAAAACAGCTCTTGGCAACCGCGCGGCGCGGCAGGTCTCTGTTCACAATGCCCGTGAGATGATCCGCGCAAAGGCACAAAACGCCGTTGAGCGCAAAAATGAAATGCAGGCATGGAAGCCGTTTAACGGGCGCATTAGGGCAGAATTTATAATGAATTCTCCGCTTCTGGCCGATCAGATGGCAATTATTCCCTGTGCCGACCGTATTGATGCCACAACGATTGCTTTTGATTGCGGGAATGTGGCTGAGGCTGTGGGCTGGATGGGGGTTCTCTCCGGCTTGGCGGCAAATGTGAAATAAACAATTCTCAAAATACAAAAGCCGGCAAAGCCGGCTTTTTCATATCATCCGGACGATTTTGCGCCTGTTGAAAATCAAATAATAATAACCGGCCTGAAGGCAGAGCATGACAGTAAAAGTCAGCGAATAGGCCCACCAGATACCGTCAATCCCGATCCAGTGGTTTAAAATATAAGCGGCAGGTATTTCCACCAGAAGAATGGCGCTCATTGTCAGTATGGTCGGTGCATAAATGGCACCGCTGGCGCGCATCGTGCTCATAAAAACACTGCTCATGCCAAACAGCACAATTGTCCACAAAACAATATGCAACAAATGCGCCGCCAGAGCCGCCACCGCCTGCTCGGTCAAAAATGCACCGCTGATCATATCAGAGAAAAAATATGCCAGCAGCACACAGGCGCCGGTAACCAGCCAATTGAGCTGCAAACCGGCGATCACAATTTTATGCACCTGCTCATTGCGCCCTGCCCCGACCGCCTGCGATGCCAGAATGGAAGCGGTAATGCCAATGGAAATTGCCGGAAACTGCACCCAGCCCAATGTCTGCGTAATGGCACCATAGGCGGCTGTTGCCTGTGTGCCATGCCTGTTCACCAGCCCCAGCAACACAATTTCAGCAAAGGCTATGGTCAGCATCTGCAAGGCCGTTGGCAAGCCGATTTTCAAAATTATCAGACAATAGCGCAGATTAAACCGGATCAGCCTGATGAAGGTCCGCGTCAATGCCATGGGGTGGCGGTTACGATGCCAGAACCACAACAGCCAGCACAATGCCACAGCCGAGGCGATAACCGTTGAAACTGCCGCGCTCATAACCCCCAGCTGCGGAAAGCCCAACAAACCTTCAATAAACAGCGGCGTTAAAAGCATCGCAACGCCGGTGGCGATAACCAGCGCCCAGAGCGGGCTGACCGCATCCCCCACGCCACGACTCATATTGCTGAGCAGCCACAGGCTGAAAATCACCGGCATTCCTGCCATCATAATCCGCGCATAATGTGCCGATTCATCAAGCACTTCTGCAGGTGTACCCAAAAAAGCCATCAGATGAGGAGCAAACACACTGCCAAGAACCGCAGTGGAGAGCGAGACAACAAGAACCATGGCAATTGCGCTGCCGGCAATAGCATGCAGCTTCTCCCTGTCCTGCGCCCCCCATGCCTGCCCGATCAGCACGGTTGCACCGGCGCCAAGCCCGATAATCAGCCCCAGAAACAAAAAGAATACCGGTGCAAAGGCAGATATTGCCGCCAATGCATCAACCCCCATCAGGCGGCCGACAAAAATGCCGTTCAGCGTGCCGGAGGCAGCCTGCAAAATATTGGAAAACAGCATCGGCAGAAAAATCAGCATATAGGAACGCCACAGGCCAATTTGCGGCTGCGGCCTTGCAGCAACAGCCTCCGGTGCAATCATCTGCCCGTTCCCTGCATCTTTTTCATCGGCTGCCATATCTGCTTTCCGTTTTCGCAATATTCCATCAATGCGGCAAGAAACATTGTTTTGCAATGTCGTAAAACATAAAAAAACCGCCGGAAAAATCCGGCGGCCTTTTATGAAAAGCTGGCGTCAACCTATTCAGCAGGAACAGTTTCTGCCTGTTCTTCCCGGCGGTTGTGCCGCACAGATGCCCAAAAAGCTATGCCGATCAGAGCCGCGCCGCCAAGGCCGGTAATAACCTCCGGAATGTGCACCAGCGTCTGAAAATACATCACAACAGACAGGATCAGTATGGCGTAGAATGCACCATGTTCCAGATAGCGATATTCATTCAATGTGCCTTTTTCAACCAGCATAATGGTCATGGAACGCACATACATAGCACCGATGCCAAGGCCGATGGCAATCACAAACAGGTTTTGCGAAAGGGCAAAAGCGCCGATCACACCGTCAAAGGAGAAGCTGGCATCCAGCACTTCCAGATAAAGGAAAGCGCCAAGCCCGCCCCGCGCCGCGGCATTCAGCGTTTTTTGCGATGCATCAAGAATACCGCCCAATACCTCAACACCAAGGAATGTTAAAAGCCCGTAGATACCGGCATAGAGAAAAGTCATTTCCTGATCATCATTCAAAAGCGAAGAGAAGATCAGCAACATGATCAGTACAATGGCAACTTCAATGCCTTTGATATCCGCCAGACGCGCCATAACCCGCTCCAAAGGGCCAACCCAGTGCACATCTTTCTCGGAATTAAAGAAATAGGTCAGCGCCACCATCAAAAGAAATGTGCCGCCAAAGGCTGCAATCGGCAAATGCGCATCGGTCATGATCCGCGCATATTCTTCCGGTTTTGAGGCTGCAAGCACAACAGCTTCAACCGGGCCTATGCCTGCGGCAATCACCACCACCAACAAAGGAAAGACAATACGCATTCCAAAGACGGCAATAACAATACCCCAGGTTAAAAACCGATGCTGCCATTTCGGTGTCATATCCTTAAGTTTATTGGCATTGACCACCGCATTATCAAATGACAGGGAAATTTCCAGCACGGCCAATACCGCGCAGATAAAGAATACCGAGGCCATTCCGCCTAATGTGCCGCTTGTCTGCCAGCCGAGCCATGCGCCCAGCAATAAGCCCACAATGGTGATTATAAATGCCCAGGTAAAATAGCTGAGTACTGTTTTTTGAACTTGCGGCTTGCTCATTTTGCCATCTCTCCCCTGTTAAAGACAGAAATGGCACAATGGCGCTTAGTGTAAGATTGATGAGAAAAATTAAAGGCGGAAGCACTATCAGCACAATCCGCAAAAAACATGAAACAGATTTTCATGATCACATGTCCGCCGGCTGGATTTGCGGCAGTACCGACATCACGAGAGCGCCGTAAAACTCTCGCCAGAGGGGCCCGGCACCGTGTTAAATCTGCTGCCGGCTGATGCGCCTGCCGATTGGCCAATGCCATAAGCGGGTGGCCAATGCCATAAGCGGGTATAAAATGCATGCCGGTGCCTCTCACCGGCCATGATTACCGTCATCAGACAGCCTGCAGATTAAACGCATTTAAGCACTTTGCAGCCGGTTTCAAGAGGCGGCAATGGTTTTAAAACAAAAAAATGACATATTTCACATGACCGGCTTTCACATGTCCCATACAAAGCCATCCGCCGCAGATGAAGATAAACCTCTTTTCCTGAGCCTGTCGCCCCTGATCAGGCCATAAGCAATTGCTTGAGCACCTGAAAAGGATGGGGAATCTGCGTCTTTTCCATGATCTCCACCTGCGAACGACAAGAAAAACCCGTGGCCATTACAATATGCTCACGCCCATGGGCCTGCATTTTGTGCCGCCAGCTCAGATCATAAATATTGTCTGATAATGCGCGGTTGCGCAATTCGTGGCCAAATGTGCCGGCCATGCCGCAACAGCCGCTCTCACCAATGGTCATATTGATGCCAAAATGCCTGAAAATCGCAGTCCATGCGGCAATGGAAGGCATGGCATTGGTTTTTTCAGTGCAATGGGGCAACAGCATATAAGTTTGTGCCGCATATTTTGCAGCAGGTTTGATATGCCCCGCAATGTGTTGCAGGTGCTGTGCCAGCCATTCCTGCGGCAGCATCACATCCGGCACGGTTTGATCGGGCAGTGCGGCGCGATATTCACTGCGATAGGTCAGTGTCATGGACGGATCAAGACCAATCAGCGGCACACCGCTTTGCGCCAGACCGTTGAGATAAAGACCGGTCTTGCGTGCCGTGCGGGTAAAGGACCGCAGATAGCCATGCACATGCTGCGCCTTGCCATTTGGTTTCAGCTCAGCCAGATAGGGTGTAAAGCCAAGCATTTTAAGCAGGTCCAGCACATCAAGCAGCAATTGCGTGTCAAAAAAAGTTGTAAAACTATCCTGCACCAGAATAACACTGCCGGCTTTCTGCGCTTTGTTTAAAGTGCCAAGCATATGCGGATCCGCCATCTGAATATGACGATCACGCAGTTCTTGTTTTAAATTTACATGACTAAGTTCCGGCAAGGCTGTGAGGCCGACCTGCCTCATGCCCCAGCGGCCGGGCGCACTGGCCATTAAACCATTATAAAGCCCGCCAAACCTAGCAACCAGCGGCATAATATGCTCAATTGAAGCAATGAGCGGGTCTTTTAACGGGCGCAGATAGCGGCTGTAATAAAGCTCCAGAAATTTGGAGCGGAAGGCCGGCACATTGACCTTGACCGGACATTGCCCTGCGCAGGCCTTGCAGGCAAGACAAGTATCCATTGCATCGCGTACATGATGGGAAAAATCATCACGGTTTTTCGCGCTTATCGAATTGCCCATACGGCTGAAAAAACCGCGCCATAGCGGCTTTTTGCGCAAATCCTGTGCCAGATGGCGCGGATCAAGCCCCTGCTCACCAAGCAGGCGCAGCCATTCACGGATCAGCGAAGCGCGGCCTTTGGGCGAATAGCGCCGGTCGCCGCTGCCCTTGAATGACGGGCACATGGCAGAATCAGTATTAAAATCAAAACAAGCGCCATTACCATTGCAATAAGGCGCATTATCGAATGCGTTACGCACATCCGCCGGAATGATGCGATCTTTCTGGCCGCGCAAGGCCAGTTCGTCGATTTTTGTCAGCGGCTGATCATCGGGCGTGGCGATTTTACCGGCATTGAGCTGATTGAAGGGGTCAAAAACTGCCTTGATACGCTGCAATTGCGGATAAAGGGGCCCAAAAAATTCCGGTACATATTCCGAGCGCACACCCTTGCCATGTTCCCCCCACAGCACACCGCCATATTTGAGTGTCAGCGCCACCACCGCATCAGAAATGCGGCGGAGCATCGGCTCCTGTTCCGGATCCGTCAGATCAAGTGCGGGGCGCACATGCAGCACCCCTGCATCAACATGGCCAAACATACCATAATCCAGCCCTTCCCTGTCCAGAAGCGCACGGAACTCCAGAATATAATCAGCCAGATTTTCCGGCGGTACGGCTGTATCTTCAACAAAAGCAACCGGACGACGCGCCCCCTCAACATTGCCAAGCAAGCCAACGGCACGTTTGCGCATTGTCCAGATGGCTTCAATATCCTCCGGTTTTTCAGTTATAGTGAAACCATGGCGGCCCTCTTGCGCAGAACCTGCCAGCGCCTTGCTGACAAAACGGATTTTCTCCTGCAGTTCTTCAGTACTGTCTGCCAGCACCTCGGCAATATTGATGCCATCTGTGCGCCTGCCCGCCTCGGGGGGGAAATAATCGGCAATCCGGCTCCATATAATATCGCCGCGCGCCAGTGAAAGCACTTTGGCATCCACTGTCTCAACAGAGGCAACCTGCAGACCGGCCAGAAAACGGGCATCACGCAATGCCGTATTGAAATCATCATAACGGATATTGATCAGAGCGGCAAAACGCGGAATCGGCAAAAGATTGAGCTCTGCCTCGGCGATCAGCGCCAATGTCCCTTCCGCGCCGCAAAGCAGGGAATTGAGATTAAGCCCGCCGTCTTTTTCGCGCAAATGCGCCAGATCATAGCCGGTCAGAAAACGGTTGAGCTTTGGAAATATCCTGTCAATAAGCGCGCGGTTTTCGCGCTCAATCTCATCGACCAACCGATAAATTGCACCGCTGCGATCATCCTGTTTCTGCAACTTCTCAAGTTCATCTCTGGAGAGTGGCCTGGTATTCAGCTCGCTGCCATCCATCAAAACAGCCCGCAAGCCCAAAACATGATTGGAGGTCTTGCCATAAAGGCAGGAGCCCTGCCCGCAGGCATCCGTATTGATCATACCGCCGATTGTGGCGCGGTTTGAGGTGGAAAGCTCCGGCGCAAAAAACAGACCATAGGGCTTCAGTGCCTTGTTGAGCTGATCCTTGACCACGCCGCTTTCAACCCGTGCAATGCGCTTTTGCGGATCAATGGAGAGGATGCGGTTCATATAGCGTGAGGTATCAACCACAATCCCGCCGGTCAGGGACTGGCCATTGGTGCCGGTGCCGCCGCCGCGCATTGCCATTTTCAAATGGCGGAAGCGCGCCTCATGCAGGAGCCGGGCAATTTTTTGCAGATCTTCAATCCCGCGCGGAAAAAGCACCCCTTGCGGGCGCAACTGATAAACGGAATTATCAGTTGCAAAAACGGTGGTTGTTGCCGCATCAAACTCAATATCACCACCAAAGCCGCGCAGCCGCAGTGCATCATAAAAATCCAGAGGCTCCGGCTGCGCCGCAATCTCCGCCCGCAGAAATGGTATCACGCAATTCTCTCCGCATTTGCCGGCTGCATCAGGTATTTCTCCTTATACAACCCTTTATCGCAGACATGTCATAGCGTTTTTGGCGGTGCTTTCCAATCACAGGCAGCGATGAACTTTATCATGCATTGGCATAAGGTTATGCATAGTATTTTCTATCACCTTATTCCGCAGCAATAATGACCGGACGGTTCATCTCCTTGCGCTGCGCGCCATTGCTGCCCTGATAAATCAGGCAACTGGTACGAAGAAGCGAAGCAAAATTCGGCACTGACCCGTTTACATGCATGGCTTCATCATAAAGCGTTGAAAGAAACCGCGATGTAGACATATCCTGTCCGCAGGCGATCTCATCAATAATATCCCAAAAGGCGGCTTCCAGCTGAATGCTTGTGGAATGCCCGCCAATACGCACAGAGCGGTTAACCGGACGGTAACGATCGGGATCCTGCGTTGCAAATACTTCACACATCTCAAATCCTCACTGAATAGCCGGAATACTGATTATACCTTCCATGTTTATACGCCTCTATAGCATAGAACCCAAACCGCCTTGCATTTTTTTAAAGCGGCATTTCACGCGTATATATTCAGGCAACCAGTTTACACGAATATTGATGATTTTTCATATTTCAGACACAAAAAACATCATGCGGTAATGGGCTACTACCATGCAATGAGACAAAAAGTGCAGAATTTGGAACAAGTCTAATTCCAATCTTCTCACAACCGGTGATCTTATGGCAAAAAATATTCATTCCATGATCCGCGTCATTGATGAAGCGCGTTCCCTTGCATTCTATAAAACAGCTTTTGGTCTGGAGATTGCCGACCGGCTTGATTTCCAGGATTTCACGCTGGTTTATCTCAGCAATCCGGAAAGCGAGTTTGAACTGGAACTCACCATCAATAAAGGCCGCACAGAGCCTTATACACTGGGTGATGGCTATGGCCATCTTGCGGTTTCGGTAGCAGATCTCGATGCGGAACATGCCCGTCTTGTTGAGGCCGGCCTTAATCCGGGAAAACTGATTGAATTCAAGCCCGATGGCCAATTGGTTGGCCGCTTCTTCTTTATCACCGACCCTGACGGTTACAAAATCGAAGTGCTGCAGCGCGGTGGCCGCTTCAAATAATCAGGATTACGGGCAATGCCGAGGAACATTGCCCGCCCATGACGTTTACCTTGGGAGGGAAACATGACAGTCACAAAAAACCTGCGCGGCATTTCTCGCCGTGAATTATTAAAGCGCGGCGGCACCGGCGCTGCCCTTATTGTTTTTGGCAATGCGGTTTTTGGCGCTAATTATGCCTGGGCGCTTGAGAGCAATGCTCTCAAGTCCGATAGTGTTGCCACGCTCATCAAGCTGGCACGCGATATCTACCCCCATGACCGGCTGGCTGACCGTTTTTATGCCATTGCCATCAAGGGCCATGAAGAAAAGGCTGCAAAAGACAAAGCTCATCTGACACTGATTGAGGAAGGCATTGCTGATCTCAACAAACGTGCCGTTGCTGCCGGCAGCCCGTCCTATCGCGATATGGGCTGGGAAGAAGACCGGGTTGCCATTCTTCACGCCATTGAAGACAGCCCGTTTTTTCAGGCTATTCGCAGTGATCTCGTCGTCAGCCTCTATAATCAGAAAGAGCTTTGGCCGCTCTTTGGCTATGAGGGCGAATCCTATTCCAAAGGCGGTTATATCGAGCGCGGTTTTGACGATATCGAATGGCTCTGACCTCCAAACTTTGACGATCAATTGATTAGTTTTTCTTGTGGGAGGAAACTATGGCAGCTCCTTATAAACTGACTGACGACCATGTGGTTGTTATTATCGGCTCCGGCGCGGGCGGCGGCACATTAGGCAATGAACTGGCACAGAAAGGCATTGATGTTGTCATTCTGGAAGCAGGCAACCGCTATGAATATGACGAATTTATCAATGATGAATGGGAAAGCTTTGCCCAGCTTTCATGGGATGACAAGCGCACCAGCAGCGGCGGCTGGCGTGTTGCAAAAGATTTTCCCAACCTGCCGGCATGGATTGTGAAAGCCGTAGGCGGCACCACCATTCACTGGGCCGGCGCATCCTTACGTTTTCAGGAACATGAGTTCAAGACACTCAGCCATTACGGCAAGATTGAGGGCGCCAATCTGCTGGACTGGCCGATAAGCTATCAGAATCTTGAGCCTTATTATGCCCGTGCTGAAGATAAAATGGGCGTTACCAACACTAATGGCATTGCCCCGCTGCCCGGCAATAATAATTTTAAGGTGATGAAAGCCGGCGCCGACAAGCTTGGCTATAAAGAATGCCATACCGGCAATATGGCAATTAATTCTGCCGAGCGCGATGACCGTATGGCATGCCAGCAGACCGGTTTTTGCTTTCAGGGCTGTAAATGGGGCGCCAAATGGTCAACCCTTTATACAGAAATCCCCAAAGGCGAAGCCACCGGCAAGCTGGAAGTGCGCGCCAATGCGCATGTTGTGAAAATCGAGCATGACAGGAACGGCAAGGTTACCGGTGTTGTCTATGCTGATAAAGAGGGCAAGCTGCACACGCAGAAAGCCCGCATTGTTGCCGTTGCCGGCAACTCGATCGAGAGTCCGCGCCTGTTGCTGAACTCGGCCTCCTCTCTGTTTCCTGACGGTCTTGCCAATTCTTCCGGGCAGGTCGGCAAAAACTATATGCGCCACACCACTGGCTCTGTCTATGGCGTATTTGAGAAGCCTGTTCGCATGTATCGCGGCACCACCATGGCGGGCATCATCCGCGATGAAGCCCGCCATGATCCTTCCCGCGGTTTTGTGGGCGGTTATGAGATGGAAACCATCTCGCTTGGTGTTCCTTTTATGGCGGCCTTCCTTAATCCGGGTGGCTGGGGGCGCTCTTTTGCGGCGGCTATGGATGATTATCCCAATATGGCCGGCCTGTGGATTGTGGGTGAAGACCTGCCACAGGAACAAAATGCCGTTAAACTGCACAGTGAACTGAAAGATCAGTATGGCATGCCGGTTCCGGATGTATGGTTTACCGACCATGCCAATGATATTGCCATGCGTAATCATGCCTATAAACAGGGTGAGGCGCTCTATAAAGCAGTTGGCGCAACCAAGACCTTCCCCACACCACCTTACCCTTCAACGCATAATCTGGGCACCAACCGGATGAGTGAAAAGGCACAGGATGGCGTGGTGAACAAGCACGGCCAGAGCCACGATATTAAAAACCTGTTCATTTCGGATGGCAGCCAGTTCACCACATCTGCAGCGGAAAATCCGACCCTGACAATTGTGGCGCTGGCAATCCGTCAGGCGGAATATATTGCCGCAGAAATGGCTGCAGGCAATATCTGACAGTTTTGCCGCAGCGGCACTTATTCACGCGCCGCTGCGGCAGATTTCAATTAGAACCGTCCGCAAATAACGGTTTAAAAAGGTGTAGCAAATGCATATTGCGTTTAAAAATCTGATTGGTCTTGCATTGCTTTCAGGCTTTGCCCTCATCCAGCCCGCCCTCATCCAGCCCGCCCATGCGGAAGGCGATGCTGAAAAGGGTAAGAAAGTCTTTGCAAAATGCATGGCCTGCCACACAATCGAGGAAAAGAAAAACCGTGTCGGCCCGCATCTGGTTAATATTATCGGGCGCAAGACAGCAACGGCCGAGGGTTTCAAATATTCACCGGCCATGTCCAAGGCCGGTGAAGAGGGAATGGTTTGGGATGAGGAAACACTGCGCTCCTATCTCGCCGCACCTAAGCAATTCATCCCCGGTAACAAAATGATTTTTGCCGGCCTGAAAAAACCGGAAGATATCAGCGACCTTATCGCCTATCTCCGCTCAAAATCCGCAGAATAAATTTTATCGTCATGCCAGAAAAACACCACCCCTCCGCCCCGCAGCATCTGATTGCCGATCTGCAATCTGTGGTTGGCAGGAAACACATCCTGACCACCCCCCGTACCACAGAGCGTTATCGCAAAGGTTTCAGAAGCGGCGAGGGAGAAGCGGCGGCGGTGGTGTTTCCCGCAAGCCTTATGGAGCAATGGCGGGTTTTACAAATCTGTGTCAGACATGGCGCGGCCATCATATTTCAGGCGGCCAATACCGGCCTGACAGAGGGCTCCACACCCAGCGGTTATGATTATGACCGGCCTGTTGTTGTTATCAATACATTACGGATGAACCGCATTGATCTTATCAATGATGCCAAACAAATTGTCAGCCTGCCCGGCGCAACATTGTTTCAACTGGAAAAACTGCTCAAGCCCCATAACCGTCAGCCGCATTCCGTCATCGGCTCATCCTGTATTGGCGCGTCTATTATCGGCGGTATCAGCAATAATTCCGGCGGCTCTCTTGTCAAACGCGGGCCTGCCTATACGGAACTTGCGCTTTATGCCCGCCTTGACGAACAGGGGGAGCTGCATCTCATCAATGAGCTTGGCATTGATCTTGGTACAACACCGGAAGAAATTTTAACCCGGCTGGACAAAGGGGATTACAGCGCCGCCGATATTAGTAATGATACGGATGCTGTTGCCCATGATAATGATTATGCTGCCCGTGTGCGCGCCGTTGAGGAAGACAGCCCAGCCCGTTTCAATGCCGATCCGCGGCGCCTGAAAAACGCCTCAGGCTGCGCAGGCAAGCTTGCGGTTTTTGCCGTGCGGCTTGATACTTTTGCCCCCGAAGGGGAGGAGCAGAGCTTTTATATCGGCACCAAGGATCCGCATATCCTCACCACGATTCGCAGGGATATTCTGCAAAATTTCAGCGATCTGCCAGTGGCCGGAGAATATATACATCGTGAAGCCTTTGCCGTGACCCGCATTTATGGCAAGGATACATTTGTGATGATTGACAAGCTCGGCACAGAATTTATGCCGCGCTTTTTCACGCTTAAAGGACGGATTGATGCCTTCACCGACCGGTTGCCGTTTCTGCCCTCCTCACTGACTGACCGGATATTGCAAAAACTGATGCGGTTCTGGCCGGAAGTACTGCCAAAGCGCCTGTTGGATTATCATGAAAAATACGAACATCACCTGATGCTGAAAATGTCGGGCAAGGGCGTGCAGGAAGCGCGTGATTATTTAAGCGCCCTGTTTGCAAAGCCTGACAATGCGCAAAAGGGCAGTTGGTTCAGCTGCACGGCAGAAGAAGGCAAGAAAGCATTCCTGCATCGCTTTGCCGCCGCCGGTGCCGCCATCCGCTATGCAATTGTGCATGATAAACAGGCGCAAGATATGGTGGCGCTGGATATTGCCCTGCCACGCAATACGAGGGACTGGTTTGAGGTGCTGCCGGATAATCTTGAGCGGCAATGCCTGTCCAAACTCTATTACGGGCATTTTTTCTGCCATGTCTTCCATCAGGATTATGTAGTGAAAAAAGGCTTTGATGCCAAAAGCTTCAAACATGATTTGCTGGATTTGATCAGCTCTCGCGGTGCGGAATATCCGGCTGAACATAATGTCGGCCATCTTTATGAGGCCAAACCCGAGCAGGCCGCCTTTTACCGGCAGCTTGATCCGACCAACAGTTTCAACCCCGGTATCGGCAAAGCCTCAAAGTTCCGCTTCTATGGCTGCCAGTGTAATGATTGCTGAGGATAATGACTGTTAAAAATCAGGGCCGGTGAAATGCACCAGCCCTGATTTTTCTTATTTCTTCGTTACTTCCGCAAAAGCCTCATCCAAAACATTGAGCAGATAATCAGCATTTGCCTTGTTGAAGATCATTGGCGGGCGCATTTTCAGCACATTATCAAACGGGCCTTCCGTGCCCATCAAAATACCGCGGCGGCGGGCAACATTACACACGGCACGCGCAATCTCAGTTGCCGGCTCCTTTGTGTGGCGGTCATTAACCAGTTCAATACCAAGAAACAGGCCAAGACCGCGTATATCGCCGATCACATCATAGTGGTTTTGCATATCACGGAAGGAAGCCATCAGATAATTGCCGATTGCAAGCGCATTGGCGCGCAGGTTCTGGCTCTCAATCACATCCAGAACAGCAAGGCCAACGGCACAAGACACCGGATTGCCGCCAAATGTGTTGAAATATTCCATACCATTGTTGAAACTGTCGGCGATCTCGCGGGTGGTAACCAGTGCTGCCATAGGATGACCATCGCCGATAGGCTTGCCCATGGTCACGATATCCGGCGTTACCCCTTGTGTTTCAAAAGCCCACCAATGGCTGCCGACACGGCCGAAACCGACCTGCACCTCATCGGCAATACATATGCCGCCGGCATCGCGAACCATTTTATAGACTTCCCTGAGATAACCATCCGGCATAAAAACCTGACCGGCCACGCTTGGAATAGATTCTGCAATGAAGAAACCAGGCCCCTCCCCCTTTGCCTGCATTCGCGCAATTTGTTCTGCCACACTCTGCGCATAAAATCTGGCATGATCTGCCGGATTCCAGTCTTCCGGCGCACGGTAGCTATCGGGCACTTTTGCCACATAAACATGCGGTTTGGCCCCCTTGCCGCCCTTGCGGTTGAATTTATAGGGGCTCAAATCAATCAGTTCCTGCGTGGTGCCGTGATAAGACCAGTCAAGCACAATTGCATTCTCACGCCCTGTATGTGCGCGCATCATCCGCAGTGCAAGACTATTGGCCTCAGAACCGCTATTGGTAAAACCGGCAATGGTGAGGTTATCCGGCAGGGTAGCTGTCAGGCGCTCGGCATAGGCCACAATATTATCATGCAGATAGCGTGTATTGGTGTTGAGCGTTGAGGCCTGTTTATGCAGGGCTTCCACCACAGCCGGATGCGCATGGCCGATATGGCAGACATTGTTGAAACAATCGAGATAGGCGCGGCCTTTATGGTCAATCAGCCAGACGCCGTCACCACGCACAAATTTGATCGGCTCCTCATAGGAAATTGACAGGTTGGGCAGCAGCATTTTGCGGCGCATGGCGACAATTTCCTGCCTGCTGCGCCCCGATTGCCGGTAAAACTCATCTGCCTGACCGGCAAAATTGCGGGGATCAGGAAATAATTCTGCCCAGACATCAAGATAGGCTTCCTCCCCCACACCAATAATATCCATTGCCGTCAGGCGGGTATCGGTGCAGATCTGCAGATGCAAATGCGGTGCCCAATGGCCGTTTTCTGTTTCATTGCCCATATAGGCAACAAGATCACCGGCGTGCAAAACATCGCCTGCCTTGAGCCGGTTGACAGCTTCATGTGCCAGATGCCCCCAAAGCGAGATGAAAGGCGGGCAGTCTTGCGGGCGATGTTCCAGCGTGATCAGACAGCCATAACCCAGCGGATCCGGCTCAATATCCACGCTGCGCACAATCGCATCAAGCGGGGTATAGAGCGGCGTGCCTGCGGGCATAAACAAATCAAGCCCCAGATGGCAGGTGCGCCGTTTGTCTTTTATCAATCTGGATTCAAACATTGTGCCGGCATAAACGGTGCGCTCCTCCCCCCAAGGGCCGATGCCAAGTTCAGAACCGGTTACAGCGCAATGTTCCTCCCATATTTTTTGGGCAATAACCGGCTGTTCTTCTGCTGATTTTATAGTCATCGGATGCAACGGGTCGCCATAGGGAACCAGTTCTGCCGGATAGGTTGCAACCGGCTTATCCAACAGGGGCAACAGTTTTGAACGATTATTTTTCAGCCAATTAACCGTTACGGATGCACCGCAAACTGCATCAAACCCGCAAGCTTTACGCAATATTGCGCTTACAAAAAGCGGCTCCATGCGGTCAAGTTTGCGCAGGAGATCCCATGCCGGTTTTTCACTGATCGCCAGATAGGGGTTATCCTCCACCTGCTGCCGGCGCGATGCAGAAATTGTGACCGAGGTGACCAGACGCATGGCGATAAGATCATAGAGCAGATTAAGCTCTTCCTCCCGCAGGGGATAATATCTGTGAAACCCTTTGGCAATAGCGGCAATGGCGCTGACCGGCGCATCATGATCAAGCCCCGCATAGGCGCCCGCAATCGCCACTTCGGCAATCACCGGCGTGTAGAGTGCGTCACCAAAATCAATCAGACCGGCAATGACATGCTGATTGTCATTGCCAACCAGCACATTCCAGTCATTGGCATCATTATGGATAACACCGGCACGCAAGGTTTTAAGCTTTGGTGCAACCTGTGTTTCAAAACGGGTGATGAAACGTTCCAGCAAAGCACGGTCATCGGTATTTTTAACAAGATGAAGACGGTCTCTGGAGCGCCCTGCCCTGGTAATATCCCAATCAAGATCACGCAGCGCACCGGCATGGATAAACCCCTGCAGCGCCGCATCAAACTGGCCAAGTAATGCGCCAAGGCTCTCCAGAGCCTGCAATGAACGGGCAGATTCTGCCAGAGGCTGCCCTTCAACCCAGCTCACTAGGCGGATATTATGTATATCGCCATTGAGCATCTGTGTATCGGCAAGGCTGTCCCCTTTTAGGGTGTGTACAATCTGCGGCACAGGCAAATGCGGGGCATGTTCACGGATATGGTTGAGCAAAGCCGTCTGAAAACGGCTTTCCGTCTCCGGCTCCGAAGCATTAATAATCTTCAGAATAAAACTTTTACCCTCTGCCGTAGTCAGCTTAAAATTCTGATCACGCTCGCTGTTAAGCAGCGCGAGCTCCCCGCTAAGACCATAATGGGCGGCAAGCAGGGCAGCGGCATCGTCAGGTGAAAATTGCGGCGCAGTATCAAGCATGATTATTCCGTTTCATGTGCCTGTTCAGAAGGCAGGCGTTACATCTTTTATGCACACAGATTTACACAGCATAAAAAGATGCGCATCAGACAAAGTGCCGGTTGCACCGGCAGTTTGTTTCAAGTAACCGTCACATTGCCGGCAACAATTTTGAGCGCAACACCGCGCGCATCCAGAAGGGAAATGATGCAGGATATTGACGCCACAGATCATAAAATCCTGAGCATTCTGTCACAGGAGGCCCGCATTCCGATGAAAACGCTTGCAGGGCGCATCGGCCTCTCCCGCAGCGCCACCAGCGAACGTGTTGCCCGGCTTGAAAAAAATGGCGTGATCCGTGGTTATCGCGCCGATATCGGCCTGCTCGATGATGCAGCATTGCAGGCTTTTCTCATGGTTACATTAAAGCGTACGCCAAGCTTTCCCATTCTTGATAATCTGGCCGGACTGCCGCAGGTGCGCAAGGTTTCTTCTGTCAGCGGCCAGCTTGATCTGGTGGTGGAGGTGGAAGTGCCCTCCATCAATGCGCTCAATGAAATTCGCAACAGAATTGCCGAATTTGACAATGTGGAAGACCTGACCACAAATATTGTTCTGCGCCGCGAAATTCTGCGCGATAAATAAATCTGCTATAAATAAATCATTGCCTGATCGTGCAAATTTAGTCAGTCTTCTTTCAAAAAAAGGGGATTGTTACTGCCATGACTGAGACAATATCAGCCGCCGATCCGCTCCAAATTGCACAAAACTGGTTTGAACAAGGGCGCAGGATTGCACTTGTTACCGTGCTCTCTGTGTGGGGTTCGGCGCCGCGCCCTGCAGGCAGCCATATGATTTGTGACGCACAGGGCAATTTTGAGGGCTCGGTTTCCGGCGGCTGTATTGAGGCGGAAGTTATTACGCAAGCCGCAGAAGTTTTACAGCAGGGAGAGCCGCGCGATCTGTCCTTTGGTATCAGCGATGAAGATGCATGGGCGGCAGGCTTGTCCTGCGGGGGCACGCTCCGCCTGCTCATCACCCCTTATGATGCCGCCCTCTATCAAACGATCGGCCGGATTATTCAGGCGCAGGCCTCCCGCCGGCAAATCACCGCGCGCACCGATCTTGCCAGTGGCGGAATCAGCCTTGTTCCGGCGCCGGAAAGTGCAAAAATCACCTTGCTGGATGATATATGCTTTATCCGCACCTACCGGCCGCGGCCACATATTCTGGTAACCGGTGCTGTGCATATTGCACAATCGCTGGCGCAAATGGCACAAATTACCGGCTATGAACTGACAATACTTGACCCGCGCACCGGCTTTGCCACAAAAGAACGCTTTCCCGATATACGGCTGAATACACAATGGCCGGAGGATTTTTTTCGCCACAACCAGCCGGATAATTTTACCGCAATTGTTGCGCTCAGCCATATTCCCCATATTGATGATCCGGCGCTGATTGCCGCCCTTGCGAGCGATTGTTTTTACATCGGCGCACTCGGCAGCCGCAAAACCCATGCGCAAAGGCTGGAGCGGCTGATGGCAACCGGTTTCAGCGCCGATGAGCTCACACGGATTCATGCCCCTATCGGCCTTGCCATCAGTGCACAGGAACCCGCCGAGATTGCCACCGCTGTCCTTGCTGAAATCATTCAGGCCTATCGCAATTAGGCGGCCGCCTCAAAGCGCGGTTCATATGCGTTTTCAGCTAACACTGAGGCGCAGGCGGCCATTATCATCCTGCATCATGCCCAAAGCGGTATAATCCCGAAACTCCCCATTACCGCCGCTCACCCTGTGGCTGTGGGTTTCGCTGATCACCACAACCTTGCCTCCCGCCGCCTGCCCTGCCGCAATTCCGGCCGGCGCGTCCTCAAATATCAGGCAATCGGCTGCATCAAAACCAAGGCGCTGCGCCCCCAGATGATAGCCACTGGGATCAGGCTTGCCTTTGACAACATCCTCTGCCACCACAATGGTTTGCGGTATTGGCAAACCGGCTGCGCTCAGGCGCGCCTGTGCCAGCTCACGCGGGGCGGATGTGACAATTGTCCAGCGATCTTCCGGCAGTGAAGCAATAAAATCCCTTGCACCGGCAATCGCCCGGATACCGGCAAAATCCCGCATTTCTTCTGCCAGAAAAGCATCAGCCACAGCCTGCGGATCAAGATGCGGCATATCAAGCGCCCTGATCATATCAACAACGCGGATGCCATGCACCTTTTTCAGCAGTTCCTGCCCGTCAAGCCCGTGTTCTGCCGCCCATTCCAGCCAGATACGCTCCACAACAGGAATGGAATTTACCAAAGTGCCATCCATATCAAACAAGAATCCGGCATAGGAATGAAGAAATACAGAATTATCGCACGTTTTCACTTTCAGGTCCTTTTTGAGCCGCTCGCCGCCGGCAATCTGGAATCCGGCTATAATCCGGTTATTTGACAGCAATATTTAAGTTAAAAATTACTGCAACAATTTATGTTACGCCAATTGTTATCATACAAACATACAAATGTTACAATAATAACAAAATGAACATAATGATTTACCGGCAAAATAGAATGCGCTGCAAACTCTGCAAGACATAATGCTGTGAGGGAGAAAAGAAAAAGGCCGCGCGGGGGAGGAGAATGCGCGGCCTGATCATGGATACGGCTGGGAGGAGGAGTACCGTATTCCGTTGTCGGGTCTAATTGGGAGGAGGAGAACGAACCCGACAGCCCGTTATATAATGGAACCCTGAAAGACCGACAATAAACAATATTGCATAACAGACATGCAGCATTGCAAGGCAAGGGCGGCAGTATCGTAAGGCAGGGGCAACAGCACATCAAACAGGATTTGCGCACATCTGCTGATATGCGGATAAATGATATGCCACCCGACTCACACAGTAAATATTCTAAGAACCTGACACAAACACAAAAGGGCAGTGCCCAGCGCGGCATCGCTTAACAAAAGCACTCACACCAGAAATTTCAGTTTTTATTGAATTTACAAATCATACGATATTTACAGTAAAAAAGTAAAATATATTTATATCAATAATTTTATTGAACTATTTCATTTAATGATCAAAGCAAATCATTTTAAATTTATAAAATAATTATCGATAAATAGCTTAATACCATCTCATTTATGCATTTAAAATCAATTTTATATTCACCCTTGAAGATTTTTACATTCATATCATAATCGATAATTGCAAAAATGATTGCGGAGGAGACAGATTATGTATGACGGCATACCCGCTCTCTGGCAAAAACCGAATGATGACCTGCAAACACACAGTGATAATGCAGCCTATGTGTTTCTCGGAATATTTTTAGCCGCACTGGCTGTGCCGGCTGCTTTTATTCTTTGGGCAATTACCACCGGCCTTGTCGCCATTTTGAGCTAAAGGAATAAGCCAATAATCAGAGGGGAGCCGCACGGATATTCTTTTAAATAAGATGGCGAAGATCATCACAGGATAAATCCGTGCGGCTTTTTATTTTTTAGGCAACAGGAGCACGCCGATCAATGCGGCTGAAATATGAGAATCGGCGATATTGATGCTAATTTTTCGGCTCTGCACAATTATTATCTCGCTGAAACAACATTCAGCTTGCCGGCAATATGAAGATTTCATGCCTGCATGGCCAAAAAATAAACGCTTAAAGCCTGTGCGAAACCAGCGCAAAATGACACATAAAGAGCAAAATCTTCAACGCAAAAAATAAGCCGCACAAATCGCAAAATCTTTCATCCGAACAGAGGGGGCTTATATTTTTTTAAAGACATAACATATTGAAAAGAATATATTAATTTATTTTCAATATGACAGATAGCTGTAAAGCATAAGGCATATTATTTTTTATATATGCCCCTTATTGCAGAATTATATTTTACCTTCACTTATGTGCATTTTGCGTATGAAAATTTATAGCGCATAATTTATTTTAAATGCATTGTGATTTGACATATTGCCTGACAAGCAATTTACGTTTACGTCAATGGAATATTATTGCCGGATATTGATCTCGGCACAATCTCGTTTAAGCTGCTGACAGACCGGTTTTTAAAAGAGGAGGAACCGGAAACCGGAGCAATCCGGCGGGCATATGTCAGCACAGCAGGAATTCTGGGAGGCAGAATGACACGTTCGAGCGGTAAGAATGCCACAACCGGCACAGCAAAAGATATAGCAAAAAACACCACTAAAACAGTGGAAAAGGCTGCAACAACCACCAAAACCCAAGGAAAGGCAACAGCGCGCAAAACCGCCGCAAAACCTGTCACAGCAACCAAATCTGCTGCCAAGGCCGGCACAACCGCAAAAAAGACCAGTCAACCGGCTTCAGCCACCAAGGCAACACGTGCAGCCAAAGCTGCCGGCGCAAAACCAGTAAGTGCAGAACCTGCAAGCAAGCCAAAAACCGCCACGCCTGAAAAGGCACCAGCCCCCGTACAGAACAAGACAGATACCGCCAGCCCCTATGCCACAAGGCCCTGGCTGCAAAGCTATCCGGAAGGTGTGGCACACACGCTCTCCCCCTCCCCTTATCAATCTATTGCCGATCTTATTCTCACCGCCTGCAAAACCTATGCCGAGCGTCCGGCCTTTACCTGTATGGATAAATCACTTTCTTACAGGGAGCTGGATGAAAAATCTGCCGCAATGGCCGCATGGCTGCAATCACGCGGGCTGGAAAAAGGCGATCGTGTCGCCGTGATGATGCCCAATATATTGCAATATCCGCTGGCCATTACCGCAATTTTGCGTGCCGGCCTGGTGGTGGTCAATGTTAATCCGCTCTATACCCCGCGCGAGCTGGAACACCAGCTTAATGATTCCGGTGCCAAGGCTATCTTTGTTCTTGAAAATTTTGCCCACACGCTCGAAAAAGCTCTGCCTTCCACGCAGGTCAAACATGTCATTGTCGCCTCTATGGGCGACCTGCACGGGCTGAAAGGCGCCCTGATTAATTTTGTGGTGCGCCGTGTCAAGAAAATGGTTCCACAGTGGAATATTCCGGCACATACACGTTTTAAATCTGCCTTATCCGCCGGGGAGAAACTCACCTTCAAGCCGGTTGATATTACACCGGATGATCTGGCATTTTTGCAATATACCGGCGGCACAACCGGCGTTTCCAAAGGCGCTATGCTGTTGCAAAGCAATATTATTGCCAATGTGGAGCAATTGCGCCTCTGGCTTGATGTGGCATTCCAGCGCAAGGGAAGACCGGAAAATATCAATTATATCTGCGCCCTGCCGCTTTATCATATTTTTGCACTGACAGTGAATGCGATGATGGGCATTCAGCAAGGCACACGCAATGTGCTTATTCCTAATCCGCGTGATATTCCGGCTTTTGTTAAAGAACTTAAAAAAGCGCCTTTTCACATTTTCCCCGGCCTGAACACCCTGTTCAATGCACTGATGGATAATGCGGAATTCCGCCAGCTTGATTTCAAACCGCTGGTTCTCACCCTTGGCGGCGGCATGGCCGTGCAACGGCCGGTGGCAGAACGCTGGGAAAAACTGACCGGCTGCCTGATCACCGAAGGTTATGGTCTTTCAGAAACCTCTCCTGTTGCTACAGCCAATGTGCTTAATGCCACAGAATTTTCCGGCACCATCGGCTTGCCGGTACCCGGATCAGATGTGGCAATCCGCGATGATGACGGCAATAATGTGCCGCTTGGTGAAGTGGGAGAAATCTGCGTTCGCGGGCCACAGGTTATGAAAGGCTATTGGAACCGGCCGGAAGAAACCGCAAAAGCCATTTTACCGGACGGATTTTTCCGCACCGGCGATATGGGCTTTATGAATGAAAAAGGCTTCACCAAGATTGTCGACCGCAAAAAGGATATGATCCTGGTCTCGGGCTTCAATGTTTATCCCAATGAAATTGAAGAGGTTGCAGCCGAACATCCGGGCGTCATGGAGGCAGCGGCTATTGGCGTTGCCAATGAACATTCCGGCGAGGTTGTCAAATTATTTGTGGTGCGCCGCAATCCGGAACTGACAGAAGACGAGCTGAAAGCCTTCTGCGCAGAACGACTGACCAATTACAAACGCCCGCGTATAATTGAATTCCGTGAAAGCCTGCCGAAAACCAATGTCGGTAAAATTCTGCGGCGCGAACTGCGTTAAAACCGGGTAAGAGCGGTTCCGCAGGTTTTGTTTGAACCGGAACCGCTTTTAAAAACATATCCATAAGACATCAGCCCGAAGGACCGATGTCTTATTGCGTTTTAAACAGACAGGATGCGCAAAGCCGCTCACCCGCGGCGTGCAACAGCACTTGGAACTTGCAAACAGATATTATTGCCCGGCAAGATAATCCGGCAGATCGGCAATGGAATCCAAAACAATATCTGCCAGCGGCTCCAGCACTTCACGCGGGCTGTTACCGGTCAGAACACCAACAGCCAAGCCGGCTTTGGCAGCTCTGGCGCATTCCAGATCATGCGGATTATCGCCAACCATTGCCACTTCCGCCGGTGTCACGCCAATTTCTGCTGCAAAATGCAATAGCGGATCAGCATGCGGTTTGGCACGTGCTGCGGTGTCATAACCCACAAAACCGGAAAATAAATCGCTGATGCCGAGCGCGGCCGCCGTTGCCCGCGCACCGGCCTCGGAATCATTGGTGGCAATACCAAGCACAAAGCCGGCTTTTCTCAGCGCCTGCAGGGTTTGTGTCAGCGCCTCCACTGCAACAGCCTGTTTTGCACCCTCCTCAACCCCGTAAATATCATATTCCGCCACGCGCTCGCGGCGCTGCTCCGCACTGTCGTGCGGGTGCCAGAGCGCCACAATATCTTCTATCGTTCCTGCGGCAATTGCAGAATTGGCACGAAATCGCTCACTTTCCCAATCATAGCCTCCGGCCTCCAGCAGGCTGCGAGCCAAGGTATCATCACCGGCAGCAGAACGCCTTGCCAGCTCACAGGAAATGGCAAACCATGTCCGGTTGAAATCAACCAGCGTGCCATCCTTGTCAAAAAGTATAGCGCGGATTTTTTTTACAGAGCCGCAAGGTGTTGTAACAACCGCAGACATCAGGCCTCCAGTGAACCGGCAGGTTTTACCTGTGCTGAGGGTTCATCCCCTATCAGTTTCATCACATCATCACCACGGCGCAAATAACGCAGACTGCGATGGGTGAGCACACGGCCGGCCTGCGGCGCGCATAATTTGATATCATGTTCCGGCTCGCCCGGCACCGTTACGATTGTGGCGAGAAGATCACCCTTTTTCACGATATCGCCAAGCGCCACATGATAAAGCACCATGCCGCCCTGCGGCGCGCGGATCATCTCCACACGTGAAAAAGGCGCGATCGGGCCGTTAAACGGCTCACCCAGCTCACTTGCCGCATCTTCCACCACACCACGGGCGACAAGAAAGCGATAAAGCCCCTCTGCATCAGCCTTGCCGGTTTCAGGATCAACATCATTAAGGCCGCGAAACTCAACCGTTGTTACCGCACGCCGGCGCATATCACGCTCCTCCGGCTTCATATGCAAGAGCGGGTTAACACAGGCCTCTTCAAAAGCCGCACTCACGGTAGAATCTCCGGCAAGAATAGCGGCAGAGCGCAACGCGGTTGCCAGATCACGCAGATCTTCTGCAAAATTTTCATGTACATAGAGATAGTTTTCACTCTCATCGTCACAATGCAGATCCAGCACGATTTCATGTTTTAAGGCGAGGCGCACCAACATTGCCTTGATGCGCTTGTCAAGCGATACCGGCGCATCGGCCTCCGGCAAGGAAGATGTGTCAAAATCTTCCAGAAGCGGGAAATTGCGGTTAAAATTAATCCCGGAGAAAAAATCAAACCGGCCATGATGCTGGTGGCTGAGCCATTGATTGGAAGCCACGGGATTGGCCTGCGGCACAATGGTGAGATTACCGCGAATTCGGCCTTCCGCCTCAGCCTTTTGCAGCATCGGAATGAGAGAATGCAAAGCGGCCTGCCCCGGCAATTCAGCGCCATGAAGCGATGATTGCATATAGGCTGACGGCGCCGTTTGATCTGTGCCCTCAAAGCGCAAAACGCGCAATTCCACCTGAATGCCCGGCACATCTGCGGCAAATTCTATCCGATCAGTCTTCATCTTTGTCCCACCTGAGAATTCCGGCTTTGAGCCGGTTTTACCGCGCTGAAACGGCGGCATATATCTTGCAATTTATCCGGCAGAATCCGCATTGCTCCTCACAACGCTTCCGATTCCTGCATAGAAAGGCAGCAAACACCAAACGCTATGAATTGTCACGCATTTCCCTGTTCAGCGGCCGCCTTTGCAGCTTTGTTCACATTTTCTGTATGCTGCGCTGCAAATGCGCAATCAGCCCCTGTGTGGAGGCATCGCGGTTGGCGGCAGTTTGTTCTCCGCGCACCACATCCAGCAATTCTGTGGCCAGCTCCTTGCCAAGCTCCACTCCCCATTGGTCAAAGGCATTAATACCGAATAATTGCGCCTCCACAAAAACACGATGCTCATAAAGCGCAATCAGGCGGCCAAGAGCAAAAGGTGTGAGCTTGTCATAAATAATCGTGACTGAGGGCCTGTTACCGGCAAACACACGATGCGGTGCAATGCGCGCCACTTCCGCCTCTGGTAATTGACGCGCCCGCAATTGCGCCTGCGCCTCCTCCAGGGTGCGGCCTTTCATCAAAGCTTCACTTTGCGCCAGGCAATTGGCCAATAACATCTGATGCTGCTCCGGCAGCTCCGCTTCATGGCTGTTGGCGGCAATCATAAATTCCAGCGGAATAGTATCTGTTCCCTGATGCAGCAGCTGAAAAAAAGCATGCTGGCCGTTTGTGCCGGGTTCACCCCAGACAACCGGCCCTGTGGCGCCTGTAACCGGCGTGCCGTCCAGCTTGACGCTTTTGCCGTTGGATTCCATGTCCAGCTGCTGAAGATAAGCCGGCAACCGCGCCAGATACTGATCATAAGGAATGACCGCACGGCTGCCAAAGCCGCAGATTTCACGGTGCCAATAGCCGATTGCGCCCAATATCATCGGCAGGTTCTGCTCAAATGGCGCGGTGCGGAAATGCTCATCCATCACACGGGCGCCGGCGAGAAATTCCTTAAACCGCTCAGATCCGACAGCCAGCATGACCGGCAGACCGATAGATGACCAGACCGAATAGCGACCGCCGACCCAATCCCAGAAACCGAATATCCGTTCCGGCCGGATACCAAAGGCGGCAACCTTATCCAGAGCGGTAGAAACCGCCACAAAATGCGCCCCCACCGCCTCTTCCCCCAAAGCGCCGGCCACCCATTGACGGGCGGTTTTGGCATTGGTCATGGTTTCAATCGTGGTAAAGGTTTTGGAAGCAATGATGATCAGCGTGGTTTCCGGATCAAGATCACGCAATGTGCCGGCAATATGCGAAGGATCAATATTAGAGACAAAATGCGTCCGCGGCCCGTCATGATAAGGGGTCAGCGCCAGTGTTGCCATGACCGGCCCCAGATCAGAGCCGCCAATGCCAATATTGACCACATCAGTGATGGTGCGCCCTGTAGCGCCCGCCAGTTCGCCACTGCGGATTGCCTCGCTGAAAAGGCTCATACGATGCAGCACATCCTGCACATGCGGAACCACATTTTCACCATCGGTGATAAAGACATCATCAGGCCTTGCCCGCAATGCCACATGCAAAACCGCGCGGTTTTCCGTTATATTGACCGGCTCACCGGCAAACATGGCATTGCGCCGCCCTTCTACATCACAGGCCTGCACCAGATTTTTCAGCAATGCCATTGTCTCATCATTAATACGGCATTTTGACCAATCCAGCAGCAAATCATCCAGCCGCAGACAATAGCGCTCAAACCGCCCGGGATCAGCCGCAAAAGCCGCCCGCATATTCTGCCGTGCAGCCGTGTTAAGCCAATGCTCTTTCAGCGCCGCAACATTTGCCATAATTGCCGCTTGATTTCCTGCCATGCGAACCACTCCCAAATCAGGAATATTGCCTCTCAATATTCAACATATTATGACGTCAGATATGAACCGATTGAAGTATTTTAAGGGCATGATAAATAAAAACAAACTTCAACGGTTTTTTTCCTGTGACTGAAACTGTTATCATCACCGCGCATTGTCCCGTTATGCCGCAGATGCCGGATCTCACTCTGCCCCCAAATTTCAGCAAACCGCAAGAAAGAAAAAGGCTCAATATGGATCTCACCGGTGAAGAACGCATTCTCGCGCCAAGACAGGCCGTCTGGGATGCCATGAATAATGTGGATATACTAAGACCCTGCATTCCGGGCTGTGAAACGCTGGAGCGCCTTTCCGATACAGATATTCAGGCGGCAATCCGGGTTAATCTCGGCATTATGAAAATCCGCTTTCACGGGTTGCTGATTCTCTCTAATCTCAATCCCCCTTGTTCTTATACGATCAGCGGTGAGGGGCAGGGTTCCATTGC
The DNA here is from genome assembly GCF_051851455.1 of Pseudochrobactrum albidum. Taxonomy (NCBI): domain Bacteria; kingdom Pseudomonadati; phylum Pseudomonadota; class Alphaproteobacteria; order Hyphomicrobiales; family Brucellaceae; genus Pseudochrobactrum; species Pseudochrobactrum albidum. The sequence goes on from NZ_JBPVTR010000024.1 coordinate 574,194, forward strand.
CGGCTTTGCCACAGGCAGTGCCGATGTGGTGCTGGAAGAGGAAAGTGCGGATATCACGATTCTGCGTTACAGGATTAATGGTGATGCAGGCGGAAAAATCGCCCAGCTTGGCACCCGGTTGCTCGGCAATGCAGCCCGCAAAATTGCCGACCGTTTTTTTGCTGATATCGGTAAAGCTGCAGCACAGAATATGCCGCAGGACAGCGCCTGAACGGCTTGCTTTACCGGTCATTTCAACGCGGGCGGATACCATCAAGCAAAACAGAACTGACAGCCTGCACCGTTTTCTCAACGCGATCCGGCGCATCAAAATCCTTACCCAAAAACACACGCAACTGAGTTTCAAAATCAGAATAATGCTGAGTCGCAGCCCAGATACAGAACAGCAGATGATAGGGGTCGCTTCTGGCCAGTTTTCCCTCCTCCATCCATTGCCTTATCATGGCTGCTTTTTCATCCACCAGCCTGCGCACCTCCCCCTGCAACAATGCGCCGATAGCCGGTGCGCCATGCATGATCTCATTGGCAAAAAGGCGCGAGGCGGCAGGATTTTTGAAAGCCATTTCCAGCTTGACGCGAATGTATTTTTTCAATTCCTCCAACGGTTCGCCCTGAGGGTCGACAGCCTTAAGCGTTGAGAACCACAGATCCAGTGTTTGCTGCAGAACCGTCACATAAATCTCCTCCTTACGGCGAAAATAATAGAGGAGATTGGGCTTCGACATGCCGGCTTTTTGTGCAATCTGGTCAATTGTAGAGCCGCGAAAACCATAGGTCGAAAATACATCCAGCGCCGCATCAAGTATGAGTTTGCGGTTTGCTTCCTGTATTCGCGATAAATTCTCCGGCGCATTCTCTATTTCTGTTTTTTTCTTGCCAGAGGTTTCATGAGAAATACTGTTATTTAAAATATGGCTTTCTTCCAACAGAGCAGACATTTCTCCGGCCAGTTTTGGTTTCCGTCCCATGCTGTTCTCTCCATTGAGGCCCACGGCAGATAAAACATGCCGCAGGCGCATTATACCGAAAAAATATCTTGTTATGCGCTAAAATTAGTGAATGATACAAATGCCTGAACCATAACAGAAAACAGGCAACATAAAAAACTCCGCGTCAGAACGGGGCTGTAATCAACGTTTTTTCGGGGAAACAATCAAGGCTCTTTTTATCCTGTTCCTGCAAAGCACAGCATATCTTCAGCCAAAACAGGCGCAACTTCCGGTTATGCGCTGATAAAATTCATAAATAGGAGGCAATCCCTGTGTGTATCCCTGAATTCCGGCCGGTGGTTTTTTCTGCCGGTACCGCCCCTTCCGATGATCAGACCACATACGGAAATATGTAATGACCATGCACCTCAACAGCAATCTTAGAACCAATGTTGACCGCCTTTGGAACAGCCTGATGGATATGGCCAAAACCGGCCCCGGCCTTTCAACAGGCAATAACCGCCAAACCCTTACCGATGAAGACCGCGAAGGCAGACTGCTTTTTAAAAAATGGTGTGAAGAAGCCGGTATGACCGTAAATATTGACACGATGGGCAATATGTTTGCCCGCCGTGAGGGCAGCGACCCTTCCCTGCCGCCGGTCATGCTTGGCAGCCATCTTGATACACAACCCACAGGTGGCAAATTTGACGGCGTTCTGGGCGTGCTTGGCGGATTGGAGGTTGTGCGCACCCTCAATGATCTGGGCATTAAAACCCGCCATCCGCTTGAAGTGGTAAACTGGACCAATGAGGAAGGCGCGCGTTTTGCCCCGGCCATGCTGGGCTCCGGTGTTTTTGCCGGCCTGTTCGATGAGACATGGGCAAAATCCCGCACCGATACTGACGGCAAAACCGTGGGAGAAGAGCTCAAACGCATCGCTTTTGAGGGCAATATTCCAACAACCCGCCGCCCGATTAAAGCCTATTATGAGCTGCATATTGAACAAGGGCCGATCCTGGAAGATGAAGGGGTGGATATTGGCGTTGTTACCCATGTGCAGGGTCTGAAATGGCTGCAAATCACCCTTACCGGCAAAGAGGCTCATACCGGTTCCACCCCCATGCGCAAACGTGTGAATGCGGGGCTTGGCATGGCGCGCATTACCGAGCGCGTCAATGAAATTGCTCTTGAACATGCACCAAATGGCGTAGGCGCGGTGGGTTATGCCCATATCAGCCCGAACTCGCGCAATATCATCCCCGGGAAAGCGGTGTTTGTTGCTGATTTCCGCCATCCGGATAAAACTGAACTTGCCGCAATGGTTGCAAAGCTGGAAAAATCCGTGGCTGAAATCTGTGAAAAAACGGGGCTGACCTATCAGATTGAAGAAGCCGGCGCTTTTGATCCGGTTTCTTTTGACGAGACCTGCCTTGCCAATATTCGTCAGGCAGCCGGTCGCCTTGGCCTGTCACAGCGCAATATTATTTCAGGAGCCGGCCATGATGCCTGCTGGATTAATCAGATTGCCCCTTCAGCGATGATTATGTGCCCGTGTGTTGATGGCCTGAGCCATAATGAGGCTGAAGATATCACCAGGGAATGGGCTGGCAACGGCGCGGATGTGTTGCTGCATGCGGCTTTGGAGACGGCTGAAATTGTATAAAATAATGCTCCGGCATAATCCGCTTATGCCGGAGCATTTTACCTGCCCGATCAATCTCTGTCCGCACAAGTATAACATATATACATGTAACAATGCCTTGATCAAGACATAAGCAACAGCAGCAGCAAACCGCCATATCTTTCGTTTATTCCGGTTTTATCTCCAATGCGCCGGCATGTGCCAACTCCCGGTCAAGGCGCTGCTCCTCATGGCTTTTGGGATTGATAAAACGCCCGAGCAGCAGATAGGCCACCGGTGTCACATAGAGCGTGGCAATGGTTGCCAGCCCCAGCCCGCCCACAATAATCCACCCCAGTGCCACACGGGCTTCCGCACCGGCACCCGATGCCAGAACCAGCGGCACACCACCCAGAACAGCACAAATCATGGTCATGCAAACCGGACGCAAGCGAATATTAGCCGCCTCTTCCACTGCTTTGCGCAAAGACAGGCCGCGATCGCGCAGCTGATCGGCAAATTCCACGATAAGAATACCGTTTTTTGCCATAATCCCCACCAGAAGCACCAGCCCGATCTGGCTATAAACATTAAGGCTGGTTCCCGTGAGGATCAGCGCCACTATGGCACAGCCAAGCCCCAATGGCACTGTAGCCATAACAATAAACGCACTGACAAAACTTTCAAACTGGGCAGCAAGCACCAGAAGAATGATTACCACTGCAAAGCCAAACACCATGAACAGGCCTGTTGAGGTCTCGCCAAGGGTTGCCGCTTCTGCTAGCGGCACCAAATGCACACCGGGCGGCAAGAGCGGATCTGCCATTGCCTGTACGGTTTTATAGGCATCACCCAGCGCAAAATCACTGCCAAGGCCGGAGGTGATTGCAACAGAACGTTGCCGCTGCTCACGCGCTAATTGCGGCGGCACAGCAATTTCCCGTACGGAGGCAATGGTTGCCATGGAAACATAGCGGCCATCGCCAGTGCGCATGAAAATATTTTCCAGATCCGTCGGATCATTGACCGGATTGGAGGTGGCCATCATTTTCACATCATAAGAACGGTCGCCAATATAAACGGCGCCGATCTTGCGGCCATCCAGCACTGCCTGCACCGCATTGGCAAGGCCGGTAATATCAATACCAAGATCGGATGCGCGTTCGCGGTTGATCTGTATTGACAATTGCGGCTGCGTGGCATCAACCGACAGACGCGGCTGCACAAAGCGCGGATCTTTTTCCATTTCAGCAAGAAGCGCATCACTGACCGGCCGGATCACCGCATAATCATTGCCAACCAGTGTAAATTGCAAGCCATTGCCAGCGCCGCGAATGCCAAGGCTGTTTGGCTGCAATGTGAAGGCGCGCACTCCGGTGATCGGGCGCAGGCGCTTGTTAATATCGGCAACAATTTCCTGCTGCCGGCGCGCCCGCTCATTCCACGGAGCAAGCGTCAGCACCATAAAACCGCTATTGGAAGAGCCGCCTGTGCCTGCAATGGCAAAAGAACTGATAATCTCGCCCTGATCCCGCAACGGCTGCAACGCCGCATCAATCTTTTCAAGCTGAGAACGTAAAAAACTGATACTGATGCCCTGCGGACCGGAAATACGCAGCATAACTGCAGAGCGGTCTTCGCTCGGGGTCAGTTCCTGCCGCAGGGTGGTATAGGCGCTTAAGGAGAAAAAAGCGAAAACCAGCGCCGCTGCCACCACAATCCACGGCGCATTGAGGCACCGGTGCAGGCTGCGGCGATAAAACAGCGCCAGCGCCGAACTCATGCGATAAATCAGGCCGCGGCGGTTATTTTGCACAGTTTCATGCGTTGCTGCCGCTGCCTTAAGAAAGCGGGATGCAAGCATTGGACACAGTGTCAGTGCCACAACAGAAGATAATAAAACCGCAATGGCCAGCACAAAGCCAAACTCGCGAAACAGGCCGCCCGCCTGCCCCGGCAGAAAGGAAATCGGCACAAAGACGGCAACCAATGTCAGTGTTGTGGCAATAACGGCAAAAAACACCTCCCTTGTGCCCAGCACTGCGGCTGCGCGCGCCCCCAGCCCCTGCGCACGACGGCGCACAATATTTTCCAGCACCACAATAGCATCATCCACCACCAGCCCGGTTGCCAGCACCAATGCCAGCAATGTAAGAATATTGATGGAAAAGCCTGCCAGATAAATTGCAGCAACTGTGCCAATCAGCGCCACCGGAATGGAAACCGTGGGGATCAGCGTTGCACGTATATCGCGCAGGAACATATAAATCACCGCAATCACAATCAATATAGCTGCGGTCAGCGCAATCTCCACCTCATGCATGGCACCACGGATAAAATTGGCATCATCGCTGGTCACCCTGATCGACATTCCCTGCGGCAGGGTCTGATTAAGTTTTGCCACTTCTGCGCGCACACCATCAGAAATATCCAGCGTGTTGGATTGTGCCTGCCGGATAATACCAAGACCGATACTGTTGCGGCCATTATTGAGTACGGCAGATTTTTCAATATCCGCCCCCAAAGTCACATTAGCCACATCCCGGATGCGGGTTTGCCCCTTGATAATGATATTTTCAAAATCCTGCGGTGAGGAAACCGATGCTGTTGCACGCACCACCAGCGACTGATCGGCACTGCGCAGCGAGCCGGCCGGATGATCAAGCGCCATAGAGGCCAGAGCCGCGCTCACATCTGCAAAGGTCAGGCCATAGCTGGCCAGCCTTTTATAATCAATATCAATGCGGAAGATCTTATCACGATCACCATAGACATCGACATTTGCCACACCCGGCACCGCAGACAGCACATCGACAATCTGATCTTCAACAATCACAGTCATATCATCAAGGCTGACCGTATCGGAGGTAATCGCCAGCCGCATGACCGCATCAGCATTGGAATCTGCCTTGATAATGCGCGATGCATCCGCCTCTTCCGGCAGCTGATTGGCCACGCGGGAGATTGCATCACGCATATCAGCCGCAGCAACATTGATATCCGCGCCATCATTAAACTCAACCGTTACGCGGCTGCGGCCGAAAGATGAGGTTGACGAAATATTCTTGACGCCGGAAACACGCGCAACCTCATTTTCCAGAACCTGTGTTACCTCACGGTCAATGGTTTCAGCCGAAGCGCCTGAAAATGTGGTGCTGACAGAAATCACCGGCCGGTCAACATCCGGCAATTCACGAACATCAACACCGGTAAGCGCGGCAAGCCCTGCCACCACAATCAGCACATTGAGCACAAAGGCAAAAACCGGCCGGCGGATAAACAAGGCCGTCAGCCCGCCATTTTGCTGCGGCTGTTGCTGCCCTGTTTTTGCACCATCCCGCACTTCATTTTCCGGAACATCTGCTTTCATAGCCGCAGAATGCTGTGCATCACCGTTTTGCGGATGCTTTGAACCCATCATCATCCTGCCTGTTTATTATCGGCCTGTGCAGTTGCCGGTTCTATCTTTGCGCCGGTATCAATACCGGTATTATGCCCCTTGATTGTTACTGCAGCCCCCTCACGCACATTGAGCACGCCCTCCGTAACAATCATATCTCCCTCATGGATATCGCCATTTACAAGAACAGCATCGACATTGCGCTGCACAATTTCTGCGGCAACCCGCTCTGCCTTATTATCCTTGCCGATGCGCCATATATAAGAACCCTTGCCATCCCATTGGATTGCCAGCGGGTCAACCGATGGATAATGATCGCCCGGGAACAGGATTGTTATTGTAAACGACATACCTGCCCGTAAAACATCGCTTGGATTGGTAATCTCTGCCCGCACGCGCAAGGTACGGCTGGCAGCATCAATCATATTATCGACAGCACTGATCCGCCCTGTAAAATGCCTGCCCGGCAGGGCGGTTGGCTGCGCTGTAACCGCCTGCCCGATATGCAATTGCGGTGAAAAACGCTCGGGAACCCAGATATCAACCAGCAATCTGGAACGGTCATCAATTGTCGCAATGGCGGTACCGGAGGTTACATAATTGCCGGCATCGACCGGAAGAATACCAACAATACCGGCAATCGGCGCCTTGACTGAACGGCGGCTTAAGGCAAGCTGCGCATCTTTCAGCGCCAATTGCGCATTGGCAAGCGCCAGATCAGCGGCCACAACCTGCACCTGTGTTGCCGCATTGGAGGCGCGCAAGGTAACCATGCGTTTTTGCGTATTCTGGGCATCCTGCAGGGCAATTTCCGCTTTTTCCACTGCTATCTGCTCTGTTTCCGCATCAAGCTCGGCAATAGCCTGATCCTTGGTAACCACAGAGCCGGCACTGACCAGAAATTTGCGGATCGTGCCGCCGGAATAAGGTGAAACCGTTACAGTATTGAGCGCAATGCCTGTGCCGATGGCACTCAATTTATCGTTGAGAACCGCATTGCCTGCCGGTTTTACCACCACCAGCGCATTGCCCGCGCCACGTCTGCCGGCTTGTTGCGCCGGTTTTGTGCCGGCGGCCTTGTCCTGCGCCTCTGTTGTTGCGTGGTTGCCTTGATACCAGCTCCAGCCACCATATGCAGCAGCTGCCAGAACCATGCATACTGCAATCTGTTTCCAGTTTTTCATTATATTCCGATCTTGCAATAACGGGACACCAGCCTGTTTGCAGTTTAAATTGCAAACCATTGCAGGCACAGAATTCCTGCGCCATGCGCATCAACGCATTTCATTTCGCGCTACATATTTTTACTTCCAAACAAAAAAACAAAATCTTTGAAACAAGAATAAGCCCGCACTTATGAAGTGATCTGCTTAAAATGCGTAATCTGCCCCTACAGGTCTAATTAAATTTCTGTAATGCTGCGTTGTGATGCAAGAGCAGTATAATACCGGCACAACCTGCAATAATTTCCGGCAAGATGGCTAATAAAGACTTAAAATGACCGCATCATGTCACGGTTTTACAATTATGGCCGGCAGGGAGAAAATAAAAACGGGCGAAAGCAACCGCCTGCGCCCGTCTGGTCTATACTGTCTGCAATAGATATTTCAAAAAATTATACCAGAGCCTTATAGGCCACGGCCATGCGGGCGGCCAGTCTGGCATTATTGAGCACCAATGCGATATTGGCTTTCAGGCTGCGGCCTTCTGACAATTCATTGATACGCGCCAGAAGAAACGGCGTTACATCCTTGCCGGCGATCCCCTGTTGTTCGGCCTCATGCACTGCGGCCTCAATCGTGCCATTGATGAATTCCGGTGACAGTGCATCTTCTTGCGGAATTGGATTGGCAATCAGCATACCCGTGCCGGAACCAAGCGCAAGATGCAGCGCCATAGCCCTTGCAAGCTCTTCAGGACTATCAAGACGGTGATCGGCCTTGCATCCGCTGGAACGGGTGAAAAAGGCCGGAAAATCATCACTGCCACAGGCAATAATCGGCACACGCTGGGTTTCAAGATATTCAAGCGTTTTAGGGATATCAAGAATGGATTTCACGCCGGCGCAAACAACAGTGGTTCCGGTTTGTCCCAATTCGTTAAGATCAGCCGAAATATCAAAACTTGTCTCCGCACCGCGATGCACGCCACCGACACCGCCGGTTGCAAAAATTTCAATTCCGGCAAGTGAAGCAATACGCATGGTGGCCGAAACAGTCGTGCCGGCAGTCAGTCCCTGCACCATATCTGCAGCCAGATCGCGGCCGGAGGTTTTAACCGCATCCGTGGCTTGCGCCAGCTGTTCCAGCTGCGCATCATCCAGCCCAACATGGATTTTGCCTTTCAACACGGCAATTGTTGCCGGAACTGCGCCATTTTCACGAATAGCGGCTTCAACCTTGCGCGCCATTTCAAGATTTTGCGGATAAGGCATACCATGCGTGATAATCGTGGATTCAAGAGCAACAACAGCTTTGCCCTGATCAAAGGCGGTGCGAACTTCATCGCTGAAATGCATAGTCAAACGGGTCAAGGGAATAACCTTTCTAAGGCGGTTTCAAAAAAGTCTCAAACCGCTAATGCGGTGATATGTTGCAGCCTGCTTACGCGGTGACATTATGAGAGCCGCTTACGCGGTAATGGTGCGCATCAAGAAAATGCGCTGATAAATCCGGATGAACACTGGCTTCGCTTTCAGTGGTCAAAGTGGCCAGCAAGGTGCCGGTGCGCACCGCTTCATACAGCGGTTGATGATTAAGCAAACAATAAAGCGTTCCGGAAATCAGCGCATCACCGGCGCCGGTAATATCCACCGGCTGAGCCGGCACGCCGGCGATGTGACGCAGGCCATTCTCATCGGCAATCTCCGCTCCTGCCGCCCCTTTTGTCATAACAATTTTCGCCACACCACGCGCCTGCAAAGCCTTGATAGCCTGCTCTGATGTAAGCCGCGGTGCAGTTGCAGAATATCCGAGCAGGCTATGCGCCTCATCCATATTGAGAAACAGCAAATCCACGCCACTCAGATCATGTGGCAGGCGCTGCGCCTTGGGAGCGGAAACCGTATCCACAGCCAGCCGGAAACGGCTGCCAGTTTTTTTGGCAAGCAATATTTCCAATGTCGCGGCTGGCAGATTACAATCTGCAAAAACCCAATCGGCTGAAGCCAGATGCGGCCATATATTTTCCAGCTTATCCGGTGTGAAAAGATCAAAAATGCCCATATCGGCTATGCCAAGCGCCAGATCATTATCCGGATTTAATATCGCTGCATATTCTGCGGTGCGCGCTGCGGAGGAAATAATCGTGCGGGTAACATCCACACCCAACAGGCGCAGATGATCGAGAATGGCGCGGCCTGTTTCATCATCGCCCAGAATAGAAACAAAACCGATATTCACCCCAAGACGCGCCAGATTTTCCGTAACATTGCGCGCAACCCCGCCATGGCTGCTATTGCCGCTGACAGGATTGGATGTTGCTTTGATCAAAGGTGCGTGAGCGTGATATTTCCGGTCAAATACCGCGCCGCCAATACAGACAATACGCTTTGGTTGCGGCAGATAATAACCACGCCCGAGCACAAACCCTTTTTGCGTCAATTGCACAATATGCGCCGCCACTGTGGAGCGCGCCAGCCCCAGTGCATCAGCAATCTGCTGCTGCCCCGCAAAAGGATTGGCCGCAATCATATCCAGAACAGCACGCTCCTGAGGGGATAGTTGCTGCAGGGGGGCAGATGCCGGCATATCCGGATGTTGCGTTGCGCTCTCTTGATGCACCATTTTCCTGCTCCCTTAACCGGCACTCTATAAGCGGCACTTTCGCTCTTTACTTTAGTGCGCTGTAACATATGCCGCACGAAAATAAAACATATGTTTTAAATAAAACTTTTGTTACAAACTCTTTTATTGCCAATTCAGAGTTGCTCCAAATTTGAAATCATGCGGTATTGCGCCTATATTGCGCATGCAGGATTAGAACGTCCGGGGGGCGGGATTTCGATCAGGCAAAAATGATCTGGCGCGCAAAGACCTGTGTATTGCGCATAAAAATGCGCTTACACAATATTAAACCGGCAGCCTGACGGATGGACATAATGACCTTTACGAAAAACAGTGCTTTTCATAAGGCATCCGCCAGTCACATGACCGGTTCCGGCGCGTCTCTTCAAAACACTGTACAGCCGGACACCCTGAAAGAAGACACCCTGCAGGAAAAAACAGGGCTGAACCCTGAAAACGGCGCCCCGCCTGCCACACCCTCCCCGCAGGCTCCATTGCCGCCAAATGAGGCCGTGAGCGGTGTTTTTACCAAGGGAGAGCTGCTGCCGGAGGAAGATGACCATTATATCCCCCTGCGTCACCGGGTTTCCAGCAAATTGCTGATGATGTCTATTCTGGCCGTGCTGATTGCGGAAGTTATTATTCTTGCGCCTTCCATTTCCAATATGCGCAATCAATGGCTCACCGCAAAATACAGCATGGTTTCCGCAGCCAGCCTGCTATTGCTGGATGCCGGAACAGATACAAACCTGCCGCCGGAATTACAGGATCAGCTCCTGCGCTCCACAGATACACAGGCTATCAGCATAACCCGCAACGGGGAAAATCTGATGCTGGCCGCAACGCCTGCCAATCTGCCTGTTGATGAGCGCATAGATTTAACCGCATCAACGCCTTTCAGCGATTTTTGGGGAGCCTTGAAAACCCTGATCAGCGGCGGCAACAAGGTTATTCTGCTCTCAGGCGCGCCGGATTATACGGGTACTTCGGTCAGTATCGTTATGTATGATACGGCGCTGCATCATAAGCTTATGCAAAATTCACGCATCATCGCCACGATTTCCCTATTAATTTCTCTTGTTGCGGCTGCATTGATCTATTTCATCATTCACCGGCTGTTGCTGCGCCCTGTCGGCCATATGTATGAGAATATGTTTGCCTTTGGCCAGAAGCCGGATGACCCGACCCTGATCATAGGCACCTCATACCGCAAGGATGAGCTTGGCTATGCACAAAACCGGCTAGCGCAGATGCAAACACATCTCCAGCATTTATTTCAGGAGCGCAAACATCTGGCAGATCTGGGGCTGGCGGTTTCCAAGATCAACCATGATATGCGCAATATTCTGGCTTCCGCACAATTGATGTCAGATAGTCTTGCCGATACCAAAGATCCGGTTGTGCAGCGTTATTCTCCCAAACTGATCCGCACGCTTAACCGTGCGATCACCTATTCTGAAACGGTTATTGCTTATGGCCGCACACAGGAGGCTGTGCCGGTGCGCCAGCAGCGCCTGTTACGCCCGCTTATTCATGAAGTGGAAGATATGCTGGTGATTCCCCCCAATGTGGAGATCACCTTCCGCAATATGGTTCCGGTGGATTTTGAGGCTTATATTGATAAAGAGCAGATGCTGCGCGTGCTTAATAACCTGTGCCGCAATTCGGTGCAGGCCATGAGCAGCTGCAATGCCGATCCGGATAAGGAGAAATCCCTGATAATCAGCGCCTGGCGTATTAGAAACAACTGCTATATTGCCGTGGCGGATACGGGGCCCGGCCTGCCGCAAAAAGCCAGAGATAATCTTTTCACCGCCTTCAGCGGCTCTGCCCGCCATGACGGTACAGGGCTTGGTCTTGTTATTGCACAGGAATTGGTGCGTGCCCATGGCGGGGCGATTGAGTTGCGTCAGGACTATCAGGAAGGCGCTTTATTTGAGATTCGCATTCCCGACAAGCCGGTTTACGCCCGGCACAGCCAGCGCAGCTGACAATTTTTGTCAAGAGACAAGATTTATGACGCTTGACGGGCGGTTTATCAGCGATAAAAGATGCAGGAAAAAGCTGCTTACGGTTTGTTTTTCCGTACTTATCCCCAGCGCACGAAAAAAATAGAAAATTTTATGAAATTTTTGAGATAAGCGCTTGCAATGTAACGCAGAACACTTTAGAGACGCGCTTACCGCAGTAATACAGAGCGGTTCTAGGCAAGCACCCGTAGCTCAGCTGGATAGAGCACCAGACTACGAATCTGGGGGTCAGAGGTTCGAATCCTTTCGGGTGCGCCATTTCTCTTCACAAAAAAGATAAGTGTTTTCTCATTATCGGCAATCGGGATTTGTTCCGGCAGGTTTATGCCAATCATCTTGTCTGATTTTGTATCAAGACTATGAACTGAGTGCTGATTTCATTGCTTTCAAAAAATATTGCACAATCAGCTTGATACAACCTGACTGTGCAATATTTTATGAAAAGGCAGCCGATAAAAAGATCAGACCGTCAATTTACCCGCTTCCTCTGCCGCCCTGACAGAGCCATCACGCCCTATATCAAAAATCGCATATTCACGGAATTGTCGCGGTGTTTTATGACGATAGGTACGCATGGTGCTTGTGAGATGGCTTTGGCTGGAAAAACCACTTAAAAACGCTATTTCCGCCACGGGCATTTTCGTATCAGTGAGGAGCTTCTCGGCAAAATCAAGCCGGCGTTCCAGCAAATATTGATGTGGTGTTTGGCCGAAAGTTTGCGCAAACGCATAGGTAAAACGGCTGGGAGAGAGGCCGCATATTCCGGCCAGTTCTGCAGTGGTAAGCTTGCGCCTGAAATGTTGATCAAGATATTCTCTTATAATGCCGGTAACTGCAACTGAAAGCCCGCCCTTTCTTGCAGTTTTTTCACTTTTGTCCGTGCCGGCATAATTACGCAGCACATGAACGCCAAGCATGGTAATCAATGAATCCAGATAAAGCTCACCCGATTGCGCAGGGCGCGCCAATTCTGTCCTGATCATTCTGGCCAGTTGAAAGGCAGTATTATCCGGCGTGAAGTGAACCGGCTCCAATTCAATATCGGTACGCTTAAATTCATGGCCGGAAAGTTCTGCCATATCTTCACGCGAGATACTGACAACAATACTTTCTGATTCCGCCGACCAATCGGTTTTGCATTCCACCCCGGCTGGCCCGAATGCAAGCATACCAGCCAAAACATCCACTGTGCGATAAGCCTCCCCATTAAATGCAAGCCCCATTGCCGGCGAGGCTTCCAGCATTATTGCAATAGAATGACCGCCCGGCTTGAAGGTATAAGCCCCCGGAGGCTGCCGCTTATGCACTGCACCACCGCGAAAAGCCATTTTGCGTGGCCCGTAATCTTCAGGCACATGCCTGAGCAGACCGGCATCTGCTATCTTCTTCTGCATTACTATAAATTACCACCCCCGCAGGTACATATCCGCATATTCAGCCTATGAAACGGATATGCCCCGTCTTTATACAACCATTCCAGAATAATTCTCTCGCAATAAATTGTAGTTTCAGAATTTTCCGACCACGTTGAGAAATACCCCCCTGTCATCCAGTGTCAGGTCGCGCAGATCATCCGAGAACCGGCCGAAATTATACCCCACACCTACTTTAAAATTATTGCCCACATGCCGGTAGACAGCAGCCAATGCACCAAAATCTGTGGTTTTTGCTTCCGGCATATGCATAACGCGCCCCTCAAACAACAAATCCCAGCTCTTGATGAAATGCAGATCGGCACGCAAAATTCCCAAATGTGCCGATGATCTTTGCCATTCATCCACAAAGGCAGATCCGGTTCCGTCATTGGCGCGATATTTCACCTCGCCAAAACGGAAGCCATATTTAGCCCCGATCGTAAGCCATGGCATAAGATCATAATTTGCATCGGCTGAGAGAATATGACTGCGCTGCGCCGGCGCGAACAGGTCGCCCGTTGCACCGCTGATCAATTGATTATTGCCCGGCAAATCATAAAGCCAGGTATATTTGAACAATGCGTTCAGGCGGTCGTTATCCACCGGCCGATAGGCATAACCGATTGAGGCTTCCACATAATCGGTATTGGCAAAGGAAGGCTCAGAGCCGCGGCTGTCAGAAAGCACCGCATCAATATGGGTCAGAAGCCGCCAGTTCGGATTGGCCTTCCAGGAAAGCCCTGCCGCCAGCAGATAGGTATTTTGATCGCGCGTGCCGGAATCTGAACGCTCAATGCGAACCTCACCACGGATACGGGCATTGATTCCACGCTCCTCATCCTTATAGCCAACCGCTACTGAAGGCGCGTAACGGTCAAAATCCTCCTGCTGGATTTGCGTATCCTCACGCACGCCCTTATCCCGCACCTGGCCAACCTCAAGCCCGCCATCCACCGTCCACATGGAATCAGGTGTATAGACAACCCCGTAGGTTTGGGTGAGCGAATTCCGGCTGCCGAACATATCGTAATTGCTTTCGCTATAGGCAGACAGCAATTCGCTCATCTTCCGGCGCATGCCCAGAACCACGCTTCCCTTATCACGGCCCAAAAGGTCACGGCTATTATGCAGATCAAAAGCGCGATCCGGATCAAGTTTATAGCCCAGATAATACTGGCTGTCGGCATCAGGATCATAGGTTATGCCGACCAGTGCGCCCACACCTTTTGTGCCGTAGGAAACCTCTCCCTCCAGCCCGATCTTGTCGGTCAGCCGCACCTTTGCCCCCAGGCCTGCGCGATCATTGCGGTCAATATCATTTCTGCGCTTTAACGTGCCTTGTGCAAAAGCATAGACGGATTTATCATCATCAATACGGTAATCAACCCGCATACCGGCATCCACACGCGAACCGTCATAGCCGGATTTATTCGCATGGATCGCCAATGGCGACATCAGTTCCGTATAGGTAACCCCGAAAGAGAGCTTCCAATATTTATCAATCTGATGACTGATACTGCCGGTACCATCACGCCGGATCTGCCCGTGTTCATCAGAGAAGTCATCATAGGTCAGCTTCAGGCCGGTTTTATCGGTAAGATTAACATCAGCATGGGCGCCCCAGATACGCTGATCGGCGGTTATATCCTCAAACAGGGTGGAAAAACCTGCCTCCTTTTTCTCATAATAGCCGCCAAGCCTGCCCTTCATACCAGCGCCGATTTCCTGAAGATCAACCTTCCCTTCCACACGCCAGGCCGTTCCCTTATCATCTGTCGGGTCACGGTAATAATCCGGCTCATTCCTGCCCCAGGTCAGGCCGCCGTCGGAAGATTGCGACATGTTGAAGCCACGCCCTTTTGAATGGGCTATTTCAGCGGAAAGATAGGTGTTCTCCGAATGTCGCAATGTGACATCCGCACCATAGGCTTTCTGATCCGACAGGTCGGTGCTGTCATCCATGCCGGTCACGCCGACACGCAGCTTATCATTCAGCCAGTGCTGGGCACGGCCGCCATAGACATAGCCATCCACATCACTGACCACCGGCTCATACTCATATTGCACGGTGAGATAGAGCCTGCCGCCGCCAAGCGCGCTGTTGCGCACCGGATCATTGGTGCCGGTCATGGATGAAAGCGGCCGGCGCAGAATGATAACACCCTGCATATAATCAAAGGAATAATCCTCGCCATAGGCAAGGATGCGTTTGCCAAGAACCCTTCCGGTAACCGGATCGCGGGTTTCCACCCGGACAGTTTCAGAGCCCTGCACAATATCCTGACGTTTAAGAAAATAAGCCGAACCGCCGGTGCCGAGAAACTCCTCACGTTGCGGCAGCGTATCGGGCTGGGCGGCATAGGCTGTCACCTCCGTACGGCGCGCGCCAAATGAGGTGATTTCTTGTGAGCGATATACGGCAGAAGCACCATAAAGCGCGCGGTCAGAGGGGAGAAATTCTGTGCCCGTAATCTGGGTCTTGTAATTACCCCACATAACCTGACTATCGCCACGCTCCAGACGTACATAGAATTTGCCCTTGGTTGGCGCATCCTCAATAAAGGTCGAATCATCGCCATAGACAGGGTAATAATCATCCGGATCAAGGCGGCGCAAAATCCGCCGCGGATCCTGACTGCCAAGATTGCGGAAAAGCTGATCAATATCATCTTCACCGGTGTCAGCAGCGGCTGTGAGCAGATATTCTCCCTTGATCTTGCCTTTCAGATAAAAAGCAAGCCGCCCCTTGGAATAGACCTTATCATATTCTCCGGGGCGCACCTCCTCAATGCGGGAGTCGCCGGTGCGCTTGCCAATGGTCAGATCGGCAAGCCCCACATAAAACCAGTCATTATCCGGAATATTAATATCACGGCTGAAAGAGAGCCCGCCGGTCTTTGACGGCCCCTTCACCGCCACATCCACCGCATGTTCGCCCGGCGGCAAAATGCGCTGCATAACAAAGGCCTGATCATGATCAACCGGAATGGTTTCGCCCAGAATATGAACCGAATAGCCTTCCGGCACATGTTTGCCATATACCGTCACCGCACCGCCATTAACGGGAATATTGCTGATTGCCGTGCGATCCTCGCCCATGCCGGGCGCAACAGCTTTTTCCTGCTGCGCATCCGGTTTGAAATCCCGGTTGCTGCGTGCAAGTGTTAAAGGTACCGTTTCATCAAAACGCCCCTTTGCGTCATAAACCCGCAAGACATAAGTAAAATCAGCCTCTTGCGGCGTATCAGGCATTACCCAGCCCGCTTCCCCGTTGATTGCCACCGACACAATCGCAACAGGTTTTTGCGCATCATCGCCTTTGCGGTTGAAAATGCGGATTTCAGACCGTTCGATAAAAGCCGGATAGTTTGACGTGGCCAGAAAACGCACCTCCTCATGCGCCTTATAGGTGCGTTTTACCGGCACGGTTGATATATTGAGCAGCCTGTTTGCCTCAAGCCCGTCAAATTTCACCCGAATATCCACAGCAGACAGATCAAGATCTGTCCGGCGCTGCATATCCACAGGGCGTTTTGCAGGCTCAGTCACCGGCTGTTGCGCACCGGCTGCCAGCCTTGCAGCCTTTTGCGCAGGCATTGACTGTTCCCCTCCGGCTGCAAGACCGGCACTTTTGGCCACCGTCTCGCCATCCACACTGATCATGAATGGCAGAGCCGGCTTATCGGCCGCAGTTTCAGTCTCGCTATTCGGAGCTGCTGGCCGTTTGCGCACGGCACTGTCAGCAATAACCTTGCCGTTTTTCTCCGGCGTCTGTGCCATTGCGGCGGGCAAGGCGGCGGTCAATGTTCCAAGGGCGGTGCCAAGCAACAGAAGCTTCGGATTCAGCACTCTGGCGCTGCGCCCCATATATGTGACAAGAATCTTCATTACTCCACCTCCACACGCGTCTCAATCTCCAGCGGGTAAGCCCTTTGGCGTTGCCGCCATTTCTCGGAGATCATCTTTTTGATGCGCTTGACGCGCGCTTCCGCCAGTTTCGGATCAGTGCCCGGCTCGATATAGCTGAGCCGGAGCACCGATTGTTCCTGCGCCAGCACATTGATCAGCTGATCAATGCCCTGAGCCCAACGTTGTTGAAGTTGTTCGCTCCCTGCCACAAAGGCTTCGCCCGACAAATCGAGCCGCACAACACGGCCAACGGAGGCACCGAAATTCAGCTCCGTCATCTTGCCGGCCGTGAGCCGCACAACACGCGGATTTTCAGTGGTCACGCGATATCCTGTCGGCAGTGTGCGTTCATCAAGCTTCATGATGAAGTTTGAACCGGAACGGGCATCTGGCAGATCCGCACAAGCCACATGGAAGCGGCCATATTTATCGGTGGTCACAAGCCCGCCCTTGACAGTGGCAATCCGCACGCCGGGCAGCCCCGGTTCTCCCTCGTCCTGATAGCCATTGCGGTTGCGGTCATCAAACACCTTGCCGATAATCTCACCGCAATCGAAAACAGGCTCGACGACAATCTCAACCACGGCGCGCGCTTCGGAAGACACCCGCTTTCCGGTGTTATCCTCGGCATGGGCACGGTTGATATGCTCGCCTGGCCCTGCCGAACTCAGTGCCAGAAGACGCAGGCGAATATCAATCTTCGACTTGCCATCCACCGCAATACCGCTGAAGCGGATCTGTCGCCCGACGATTTCCGGTGTCACCTTGACACCATCCACCGTGGCCGTTCCCTCCACATAGCGGAAGCCTGGCGGCATTGTGTCGATGATCGACAAACCTGTTGCTCGTGTGGCGCCGTTATTCGTCACACGAATGGTAAACGGCGCCTGTTCACCACGCTTGATAAAGCGCAGATTGGCGGTTTTCATAACCGTGATATCACTCGGCGCGGCAGAAGGCAGGGTGATAACCGAGTTCGCCTCATTCGAGCGCACTTCGCCATCCATTGTCCGGCCTGCTGCTGTCGCCACATTGACCACAGCATCCGGCATGCCCGCAGCATTCTCCACATCCTGCTTTGTCAGGGTGTAAGTTGCCGTAAATTCCTGACTTTGCCCCGGAGCGAGCGTGACAGGCTCCGGCGTGAACCGCGATAAGGTTCCGCCGGCCGGCTTACCGTTAAAGGTCGGACCGTTATCCGCCGGCCAGACATTCTCAACCGTCCGCCCGCCATTATTGATAACAGTGAAATTATAAGTCAGCGTGTCACCAATACTTGCATAGCTGTTTGCATCCGTATCGCTGAACCGTCCGGCCTTTTCCAACGTAAGGCTTGCCGGCTGCGACAAGGTCACAGTTGTATCCGGCGGGCTCTCAACCGGAACCCCTGAAGGCGGCGTGCCGGTGCCCGTGGCCGTGTTCTCAACCTTGCCCGCATCAATCTCTGCCTGTGTCGGCGTATAGGTTGCGCTAAAGGTTGCGCTTTCACCCGGTGCAAGCGTCTGCGGCTCAGGCGTAACGGTAATGCCCGCCTGTTCCAGCAACGGATCCTTCACCGTCACATTGCTCATGGTCACATTGCCGGTGTTCTTCACCACAAATGTGTAGGTGATGGTTTCACCCGGATCGAGCAGGCCGTCATTATCCTTGTCATCAAGCGTGCCGGTCTTCTTGATCGTCAGACCAGGTTGAGGCGCAATATCAGTATCAGTCGCAATATTGTTGCTGGGGTCAATATCGGGAGAGCTGTCCGGACTGGTCACCGTTGCCGTATTGACAAGGTCTTCAGCAAAATCTGCCGGGATCGACATCGTCATCTCAAAGGTAACAGAGGCACCCACCGGCAGGCTGACCGGCACATTGTCCATACTGTCGGTGCCGCTTGCCACGCCGCAGACACCGCCATTGACAGGCGAGCCACATGTCCAGTGCGCTTCTGTGATACCGGCGGGAAGCGCATCATTGACGAGTGCATTCTGCACACCAAAAGGACCGTTATTCGTAACGGTGATTGTATATGTTGTATCCGTTCCCGGCGTAAAGATTTCAGTGCCATTGTCTTTTGTAATGACAAGATCAACCGGATATTCAAAAGGTGATGTGGCGCATTTTGCGCCATCATTATTGGTGGAGCCTTGCAAATTTGAAATCAGCGTTGCTGCGCCGGTTTTCAGATCAAACTGATAAAAACCGCCATCATTGCTGGAGCCGAACACACCATTACTGGCGCCGAACATGCCGCCAAAACCACTATTATTAATGCCGGTATTGCCAATTCGCGTCACCTGTCCGGTTTCAGGATGAATGGCGCTAAGAGGACCGTTATTAGGCTCAGGACCTATTAAATTGGTTGCATGACGAGTGGTGAGTTGATTCAATGGCGACGTCAGGAGGCGTTGCTATGAGTGATTTGTTTTGGTTGTCGCCGGCGCAGATGCGGCGGATTGAGCCATATTTTCCACTGT